>JBFXKO010000009.1:0-71265 GCA_050173715.1 Sedimentibacter sp.
GTCTTTGAACCTGGTTTCTTTACACCTCTCATAGTCATACACATATGCTCAGCTTCAATTACTACTATAACTCCGTAAGGTTGAAGCTTATCCATTAGTGTATCAGCCACAGTAGCTGTAATTCTTTCTTGTAATTGAGGTCTTTTAGCTACTGTTTCAACAACTCTCGCAAGTTTGCTGAGACCTGTAAGCTTACCGTTCTTAGGAAGATAAGCTACGTGTGCTTTCCCGAAAAATGGAACAAGATGATGCTCGCACACAGAATAAAAAGGTATATCTTTTACTAATACCAGCTCTTCATATTTTTCATTTTGAAAAAAAACTTCAAGATGTTTTGCAGGGTCTTCAGAAACACCTGAAAATATTTCTTCAAACATTTTAGCAATTCTCGTAGGTGTATTTTCAAGTCCCTCTCTATCAGGATTTTCCCCAATTGCAAAAAGGATTTCCCTTACTGCATTTTCAATTCTTTCTTTATCCATTACATCCTCCATAGTTTAATTTATCATCACAAGTTTGTAATGATTTTTTTATATGCTGTTATTATCCATATAATTTCTTTAATTGTTATTGTAAGCTACATAAAAATTATTTCTATATATCTTTTTATTTCTTATCTATAAATATACATAAAACACTCCTGATTCTTATTATGTATAATAATATGATTTTTATAAAATGTCAACGTTTCAATATCTCGATTAATAAATGACAACATTAATTTAATTATTATGATTGCCATAAGTTTAAAACAAAAAAATCCACAATGCGAAACTAAATATTGAAATATGGAACGATTTGTTATAATATAGAGTATATAAATAGAAAATACATTTGAAAAGGAGCAAAAAAAATAATGGATTTAGTTCAATCAGTAGATAGAACACTAACGATACTTGAGGTTCTTTCGGATTATAGTGATGGGTTAGGCATTACTGAAATAAGTGAGAGAGTAAATCTTCACAAAAGCACCGTTTATAGGCTGCTAGCAACATTAATTCAAAAGGAATATGTTGTGCAGGAAGTAGAATCAAATAAGTACAAAATAACATTTAAGTTATTTGAGCTAGGAAGTAAGAAAGTTGATAAATTAGATTTATTGAAAAGCTCAAAAAATTATACAAAAATGCTAATGGAAAGCGTAAATGAAGTTGTGCATTTAATCATTAGAGAAGAAAATGATATTGTTTATGTTGATAAGGTTGAAGCTAATAATACTATAAGTATGGCTTCGAGGATTGGCAAAAGAAATCCATTATACTGTACAGCTACAGGCAAGGCAATATTAGCCTTTCTGCCAGAAAATGAAATCCTTAAAGTATGGAGAAATAGCAAAATAGTAAAGTTGACAGAAAATACGATTACAGATTTTATTTTATTTAAGAAAGAACTAAAAACTGTTAAGCAAAATGGTTATGCAATTGACAACGAAGAAAACGAAATAGGAGTGAGATGCATAGGTGCACCAATCTTTAATATTAGAGGTGATGTTGCTGGGGCAATAAGTATTTCGGGTCCAATTAATCGCATAACAGAGGAGAAAATTGACTTTATTTCAAAGGAGGTAATCAAATATGCAAATTTAATCTCCAAAGAAAATGGTTATACATTGAAATCTAATTTTGCATAAAATCATTGAGCAAGCCGCTCATGAAGAAATTTATCACAAATCGATTATGTTTTTATTTTGCATTGTTATAAAAGTATCACTTTACAATTCATAAATTTTTTGTTATTATAAGAATAATTAGAAACGCTGTTTCATGATGTGAAACAAATTGCAATTCGGTAATATAATAATTATTTGAAATTTTTGCAAGTCTCCTAAAAGGGAAATGTACAGGCAATTAAAAAAATGGTAAACGTGGTCAGATTAACTATATGTATATATTTGTTTATTATTTGATACATTGGGTCACAAAGTAGGTATTAGATATATTTAATGCGTTGTACTATAATATTTGGGAAAACAATTTCAACTACAGGTACAACGCCACCATTGTTTTTGTTCAATCCCAAATGTCAAAAATAACCAAGGAATTTATAATATAAATGAAATTTCGTAATATTTACTTAGACTTTTATAGCTTTCAGTATTTAAGGAAGATTTCAAAGCGAGGTTGTTCCTTAAAATATAAAATTATATTAAAAATGGAGGAAAAAATGAAAAATGTATTAAAGGTTAGCATGATTCTTGTATTATGCCTAGTAATTGTATTTAGTGTTGTTGGATGTACTTCATCAAATAATGCTCCAGCTGGCGGCAATGATACTGCTAAAAGCACATTGCAAACTGTACTGGACCGTGGATATTTAATAGTTGGTACAGGTAGTAATAATGTTCCTTGGCATTTCAAGAATGATCAAGGTGAATATCAAGGTTTTGATATTGAAATCGCTAGAATATTGGCTAAGGCGCTTTTTGATGATGAAACAAAGGTCGAGTTTGTTGAACAGACATCTGATTCACGTATTCCTAACACACTGAGCAACAAAGTAGATGTTACTATTCAGTTTATGACAATATCTGCAGAACGCGCACAACAGGTGGCATTCTCAATTCCTTATTATACAGAAGGATCTGCTTTGATGATGTCAGCTAAAAGCCCATATAAAGATTACAATGATCTTGTAGAGGCAGCAAAAAATGGCAAGAAAATCACAATAAGTGTTCTACAAAATGCATTTGCAGATGACATAGTTGCAACATATCTACCAGATGCTGTTGCAGAACAATTTGAAGAGCAAGCTATGGTTATACAAGCTGTTAATTCAGGTGTAGTTGATGCTGGTATTATTGACCGTTCAAACTTAGAATGGGAAATAAAGCAACATCCTGAACTATACAAGGATTCTGGTTATTATACTTATCCACAGAACTATGGAATTGCTATGAGACCTGATGATCAAGTTTGGATAAACTTTGTAAATACTGTTATTCAGGATGCAATGACAGGAGCTAATTATGAGGCATATATAAAAGCATATTCTAATTGGTTTGGCATGAATGATCAACTTTCTGCTCCAACAGTTGGTATGCCGAAGTTATACAGAAACAACAACAATTAATTAATATAAAATTTAATTTAATTCAAGTTAAGGTTTTATAGTAAATATGGTTGGTATTATATCTCATAATTCCAACCATATAGTTTAATAAAAGACTAAATGACAAAACATTCTAGGTCTAAAAGAATTGTAGGAGAAATGTGGATGAACTATAATTTTAATTTTAATGTGGTATTTAGGAATATTGATGTTTTTATGGAAGGGTTGGGATTAGGTCTGTTTCTTGCAGCCATTTCCTTGACTCTTGCTATTATAATAGGCTTGATTATAGCCTTGGGGGCTGTATCAAATCATAAAACAATGAAAAAAGCAGCACGTGTATACGTAACTATATTTCGAAACACGCCACTCTTGATTTTGATTTATATAATATATTTTGGATTACCTGATTTAGGGATTATACTTTCAAAACAAATAGCTTTCATATTGACATTATCTTTATATGGAGCAGCTTATATGACTGAAGTATTCCGTGCAGGTCTTGAAGGTATACCAAAAGGAATTATTGAGGCTGGCTATGCAATTGGTTTAAGTCGTCGCCAGATCATGCTTGATATAAAGCTTCCAATTATGTTTCGCTCAGTGCTGCCATCAATGGGCAATTACCTAATTTCTCTATTCAAAGACACTTCACTGGCTGCAGCTATTGCAATTCCAGAAATAACGTATATAACTAAAAAGCTAAACGTGCAATCTTTCAGAACTTTTGAGGTTTGGATTGCAGCTGCATTGTTGTATGTTATTACAAGTTATTTGATGGCAAGAGGATTAAGCTTGCTTGAACGTAAATGGAAAATTAAATAGTTATGGAGGTTAAGAATATTGTTAAATATAAATACTAACACTTCATTCTGGGATAGGTTATGGAATGCCAGAACAATGATATTTGATGGCTTAAGTAGCACATTAATAGTATCATTTGGTGCAATAATTCTTGGAACTATCCTTGGAGTTATAATTGGGTTGATAATCACGTACGGAAACAAATATATTAAGCTACCTTTTAAAGCTCTTGTTGACATTGTAAGGGGACTACCGTTACTAGTAACGATTTTCATTATATATTATTACCTGGATTTCATCTTAAAGTCAATAGGTATAACAATGAGTCCTATGTTAATAGGAATAATTGCCCTTATGATATTTTGCAGTGCTCAGGTATCAGAGTTGGTTAGAGGAGCATTACAAAATATTCCAAAGCAACAAATTGACGCAGGGCGTGCCTTGGGTATGAGATTCCCTCAAATTCTAAAAGACATTCTTTTGCCACAGGCGTTAGTAGAAATTTTGCCGCCTTGGGTGAATAGTGCCACAGAAATTGTTAAAGGCTCAACTTTGCTTAGTTTAGTAAGTATTTCGGAACTTATGCTTGTGGGTAAGCAGCTAGTTGCAAAGGACCCCAGAGCTTTAGCGTATTATTCAATAATTGGGCTTATATATTTTACTATAAATACCATTATTGAGTTTGGTGGACGAACATTAGAAAATAAAGTAAGTTTCGTTAAAAAATAAGGAGGTTATTATGGGTGAGCCATTATTGAAAATAAGAAATCTTGGTAAATCATTTGGAAGCGTAAAGGTATTTGAAAATGCCAATTTAGATGTTAATGAAGGAGAAGTTGTCACTATAATTGGATCAAGTGGATCAGGCAAGACAACTTTATTAAGATGTATAAACTTACTTGAACAGTTTGAAGAAGGATCAATTTTGTTGGATGATAAAGAGGTTGGATACAAGATCGAAAACGGAAAAAGGAAAAGGTACTCTGAGCATGTTATTTCCGAGCAAAGGCAAATGACTGGTATGGTTTTTCAACAATTTAACTTGTTTCCGCACATGACTGCATTGAAAAATGTTATGCTTGGTTTGATACGAGTTAAGAAATTATCACATGAAGAGGCAGAAAAAATCAGCCGAAAGTGGTTGGAACGAGTAGGGCTATCAGAAAAAGTTAATAATTACCCTGCACAGTTGTCAGGAGGTCAACAACAGCGTGTTGCCATTGCAAGAGCTTTAGCTATGAATCCTAGAATTGTCTTGTTTGATGAAGCTACATCAGCACTTGACCCCGAACTGGTTGGTGAAGTATTGAATGTTATTAAACAGCTTGCTAATGATGGAATTACAATGATCTTGGTTACACATGAAATGCGTTTTGCATATGAAGTATCAGATAAAGTTGTTTTTATGGATGCAGGTAAAATCGCAGCAGTAGGTACGCCGAAAGAAATTTTTGAGGATAGGGCTTTACCGAGATTGAAAGAGTTTTTGTATAACTTTAATATTTGATTCAATATGCAATATATGTAATATAATGGAATGAAATAATTAAAATATTCAAGGAGGATGGCTCAAAAGCCATATGCACTATGTTTAAAGAAGCTATACGTCCCGTATGGGTAGAAATAAATCTGGACAATCTAGATAAAAATTTGAAAACAATTAAGCAGCGTATAGGAGATAAATGTTCTATAATCGGTATTGTTAAGGCTGATGCCTATGGTCATGGTTCTGTTGAATGTAGTAAGGTTATGCTCGAAAATGGGGCGTCACATTTGGCTGTTGCAACCTTAAGCGAGGCATTAGAATTACGAAACAGTGGAATTAATGCGCCGATTATTTTGCTGGGGATTGTACCTAATTTATATTCAGATGTGGTTATAAATAACGATCTAATTCCTGTGATTTCTGATTTAGACAATGCGAAGCATTTTTCAGACGAAGCCAAAAAGCAAGGTAAAATTTTAAAGGTAATGATAGCTGTTGACACTGGCATGGGTCGCATAGGATTTAATCCAACAGAGGAAGATGCAAAGATAGTTCAACAAATACGTTCTTTTGATAATATTGAAATTGAAATCCTTATGTCCCATTTTGCAGCAGCGGATACTGAGGATTTAACATATTCATATAAACAACTGGATAAATTTAATGATTTTTCTCAAATGTTAAGAAATATGAACATTAATATTCCAATTTACTCTTTTTCAAACAGTCCTGCCATGTATAGACTTCCAGAATCATATTTTGATGCTGTTAGACCAGGAGCTATGTTATGGGGTATTTATCCTTCAAATATAACAAATAAAGAGGAAATACCATTATTGCCTATCATGGAAGTAAAAGCTAATATTGTATTTTTAAAAACAGTTCCAGCCGGAACATCAATTAGTTATGGTTCCAAATTTATTACCAAACGGAAAAGCAGAATTGCCACACTTCCTCTAGGTTACGCTGATGGCTTAACTCGCATGTTGCAGGGAGACAAGATAAGAGTGTTGGTGCATGGACAATTTGCACCTGTTTTAGGCACTATATGTATGGATCAATGTATGATTGACGTAACAGACATATCAGATGTAAACGTTGGAGATGAAGTAGTTATAATCGGAAAACAAAAAGATAACTGTATACCTGCGCAAGAACTCTGCGACATATCAGGATTGTGCTCAGGTGAATTGTTCTATAATTTCAACAGGCGAATGCCACGTTTATTTATTAAAAATGGAAATATTCAGAACATTGAACCATAGCATAAAACTGATGGAGATGAAAACTCTAATGCTTAAGCAAATTTTAGAATAATAATATATTAAGCACTATTTTTAAATATAATAATTAATTGGAGATAAAAATGAATAATGATAGGATAAAATCTTTTAAAGAAAAATTAAAAAACAGTTATACATTTGGCCCATTTTCAAAAACCAGTGACCCGACTTTCATCGAGATACTAGGACATGCACAGTTCGATTTTGTGATACTTGATTTGGAGCATGGTCCAAACAGTGTTGAAACTCTTCAGAATTTAATAAGAGCTGCTCAAGTATCAGATATTTTACCTATAGTAAGAGTTAAAGAAAATAATTTATCAATTATAGGAGAGGTATTAGATATAGGCGCTGCTGGTATACAAATTCCAAAGGTTGAAAATGCGGATCAAGCAAGAATGCTTATAAGTCAAGCAAAATTTGCTCCTAGCGGAAACAGGGGTGTGTGCAGATTTGTAAGAGCTGCGGAATACTCTGCACAAGACCGTTTTGAATATTTTAGAGATGCAGATAATATTGTTGTAATTTTGCAAATTGAAGGGCAACAAGCAATTTCCCAATTAGATGAGATACTAAAGGTTGATGGAATAGATTTGATTTTCATAGGACCATACGATTTATCTCAATCAATTGGCATACCAGGGCAGATTGACCACCCTTTAGTAACTGAAAAAATGATGGAAATTATTGATTTGTGCAATAAACACAATATTGTTGTTGGTACTTTTGTTGACAACATGGAAAATGCTGCACGGTGGAAAAAAGCTGGTATCAAATACCTTGCTTACTCGGTAGATACGGGTATTTTTTATGAAGCAAGCCGTGATTTGTCAGATAAATTGAAAGTAATTGAATAAAATATAAAGGTAAGGTAATTTTAACAAAGTTATTTCTATTAATTATAGATTATAAAGAATAAAGGAGGCTTTGATGATGGATGTTTATGAAAAAATAAAAGAATTGGGTTATGAAATACCTGAATTACCACCCAAAGGAGGTATTTATAAACCTGTAAAGCAAGTAGGAAATATGTTGTATGTTTCCGGTCAAGGAGCTACCAACAAAGGTATCCCTGTAATTGTTGGAAAAGTAGGTGCTGAAAGAACTATAGAAGAAGGTCAAGAAGCTGCGCGTATTTGTGCATTAAATGCCTTAAGTACATTACATGATTTCTTAGGTGACTTAAATAAAATTAAGAGTTTAGTTAAAACATTGGGTTTTGTTGCAAGCGCTGATAATTTTAATCAACAGCCCAAGGTTATTGATGGTGCTTCAAGACTGTTTGCTGATATATATGGAGACGATGGAATAGGTGCGCGTTCAGCAATAGGAGTAAATGAACTTCCGGGCAATATTACAGTTGAGATAGAATTTATATTTGAAATTTAAGGTATCTGTTTTAATATGCACGATAGTTTAATATCGGGAGGCTAAAATGGTAAAAAATTTATATGAAATAGAAAATCCATATGAAATTATTACTCCAAATTTAATATATTACAAGGATATTATCATATCAAATGTAGAAAAATCAATAAAGTTAGCAGGAGGTTCACATCGGCTTTGGTCGCACATCAAGACTCATAAGATGATGGAGATGATAAAATTACAACAGCAAATGGGGATAAATAAGTTTAAGTGTGCAACAATTGCAGAAGCTGAGACTTTGGTAATGAGTGAGGTTGAAGATATTTTAATTGCATATCCTCTAATAGGCCCAAATATTGATAGGTTTATTGAGTTGCAAAAAAAAGCAATAAAATCAAGGCTATGGGCAATAGGTGACGATTATGATCAGCTTAAAATTTTATCTGATAAATTAACTGAATATGGCTATAAAGCCCGTGTTTTAATCGATGTGAACTTAGGCATGAATCGTACTGGCTGTCCTGTTGATCAAGTTGAAGAACTATACAAAGGATGTTATAAATTAGAAGGTTTGTCATTAGATGGACTTCACTGTTACGATGGACATCACAACAATGCAGATATTTCCATAAGAAAGCGAGATGTTGCCGAAAGTATAATGTTGATAAATAACTTAAAACATTCTTTGGAAAGTGGAGGTTATTCATGTTCAACAATTATTGCTGGAGGAACTCCTTCATTCCCTTGCTTTGTTGAAAATAGTGATTTTTTTGTTTCACCAGGAACATTGTTCGTATCAGATTTTGGTTATCTAAAAAATCTCCCTGATTTGGACTACATACCAGCAGCGGCTATAATGACAAGAGTTATAAGCCATCCGAATAAAGATTTGTTTACTATAGATTTAGGATATAAAGGTATTGCATCTGACCCAGTCGGTTTAAGAGGCGTTATTGTGGGATATGAAAATGAAGCCTCTTCATTATTTCAAAGTGAGGAACACTGGGTTTTCCAAATGAATGAAGGATATGAGGACTGTCGTCCTGAAATTGGAACAGTTTTATATGTTATACCAACTCATATTTGCCCTACAAGTGCACTTTATTCAGAAGTTTTAGTTTCACAAGATAAAAAAATAATTGATGTTTGGCAAGTTACAGCTCGTAATAGGAAAATAACTATATAATTTACGTTTTTTAAAATTGGAGGAATAAATGGAAATTTCAAAGAATACGAAGTATATCCAACCATCTGCAATTCGTAAAATGTTTAATAAAGCACAACAATATGATAAAGTTGTAAGCTTTACATTAGGAGAACCTGATTTTACAGCTTCAGAAAATGTCGTTAAGGCTGGTTGTGATGCAATAAAAAATGGTTTCAGTAAATATACAGCAAATGCCGGTATATTGGAACTTAGACAAGCAGTTAGTGATAAACTGTTGGCTAAAAATAATGTAAAATACAATCCACAATCTGAAATAACTGTAACAGTTGGTGCAATGGACGCACTTTACTTAACATTAAAGGTTCTGCTGAACCCTGGTGATGAAGTTATTATATCAGCTCCTTGTTGGACAAACTATGAGCAGCAAATAAAAATGTGTGAAGGAGTCCCTGTTTTAGTTCATGTGACAGAAGAAAATGACTTTATGTATGATATTGATACGTTAAAGAATTCAATAACTGATAAAACAAAAGCTATTATAATTAACTCACCTTGTAATCCAACTGGTGGTATGCTGGATTTAAAAACATTGGAAGGCATAGCTAAATTAGCAATGGAACACGATTTGCTGATAATTTCAGATGAAGTATATCAATATATAATTTTTGATGAAAATAAACATATAAGCATTTCTACAATTGAAGGAATGAAGGAACGCACTGTAATAATTGACAGTTGGTCTAAATCATATGCTATGACAGGATGGAGAGTGGGATATGCTGCCGGTCCAGAATGGCTCATAAGTAATATTACTAAATTACAAGAAAATGTAGTTGCATGTGCTGCAACTCCATGTCAGTATGCAGCACTAGAAGCTCTGACTGGTCCTCAAGATTATGTTGATTATATGGTTTCACAATATAAAGAAAGACGAGACATAATCGTTGAGAAATTAAATGCAATCTCTGGCATTAGCTGCAAAAAACCAAAGGGAACATTCTATGCTTTTGCTAACATAAAAGGTACAGGATTAAGTTCGGATGATTTTGCTACAAAGCTCTTGGAAGAAAAGCAAGTTGTAGTAGTGCCTGGAACAGCTTTTAGCGATTTTGGAGAAGGTTATATTCGAATTTCATTTGCAACATCAAAAGAAGAAATCATTAAAGGCATGGAATTAATAAAGAATTTTGTTTTGGAATTATCCCATTAAAAAATAATAAAGAGGATTTGCTTATGAACGAACTTATTAAAAAAATATCAAATCTTGGCATTGTACCCGTTATTAAAATTGATAATGTAGAGACAGCAGTTCCATTGGCAGAAGCTTTAATTAATGCTGGACTTCCTGTAGCAGAGGTTACTTTTAGGACAGCTCAGGCTGAAGAATCTATAAAAAGGATTGTAAAGGCATATCCTGATATGTTAGTTGGGGCAGGTACAGTTCTATCAATTGAGCAGGTTGATAAGGCTGTTAATGCAGGAGCTAAGTTTATTGTATCGCCAGGTTTTAATCCAAAGGTTGTAAGCTATTGTATTTCTAATGGAATTACAATTATACCAGGAACTTCTTCACCCAGCGACATGGAAGCTGCATTGGAAATGGGATTGGATGTTGTGAAATTTTTTCCGGCTGAACAATCTGGTGGAGTGGAATATTTAAAAGCTGTGGGAGGACCATACACAACATTGAAGTTTATTCCAACAGGCGGCATTAATGCAAAGAATTTGAATTCCTACCTTGCACAAAAGAATGTTATAGCATGTGGAGGTTCTTGGATGGTAAAGAGTGATTTAATCGATGCCGGAGATTTTGATACAATAACAAAACTTACAAGAGAAGCAATACAAAATATGTTAGGCTTTTCATTAGATCATGTAGGTATTAATTGTGCTGATTTAAATGAAGCTGATAGTGTTACAAATCAGTTATCGAGCATATTCGGTTTTGAGTACAAAATGGGAAATTCCTCAATATTTGCTGGTGAAGCGGTTGAGGTTATGAAGTCCCCATTTTTAGGTCAAAAAGGTCATATTGCTATTAAAACAAACTCCATTGACAGAGCAGTTGCTTATTTAAGCGAAATGGGAGTTACATTCAATGAAAGTACACGCAAGATAGGACCTAAAGGAGAAACAAAAGCTATCTATCTTTCAGAGGAGATAGGTGGGTTTGCAATTCATTTAAAGAATTAGAATATTAAAGTAGGAAGGAGATAGTGAATGATATGAAAGTATTAACATTTGGGGAAATTATGTTAAGACTTAAAGCTCCAGGAGTGGAAAGATTTTTTCAAAGTCCATTAATGGAAGCTACATTTGGTGGAGGAGAAGCAAATGTAGCAGTTTCTCTAGCTAATTACGGTATGGATGCAGCATTTTTAACAGTACTGCCTAATAACGTCTTAGGAAATGAAGCAATTAAAGTATTAAGAAGCTTTGGAGTTGATACTTCTAAAATAATAAGAGGAAATGGACGTTTAGGAATTTATTTCTTGGAGGGAGGATCTAATCAACTTCCAAGCAAGGTTGTATATGACAGAGATTTTGCTGCAATAGCTTTGGCAAAACCAGGTGATATTGATTGGAACAAGGCTTTTGAGGGTGTTAGCTGGTTTCATATTACAGGCATAACACCTGCGCTTTCTGAAAGTGTTATGGAGCTGTCATTGGAAAGTGTTAAAGCTGCCAAAGCTAAAAATATAACTGTTTCATGTGATCTTAACTTCCGTAAAAATCTATGGAAATATGGGAAAAAGGCCCCTGAAGTCATGGGCGAGTTAGTTAAGTATGTTGATGTGGCTGTTGCAAATGAAGAGGATTGCCAAAAGTCATTAGGAGTGAAGATTGACGTAAATGTTGAAGGCGGAGAACTAGATAGAAATAAATATCAGGAACTTTCTAATGCAGTGTTGAAGGCATATCCTAATATGAAAATGATTGCCATTACTTTAAGAGAAAGTGTAAGTGCTGATATTAATGGTTGGGCAGCATGTCTTAATGACAGGGAAAACTTCTATGTGAGTAAAAAATATGAAATACGTGATATTGTAGATCGTGTAGGTGGAGGAGATTCATTTGCTGGTGGATTGATATATGGGATTAATAACTGCAATGATAAACAAGAGGCTTTGGAATTTGCGGTTGCTGCTAGCTGCTTAAAGCATTCTATCACTGGCGATTTTAATAGAGTAAATGTATCTGATGTCGAAAAACTTGCAGGCGGTGATGCGTCAGGAAGAGTACAAAGATAAAATAATTGTAATATACTATAAGAATAAATCAAAAATAGCCACAGGGATTTTGTTACTGTGGCTATTACATTATGTTTAAAAAGCTCAAGATATTTTAAATATACAATGACGGTTATTTATTGCTTGCATTTTTTGAATTTATTGATACAATAGTATAAAAATAATAACTAGGATGTTTATAAAAATGGCTGTTGGAAAAATAAAAAATGCTAATAGAATTGTGATTAAGGTAGGGACTTCAACCCTTACCCATAATACAGGAAAACTTAATTTAAGAAAGATGGACAAGATAGCAATGGTTTTAAGTGATTTAAAAAGTCAGGGCAAAGAAATAATTCTGGTTACCTCAGGGGCAATAACTGCTGGAGTTTCTAAATTAGGGCTAAGTGAAAGACCAAAATCAGTTATGGAAAAACAAGCTTGCGCCTCGGTAGGTCAATGTGCAATTATGTATATTTATGATAAATTATTTGCCGAATACAATAACACGGTTTCACAAATGCTTTTGACAAAAGACATCACCGAGGATGAAGAATTAAAAATTAATATAATAAACACATTTGAAACATTGCTATCCTATAATGTAATACCCATAGTAAACGAAAATGACAGCGTGGCAGTAGATGAAATTGTTTACGGTGACAACGATACATTGTCAGCTGTTACTGCAAAATTGGTTAAAGCAGATTTGTTAATCATATTAACCGATATTGATGGCCTGTACGATGATAATCCTCAAACAAATGTAAATGCTAAACTGATACCTTTGGTAAAAGAAATAACTCCTGATATAGAAAAATTAGGTGGGAAATCAGGAAGCAAAGTTGGTACAGGCGGAATGGCAACAAAAATATCTGCAGCTAAAATAGCCGTAAACAATGGTATTGATATGGTTATATTAAATGGTGAAAATCCGGAATTGATTTATGATGTTTTGGAAGGCAAACAAATAGGAACGATTTTTTTGGGAAAGGAGAAATTATGATAAATGAATTAATAATAAAAGGAAAAAATGCTAAAGATGCATCATATGAATTGATGAATATGTCAACTCAAGTTAAAAACAATGCATTGAAAATAATTTCAGATAATTTAGAAAAATATTTCGAGCAAATAATTATTGCAAATGAAATAGACATTAAGAATGCCAGAGATAAAGGTATCAGCGAAAATATGATTGACAGACTCATGCTTAATGAAGACAGAATAAAAGGAATAGCTGATGGTGTTAGGCAAATTATAGATCTTGAAGACCCTGTGGGTGAAGTGTTGTCCATGAAAAAAAGACCAAACGGTCTTGTAATAGGACAAAAAAGAGTACCTTTAGGGGTGATAGGCATTATTTATGAATCAAGGCCTAATGTAACTGTAGATGCAGCAGCACTGTGCTTAAAATCTTCTAATGTTGTTATGCTCAGAGGTTCAGGTGATGCAATTAATTCTAACAAAGAGCTGGTAAGAATAATGAAAGAGTCCTTAAAAGAAGCAGGCATAAATGAAGGAGCAATAGAACTTATCGAAGATATATCAAGAGAAACTGCTGCAGAATTTATGAAGCTAAGTGACTATCTTGATGTATTAATTCCAAGAGGTGGAGCAGGATTAATTAAAGCAGCAGTAAATAATGCAACAGTTCCGGTCATAGAAACAGGAATTGGAAACTGCCATGTATTTGTTGATGAATCAGCAGATATTGATAAGGCTATACAAATACTAATTAATGCTAAAACATCCAGACCTTCAGTTTGCAATGCATGCGAAAGTTTATTGGTTCATAAAAACATCAAGGAAGATTTTTTGCCAACTGCAATTCATAAATTAAAAGAAAATAAAGTTGAAGTAAGAGGCTGTGAGGAAACAGTTAAAATATGCGGCGATGTTATTCCTGCTACAGAAGAAGATTACGGCAAAGAATATCTGGATTACATCATATCGGTTAAAGTTGTTGATAGTGTTGATGAAGCTATTGAACATATTAACAAATATGGAACAGGACATTCTGAAGCTATAGTGACAGAAAGTTATTCAAATTCACAAAAGTTCTTAGATAAAGTAGATGCTGCTGCTGTTTATGTTAATGCGTCAACGAGATTTACCGATGGATATGAATTTGGGTTTGGGGCTGAAATAGGAATAAGCACTCAAAAAATTCATGCGAGAGGACCCATGGGATTAAAAGAACTTACAACTACAAAGTATATTATTTACGGTAATGGTCAAATCAGATAAAAAATATAATAAAATTTATTTTAAAAACATAAGATAAAAACATAGCAACTGGCTTAAATCTTAAACCGGTTGCTATGATATCTTTGATATGAAATATATAATTTATTCGAATACAACAACTGAATTTTTGTTCTTGATTCTCAACAGTACTGTTTCGATTATTCGGAAGTATAATTTGAATGTATAATTTTCTTTTTGTCATGATATAATAAATTGGGGTGATTGTATTGATAATTAATAAAAATAAATTTAAAAGTTGGTTGCCGTCTCTGTTATGGATGGGGATCATTTTTATGTTTTCATCTCAACCTGCCTCTGAATCTAATCAATTAAGTTACGGTTTCACAAGGGTATTGGTTGAAACTTTAGCAAAAATAATCCCATTTGACATTGAAACCAGTACAGTAATAAGGACATTTGGTGAACTTAACCATTATATACGAAAATTTGCTCACTTTACTATTTATTTGGTGCTTGGAATTTTAGTATACAAGGCACTCATAAAGAATAAATTAAAAAGTAGAGTATTTTTAATTTCATTTTTAATATGTGCAACATATGCAGCAACTGATGAACTTCATCAGCTGTTCGTTCCAGGCAGGGGTTGTCAGTTGAGGGACGTCTTTATTGACAGCGCAGGATCCATTCTTGGAATTTCAATAAGCGAGCTGCTCCATCGGGTAAGAAAAGCTAAATTTATACATTAGATTATTTATAATCAACCACTAATTGCATAAATATCTGCAATTTTAGTCATATAGAAATTAAGCTGAAATTGCAAAGCATTTAAGCGATTATTAATAGGTTTTTAAAATTAAATCTGCTTTTTGTCGCTGTTTATGCGTATTTGGTGGTTAACAATTTTAATATTTAGACATTTATGAAGTGGGATTTTGATTTTTAGATGTAATTATTATATGTCGGAAAAAATAAAATAAAATAAAATGTACATGCAGTCTGAAAAAACTTAGTAGATAAATTATTCGTAAGCTGATATACTACCAATAAAAAATAATAAGGAGGAAGCGTTGGAAACTAAATTAACTGAGCTTTTAAATATTAAATATCCCATATTGCAGGGTGCCATGGCTTGGGTATCTGAGGCAAACTTGGCAGCAGCTGTTTCAAATGCCGGAGGTGCAGGCATTATAGCTTCAGGAGGAAGAGAAGTATCTTGGGTTAAACAGCAAATACACTTAGCTAAATCATTAACTAACAAGCCATTTGGAGTAAATATTGTGCTCATGGACAAAATTAAAGATGATATAATTGATTTGGTATGTGAAGAAAAGGTAGCATTTGTTACTTTGGGAGCAGGAAATCCAGTTCCGTATATTGAAAAATTCAAAAAAGCAGGAATAGTGGCAATACCTGTTGTACCAAATCTTAAACTAGCTAAAAGGGTAGAAGAAAATGGAGCAGATGCTTTAATTATAGAAGGTATGGAAGCAGGCGGACACATAGGTAAATTAACTAGTATTGCATTGATGACACAGGTTATTCCAGAAATAAAAATTCCAGTTATTGCTGCAGGAGGATTTTCAGACGGCAGAGGCCTGGCTGCTGCATTAGCGATGGGAGCTTCGGGAATTCAGGCGGGTACAAGATTTTATGCATCTCAAGAATGCATGGCACATATAAATGCTAAAAATGCAATAATCAATGCCGGTGATACAGATACTGAAATTACAGGTTACCTCCATGGTCATGCTGTAAGAGGTTTGAAAAATAAAATGACAGACAAGTATATTAAGCTGGAAAAAGAAAAAGTGCCTTATGAACAGCTGCACGATTTAGTTGTTGGAACAAGCAAGAAAGCTCCTGTTGATGGAGATGTTGAGTGGGGGCTCGTTCAAGCAGGTCAGAGCTTGTCAGTTATTAAAACCATTGATAGTTGTGAACAAATTATTAATAATATGATTGCTGAAGCAGAAAAGGCTATTGAAAATGTATCAGAAAAAATGCATCGATGATATCATCGGTGTTTTTTTGCGTACTTGATATTTGTAGAAACGTTTGCTATAATTTATATAAATTATCTGAAGTAAAACTATTTATTCATTATGAAAAAGAAAGGGTGATTATATGTCAAAAATAGAACAAAAACTTTATGAGCTTGGAATTGAGCTACCATCAGTCAATAAACCGGTGGCAAACTATGTGAGCGTTAGAAGAATCGGAAATTTATTATATCTTTCCGGCACTGGCCCAATTGTTAACGGAAAAATCCTTTATACAGGTAAACTTGGCAAGGAGCTTGACAAAGAGGATGGATATATGGCTGCAAGATTGTCTGCCATTAACATGCTCAGTACCTTAAAAAATGAATTGGGCGATTTGGACAATGTTGAACAAATAATCAGTCTACAGGGTTTTGTAGCATGCAGCGATGAATTTTATGAACAACCATATGTTATTAATGGAGCATCTGATTTGTTTGCAGAGGTGTTTGGCGAGGCAGGTAAGCACACACGTGCGGCGCTTGGAACTAATGTGCTGCCATTTAATACTCCGGTGGAAATTTTAATGATTGTTCAAGTGAAGGAGTAGTCTATGATAAACATGCATGACCACCGAGCTTCCGAAAGGCAAATTGTATTGTTTTTCGAACTCAGATGTCAAATCCAGCAAAAATTCTAATGTTAGAGTATTGATAAAAAACTTATCCAGATAAGCAGACTTCAGTTCATTGGCCATTTCCTTTGTTGTCTGCATATTGCCTCCAGACAAAGAATTTCTAGATAATATGTTTAAAAACGGAATTGCAGGCGTATCAGAAGTAGAGTTATCGGAGATCCTATCTTTGCAAGCATTGAACTTGGCGAGAAGTTTTACAAGGCAATATTGGACGAGGTGGAGAAACTTATAAAAAATAGTTTATAAGCTAAATAATAAAGGGCTATTGACAAAAGCAATAGCTTATTTTTTTATCTTGTAACATTAATCTGGATATTTATTTAAAAGTTTAATAAAACGGACTTGTTTAGTTGAAATACAGTGAAATAAAAATTTGAATTTAATATTCATTGTAAAGTTTCTTAAATTAATTATAATGATTCAACGAGAGGACAGAAGCCAATTTTTGAATATTTTTGAAAAAAATAAACAAATCAACAATACAACTCCGCAATAACCTACAATCGGATACAAATACTTAACTAAATTTGAAAAACCAAATTGACTGGCCAAAAGTGCTGCTGCTGAGGTGAAGGCAACCATTAATCTGCTTGTAATTTTATTGTTTTTTATATCTGAAAATCTTGAAACAAATCCATATAATGAACCCACAGCAGTTGTATAAATTTCAGCTATTAAGACTACTGCATACACAGTTTGAATTTTGTCTGACATTTTGCCGGCTATTTTTAACATGGGCACTTCAATATTTGCCATCTCTGACAAATTGCTTGACAATGCCAGATTAATCATGACTGCACCTAAGCCAAGGCCAAATCCACCAAGTACTGCACCCCTAATTATGATCTTTTTGTCCTGTGCTTGAAAGCCTAGGGGTCCCAACACTGCAATGGAGGTTATAATGTTGTAGCTTACATATAAAACTGATGCAATCAGCCAGTTGCTCAATAAACTGCTTTCACTTAAGATTACTGATGAAGTGAATCCGGTAGTAGAGGTTAAAATAGAATAAATACTTACTGAAACAACAGCAACTAAAAGAAAGGGTACCACCATACTTATGATGTTGATGATTCCTTTAATGCCTGTCAATACTGTAAAAGCTGTTATAACTGCCATAAATAAGTTGCCGAAAAATATAGGTAATTTAAATTGCTGCCACACCAGTGCTCCTGTACCGGCTATCATGGCCGTGAAGGAACCAAAAAGAAAAAAGGTTATTATTATGTCTATTATAGTTCCAAGTTTTCTGCCGCCAGCATATTTGATTATTTCATAATGAGAGTTTGCCCTTAGCTTGTTGCCCAAATCCATTATAATATATCCAAACATTATGAACATGACAGTTGCAATCACAAGCCCAGCTAAACCCATTAACCCAAACCTTGTAAAAAACTGGAGTATTTCTTGACCGGTTGCAAAGCCTGCGCCTACAACAGTCCCTATGTATGCACCTGCCACCTTCAAGGTGGAAACACCATTTTTATTCAAAATGTCACATCCTTTCAAACTATATAACATTTTATAGAAAATAAATTTTATTATGACAAAAACCATCAAGCATATCATTAAGTTTTAGCAAATTCATTTGTAATTCGAGGCTGAGTAATTGTGATAATCACAAACAACATATAGTTAGTAACTCAGTCACTGAAATGTTTTAAATATTAATATATAATTAAAAATTAATTGATAAAGGAGGGGTCAATATGATTAATATTTCAAAAGGTGCTGCAGATAAATTCATTGAAAAAAAGAATAAATCTAAAAATCCTGAAAATATGATGATTAGAATTGTGTTTGGAGGAAACGGCTGAGGCGGTCCCAGGTTCAGCGTAACTCTGGATGAGTTCAAAAATAATGATGATACAGTTATAGAATCAAATGGAGTAAAGATAGTTTTTGAATCAAAGTATTCAAATTTACTAAGTGGTTCAAAGATTGAATATACAAATTTTTGGCTTACAAGAGGCTTTTATTTATCAGGAGGCAGGATTGCTTCCTGCTAAAAGCAAAAAAGTTTCCCCATGCTGTATGGGGAAAGCTAGATGACATATTTATTGTTAAGTGTCATTCTGAGTCTTGCACGAGGGATTTACTGCTTTAAGGTAGGGAGATTCTTCATAGATGCTTAGAATGACATTTTTTTATTTATTTACAACATTTATTGGATTTCCTTCTAGATACTTAGTTAAATTTTCTAGGGTATATTCCATTAATCTTCTTCTGGATTCAATAGGTGCCCATGCAATGTGGGGAGTGATAATCATATTTTTTGCTGTAAGCAACGGATTGTCATTTTTTATGGGCTCTGTTGATACAACGTCGCAGGCAGCTGCAGCAACCTTTCCGTTGTTTAGCGCATCTCTTAAATCCTCTTCCACAATTAAAGGACCTCTTGATGTATTGAGAATTATAACACCATCCTTCATTTTAGAAACAGTTTCCTTGTTGATAATACCCTGTGTTGATGGTGTAAGCGGACAATGGAGGGCAATGACATCAGATTCTTTAAACAATGTATCTAAATCAACATATTTGCAATTTTCATTTTCAAGTTCAGGATTTACGTGATTTGCATGAGCTAAAACCTTCATACCCAGCGCCTGAGCAATTTGACCGGTTCTTTGACCGATTCGTCCATAGCCTATAATCCCCATGCTCTTGCCTTCAAGCTCTGTCAATGGATAATTCCAGAAGCTCCAATCCTTGCTGTTTGCCCAGTCTCCGTTTTTTACTGAACGGTTGTGTTCTCCTATGTGGTGGCATACTTCCAATAAAAGAGCAATAGTGAACTGACCCACTGCTGCTGTTCCATATGTGGGAATATTAGCTACAATTATGTTTCTTTCCTTGGCAGCAGCTACGTCTACAATGTTGTAGCCGGTTGCTAGAACACCGATATATTTTAAGTTTGGGCATTTTTCCATAGCTTGTCTTGAAACAGGAGATTTGTTGGTCAATACAATATCAGCATCTCCGATTCTTTCAGCAGTAAGCTCCACAGGTGTTCTGTCATAAATTACAACCTCACCTAATTCCTTTAATTTGTCCCAGGACAAGTCACCGGGATTTGTTGTGTATCCATCTAAAACAACTATTTTCATATTCATCTCTCCAACTATGTAATTATTTTTATATTATCAAAATAATATAACAATTGCAAAAAGATAACAAGCGTTATATTTTTTTAAATGATTCTTTTTGCATGCATCTTTTATATGGGATAATCTTGAAAGATTTAGTTTATTGGGTTATGATGATTATATGATTAATTCTATAGTATTGTGTTAGATAAAAGTATTATTACTAATTAATTACAGCAGGAGGATAAAATGAAAAATTTATTAAAAGAAAAACTTAAGCAGGGAAATACAGTGTTTGGAACCTTTATAATGACCAATGGTCTTGATACTGCAGAAATTATATCTTATACAGGCGTTGACTGCATAATGATTGACGGTGAGCATGGCTCAATGGATTTAGAAACATCAGGCAGAATGGTATCCTTAATCAAGTCAAGGACTACACCTTTATTAAGAGTGCCATTAAATGAAGTATCATTGGTTAAAAGAGGAATGGATACAGGAGCTGCAGGGCTGATGATTCCAATGATAAATACAAGGGAAGATGCTGAAAAGGCAGTGCAGTACTGCAAGTACCCTCCCGTTGGAATAAGAGGAGTTGGAGCAGGAAGAGCTGTGTTGTTTGGTGCTCCTGCAGAAGAAATTAAGGATTATTATGCAAGGGCAAATGAAGAAACCTTGGTGATAGTGCAAATAGAGCATTACTTAGCTGTTGAAAACATAGATGAAATACTTTCTGTACCGGGAATTGATATTGCATTTATTGGACCAATGGATATGAGCACATCCATGGGCTTGTCAGGACAGCTCACTCATCCTGAGGTTCTTAATAACTGCAGAAAGGTTATTGAAGCTTGCAAAAAACACAATGTGGTACCCGGTACCATGACATGGGCAGGCGGTATGAAGCTGCATCTTGACATGGGCTTTAAATTCCTGCTTGGTGGAATAGATGGTCAAATATTATTTAACGGAGTAAAAAATTTAGTTGAGGAATATAAAAAAGGAAATTCTTTATGTTAATATTTTCTGCTTGTGGAAATATCTTTTTAAACTAACATTTATAGTTCATTGCCTATTTGTTTTATTTGTGTAAAAATATACAGCATGTACAATATATTTATATTAATAAAAATCATATTCAATACTTTATTGAATATATAGACATTTAGGGAGGACTAGAATGATTAAAAGAAGATTATCTTTAATTTTAGCAACAGTGATGATATTGACTTTATCAGTGCCAAATGCTGTATTTGGTTCTGATTACACTGAACACTGGGCTAAAGAAACTATACAAGAATGGTTTGACAATGGAAGAATCAAGGGTTATGAGGATGGTTCATTTAAACCTGACAACTCTATAACCAGAGCAGAATTCATGACAATGGTAAACAGTGCTTATGATTTTGAAGAATTAGCAGAAATCAATTTTTCTGATGCTGTTCAGGAAGAGTGGTATTATGCTGAAGTGCAAAAGGCCGTTGGAGCAGGATATATAGTTGGTGACAATGATGATACAGTAAGGCCTCAAGATGAAATCACAAGACAAGAGGTCGCAGTAGTTATTTCAAGATTAAACAGTCTTGAACAAAATTCTGATGTAACAAAGTTTGAAGATGAAGCTGAAATAGCAGACTGGGCAGTAGGATTTGTTGGAGCAGTAGCTGAAGCTGGATATATGATAGGTGATGACAATAAAAACTTCAACCCTTCAAATGATATTACAAGAGCAGAAGCTTTAGTTACATTAGACAGAGCTATGAAAGATAAAGTTGAATATGCTGCAATTACTGAGCTTTCAATTGAAGGAGCACAATTAGAAAAAACATTTAATTCTGAAATAACAACCTACAGTGCGATTGCAGCAGCTGGAGTGACAGAGGTTATTATTGTAGCAGATGTGACAACTAATGCAGCGATTAATTTTACTTCTGACGTTACAGACTCAACAATTGATGTAAAAACAGCTTCAGCAAGTGAAGATAGTCTTGTTTACACAGCAACTGTATCATTGTCTGACTCGGATGATACGGTTGTAACTATGACAGTTTCACAAGAAGGTTTAGAAGACAGAGTTTACACAATTACAATTAAAGAAGAAGTTATTGAAGTAGTCGCAGAAGAATAAACTGAAGATGTGACAGAAGATGCAACAGAAGATGTAGCAACAGACGAATCAACTGAAGAAATTCCAGAACAAATAATACAATGACAAGCAACAGAAGTATAATCCAATATTTACAGGGGCTTTCGTAAAATTACGAAAGCCTTTTTTAAATTTTATGAAAATTTATGATTTTCTGTAGAAATAAAGAGTGTTTAATGATACACTATCTTTATTATTTTATAAAACAAGGGGAGAAAGTATGAAGGATTTGCTAGAAATTTATTGGACATTTGTAAAAATCAGCTCTGTGACCTTTGGAGGCGGAATGGCAATGCTGCCAATTTTGCAGAGAGAACTTGCTAAAAATAAAAAATGGGTTTCAGATGAAGACATAATCGATTACTATGCCTTGAGCCAGGGACTTCCCGGAATTTTGGCCATAAATGTTTCTTCTATGATTGGCTATCATAAAAAAGGGATTTTAGGAGACATAGCAGCGAGTTTTGGTGTAATAACTCCATGCATTTTTATTATTACAATACTTACTACATTTATTACAAACTTCAGAGACATTGAAATTGTAAGACATGCCTTTGCAGGAATCACTTTGGGAGCCACAGCCTTAATATTCAGCGCAATAATAAACTTATGGAAAAAAAGCATTGTTGATAAATTTTGCTTAAGGTTGTTTATTTTAACATTTATAATAATGATAATTTTTGATTTATCACCTGTTTTATTGATAATTGCCGGTGCAATAGCAGGAATAATTATTAAAAGGGCAGGTTTGAGAGCATGATATATTTAAAATTGATGTACGAATTTTTTATTATAGGTTTATTTACCTTTGGGGGAGGACTGGCAACCATTCCATACCTAAAGGACCTTGCTGAAAGAACAGGATGGTACGAGGTATCTTTTATTACTGATATGATTGCTATATCAGAATCAACTCCGGGGCCAATCGGTATCAACATGGCAACCTATGTGGGAAATGAAGTGGCTGGACTTTTTGGAGGGATATTAGCAACCGTTGCTGAAATAGTTCCTTCAATTATAATTGTATCATTGGTGTTTAAATTTATGTCAAGTTTTAAAAGTAATCCCAATTTTAAATATGTATTTTACGGTGTGAGACCTGCAGTCACAGGCCTTCTTGCATTCGTGGGAATAGAGTTGTTGGCGGTAGCGATCGTCAATACTGAAATGATACCTGTACAGGGCTTGGCAGCAAGCATAAATATTTTAAAAGCAATTATATTTGCAGTAATTTTATTTTTGATTGTAAAATTTGACAAACACCCGGTGCTTTATATAGTGCTCTCAGGTGTTATTGGAATAGTGTTGCAATTATAACTAAGGAGTAGAAATATGGAAATTAAATTAAAAAAAGACAAAGAGTATGTATATGCTTCTGTCAGTGATTCTTATACAATAAATACCTTAATGCCTAATGAAGAAGCAAGAAATGAATCTGAGGAATTCTTAATCAAGGAAGCATTAAAAAATCCAATAGGAACGGATAATTTGAAAAATATTGTAAAAGCTGGTGAGAAGGTTGTTATTGTTACCTCAGACATAACAAGACCCGTAAACAGCAAATTAATACTTCCGTACATTATTGAAGAGTTGAATTCAGTAAATGTAAAATATGAAGATATCACCATTGTACTTGCTTTGGGAAGCCATAGAAATCATACAGAGGAAGAAAAAAGAAGTTTGGTTGGTGATGAGGTATATGAAAAAATAATGGTTATTGATTCAGATATGAATGACTGCATAAACCTTGGAACATGCAAAAATGGAACACCAATTGATATTTTTAAACCTGTGGCGCAAGCAGACAGAGTAATTTGTATTGGCAATGTTGAATTTCATTATTTTGCTGGCTATTCAGGAGGAGCCAAGGCTATAATGCCGGGGGTTTCAAGCTATGCTGCAATTCAGGCAAATCATTCCAACATGGTAAAGGATGGAGCCTATGCAGGTAATCTCGATACAAATCCGGTGCGACAGGATATAGATGAGGTCGGAGAGCATTTTAAAATTGATTTTATATTCAATGTACTTCAAGCAGCCGATAAATCAGTAGTGGGAGCATATGCCGGACATTATTTAATGGCACACAGGGCAGCCTGCGATGCTTTGGACAAAATGTACAAAATAAATATAAAGGAAAAGGCAGACATTGTAATAGTTTCTCCGGGAGGTTTTCCAAAGGACATCAACATTTATCAGGCACAAAAGGCATTGGACAATGCAAGGCATGCTGTGAAGGATGGAGGAATTATCATACTTTGCGCTTCCTGCAAGGAGGGCTTTGAAAACAAAATATTTGAAGAATGGATGACCAAAAAGACAAAGGAAGAAATGGTAAAGGAAATAAAGGATAATTTTGTTCTTGGAGGGCACAAGGCTGCAGCTGTAGCCATGACATTAATGAAATCAAGTATTTACATGGTTACAGACTATGACAAGGAAATTATAGAAAAAATCGGATTTAAATATTTCAACAATTTGCAGGACGCTGTTGACAGCGCAGAAAGAATGACCGGAGAAAAAGGAACTGTCATTTTAATGATTGCAGGAGGAAGCGTGCTGCCAAATTACATAGGATAAAAATTCAATGCTGCGGATTTGCCGCAGTTTTTTATTTGCCATGGATAATAGTAAAAAACATGAACAAAATAATTATAAATCAATTGTTTAAGGTCAGGTAAAAATATGAGTGCAATAGAAAAATCTTATTCCTATTTATATAAAAGATTTGTAAGGGCAGTAAATCCATTGAAAAAAAAGGTTATAAGGACCGAATGCATTGTGCATAAATTTATTAACAATCAAGCCATAAAAATTCTAAAAAATGACGGGCATGATGAAATATATGATACGCTTTCTTTATACATTGACGATATCAATGAAGGAGCCGTTTGGGCAGACCAGGATTTCAAAAGCAGCAATCATTTTTATAATCCAAACACTAAAAAAGGGCTGTTCGGCAACAGCAATGCTAAGGTAGAATGCATTTCTTACTATAAAAGAGCTGTAAAGGAATATTTTCAAGGAGATATAAAAACCTCCATGTTTTATTTGGGGGCAGCATGCCATTTGATTCAGGACATTACAATTCCTCAGCATGCAAATGTGGAGCTTTTGCACAGCCACAGAGCCTATGAAAACTGGGTGATTAAAATGTACAACAAACAGCAGCAATTTAAGGTTTCAAAGGAAGGAATATACCTCAATTCAATCGAGGGATATATTTATTTAAACACTAAGAAAGCATTAGAAACTCATAAAAAGTATTCAGGAATTACAAACGAACACATAAGATTTTATAAAATTACCTCAGTGGTACTGGTCATGGCACAAAAAACCACCGCAGGTTTAATGTATAACTTTTTCTATGATTTAAGAAGGCTGTCTGCCATTAAGCTTTACAAAAAGGGCAAGTGAGTTCACTTGCCTTTAAATTTTTGTTATGCTACATAAAAATACATCATCACATAGTGGCAGAAGGAACCTGCCAATATAAATATATGAAACAGTTCATGAAAACCAAAATATTTATTATTGAAATTTGGTTTTTTAAAGCCGTATATTACACCGCCTATTGTATAAAACATGCCGCCTAAAATCAGCCATAACATGCCGCTTGATGGCATGTTGTCAGCTAAAGGTGACAAAACCAATACAGCCATCCATCCCATTCCTATGTACAATATTGAACTAACCCAGTTAGGAGCTGTTATCCAAAATAATTTAATAATCGCACCCATTATTGTAATGGACCAAACCAATATCAAAAGCTTTAATCCTACATCATTGTTTAAAACCAGCAAGCATATAGGTGTATAGCTGCCTGCAACAAACACAAATATCATGATGTGGTCAAGTTTTCTCATTACTAATTTGGCTTTTTTCTTTGATTTATCGATAAAGTGATAAATAGTGCTTGTTGAATATAAAAGTATCATGCTGATACCAAACACCAAGAAAGCTACAGCAGTCAAAGCACTTGTTATTTTATCACTTATCAGGAACAACAATGTTCCGATAACACCAAACACAGCACCGCCTAAATGAGTTAATGCGCTAGTTATTTCTTTTTTATCAGTATTCGTATAAACACCTCCTCAATAATTTTATCATTAAGTTATGATATTCTAATTTATTGAGAATGTCAATGAAGTACAAAATAAAAATTATTTCTTACTAACAAATTATTACCAAATTCACTAAATTTATTATTAGGTTAATTTTTTATATTTTACTGATTTGAAGTACATAGAACATACCGCAGGAAAATATTTTAAGAGATATTCGTTCTTCTAAAGTAGCTCCAAATGAAATGGGTCAGAGATAGATTAGAATTGCCATTTGTAGAGAAGTTGATACAGTTACCAATTTCTCGTTGTAGAGTTAATAATTGAATGATATAATTATATAACATAAGAAAAGAGGTGTTTAAATGAAACCAAAAGTTTATATTGCAAGAGAAATCCCTTCATTTGTTGAAGAGTACATAGCAGAGTACTGTGATTATGAAAAGTTTCAAGGAGGAGATCGAGCAAGCTATGAGGAAATCTTGAAAAATATTCATGATAAGGATGGATTGCTCCTAGCAGGCACAAAGGTTGATAAAAACTTGCTTGATCATGCTCCTAAACTAAAGGTAGTAAGCAACATAGCAGTCGGTTATAACAATTTTGACACAAAGGCTATGAAAGAAAGAAATATAATAGGAACTAATACACCAGAAGTATTAAACGATACGGTTGCTGATTTGATATTTGCATTAATATTAGCTTCAGCCAGAAAGGTTGCTGAATTGGATCGATATGTGAAAGAAGGCAAATGGAATATAACTGATTTTGAAGAAATGTTTGGGAAGGATGTACATCATGCAACTCTTGGGATAATAGGCATGGGTAGAATAGGTCAAGATGTTGCAAAGAGAGCACGTTATGGCTTTGATATGGATGTTTTGTATTATAACAGAAGCAGAAATATAGAGGCAGAAGAAAAATTAGGAGTCAATTATACCGATATAAACACTCTTCTTTCTCAAAGCGACTATGTTTTAATTATGACAGCATTGACTGATGAAACATACCACATGATAGATAGAGAACAGTTTAATTTGATGAAAAAAGACGCAATATTTATAAATGCTTCAAGAGGGGCAACTGTTAATGAAAAAGCACTTATAGAAGCACTAGAAGAAAAGAAAATATTAGGTGCTGGTTTAGACGTTTATGAAAAGGAGCCACTTGATAAAAATAATCCTCTTTTAAAGTTGGATAATGTGGTATTGCTGCCTCACGTTGGTTCAGCAACGAAAAAGACAAGAAGCGCTATGGCCATGCTAGCTGCAAAAAATTTAGTTAAAGGTTTATATGGAGAAATTCCACCAAATATTATTCCTGAATTAAAATAATTTTTGAAGAAAAATCTAGAGTAAATCAGGGGTAATTCCGGGAAATTTCCCCAAATATTCCCAACTATAGTAAAGCATCTCAAAAAAAGAATTTATTTTTTTAAAAAAACAATTGACAAAAGATATATTATGAATTAATATAACAAAAAACAAAACAATATTTATTGCGATGACGCAGAGAAAGATATTTAAGTCATTCACAGAGAGTTGGAAAAGGTGGAAGCCAACAATGAAGAAAATATGTAATATTCACTGCCGAGCATATCCGTTCAAAGCAAATGCAAGTAGACGGATGCGTGAACTCACGTTACAGGGTTAGAAGTTGTTAGACTTCGAAGAGTGATGATATAATCATAACTAGGGTGGTACCGCGGAATCTTTCGTCCCTATAAGCACAGTTGTAATCAAATGTGTTTATAGGGACTTTTTTATTTGTTATACCAACCATTTTTTAAGATATACAAACTTTGGCCAAAGTTAATATATAAACTAAAATTAAAGGAGAATGTATATGGATATTAAATTAAGTGAAGAAAAAATTGTAAAAGTCAAGCAAAAACAAGTGATTCCTGCATATGTGGGAATAGCAGCAGTTTGGTTTGGGACACACGTTGGTCCTGGCGTTGCTTCAGGAAAGCAAGTAGTATCTTATTATGCAGCATACGGCAAATTGGGAATTTTTACACCATTCATTGCAATGGCATTATTAGGATTAGCAGTTTATTTTGCATTGGAATACTCAAGAGTAAATAAAATTCATGATTTTAAATCTTTCACTAATAAATTTTTTCACCCTTATGAGAAATTATTCAGCACCTTTTTTGAAATTTGCTTTCTTGTAACGAGCCTTTTAGCTCCTGGTCTTTGTATAGCAACCAGCGCAAATCTTTTACAACAGTTCTTTGGATTGAGCCTGTGGGCAGGCACTATCTTAATGGTTTTAATATCAGTAATACTTGTTATTTACGGTGCAGAGTTAGTTAAGTTTGCTTCAACAGGACTTACTGTTGGAATACTTGCAATACTTATTGCAATTGTTACGCTTGGAATTAAAGCAGGAAATGGAACAATTGCTGCAAACTGGAGCAACTCGTCATTTGCTGATTATTCATTATTAAGCGTAATATGGTCTGCCATATCATATGCAGGATTTCAGTCAACAGGCATCATAGGAAACTGCATTTCAGTCTCAGATGGACTAAGCTCTAAGGGCGACTCAGCTAAAACAGCCATACTTGGAACATTGTTAAATGCCGTGATGCTGGCTTCCATAGTCCTTGTAAATTATGCATTCCAGCCTGAATCCATCAAAAGCTTGCTACCAAACTACTATATAGTTCAACAATTTAAGATACCTGCTTTTGAAACAGTTTATGTGTTATTTGTAATTTTGGCATCTATATCTACAATAATTACATTTGCATTTTCCTTGGTTGTAAGATTCGGCAATAAAAAGCTTCTGGTAAAAAATATTAAAAATCAAAGAAACAGAAATTTATTGATTGTTCTGGTGATGCTTGCTTTAGATGTTGCAGTATCTACATTTGGTATCGCTCAAATAATCAATATTGGATACAAGTACTTGGGGTACTTCTCAATTTTCGTAGTAATGTTCCCATTCATATTAATAGGAATAAAAAGAAACAAACAAATGAAATTATCAATGAAATAAATATATTGCCATTTTGAGCGAGGCGAAGGCTAGTATGCTAAATAAATAATAAATTCCTTCAGCTTCGCTTTCAAGATGGTAATAGAATCGGAGGTTTAAATGAAAATATTAGTTCTTATAAAGCAAGTGCCAGATATGGAAAAGGTAAAGTTTGACAGAGAAAAAGGAAGAATTGATAGGTCCTCAGCAGGTACTGAAATAAATCCATTTGATTTAAATGCACTGGAAGCTGCGCTGCAAATAAGTGAAAATACAGGCGCCAGTGTTACAGCCATTACCATGGGACCGCCTCAGGCAGAGGAGGCATTGAGGGAAGCAATAGCTAGAGGTGCCGATGAAGGGATACTTTTAACTGACATGAAATTTGGTGGTTCAGATGTTAAGGCAACCTCAAGCTTGTTGGCAGCAGCAATTAAAAAGGTTGGTGAATATGAACTTATAATTGCAGGTATACAAACAGTTGATGGGGATACCGGTCAGGTTGGTCCTGAAATAGCTGGTTATCTCGGAATTCCCCACATGAGCAATGTTGAAGCAATAAAGGAATATTCGGAAAATAATATTGAGGTCCTGTGCAGCGTGTGGGATAGCCAGTACTTAAAAAGAGGCAAGTATCCTGTTTTAATAACTGTTACAAAGGATGTAAATGTTCCAAGATTGCCCTCGTTTAAAAATAAAATGAAGGCAAGAAAAGCAGAAATAACAAAATGGGGTTATGATGATTTAAAGGAAATAATAGATGAATCAAAAATAGGACTAAACGGCTCGTCAACCAAAGTTAAGAAAATTGAAGTTCCTCCACAAGCAAAGAGAGAAGGAAAGCTTTATAAGGACAGCGATGAAAAGGCAATATTAGACATAATGAAGGTACTTAAAGAAAATAAGGTTTCAAGGGAGATAATATGACAGAAAAACAATACAGCGGGGTTTTAATATTTGCTGAACAGAAAAACAACATAATCCACAAGGTCTCCTATGAGCTTCTTGGAAAGGGAAGACAATTGTCTCAAAAACTAAACTGTAGCTTGAATGCCGTGATTTTAGGGTCCATTAATATAAATACCCAGGAATTAATACAAAGAGGGGCTGACAGTGTATATCACATAGAAGATGAAGAAATTTTCAATAAGCCTGATGAAATTATTTATGCTGATAATATAGTTGATTTAATAAATAGAATAAAGCCTGAAATATGCTTGTTTGGAGCGACAACATTCGGAAGGAGTCTTGCTCCTAGGGTGGCAGCACTGTTACAAACAGGGCTCACAGCTGATTGCACAGACCTTCAAATAGATGATGACATGAAGCTGGTTCAAGTAAGACCGGCATTCAGTGAAAATATATTAGCACACATTAAATCAGATACCTATCCTCAAATGGCAACAGTGAGATACAAGGAATTTGATGAAGCAGAAAAGGATTTAACAAGAACCGGGGAAATAATAAAATTTGAACCCATAATTTCTCATAATAACGCAATTGAAATAATAAAAGAAATAGCAAATGAAAATATAAATATTGCTGACGCTAAGGTAGTGGTTTCAGCAGGAGTAGCCATAAAAAACGCTGAGAACTTAAATTTGATTAAGGAGCTGGCAGAATTGTTGGGAGGAGAAGTGGGAGCGTCAAGAGCATTGGTAGAAACAGGTCTCATATCAAAAGAACATCAGGTGGGCTACAGTGGAAACCGAGTAAAGCCTGCAATTTATATTGCATGCGGAATTTCCGGAGCACCTCAGCACTTGGCAGGTATGAAGGAAGCAAGCACAATAATTGCAATTAATAATGACCCATCAGCTCCGATTTTTAATATAGCAGACTATTCAATAGTAGGAGACATGTATAAAATTATTCCGGAGCTTATAAAAGCCATCAGGAATGAAGGATAAAAACTAATTAAAGAGAACAGATGCAAGTTATTTAAAAATCACTTGTTAACATATGGAGGGAAAAATGAACGAGCAAATAATTAGAAAAATGCAGGAAATAGTTGGAGAAGACTGGGTAGTAGTTGATACTGAAAAGGTCAAGAGTTATTGCGAGGATGAAACAGAAAAGGCAATGAAACCAAAAGTGTGCACAGATTGTGTTGTGATAAAACCAGCAAACGCAAATGAAGTATCAGAAATAATGAAATATGCCAATGAAAATAGTGTTACTGTTGTTGCAAGAGGAGGAGGAACTTCTCTTTCCGGCGCAGCTGTAGCAATAATGCCAAGCATAATAATTTCAATGGAAAGAATGAACAATATTTTGGAGGTGGATGAAACTTCATTGACTGTGGATTGTGAGGCAGGAGTAACATTGCTTCAGCTTACAGAGCTATTCAACAAGCATGATAGCTTGTATTTCCCTATTCATCCCGGAGATGAGGGTGCCCAAGTAGGCGGTCTTGTTGTAATGAATGCGGGAGGAGTAAGAGCTGTAAGATACGGCATTATGAGAGATCAGGTAAAAGCATTGGAGGTTGTGCTTCCAACAGGCGAAATTATTCATCTTGGAGGAAAGCTAATTAAAAATAATGCAGGACTTGATTTGAAAAATTTAATAATCGGAAGCGAAGGAATATTAGGTATAGTTACAAAAGCAACCCTAGCGATAAAACCAAAGGACAAACATACTGGAAGCTTGTTGGTTTCTTTCAATGATGAAGCTGATGCTGTCAAGGCAGTTACCGAAATATTCAAAAGCGGCATAAGACCTCTGGCTATTGAATATATGGAAAAGTCGGCCATTTTAAAGGCAGCTAAGGATATAGGCTTAACCTGGCCTTCAAGTGTTGGCAATGTGGATTTGTACTTCATAGTTTCCGAAAGAAAAGAAGATGATTTGTATGAGGTATATGAAACTATTGTGGGAATCTGCGATAAAAACAATGCGTTGGATAGTTTTGTAGCTGAAAGTTCAAAGGAACAAAAAACGCTTTTGGAAATCCGTAGCCATGTTTATCCAAGCATGAATGGTGAGGTGGTTGATGCCATAGATGCAGCGGTGCCAATCAAAAATCTTGCAAAATATATGAGTGGAGTTTCAAAATTAAAAGAAAAATACAATGTGGAAATTTCAACTATAGGACATATAGGTGACGGCAACCTTCACAACAGCATACTTAACAAGGGTGCAATAAAACCTGATTGTTATGATGAGCTGGCAGATGAAATTTTCAAGCTGGTTATAGAATGTGAAGGTTCATTGACAGGAGAACACGGAATAGGAAAAGTAAGAAATGAAAAATTAAAATTACAATTCAGCGAAACAGAAATAAATATAATGAAGCAAATAAAAAAAGTTTTTGATCCAAACAACATATTAAACCCAGGAACCGCAATTTAATAAATGAAGAGCTAAAATGCTCTTTTTTAATTGCAGACTTAATTTGGAATATATAGCCATTGCATCAAGTAAATGTAAAAATATAAAGTTCAAATAAGGTTATAATAATTTATGAAAGTTTAAAAACTTTTAATAATTCATAAAGAGGAGAACAATTATTATGGAAGGTAAAGTTCAAAAAATGGATCATCACAATCCTGGAATAACATGTATGGTTAACACTTGTCATTATTATGCACAAGGAGATCATTGCAATGCGCAGAAAATAGAAGTTCAGCATCGTAATGCTAACAATATGCAAGATACTGACTGTGCAACATTTATGCCAAGCAACCAAAGCATGAAATAAAACCTGACATACATTTGTCATAACTAAAAACTGAAAACTCGGTTATAAAACAACGGCGTTAATTTACGCCGCTGTTTTATATATATTTAACTAATCTCTGTGACAATGGCAATTATGTCTGTCATTTTCACCAAGAGCATCTTCAAGCAATTCTTCAAGACATTCAAATACGCAATCGCAATCGCATCTTCTGCGACGACCTCTGTCACCTAATACATCTTCCAATAATTCTTCTAAGCATTCAAAAACAAAGTCACATCTTCTTCTTCCGAAGTCTCCTGCTACATTAGAGCAATTTTTTCCGCCTGCTCCAGCTACATTATTATACATAATAACACCTTTTCCTATTTAAATTTTAAGGCCAAGCCCATTATTATCTTATTCTTATACCTAAGAAGTGTTAACGGTATGTCTCTTAAATTTAATAACAAGCCAATTTCAATTAAATGCGCCAAATTTAAGTACATTGTCACCCTTAATGAATATTATAATAATCTAATACATACCATGAAAGGATGTGTTTAGATGAATTATTTAAAGCGTGTATCAAGGGTGTATACGAAATCAGAGGAAATTATATTTGATGATGAATCCAAATTTATAATAATGAGCGACTGCCATAGAGGTGATGGCAGCTGGTCTGATTCTTTTTCACGAAATCAAAATATATATTTTGCAGCCTTATCATATTATTTAGGTAAAAATTATACATACATTGAGCTTGGAGATGGCGATGAACTGTGGGAATACAGAAATATGGACGATATAGTGCACCAACACAGCGATGCATTTTGGCTCATGAAAAATTTTTATAAAAACAACAGTCTTTATATGATTTTCGGCAATCATGACATGGTAAAAAAAAATAATGAATTCGTTGAAAAATATTTATTTAAGTATTTAAGTGAAAGGCATAATGAGTATTTTGACTTGTTTAAAAATATTAAAATTCACGAAGGCTTGATTTTAAAGCACAAGGAATCCGGAAATGAGATTTTTTTACTTCATGGGCATCAGGTTGATTTTTTAAATAGCGATTTATGGAAAATCGCTAGATTTTTGGTGAGATATTTCTGGCGTCCATTGGAAAATTTATGCATCAAGGACGTAACAAGGACGGCAAAAAATTATAAAAAGAAGAATGATGTGGCACGAAGACTTACTGAATGGGTAATAAAAGAAAATAGGATGCTTATTGCAGGGCATAATCACCGGCCAATGTTTCCTGAACCTGGTGAGCCTCCATATTTTAATGACGGAAGCTGCGTACATCCAAGATGCATTACCGGAATTGAAATAATAAACGGCAGCATTGCATTGATAAAATGGAGTGTGAAGTCAAATAAACTTGGAGAGCTTAAGGTAGAAAAGGATATTCTTGCAGGCCCAAAAAAAATCGTTAATTATTTTCATAAATAAATAATATTAATATGATTTATACAAATAAGTACAAATAGAAGACTTGTTATTCTGAGCGTTAGCGAAGAATCTCATATTTTAAACAATTCGGAGATTCTTCACTTCGTTCAGAATGACACAAACAGACTTTTTGGGGTAATAATCATTATTATTTTTTCATAATGTTTTCAAATTGTGCTATGAGCATTCCTAAAAGCATTAAAGCACAGCCTGCATATCCTTTGACTGGTAATCTTTCGTCAAGGAGCATCGCTCCACCTATTGCAGCAAATACTGATTCCATACTTAATGCAATAGCTGCATGTGAAGGCTTTGCATACTTTTGCCCCACAGCCTGTAGAGTGTATGCAACACCGGCAGACATGATGCCTCCGTATAAAATAGGCACCAGTGCACTGGTTAATCCGCTTAAATTAACATCTTCAAATATGAATGCAACAATTAGGCTTAATACAGAGCATGCAGCAAACTGAATACTGGAAAGCTTTATAGCATCAACATTTTTAACAAATCTGTCAATAAGCTGAATGTGTGCTGCCCAGAAAAAAGCTCCTATGATTTCCAATAAATCACCAAATTCGACCGTAAGGCTTTCATTGATACTTAAAAGATACAGACCTACAACTGCCGTAAATGCTCCAATCCAGGTTGTAAAATGTGTTTTTTGCTTTAAAAATATTCCTAAAATAGGTACAAGCACTATGTACAGGCTTGTTATGAAACCAGCCTTGCCGGCTGTTGTATAAATTAGTCCAACCTGTTGTAGCGAAGCAGCTATAAACAATACACTGCCTGCCAGCAGTCCTGATTTTATGGTTGTTTTTAAATCTGCTTCTTCAAAGTCTTTAATTTCGGCATTCTCGGAATTTTCATTCTTGGATTTTTTATCAAAAAAATAAATTACAGGCAAGAGTGACAAGCTTCCTAATGCAAATCTTACACCATTAAAGGTAAAGGCTCCTACATGTTGCATTCCCACTCTTTGAGCAACAAATGCAAATCCCCATATTGCAGCTGTCAGCAGCAATATAAATACTGATTTAACTTCTCGAGTTTTCATTTAACTTCCCCCAGTTTATGATAATATTTTGTTATGAGGCATGTTTTCACATATTTGTATTTTATCATAATTTTGCCATTATTTAAAGAGAATTATAATAATCAAATAATCTTGATATGCTTAAACTGTCATTCTGAACGCAGTGAAAAATCTCATCATTAGAGGTGTGAGATTCTTCACCTTTGGTTCAGAATGACAAGAACCTGGGTCTCGTTCGTATATATTATTTTATGCTTTTAATTGCAGTAGTTAACTCATGAATTGAATCTGTCAATTGAGAAAGCTTAGATTCTATTCGAACCAGAAGGTATGCTGTAACTGCAATAGGGAATCCGAAGTTTCCTATAATTGTCATAATATCTTCCATTATTTCACCTCCAAAAGCTTCTTTAATTTCCTTAAAGCGCCTTTCTTTTTACCTATAACAGTCCTGTAAGGTACATTTAAATTTATTGATATTTCCTTCAAAGATTTATTTTTGTAGTAATAGAGGTATATTATTTTTTGTTCCTTTTCTGAGAGCTTTTTTATGCTGGTTAAAAGCTCGCTTGATTCTTCCTTCCTTACGACATTTTCAAGGGTATTAAAGTTACTTATTGCAATTTTTTCAAGTTCGAAATTCTTTTGCTTGATATTTTTTGAAAGATTTATTTCATAATTTAGTTTTTTTGTAATTCTAAAGTAATTTTTATAAAAGTATTGAATTTTTGTTTTAACATAATAAAGAAAATGCACATTTCGGTTTCTATCAAAGGTTTTTAAAGATTCCAAAATTACAGCATATCCTTCCTGCAACAAGTCTTCAGTTAAGGAATCTCTTGAATTCCAATACTTATATATATTCTTATAAATTAAGGGGTTTAACTGACTAAGCAAAATTTCTTGATAATTCTTGTCCCCATTTAATGATTCTTGAATAATATAGTTAATGTCAGAGTTCATAGCGCTCCTTCTTTCTTTTATACTTATTAAATTATAAATGAAGAAAAATGATAAGTAAAAAAAGGTAAAAATCAAGGTAGCGTGACCTTTCTGATTGAAATCGGGGAAAAAAGAAATGTTGAAAAATTAATGTAAATTTATTATAAAGGGTTCGTTTAAAATGAAAAAGTCATTAAAATTCAATGAAATTGAGGCTATGTTGCCGGTTTACGTGAAAGATAGAGGAAACTGCACCGAAATAGTAACTAAAGACGCCTCATATATAGAAAATGCAACAATTGAAACTTGTATTAAAAAATTGGCTGATTACTACAACATAAGCCTTTTTCACAATAGGATCAATTATGGAAATGAGCTTGGAATTACCAATAAAGTTCCTATTACTATCAATGAAAATTTAGTATATATATATGTGAATGTAAGAGAGCCGCTTTTTAAGCACGATGCAGCATATGGCTTCGTGGATATAAACAAAATAGAAGAGGTGTTTCAAAAAAATAACTATGCAGCCATTCAGCTTTCTTCCGGTAAAATTATTCAGACAAGACAAAGTATGAAATCACTTAAAAAAAACATGTTATATGGAAGGCTTGCAAAGGATATTTACAAGGAAAAGCACAGGAAAAATTGACAAGTGGGAGGGTTAGCCCTCCCTACATATTCGCTCGTCTATAAGCTACCAGGCAGAGGACTGCTTCTTTGGTCATTGTATTCATAATTATTGATGTAAATCATATACTTTATTAATAAATAAAGCTTCACAGGGGGATTATAAATGGATGAGAAAAATGTACAAAGCTTAGTGCTTGAAAATAAGGAAGTATTAAATGTGACAGGAGTTGAAAATGTAGATAACTTCAATGATGAAACTGTAGTATTGATTACAAGCAAAGGGAAACTCACCATTAAGGGTGAAAAACTTAATATCAACAAATTAAATGTGGACGAGGGAAGGCTTATTGTAAAAGGAGTTATTAATTCTCTTGTTTTTTCTGAATATGAAGGACAAAGAGAAAAAGTAAGTTTAGTAAAGAAATTATTTAAGTAGGAATAATAATGGATTACTTACCATACTCTCAAGAATACATGCTTGCAGTATCCATTATGGGAGGAATGATCCTGGGTTTTATATGGGACATTTACAGGCTCATCAGGCATTATATAAAATTAGGCGGTATGGGTACTGCAATAGGTGATATTGTTTATTGGCTAATAAATATTTACATAGGAGTCCAGCTCATATTTGATTTAAGCTATGGTAACATCAGGTTTTTTATACTTATGGGTTTTGTGTTGGGAGCACTTTTGTATTTTTACGGTATAAGTAAATATGTATTAAGGATATTCATTTTTGTTGTGGGCACAGTATTGAAGTTAATTAAAAAAATAATTAATTTATTGATTGCACCAGTGAAGTTTATTTACAGGCAAATTAAAATTATTCTGCAGCCAGTGAAGCTAAAGTACGAAGTAACAAAAATTAAGGCGAAAAAGAGATATAAATTTATTAAATTCAGGTTAAAAAAAGTTTCAAAAAACCGAAGAATGATATATAATAAAAAGAAACAAGCTAAACATTTTAAAAAAAGAAGAAAGGAGCAAAAGCGAATTGAACGAAGAACAAAAGATAATAGAACTAAAGAAAAAAATAAACAATGAAGAGTTCAGAAGGCAAGAAAAAGAAATCAAGGATCAAAAGAGATATGAAAAGCTTGTTGCTCCGAAAAAGAAAAAAAGAAAGTTAAACCTCATCAATATGTTGTTTTCAGTGTTTGTGCTTTACTTTGCATATACCGCATTTACTCAATACCAGATGTTGAATGATCTTAATAAAGAAATAGACAAAAAGAATATGGAGAAAGCTGAAGTAATGAAGGAAGCTTTTGAGCTTCAAGAAGATGTGGAAAAAATGAACAATGAAGATAAATTGCTGGAGCTTGTTGAAAAAATAGCAAGAGACCAATACAAAATGGTTAAACCAAATGAAACTATTTACATAGATAAAAATAAAAATGACAATAAATTAATACAAGGCATAGGATTTGAGGAAGAATTGGAAAACTAATAGTTATCGCATAGTTTGACAGCATTTTACAATCTGTTTCTGCTACCATGTACAAATAAGGGGTGGAAAACATGATTGGAAAAACTAAGGATAAAAAATATGATTTAAGTAATATAGGCAATATTTTAAAAACTGAATTAATGCACATCAAAGAAAATTGGTTTGTTTTTTTGGTGTGTTTTTTCATTGCCAGGTTAAATATAATTGATGAAATATTTCCATTTGCAATAGTAGTGCTTTGCACATATTGTTATGCAATGGGCAATTCCTTATTAATGCTGATTGTGACTATTTTAGCGGTATTATCAGTGGGATTTAATTTTGCTTACATTATCATGCTCACTGCAATTTATATTTATTTTTACAGCTTCAAGGATGAAAAAAAATCAATACTTGTGGTTGCAGGGTATGCATCATTAGTTTTGTTAATTTCAAAATCCACAATACTTGTGGCAGACGGCTTTAATTTAAATGGATTGATGCTTAATATTTTTGAAGCGATGTTTGTTTTAAGCGCAATAATTTTATCTAATGAAGCTATTAAAATGATTAGAAATATTAAAAAAGGAACTAAAAAAGAGAATATTAACAGATTTAAAAAAGAAAAGGTTAAAGACAATACAAAATTATCATCTAATGAAGAAGTGTCACCTGACGATGAAACAAATATACGAAATATTTCAGACTATAAAAAGTCCAAACATATGAATATTTTTACCGAGCTAGCAAAGACTAAAATAAAAGAACAGCTGCTTTGGCAAAACATAAGTGTCAAATTTTTTGAGGTGCTGTCGTCAAGCAAAAATTCAATTGTGTTAAGCGTAACCGTAAAGACCGACAAGTCTTGTGGGGAAGCTGAAAGCGCCATAGAGCTTATTGTGAGAAACTTATGCAGCATCAAGCTCAAATGTACGGATAGAGTAATTGCTTCACCTAATTATTATGTTTTAAAGTTTAAAAATATAAAAAGAATTAAAATTAGGACATACAGTGCCTCTGCAGTAAAAGACGGAAGCATGGTGTCAGGGGACAGCTTTGCATATGCAGGAAGAGCTGACAGATACTACACTGTATTGTGTGACGGCATAGGCTCTGGAGAGGAAGCATTCAATGAAAGCAATGGAGCAGTGGATTTGCTTTCAAAATTTCTGTACACTGATTTTTCAGAAGAACAAATTTTGAGAACATTGAATTCTATTTTGATGATTAAATTAGGAGATGAAAGATTCGTAACCTTTGATTTCAATATAATAGATTACAGCTCTAGAGAAATAAGGCTTTACAAGGCAGGAGCATCTCCAACATACATACTCAGCGGTAGAAAAATTGAAAAAATATCAGGTAGGAGTCTGCCACTGGGGATACTGGACAATTTTGAATACAATTCATTTAAAAAGAAAATAGAAATAGGAGATATCATCATCATGTTATCTGACGGAATCATTGATTCAATAGGTCTTGATGAAAAGAAATCATTGGACAAATATTTGGAAGTAATATGGGATAAGGATCCTCAGACAATTGCTAACTCTATTTTAAGCTATGCATTGAGAGGACAAAAAACTGTATTTGATGATATGACCGTACTTGTAACAAAAATAGGGTAAAAAAATGATAAATGAGATTTATTTGCTGAAATGTGTGATCTTGTCATTCTGAAAGCAGTGAAGAATCTCATTTTTATGTTGCTTGCAATAATATTTAATAAAATGTAAAAAATATTTTTAAAATGGAAAATCCGTGGTATAATTTATAAATAATATAATAGCACAACATGTAAAAAACGAGGAATATTATGTATGATTTAGTTAAACAAAATATACTTGAAAAAAATTTGATAAGAGCAGGAGACAATGTACTGATTGCATTGTCAGGCGGTCCTGACTCTGTTTTCTTGTTTTATAACCTAATAAAATTAAAGGAAGAATTAAGCTTTAATTTGTATGCTTCTCATATAAACCATATGTACAGGGGAGAGGATGCTCAGCATGATGAGGATTTTGTCAAGGAACTTTGCGGTAAAAATGGAGTAAGGTTGTTTGTAAGAAGAAAGCATGCAGGGGAATATGCCAAAGAGTTAAAAGTAACAGAAGAGGAAGCCGGAAGAATACTTAGGTACAGCTTTTTCAAGGATAATTTAAAAGAAATCGGTAAGGGCAAAATTGCAGTTGCCCATAATTTAAATGATCAAGCTGAAACAGTACTTCAGCGAATAATAAGAGGAAGCGGCATTGACGGATTGAGTGCCATGAGCTTTCAAAAGGACAATTTAATAAGACCGATGCTCAATGTTCCAAAATCAGATGTTATTAATTACCTGCTTGAAAATAAATATGAATATTGCATTGACAAAACTAATTTACATGATATTTATGGAAGAAATAAAATAAGACTTAATTTAATTCCATATTTGGAGCAAAATTTTAATCCAAATATTCAAAACACATTGTTCAGAATGTCAGAAACAATGGAAAGAGATAAAAAAATCATAGAAAAGTACACAGATATTATATATAATAATGTACTAATAGAAAATACAGGCAAAAAAATAATTCTTGATTTAAATAAAATTAAAGCATTTGAAGATGGTGAGATTGGAAGAATTTTAAGAAAGTCAATAGAAGAGCTTAAAGGAAATACGATAAATTTTGAAATGAAACATATTGATTATGCGGTTTGTTTTTTAAGAAACGGAACAACAGGCAAAAAAATTAATTTGTCTCAGGGCTTTACAATTGAAATTAGCTATGATAATTTTATAATTAATAAAGTTGTTGAAAAAATTGTAAATTTCAAATATAATGTTGAATTAAACAAGACATTGTCCATCCCTGAGGTTGGAAAAACTCTGCTTTTCAGAGTATTAAATGCTTCAGAATTCAATAGAGAGGACAAGAATAGCTTGTATTTTGATTATGAATTAATAAAAGGAAGTCTTGTTGTAAGGAATAGACTGCCTGGAGATTCAATGGTTCCCTGCGGTATGACGGGAAGTAAAAAAATCAAGGACATTTTTATAGATTTAAAAATACCTGCAGAAGAAAGAGACTTAAAACTGATAGTTGCAGATGATGATAATATATTATGGCTTGAAGGCTACAGAATCCACAACAGTTACAAGGTGTCAGCTTCTACAAATAAAATTTTAAACGTTCAATGGAGGACAACTAATGAATAAGGATATCAGAGAAATACTAATAGCAGAGGATGTTTTACAATCAAAGGTAGCAGAGCTTGGCGCAAAAATTACCGAGGATTATAAGGATAAAGAATTGTTATTGGTCTGCGTATTAAAAGGAGCAGTAATATTTGTAAGCGATTTAATGAGAAAAATCAATCGCCCCTTAGACATTGATTTCATGGCAATATCCAGTTATGGTACTAATACGCAATCTTCAGGAGTTGTAAGAATAATAAAGGATTTAAACACTTCAATCGAAAATAGACATGTGCTCATAGTTGAGGATATTATAGACTCTGGCTTGACATTGTCATATTTAGTTGAAAATTTGAAAACAAGAGGACCTGCATCAGTTGAAATATGTACTATTCTTGACAAACCCGACAGAAGGGCCATAGATTTGGAAATAAAATATACAGGATTTCAGGTTCCTGATGAATTCGTGGTTGGATACGGATTGGACTATGCAGAAAAATATAGGAATTTGCCATATATAGCAATTTTAAAAGAAGAAATTTATCAATAAGTAATTGTAAAGATTTGCAAATTATGCTACAATTTTAATATCAAAATGCAATCTTTAGACAAGAGGAGGCTTTAATTGAAAGGATTTATGAGAAGCATCGCAATGTATATACTTATATTTGTGGTCATAATAATGCTGGTTCAAAGCATGGTTGAGCCATCAGCTGATACACAAAGCATAAGCTACAGCGAGCTTATAGTTCAAATACAAAATAACAATATTAAATCACTGTCGTTTACTGATAGCGAAGTAAATGGTGTTTACAAGGATGATACGAAATTTACATCATATGTTCCAACCGTCTTTCTTTTTTCTTCCAGCTTTTATGACAGATACCTGTCTGAGAAGGTTGAAGCAGGTGAAATAGAAATTGTGGGTGAAGCTGTGCAGGAGCCGCCGCTGTGGATTTCAGCGCTTCCTACTATTGGAATGCTTGTTTTATTGGGAGTTTTATGGTATGTGTTCATGAAGCAGTCACAGGGTGGAGGAACAGGTAAGGCAATGAGCTTTGGCAAAAGCAGAGCAAAAATGGTTAAGGATGATGACCCTAGCAAAAAAATTACATTTGCAGATGTAGCAGGTCTGGATGAAGAAAAGGAAGAGCTAAGTGAAATAGTTGACTTTCTTAAAAATCCTGCAAAGTTTGTAAAGCTGGGAGCACGTATACCAAAGGGAGTTCTTTTGGTGGGACCTCCAGGAACAGGTAAGACATATCTTTCTAAATCAGTATCTGGTGAAGCAGGAGTGCCATTTTTCAGCATAAGCGGTTCAGACTTTGTTGAAATGTTTGTAGGTGTTGGAGCTTCACGTGTTAGAGATTTATTTGACCAAGCAAAGAAAAATGCACCATGTATCATATTTATAGATGAAATTGACGCAGTAGGAAGAAGAAGAGGAGCCGGAATGGGCGGCGGCAATGATGAAAGGGAACAGACATTGAACCAATTACTGGTTGAAATGGATGGTTTCTCAGGTAATGAAGGCATCATTATCATAGCTGCAACAAACAGACCTGACATTCTTGACCCTGCACTCATGAGACCAGGCAGATTTGACAGACAGGTTCATGTTGGACTTCCAGATGTAAAGGCAAGAGAAGAAATATTAAAGATTCACGTGAGAAAGAAACCACTTGCAGAGGATGTAGATTTAGAAATTGTTGCAAAGAGAACGCCGGGATTTACTCCGGCTGATTTAGAAAATGCAATGAATGAAGCAGCACTGTTAACTGCAAGACATAATAATACATTAATTACGATGGATATAATTGAAGAAGCAATAACCAAGGTTATTGCAGGACCTGAAAAGAGAAGTAAGGTTATAAGTGAAAATGAGAAAAAGCTTACTGCGTATCATGAAGCAGGTCACGCTGTTGTTGCAAGATTATCATCATTGAAAGACCCTGTTCATATGATAACAATAATCCCAAGAGGCGGTGCCGGAGGATTTACAATGTATCTTCCTGAAGAAGATAGATCCTATAGATCCAAATCTGATATGGAAGAAAGCATAGTAAGACTTTTAGGGGGAAGAGTTGCTGAAAAACTTGTTCTTAACGATATATCAACAGGAGCATCTAACGACATTGAAAGAGCAACCAAAATTGCCAGAGCAATGGTTACAACCTACGGTATGAGTGATGAACTTGGACCGATGGCTTATGGAACAAATGATGATGAGGTTTTCTTAGGCAGAGACTTCAATAAAATCAGAAATTATTCCGAAGAAGTTGCTGCTAAAATAGATAATGAAATGCGAAGAATTATAGACAGCGCATATCATAAAACAGAAACCTTGTTAAGCGAGAACATGGAAAAACTAGAACGTGTTGCACAGGCTCTGTTAGAAAAAGAAACTATCTCAGGAAAAGAATTTGAAATGCTGTTTGATACAGCGCAATAACAGTGCAATGAATAATGAATAATGAACAATATAATGAGATTCTTCGCAAGTACTCAGAATGGCAATAACATATGTTGTTGTCATTCTGAAGGCGTAGACTGAAGAATCTCTTTTTTTTAATATGAATAACTTCCATAACTTCCATAATAAAAAAACATGACAGAAATCTAAATTTGTAATTATTTTGATTAAAATGAATTTTTGTCCTAATGATTTGCCACAGCTGAAATCTCAATGAATTCAGTTGTTTTTTTATGCATGGGAATATACATTTTTGCAACTTTTGTTGCAAGTTTGAAAATTATGCAGTCAATTTAAGTAAACACCTTGCAAAATTAACATTTTTGCATTATATTTATTGATTGTAAAGACTTGTTCGCAAAAATGGAGGTAAATAGAATGTTTAATGAAGAAGAACTCTATAAGTTTAAAAAATCAAGAGAAAATTGGGAAGAAAAAGTATTAAGCAAATCATTAAATAAAGCACCGGAAAGTAAAAAAGAATTTAAAACTGTCTCCGGAGCAACAGTGAAAAGACTGTATACTCCTGAGGATATTGCAGATATTGATTACGAAACTGAAATTGGTTATCCTGGTCAATATCCGTTTACAAGAGGATATCAGCCTACAATGTACAGAGGCAAGGCATGGACTATGAGAATGTATGCAGGCTTTGCTACGGCAGAGGAATCCAACGAAAGATACAAATATCTTGTAAGTCAAGGCTCAACAGGTTTGTCTGTTGCATTTGACCTTCCTACCCAAATAGGATTTGACTCTGACCATTCATTAGCTCAAGGCGAAGTTGGAAAGGTTGGTGTTGCCATAGATTCATTAAAAGATATGGAAATTCTTTTTAACGGCATTCCGCTTGATAAGGTATCTACATCTATGACAATAAATGCTCCTGCTTCAGTTTTATTAGCAATGTATATAGCGGTTGCAGAAAAACAAGGAGTATCGTCAGATAAATTAAGAGGAACAATTCAAAATGACATATTAAAGGAATACATTGCAAGAGGTACATACATATTTCCTACAGAGCCATCAATGCGCTTGATAACAAACATATTTGAATACTGCTCAAAGGAAGTTCCAAACTGGAACACAATAAGCATTTCCGGCTACCATATAAGAGAAGCAGGCTCTACAGCAGCTCAAGAGGTAGGCTTTACATTGGCTGACGGAATAGCTTATGTAGATGCTGCAATAAAGGCTGGACTTGATGTGGACACATTTGCTCCAAGACTTTCATTCTTCTTTAACGCACATAATGATTTGTTTGAAGAGGTTGCAAAATACAGAGCTGCTAGAAGATTATGGGCAAAAATAATGAAGAGCAGATTTAAAGCTAAAAGCGAAAAATCTATGATGCTTAAGTTCCACACTCAAACTGCAGGATGTACATTGACAGCCCAACAACCTGACAACAACATCATAAGAGTTGCTATGCAAGCACTTTCTGCGGTATTGGGAGGAACACAGTCACTTCACACAAATTCAAGAGATGAAGCATTGGCTCTTCCTACAACAGAGTCAGTTACCATAGCTTTAAGAACACAACAGATACTGGCTAATGAAACAGGTGTTACAAACACTGTTGACCCATTGGCAGGCTCATACTATATAGAAGCAAAAACAAAAGAAATAGAAGACAAAGCAATGGAATATATCAATAAGATTGATGATTTGGGCGGAGCAGCAAGAGCAATAGATTTAGGATATATTCAAAAAGAAATTTCTGATTCAGCATATAAATATCAAATGGAAATTGAATCTCTTGAAAGAATAGTAGTTGGAGTTAACAAATACCAGGTAAAAGAAGATTCACCAAAGGGACTTTTGAGAGTTGACCCTATAGTAGCTGAAATGCAGAAAAAGAAAATAGATGATGTTAAGACAAAAAGAAATTCAGAAGCTGTGAATGAAAAGCTTGAAGCATTGAGAACAGCTTGCCAGGGAACTGAAAATGTAATGCCATACATTTTAGCAGCAGTTAAGGAATATGCAACATTAGGAGAAATTTGCGGCGTTATGAGAGAAGTATTTGGAGAATACGAGCAAGCAGTATTGCTTTAATAGGAGGATGAGATGAGACCAATAAGAGTATTAGTTGCCAAACCAGGACTAGATGGACATGATAGAGGAGCAAAGGTTATAGCTAGAGCACTTCGAGATGCCGGAATGGAAGTTATATATACAGGATTAAGACAAACTCCTGAACAAATAGTTGCTGCAGCAGTTCAAGAAGACGTTGATGTTGTAGGAATGAGCATTTTATCAGGGGCACACAACTACTTGTTTCCAAGAGTTGTAGAATTATTGAATGAACAAGGCGTTGACGATGTGTTGATAATTGGTGGCGGTGTAATTCCCGATGAAGACATACCTGGTTTAAAGGAAGCAGGAATAGCAGAAATATTTACGCCGGGAACTACTACAACACAAATGATTGACTTTATAAAATCAAACTTGAAAAGAACAATATAAAACGGAACTCTGGGGACGGACCTTTCAGTTGCATAATTTTGGAACTCCAAGGTCCGTCCCCGGAATTCCCGAGTGACGGGAGAATGATATGGAATTGATTCAGCGTATGCTTGCAGGGGAAAAAAGAGCATGTGCAAAGCTAATAACTACAGTGGAAAACAACCCTGCAGAAGCTGAAAAAATATTGAGAGAAATACATCGCTACACCGGGCATGCTCATGTAATAGGCATAACAGGACCGCCGGGAGCAGGAAAGAGCACTCTCACTGACAAAATTGTAAAGTCACTGGTAAGTGAAGGCAAAAAGGTGGGAATTATTGCTGTTGACCCAACGAGCCCTTATTCAGGAGGCTCAATTTTGGGAGACAGAATCCGTATGCAGGATTTGGCACTTAATCCAAATGTCTTTATAAGAAGCATGGGGACAAGAGGTCAACTAGGAGGACTTTCAAAGTATACAAAGAATGCTTTAAAAGTCTTGGATGCTGCAGGATATGATTACATAATCATCGAAACAGTTGGCGTAGGGCAGTCGGAGGTTGATATAGTCAAGACTGCAGACACCATTGTCATGGTCATGGTGCCTGGTCTTGGTGATGACATTCAGTCAATTAAGGCAGGCATAATGGAAATCGGTGATATATTTGTAATAAACAAAAGTGATTTGTTTGGAGCAGACAGGACTGCAACCGAAGTTAATATGATGCTTGATTTGAGCATGACTATGGATAGAAGACCACCTGTGGTGAAGGTAACTGCATCTAAGAGCGAAGGTATTGATGATTTGCTAAAAGAAATAAAAAGTCATCAGGAATATTTAAAAACTAGCGGGAAACTTGAAGTAAGAAGAAAAAACAATTTAAAGCTTGAGGTGGTTGAGCTTATTGAATCGGAGCTTAGAAAAATTGTAATATCTCACACAACCAATGAAAACAAACTTGATATTGAAGCAGATAAAATAATAAACAAAGAAAAAAATATGTATGAAGTAAGAGATGAGTTTTTAAAAACAATTAATAGGCAATAGAAGAAAATTGTCGAACCCAGAGATTCTTCACACTTCGTGTTCAGAATGACGATGTCATCCGCCGTCAGCGAAGGATCTCAATAGTGAATGGAGGTATGTAATGGTACAAAAGGTTGATCATATAGGTATAGCAGTAAAAAATTTGGAAGAATCATTAAAGTTCTATGAAGCTGCTCTTGGTTTAAAGCCAGTTGGAACAGAAGTAGTAGCAGAACAAAAGGTAAAGGTTGCATTTTTACCTACGGGAGATTCTGAAATTGAGCTGTTAGAAGCAACTTCTGAGGACAGCCCAATTGCTAAATTCATAGAAAAAAACGGCGAAGGTGTTCAGCATATAGCCTACAGAGTAGAAAATGTTGAAACTGCCATCGCAGAAATGAAGGAAAAAGGAATCAGAATGATTGATGAAAAGCCTCGATATGGTGCTGGGGGAGCAAAAATAGCTTTTTGCCATCCGAAGAGCACAGGAGGAGTTTTAATAGAGCTTTGCCAAAGATAGAAGCCTTAACGAATGAGACTGCGCGAAGACTAACGAATGAGCGCGCATGTAGAGCGAGTACAGTATGCATATAAAAAAGACGGATTTTATGTTTATCCGTCTTTTTATATATAAATTTATAATATGGTTGTAACCCATTAAGTATGATTTCTTTGATTTGTCATTCTGAGCGTTAGCGAATAATCTCATAATTTGAACGATTTAGAGATTCCTCACTTTGTTCGGAATGACAAAAAAAACTTTTAGGGTTTTAATCATAATATACTAATTTCTGAATAATTAAAGCAGGTTATATATACCCAAGGTTTTCAAATGATCTAATTTAGTTGCCATTATGTTCTCTAAATCCAGGTTTAGGGCAGAGCACATTGATGCTAAATAAAATAACAATTCGCCCATTTCTTCTTCGATTTTTTCTTTGCACTTAGGGCATAGACTGCCTTCCACATGGTTATCCAAGTCAAGCTGATTTTCTTCTAGAGTTTTGTTATCTGAAAATAATTGTTTTGTTGCATGTATTTCTATGCAACCACAATGTGTTGCAGACTTAAAAACTGCTCGGTTAAGCATAGATGTTTGTTCATCAAGCTTTGTAACAATATCTAAAATGCTTTTATTTAAAAGCTGCAAATCACCAGTAATATTTTGAAATTCACTACAATCACATGACATGTATTTTCAACTCCTTTCTAAAACAATTACAAGAAAATACTATGGCATCAATGATGCCTTTCTATATTAAAATTATACTTAAAGACAAGCTGACATGTCAAACACTTTATTAATACATTTTGTAAACAAACTATTTACTTTTAGCATAATTTTAAAATGAAAGAATACAATATAAAGAAATATATATATAGGGGGATGTTTATGAAAAGAATTGTAACCATAGTTGCGATTATTGTATTTATAGCTGCTCTTTTGTTCTTTTTCAGATACTTTAGAGGAAAGGGTGCTGAAAACGTGGGGTTTGATACTATTAATCCTGAAAATATGCCAAGACAAATTACAGAGGTCTTGCCTAATTACAGGATGAAAGAAAAAGCTTTAGTTGCTAAAATTAATGATGAAATATATGTGGTAGTAACAAGGGGAGAAAAGAATACTGCTGGTTATGAAGTTGAAATTGATAAGCTGACACTAACTGATGAAAACGGAGAAAAAGTTCTTACAGTATATGCCGAGTACACCGATCCTAAACCCGGGGATGTAACAGCACAAATTCTTACATATCCGTTTACTGTTGTTAAAACAGACATGGAAGAGCTGCCACAAAGGGTTGTTTTAGAAAAAGAATATAAAAATTAGCATAGCTTAGATTTAATATTCTTTCATAGTTAATTAAATTTTACATACAACAAGAGATTCTTTAATTTCGTTCCAAGATGAAAACATTCATTCGGAGCGTTTGAGAAACATCTCTTGTTTTTTTGTTAATGTTGTTGTCAATATTTTTAGCTATAGCCAAAAATAAACATTTCATTTTGTTCGAAAATAAAGTAAAATAATATAATAATAGTTGTAATTTTGTCAAAAAGTGTTATATAATAGATGTGGTAAGAGGTGGAGCAGTGATTGAGTTTAATAATGTATCTAAAATTTATAAAAATGAATTTACAGCAGTTAAGAATATTAACTTAAAAATAGATAAAGGCGAATTTTTATTTGTAGTAGGGAAAAGTGGTGCCGGAAAAAGTACATTGATAAAACTTTTACTAAGGGAAATAACTCCAAGCGAAGGAGTAATTACATATAATAATCAGGACATTACAAAAATTAGAAAAAGAAATGTATCATTGTATAGAAGAAATATTGGATTTGTTTTTCAAGACTACAGGCTTCTGCCAAAGATGACAGTATATGAAAATGTGGCATTTGCAATGGAAATGATATGCTGCAATTCAAAAACAATCAGAAGAGAAGTTCCGCTGGTTCTGAGTATGGTTGGCTTAAGCGACAAGGCAAAATATTATCCTGATGAGCTGTCAGGTGGAGAACAGCAAAGAGTTGCAATAGCTCGTGCTGTAATAAATAAGCCTGAAACAATTATTGCGGACGAGCCTACAGGAAATTTAGACCCTGAGACATCTAAGGAAATAATGAAAATCCTCACTGAAATAAATAAAAGAGGGACAACAGTTATAATGGCAACCCATGATATGAATATAGTTCATGCCTATCAGAAAAGAGTGGTTGAGCTTAAGCGTGGTGTCATTGTCAGAGATATGAAGGCAGGGGGATATGTCAATGAACCTTAAGAAGTTTAATTATATTTTCAGACAAGCTTTTAAAAGCATGTGGAGAAACCGAATGATGGGGCTTGCTTCCATTGGTTCGGTTACTGCAGTGTTGATAATACTTGGTTTTGTTTTGATTATAGTTTTAAATGTAAACAATGTAGCATTGGTAACAAAGGAAACATTTGATGAAGTAGCAGTATATTTATATGATGATGTAGACGAAAATCAAATAAAAGAATTAGGAAAGTCCTTTAAAGAAATTGACGGAGTTATGGGAGTAGCTTTTCAAACCAGGGAGTATGCTCTACAAAAACTCAAAGAGGACTGGGGAGAAGATGCATATCTTCTGGAAGGCATAAGGAATAATTCTCTTCCGAACACATATATAGTCCAACTGGAGGATGTCAGCAAATCTGAATATGTTGAAGATAAGCTTCAATCCTTTGAAGGAGTTGAAAAAGTTCAATATCATAAGGATGCTGTTAACAGCTTGATAAAAATAGCTGATTTTGTGAAGAAAATTGGCACAGGGATTATTTTAATACTTTTGCTGATCAGTGTATTTATAATATCAAATACAATTAAAATAACCGTACTTAACAGGTACAAAGAAATAGAGCTTATGCAATATATAGGGGCAACAAACGGTTATGTGAGAGGACCTTTCATGGTTGAAGGCGTCATGTTGGGATTCATCGGCTCCATAGTTGCAATTTTAATGATTTTCTTGGGTTATAACTATATAATAAATTATTTGGCAGGACGTTATGTTGCTGTGTTGTCAGGTATATCCGGGTATATCGTAGGTATTGAAATGATTCTTAATGATTTGATAATTATATTTTTAACTATAGGAATTGGTATAGGAATATTAGGTAGCTTGATTTCTTTGAAAAAATTCTTAAGTGTTTAGGAGAGGGATATGTTTAGAAAAAGTGTTGTTATAACTTTGCTTATTATGACAGTTTTAAGTGTTTTCCCTGTAACTGCCGGGGGTAGCATTGCTGATTTGCAGCAAAAACAGAAAAAGATTGAACAGCAAATAAAAGACATACGTCAAAAAGCAGATGCTCTTAAGGGAGAGCAAAAAAGCATACAACAAGAAATTGATGCTTTGGACGCAGACATGAGAGCTTTGAATTTAGAGCTTGAAAGCTATGAGCTTCAAAAACAAGAAATTAATATGAAAATAGCAGAATCTGAACAAAAAATAGAAGAATTGAAAGAAGAAATCGACAAAAATAATGAATTACTGGAAAAACGCCTTAGAGTTATGTACATGAATGGAACGGCAGGATATTTGGAAGTCTTACTGAAAGCTGAAGATTTAGTTGACGCTTTGACAAGAATGGATATGATTCAGTTGATAGTTGAAAGCGACGTTGAACTATTAAAAAGTATAAATGAACAAAAAGTTCAGGTAGAAACTTTAAAAAGTGAGCAGGAAATTAAAAGACTGGAATTAACAGCAGTAATAAATAATTTAAATGCTAAACAAAATGAAGTTATGGTAGCTTCGCGCTCGAAAGAAGTTTATATGTCAAGTTTGAAGTCCAACATAAAGGAAATACAAAGACAGGAAGCAGCCATGGAAGCTCAGTCAGCACAAATTGAAAAGGATATTTTAGCAGCGCAGCGTGCTGTAGAATATGCCGGCGGTGAAATGACATGGCCGGTTCCTGGTCAGTATAGAGTTACATCGAATTTCGGAGGCAGAGCTGACCCAATAACAGGAGTTTGGACAAGTCATGGAGGCACCGACATTGCTGCCCCTTACGCTACACCGATTGTATCTGCCAATGATGGTGTTGTAATTTATGCAGGATGGCATTATTCATACGGAAACTATGTAATAGTTGACCATGGTGGCGGAATTGCTACTTTATATGGTCACAGCTCAAAATTATTGGTTAGCAAGGGACAAGCAGTTTCAAGGGGAGAAAAAATTGCGCTTGTTGGTTCCACAGGATATTCAACAGGAAACCACCTTCACTTTGAAGTCAGAATAAATGGTGTTAGAACACAACCAATGGATTACCTTAAGTAAGCAGATGTCCCAAATCTCTGATTTGGTGACAGTCGCTTATCCTAGCGATAGCGAAGGATTTTAATTGAATAGTGTGACAGTGGGGACGGTTCTTTTTGTCACACACTCTTTGAAGTGTGACAAAAAGAACCGTCCCCATCTGTCACATTTTTAAATTAGCGCTCTTTTTTTCTTTTCATCCATCATTTCATCCAGTTCTTCGGCGTTCATGATTTCATTTTTTATTAAAAATTCAGCAATTTTTTTAACGGTGGCTTCATTTTCTCTTATTATATTAAGAGCGCTGTCGTATGCGGTTTTAGCCATTTCGGATGCTTCATCCTTTATGGTTTCTAAATAATATTTGAATAGTCTTTCATCTATACAAGTGTTTTGAGTATTTTTGCCCATGCCGTAGCTGCAGATTATTTCATATATTATATTGGTGGATTCCTTTATATCGTTTGATGCTCCGGTAGAAACCTCGCCCATGAATATTTCTTCTGAAGCTCTGCCTGCCAATAGCACAGTTACCTTGTCGCAAAGTTCCTTTTTTGTATACAGAAATTTATCTTCAGTTGGAAACTTAAGTACATAGCCAAGAGCCTTATCTCTAGGGATAATTGAAATTTTTTGAACTTTGTCTATATCAAGTATTTTAGCCGTAACTGCGTGACCTGCTTCGTGATAGGCAACAATTCTTTTTTCTTTATCAGAAATAGTTGAATGCTTGATTTCTAAACCTGCTGCAATTTTTTCAATGGCAAATTCAAAATTTTCTGCATTTATTTTTTTGCTTTTATCTTTAATAGCTTTTAAAGCTGCTTCATTTGCAATATTGGCAAGCTGTGCTCCTGAAAAACCATGAGTCTTGGTTGCAATATCTTTAAGCTGTACCTTTTTATCCAAGGGTTTATTTTTAGTGTGAACCTCCAAAATTTTTAAACGAGAATAATAGTTAGGATTGCCCACATAAATTTTTCTGTCAAAACGTCCTGGTCGTAACAATGCTTCATCCAACAAATCCAATCTGTTTGTTGCTGCTACAACAATAACGTTAGATGTGTTGTTAAAGCCATCCAGTTCTATTAATAGCTGATTCAATGTTTGATCCTTTTCATTGTTGCTTTCTGAATTTCTTTTAGCTCCTAACGCGTCAATTTCATCTATAAAAATTATGCTTGGAGCTTCCTTCCTTGCTCTTTCAAAAATCATTCTGACTCTTTTTGCTCCCACACCAACATATTTTTCAACAAATTCAGAACCGCTGGAATATATGAATGTTGCCTTCGCTTCGCTAGCTATGGCTTTTGCAATCAAAGTCTTGCCTGTTCCAGGAGGTCCATAAAGCAGTATGCCTCTTGGCACTTTAGCGTCCATTGACTTATATTTATCTTCATTGTTTAAAAAGTCAATTATATCCATTAAGTCATCCTTAATTTCCTCTAAGCCAGCTACATCATCAAAGCTTATTTGTATTTTTGGCTCCTCTGTTTTCTTTTTATCGAAATATGCAGTAGTACCAACACTTTCATTTGGTTCTTCCATAAACATATTTGGACTGTTGTCTTCGTTTTTTTTACTTGATGCTATAAGCATTTTAATCAAGTACATGCCGTAAAACAGCATCGGCATAAAAAACAATATTGACAAGGAATATTTATTTGATAATATTAAAATAATAATATTGTATACAATAAATGAAACTGCCATATAAAAATATTTATTTTTCATTTTACCTCCTCAGCTAGAAATTTTTATTTTGATAGATTTATCTTTACCATAACATAAAAAGTTATGACATAATTAAATAAAATAATTGTTGACAATTATTGTAATGATGTATATACTATAGTAGATTCAAGAAGAAGTGACCGCTTCTCACCTTACGGCGTTTTTAGACTGTTAGTAAGGTTAATAAATAAATGCAGTGATTTTGTATTGTTTAAAGATAGCGGTGATTAGGCTGTCTTTTTTATTGCGTAATTAATGAGATTCTAAATAAAATTATTTAAATTATTATGGTAGAAATCATAAATGTAATAAGGAAGTCAATTGAAAAATCATTGGAGGTGTAAATTATTAAAGAACTTCAAATCAACGAACAAATTCGTGAAAAGGAAGTAAGAGTCATTGACTCTGATGGAAGCCAATTAGGTGTTATAAGCACAAAAGAGGCTTTAAGAATTGCGCTCGAGAAGAAATTGGATTTAGTTGTTGTATCACCAACTGCAGAACCACCGGTTTGCAGAATAATGAATTACGGCAAATACAAATATGCTCAGGCTAAAAAGGAAAAAGAATCTAAAAAGAAACAAAAGATTATTCAGGTAAAAGAAATCAGGATGACACCTAACATTGAAGAGCATGATTTAGGAGTCAAAGCGAAAAATGCATCTAAATTCCTTGAAGACGGTGATAGAGTAAAGGTTGTTGTTCGTTTCAGAGGAAGAGAATTGGGTCATATGGATGTAGGCAGAGAAGTGTTGGCGAAATTTGCTGAATTGACAGCAGAATATTCTGTAATAGATAAATACCCAGTAGTTGAAGGTAAAAACATGATAATGTTTTTAACTCCAAAAAAATAACATTAAGGAGGAACTGTTATGCCAAAAATAAAAACTAACAGATCAGCAGCAAAAAGATTTTCTAAAACTGGAAGCGGTCAAATAAAGAGATCAAAGGCTGGAAAAAATCACTTCACAGGAAAAAAAGCTTCTAAGTCAATAAGAAACTTAAGAAAAGGCACATTGTTGTCAAGTGCGGATACAGATAGAATAAGCAAATTAATACCATATTAAAAGTAACATATCAGGAGGAAAACAAAAATGGCAAGAATTAAAAGAGCCGTAAATGCTAAGAAAAACCATAGAAAAGTATTGAAACTTGCTAAAGGATATTACGGAGCAAAGAGTAAATTATATAAAACAGCTAACCAAGCAGTTATGAAGTCACTTTCATATGCATATGTAGGAAGAAAGTTAAGAAAGAGAGAATTCAGACAGCTTTGGATAGCAAGAATTAACGCAGCTGCAAGACAAAATGGTTTATCATACAGCAAATTCATAAATCTTTTAAAACAAAACAACATAGAAATAAACAGAAAAATGCTTTCAGAAATGGCTATTTATGATCCAACAGGATTCACTAGCCTTGTAGAACAAGTAAAAGCAATATAATAGCTCTAATAAACATTAAGACTGTATATATGCAGTCTTTTTTGTTTGCCCATTTTTCCCTGAATCCATAAGAAGGGCATCAGCGCAATGTTATTTTTACAAAAAACATGTTGAATTTATTAGTCAAAGTGCTATAATCAAAGAACTAAGCAATTGATGCATAAATTAACATACTTTGTGCATTACTTAAGTTATGAGGTAATTTATGAATTATTTTGAAACAAAAATAAATAAAATAAATAAAAATCCATACATGATATTTTTCTTTGGCTTTGCAACTATTATTTTTATAGGAGCAGTGCTGCTATCATTGCCTATTGCTTCACAAAACGGACTGAGTATAGGATTTATCAATGCTTTATTTACAGCCACATCTGCCACATGTGTTACTGGGCTTGTTGTAGTGAACACCGCTACTCATTGGACTGTATTTGGCAAAGTTATTATTATGATACTAATTCAGATAGGTGGACTTGGAGTTATGACCATGACTGCCATGATTTCTTTTTTCATAGGTAAAAGAATATCTTTAAAAACAAGATTGTTAATAATGGAGGAAAGAAATGTTGATGAACTCCAGGGAGTAGTTAGACTTACAAAAAATATACTTATTTTTACATTTGGTGTTGAACTTCTAGGTGCTTTATTGTTATCAATTGTTTTCATTAAGGATTATGGGGTTGCTAAGGGAGTAGGCTTTTCTATATTTCATGCTATTTCTTCATTCTGTAATGCAGGATTCGACTTAATAGGAAACAGCATGATTAATTATGTTAATAATCCAATTATCACTTTAGCAGTATGCGGGTTAGTAATAACAGGCGGTATTGGATATTTTGTATTTTGGGATATTTACGCTAGCAAGAAATTTCACATGCTGACACTCCATTCAAAGTTGGTATTGTTTATTACTGGGATTTTGTTGGTTGTAGGAACTTTCGTGATGTTTGTACTGGAAAAAGACAATCCAGGTACAATGGGTAATCTTGATATGTCAGGTAAAATTAATGCATCGATTTTTCAAGCTGTTAATCCAAGGACAGCAGGATTCAACTCCATTCCTATTGAAAATTCAAGAACGGCTACTTCTGCTATAACTGTTGTGCTTATGTTTATAGGAGGTTCTCCTGCTTCTACCGCAGGTGGTATAAAAACAACAACCTTTGGGGTTTTAGTAATATCATTTTATAACTTATTTAAGGGCAAAAGAGATTTTGAGGTGTTAGAAAGAAGAATTTTGCCAGAAACAACAATAAAGGCCGCAGCTATATTGATGGTATCGCTTATGTTGATTTTAACAGTTTCTATTATACTGACTTTAACTGAGGAAGCTACAGGCTATGACTTTTTAGATATACTTTTTGAAACTGTTTCTGCATTTGCTACGGTAGGATTGTCAAGAGGCTTGACACCATATTTAAGCAATGCAGGAAAAATAATATTGTCTGCTTTAATGCTTGTCGGAAGAGTTGGCCCAATGACTGTTGCGTATGCATTGCTAAAACAAAATAAGAATATTGGAAATTATACATATCCTGAAGGAAAGGTAATCATAGGATAGAGGAGGAAAAATGAAACAAATAATAGTAATAGGCTGTGGAAGATTTGGTTCTTCTGCTGCAAAAACACTTACAAAACTGGGACATGACGTAATGGTTGTGGATGAAAATCCAGATATTATAAAGGATATATCAGAATTTGTAGCGCATGCTGTACAAATGGATGCCATAGACGAAGCATCCTTCAGAACTATTGGACTAAGGAATTTCGATGTTGCAATTATTGCCATTGGCTCAGATATTCAAGCTTCAATAATGGGAACATTGATTGCAAAAGAAGCAGGGGTGCCTCTTGTTATAGCAAAGGCAGCAAATGAAACTCACGGAAGGGTTTTATTGAAAATAGGAGCAGATAAAATTATTTATCCTGAAAGAGATATGGGGATGCGCGTTGCATATGGACTGGTATCACCAAACATAATGGATGTAATAGAATTTTCACCGGATTACAGCATAGTTGAAACCGTAGCTCTTGAAGAATGGGAAGGAAAAACTCTCAGTGATTTGAATTTGGGAAGACATGGATTGACGATTATTGCCATAAAAACAGGAGAACACATCAACATAGTTCCATCCTCGGAGACGAATATAAATAATGGAGATGTGGTTGTAATACTTGGAAGCAATAAAAATCTTAAAATTATTGGTGATTTAAAGTAGATAAAAGGGAACATTAGTCTAAAATGACTAGTACTGGTACTTATGGATATTATAAGAAGCAAGGAAAACAATAAAATTAAATATGTGCGCTCACTTAACTCAAAAAAAAGTCGTGATGAAGAAAATACATTTATAGTTGAAGGAATTAAGTTTGTAAATGAAGCAATTACAGAAAATGCTCATATAATGTATTTAATATTTAGCGAAAGTGCATTGAACAAGACAGAGATTAAGGAGCTTTATTATTTCTCAAAAGAATGCCCTGCAGAAACAATAATCTGTGACGACATTGTGTTTAACACTGTTGGTGATACCATCAACAGCCAGGGTGTTATAGCTGTTATTAAAAAGAAAAAAGATGTTAATGCTGTGGGAGAATATAATTTTGCAATATTTTGCGACAGAATCCAGGATCCGGGCAACCTTGGAACCATCATCAGGACAGCAGATGCCTTTGGTCCTGCAGTTGTAATATTAAATAAAGGTTGTGTGGATGTTTATAATTCAAAGGTTGTAAGGGCTTCAGCCGGTGCAATTTTTAGGGTTCCCTTTGTCCATGCAGATTCAGATGAAAAAATAATAAATTCATTAAAAAGCTTAGGTTATAAAATAATTTCAGCGGTTGTTGATTCAGAGCATTCATTTGATGATTTAGAAAATTCAAAAATGATATGTGTTGTTATTGGCAATGAAGGACAGGGAGTTTCCCGGGAAATTGTAAATAATTCCCACATGAGTATAACCATAAAAATGTCAGGTCGTGCTGAATCCTTGAATGCATCAATTGCTGCAGGTATTTGTATTTATGAAATTAGAAAAAAATTGTTGTAATATGATTTTTCATCTGTTATAATCTTTTTATATGAAAATTTGGGATAGTACCCAAAATATTAAGGCAATGAAAAAGTCCAGTAGGTATAAAACAATGTTTTAGAAGAGAAAAATCATCTTGGCTGAAAGTGATTTTATAACATTTATGCTGAACATTCGCTTTGGAGCTTGCAAAATGAATTAGCAGTAGTTTTGCACGGTGAATATCGTTAAAATAAATGAGGCTTTCAATTATGAACGTCAACTGTTGTTGATTGTCATTTGCCGAAAGTGAAAAGAGTGGTATCGCGAACTTCGCCTCTTATTAGAGGTGGAGTTTTTTTGTATGCCCTAACCAAATATGCGGCTTATGCCGCAATGAACAATTAACACTGAACAAGGAACAATAATTAACATATACCGCATATTTGTACTGTTCATTGTTCAATATTCATTGTTCAATATTCATAGTTCACTGTTTATTAATTATTAATATCAAATATTATTTATAACATGAAAGGAGAATATATGAAAGAGCAGCTTTTAAAGTTAAAGACTGAAGCATTGGAACAGTTAAAACAATGCAATGACAATGCTGATATTGAAAAAGTTAGAGTTCAGTATTTAGGAAAAAAGGGAGATTTGACTGCAATATTAAGGTCAATGGGAAGCTTGTCGGAAGAAGAAAGACCAGAAATGGGTAAACTGGCAAATGAAGTCCGCGCCATCATAGAAGAAGAAATAAAGGTAAAGAAAGATGAAGTAAGCGCCAAGGAACAACTTGAAAAAGCAAAATCAGAAATACTTGACATAACAATGCCTGGAAGAATTCCTGAAATAGGAAGAAGACATCCCCTATTGCAGGTTAAAGAAGAATTAGAGAGCGTATTTATGCGCATGGGCTACGATGTAATAAGCGGACCTGAAATTGAGACCATAGAAAACAACTTCGATGACTTAAATGCTCCATACGACCATCCATCAAGAGACTGGTCAGACACATTTTACATATCAGATGATTTGTTGTTAAGAACTCATACATCACCTGTAGAAATAAGAGCAATGAAGGAAGCTGTGAGAGAAAACAAACTTCCTATTAGAATGGTATGTACAGGGAGGACCTTCCGTTTTGATGATGTAGATGACACTCACTCACCGATGTTCCATCAAATGGAATGTCTTGTTGTGGATAAGGGAGTTACATTGGCAAATCTTAAGGATTCTATTGACCAATTTGTCAAGGAGTTATTTGGAAGCAACATGAAGACACGCTTCAGACCTCATAATTTCCCATTCACTGAGCCAAGCGCTGAAGTTGACGTGTCATGTCCTGTATGCATGGGCAAGGGCTGTCCGTCATGTCATGGAACTGGATGGAGCATGGAGCTTCTAGGCTGTGGAATGACACATCCAAATGTCTTAAGAAACTGCGGAATCGACCCTGAGGTTTATTCAGGCTATGCATTTGGCATGGGTATAGACAGAGTTGCAATGGTTAAGTATGGAATTCCTAATATCAGATTGCTGTTTGAAAATGATGTTAGATTCTTAAAACAATTCTAGGAGGTTAATATGTTAGTACCTATTAAATGGATGAAGCAATATGTAGATATAAATACTGATGACAAGACGCTGTCAGATAAATTGACGCTTACCGGTTCACACGTTGACGCGGTAATTGATTATACAAAGGAAGTTGTAAATGTTGTAACTGGCAAGATAGTTGAACTGGTTAAACATCCTAATGCAGATAAACTGGTTGTAACTCAGATAGACATAAATAAGGGTGCTCCAGTACAAATTATTACAGGCGCAAAGAATGTGAAAGAGGGAGACGTGGTTCCTGTTTGTTTAGAAGGAGCAGTGCTTCCTAACGGTCTGAAGATAGGCAAGACTAATTTCAGAGGACTTCCTTCTTACGGCATGATGTGCTCTTATGAAGAGTTGGGCTTTGATGACAAGGTTATTCCAAAAGAAGCAAGGGACGGTATAGCAATTCTGCCCCCTGATACAGAATTAGGAAAAGATATAAAGGAAATTTTGGAATTGGATGGAAGCGCATTGGAGGTTGAAGTGACATTCAACAGACCTGACTGCTTGAACATTGTTGGGATGGCAAGAGAAACTGCAGCAACATTAGGAACAAAATTCAAATTTCCTGAAATAGAAATTAAACATGCCCAAGGCAATATAAATGAATATTTTAATGCAGTTGAAATTGAAGATGAAGAGCTTTGCTCTCGCTTTTATGCAAAGGTTATAAAGGATATAAAAATCGGATCATCTCCTCTTTGGATGCAAAGAACTTTGATGGATGCAGGCATGAGACCTATAAATAACATAGTAGACGTTACAAACTTTGTAATGCTCGAACTTGGTCAGCCTCTGCACGCATACAACTTAGAAGCACTTGAAGGCAGAAAGCTTGTAGCAAGAAGAGCCAAAAAGGATGAAAAAATTGTTACAATAGATCAAAATGAAAGAAGCTTGGATGAAAACATGCTTGTTATTGCAGATGGAGAAAAACCAGCATGCATAGCAGGTGTTATGGGTGGTTACTATTCCGAAATCAATGAAGATACGAGAATAATGGTTTTAGAAAGTGCAAACTTCAATCCAAAATCAATAAGAGAAACATCCAAGAAGCTTGGAATGCGTTCAGAAGCATCTGCAAGAAACGAAAAGCCTATGGGTTATGTTATGGTTGAGCTTGCATCAAAAAGAGCGTGCCAGCTCATTGAAATGATAGGTGCCGGTACAGTTGTAGACGGATACTTAGAAGCAGGGCGAAGCGAATATGTTCCACCTGTAGTGACTTTGAGACCACATCGCGTTAAATGGCTTTTAGGTAAAGATATACCTGTTGATGATATGCTTAAGTATTTAAACACTCTTGAAATAGAATCAACCTTTGACGGAGAAAAAATAATCAGTAAAATTCCTTATTTCAGAACGGACATAGAGCAGGAAGCTGATTTAATAGAAGAGGTTGGAAGAATTTACGGCTTTGAAAACATACCGTCACAGCCATTGTTGGGAAGTACAAGAGTTGGAAGAAAATCAGATAAGCGCAATCTGGAAGATTTTATAAAAACAATTCTTTGCGGCATGGGACTCTATGAAATTACAACATATTCATTCATAAGCCCTAAATCCTACGATAATATAAATGTTACAGAGGACAGTCCTTTAAGAAACTATGTAAGAATACTAAATCCTCTTGGAGAAGATTTTAGCTCCATGAGAACAACATTGATTCCTAACATGATGGAGGTTGTTCAGAGAAACTCCAACAGGGGTGTTGATGATGCCAAGTTGTATGAGGTTGGAAGCATATTTGTTCCAAAGGATCAGCCTGTTCAACAGGAGCCTCTTGAAAAACTGAAGCTTTGCATTGGAATGTATGGAAATTATGATTTTTATGATTTAAAAGGAATCATTGAAGGAGTTTCATCAAGACTTGGAATAACTGTTTCATTGAAGCCAGTTCAAGACAATTCCACATTCCATCCGGGCAGGACTGCTTCAATGATGATTAATGGTGATTGCATTGGAATATTCGGAGAAGCAAGCATGCAGACCTTATTAAACTACGGACTTGACCACAAGGTATATCTGGCTGAATTAGACGTTGAAAAGCTATTGGAATACAAGAATGCAAACTGGAAGTATGCAGCTCTTCCAAAATACCCTGCCATGGTAAGAGATATTGCAGTTATAGTGAAGGATGAAATACTTGCAGGAGATATGATTGAAATAATTAAAGCTGCTAACCCTTATTTAATTGAAAGTGTGAAGATATTCGACCTATACAAGGGAGAGCATATTGAAGAAGGATACAAGAGTATTGCATTTTCTGTAACCTACAGAAACAAGGAACGAACATTGAAGGATAAGGAAGTTGAAAATATCCACAACAAAATTCTTCATGACCTAGGCAAGAAATTCGATGCAAAATTGAGATTGTAATATTAAAAAATGAGATTCTTCGGGCAGAGCCCTCAGAATGACACGCTTCTGCCATTCTGAGAGTCTAAGAAGAATCTCTATTTATTTTGTTTCTTTTTTAAATAAACCCAAAGAGCTATGCCGGCTAGTATGGAGCCGAGACTTATGAGCTGAGCTACTCTTAAGCCCACAAACATCAAGCTGTCTGTTCTTAGACCTTCTACAAAAAATCTTACTATGGAATATAAAATCATGTAAAGGGCTAAAACTTGACCATGGGTTGTTTTTTTGTTTTTCCTAAACCATGATAAAAATAAAAATATAGCTATATTCATTAAGGATTCATATAGAAATGTCGGATGTACCTTTTGACCATCCACCATAATTCCCCACGGCAAATTTGTAGGACCTCCATATGCTTCCTGGTTGATGAAATTTCCCCATCGTCCGATTGCCTGACCAAGGGCTACGCTAGGTATCACAATATCTAAAAGCTGGAGAACATTGATTTTCCTTTTTTTGCAAAACAATATTCCAACTATTATTCCTGCAATGAGGGCGCCATGTATTGCTAAACCGCCGTTTCTTATGTTAATAATCTCAGATGGATTTTGGCTGTAATAATCCCATGAAAATATTACGTAGTATGCTCTTGCTCCAACAATTGCAGCAGGTATTGCTATAAGAAGGAAATCAAGCAAATTGTCTTCCTTGAAACCAATTCTTTTGCATTCTCTAAGTGCAAAATATACTCCCAATAATACTCCAAGCGATATTAAAACGCCATACCACATTATTTCGATGCCAAATATTCTAAATGCTACCGGATCCATAAAGCCTCCATTAAACAACTGCTTAACAGCTGAAAATTTCTTGATTATTTTCTTTTAATTCTTGACTTGAACAAAACTAATTATACAGTTATATGATTGCTAAGTCAAACAAAAAGTTGAGGCATCAGATATTGTGGTTAAATTGATAAATTGATATTAATTTTATTAAAAGATTTTCACTTTTTAAGTGGCTTAAGCTTCAGCAAAATGATTCATAATTTTTTCCCATACTAATTTGGTTTCATTAAACTTACGATAATGTTTTTTTGTATTTTTGTGATATTTTTCCAGTTCGCTCAATATGTTCATAAACTCGGGATGTTGAAAATAATCGCAAATTTTCGGCAGTGTATCCTCAAGCTTTTCATGCATTTCATTAATTGTTTTTTCATAGATATCAGGCTGAGTGATGTAAGTAAGTAGTGGCTTGTACCTAACCCAACCAATGCATGCCTTATAAAATCTATCAATAATTCTTTCATCGTCTGCTTCAATAAATTTAAGTTTTGTAGGCAGCACACCGGATAAAAGTCTGTTATATGTTGAAAAACCATCATGGAACGTGTAACATGGAATGCGTAGAACCTTCCTGTCACTTAAGCATGTGCTTAAGAAAGTATCTTCGCCTCTTGCACCGGGAGGATTATAAAAAGGGAAAACTCTTTTTGGTTCCTTAAGATTAATACAGAGGTTGGCGCCTGAAATAAATTTGGTATTGTTTGTTTCTTCAACCTCTATGGCTGCATTGCTTGTTAAAATACCGGTGTCTGCATATGTTACTCCTCCATTGTTCATAACGCTTATAATATTATCCCAGTTTATAATATCATTGCTGATTGCTTCAATAAAAGTTTTAAAATCATTTTCAGACATTTTTTCATTGAAATTCAAATGAGGAATTGGAGAAATGTAACCACAGTGATTACCATGAGTTATGTCTGATTGTTGTATATATTTAAGATGAGTACTAAGAACATGTTGTCCACCCCATATGGCAGTACTTTTTGTGTTTGTTACAGCCAGTGGGTATTCGTCATCATCTAAAAAGATCAAATAATCTATTTTGTTTTTTACGGCATAATAAAGAATGGAATTGCGTTTTGCTGCATACCCATTTCCAAAAATAAGAGATGCTTCTTCAGGGCTAATTATATTTTCTCTGTTCAAATATTCTATTTCTTCTTTTATGGATTCACTTCCTATAAAAGTGCTGCTGTCAATTTGCTCCAAAAGTTCAGGATGAATATTTGTATAATCTGAAATTTTTGTTTTATTATATTTAAGATCGTACGCAACAAACAAATTCAAACTGATTCTTTCGTTTTCTACAAGACCAGATTCATTCCAGCTGTATATATAAGTTCTCAACACTTTTTGAAAGCTTCTTCTTCCTGTGGCAAAACCTATGCCTACTTTAATATTCTTTTTGTTTTTCAATATTTCCTCCTTTTATTCGAAAAAATCTAAAATTAAAAATTAATTTTTTTAATTGAATAGAAAATAATTCATAGGACTAAATTATACATTTAATTCCATAATTGAATATAATATTGATATTTTTGATTTAATTATTTTTACGTTATTGGCTGTCATTCTGATTTAAATTGAGTCGATTTAAAGAAATGATATTTCTGAATTATATAATAAAGTTATTATAAATGTTATTTTTAGTATCTTTAGTGTATATTATTTTTCTTTATTTGTCAAATTTCACATATAAACCTAAACTTTGTTGACAGCATGTTTAAAAAACTATGGAAATTACATAAGAAACTGTAGATAGAATATTTTTTTATATTTCCAAAAATAATAGTGGCGCTTTTTACCCACGATGTGGTATAATATGCCCAGTAGGTGGTAGAAAATGTTTACTGGTGAATACATACATTCATTTGATGAAAAGGGAAGAGTTATCATACCTTCAAAATTTAGAAATGAGTTAGGGGAAACATTCTATATAGGCAAAGGTTTAGATAAATGTTTATTCGTTTATCCTATTGAAACATGGTCAGAATTCGTCGGTAAACTCAAGAATTTATCTACCTTCAACAAACAGGAAAGATTCTTTTTAAGAAGATTTGTTTCCGGATTCAGTGAATGTTCTTTTGATAAGCAGGGAAGAATACTTATACCGCCCTCATTAAGAGATTTCAGTGAATTGAATAGCGAGGCTGCTATAATAGGGGTTATAGACAGGATAGAAATTTGGAACAAAGACAGTTGGAATGATTACTCCAACAATGACGAATTTGATTTTGACAGCATTGCGGAAAAAATGGCGGATTTGGGGATAGGCTTATAACAAAGTAGGAGGAGTCACATGGATTACAAACATACTTCGGTTTTGATGAACGAATCTATAGATGGATTAAACATTAAAGCAGACGGAATTTATGTTGATGCAACCTTAGGCGGGGGAGGTCATACTGAGGAAATACTTAAAAGGGTTACTGAGGGAACAGTAATAGGTATTGACCAGGATGATTATGCCATAGGAAGGGCAACTGAAAAATTAAAAAATTATAAAAATTTTAAAGCAGTAAGAAATAACTTTAGCAACATTGCTGAAGTGTTAGATGAATTAGATATAGAAAAAATAGATGGAATATTATTTGATCTTGGCGTTTCTTCATTTCAATTAGACATACCAGAAAGAGGATTTAGCTATAACACTGATATGCCTCTTGATATGAGAATGGATAAAAACCAGACAACTACTGCAAGACATATTGTAAATGGGTATGAAGAACATGAGCTATCAAGAATTCTTTGGGAGTACGGCGAGGAAAAGTGGGCTGCAAGGATAGCTAAATTCATTGTACAGGAAAGAGAACAGGAATTTATAGAAACAACAGGTCAACTGGTGAGCATAATTAAAAAAGCTATTCCTAAGCAAGTACGTCAGGAAGGCGGACATCCTGCAAAAAGAACTTTTCAGGCAATAAGGATTGAAGTGAACAGAGAACTGGAAATTCTTGAAAACACAATAATAAGTGCTGTAGACAGGCTGAAGGAGGGTGGAAGAATCTGCATAATAACCTTCCATTCATTAGAAGACAGAATAGTAAAAAATACCTATTCAGATTTAAATAAGGATTGCATATGTCCACCGGAATTTCCTAAATGCATGTGCAACCACAGGCGTAAATTAAAAATTATTACAAAGAAACCAATTGTTCCATCAGAAGACGAGCTAGAAGAAAATCACAGAGCACACAGTGCAAAGCTAAGAATAGGAGAAAGGGTGTAGTAAATGTCAGCGTTAAGAAAAGAAGCCTTAGATTTAGATTACGGACAAGAATCTGTTGAATATTCTCCAAAGAAAAAGCGCATAAAAAGAAATAAGAAAAATAGTAATGTTATAGAAAGCTTTAAAAACTCTTGCTTGATTGCTATAACATTTGCTCTCGGAATTTTAATAGTATACAATTATGCTGTCATTACGGACAAACAAATGGAACTTAATACTATAAATCAAGAAATAGCAACATTAAATAATGACATAGACGCTTACAACATAACTTTGGAGAGCATTAAAAATACCAATTCCATTGAAGAAATGGCTAAGGCATATCTAGGCATGAATTATCCAACAAGAAAGCAAACCGTGTTTGTTGACTTTACATATGGAAACTCAGAAACAACAGAAAATGAAACTAAAGCTGCAGATGAAGAAAATGGAAGTATACTGGTAGGTATAATTGACAAGGTGGTAAGTTTCATTCGGTAAGGGGGTTTCGTATGAAAAGACATATTAAAAGCAGTACTAACCTTCAGAATAAAAGGAGAATGTTGGTATTTTTGCTTTGCTTTTTTTTAGCTACAATCGCATTGGTAGTGAGATTAGGCTTTATTCAAATTATAAATGGTGAAGAATATAAAAAACAAGCTATGGAAAATTGGTCTCGCGATATTACAATAAGCGCAAAGAGAGGAACAATATATGACGCAAAGGGAAAGAAGCTTGCAGTAAGTGTAAATTCCAGCACTGTGACATGCTTTCCTGCAGACGTTAAAAAGGGCGTTCAGACAGCTGATGAAAACACAGATACAGAAGATGTGGAAGGAAATGGTGGTTTCATAACATCACTTCTTACAAAGATGAATAAATCAATGCTCGGCTCAGGCAAGTCAACAGCTGCAGAATCCATTCCTGTAAATATGAAGACTCCGGAAGAGATAGCCAAAGTCTTAGCTGAAATACTTGAAATGGATTATGAAGAAGTTTTAACAAAAATCACATCAAACTATTCATATGTTGTGTTAAAGAAATGGATTACAGATGAACAGGCTCAAAAAATAAGGGAAGCTGAACTAAGCGGAATTAATGTAATAGAAGATAACAAGCGTGTATATCCATACGGAAACTTTGCTCCTTATGTGCTTGGATTTACAAATGTTGACCAAAATGGACTTTATGGAGTTGAAGCAACATATAATGAATTTTTAACCGGCATTCCAGGAAGGACAGTTGTAAATACAGATGCCTATGGACGAGAACTTCCATTTGGATACAATGAATACTATGAGCCAAAGGATGGTCTTGGAGTTGTTCTTACAATTGATGAGGTAATACAACACTATGCTGAATCTGCTGCGCAAAAGGTTATGAAGGATTACAACGCTAAAAGGGCAACTATAATTGTTATGGATCCAAATAACAGTGATATACTTGCAATGGCATCCAAGCCTGACTATGATCCTAATGAGCCAAAGGTGCCAATGGATGAAGTAATAGAGCAGGAATGGACTACACTGCCTGACCAAGAACTCCAAAAAGCATGGTTTGACATGTGGAGAAACCCGGCTGTCAACGATATTTATGAGCCAGGTTCTACCTTTAAGCTTTTGACTACTGCAATTGCTCTTGAAGAAAATGCGGCCACATTGGAATCAACATATTTTTGTGATGGATACGTAAGACAGATTACAAGCAATAATATCAAGTGCTGGAGATATTATCGACCACACGGTCTGCAAACTTTATCAGAAGCAATTCAAAATTCCTGCAATGATGCATTGGCTCAAATTGGACTTGATATTGGAAAGGAGCAATTTTATAAATATTTAAAATCCTTCGGACTTGAAGAACAGTCAGGCATTATGTTAAACGGAGAAGCTTTAGGACTTTTAAAGGAACCTATTAACATGAAGGATGTGGATGTTGTTACTCAGGCTTTTGGGCAAGGAGTTGCAGTATCTCCTATTCAACTTGTAACAGCAGTATCCGCCATAACAAACGGTGGAAATTTAATGGAGCCAAGAATTGTAAAGCAGCTCATAGATGAAGACGGAAATGTTGAAAAGAATTTTGAACCTGTGGTTAGAAGAAGAGTTATTTCTGAAGAAACATCTAAAATAATGCTTTCTATAATGAAGGATTCTGCAGAGGCAGGAACAAAGCAGGCCTACAGACCAGGCTACAGAATAGGCGGAAAATCAGGTACAGCTCAAAAGGTTATAGATGGAAGATATGTTGATGGAAAGTTCATTTCATCATTTATCGGAACAGCTCCTGTTGATGACCCAAAGGCCGTTGTCCTTGTAATGGTTGATGAACCTGACAGAAGCATAGGGTATTATGGTAGCATAGTTGCCGGACCAGTTGCTGCAGACCTTTTGGAAAACATAATGAAATACTATGATGTGGAACCTGTTTACACAGAAGAGGAATTAGGTAAGGTTGAAGCTCAGACTGTTGAGGTGCCGGATTTGTTAGGTCTTACAATAGCAGAGGCAACTGACAAATTAATTAAGGCAGGTCTTGAAAGCAACATAACTATAGAAGTTGAAGCTGAAAGAAAAGTTAAAGCTCAATTTCCAAAGGCTGGAGAAAAGGTTGTTAAACATTCAATGGTAACATTGATTTTAAATTAAAAAAGGCAATTCGCCTGAAAATGACAACGAGAGAAAATATCCTAAGGCGGAACGCATTAATTGCGTTCCTTTTTTTAAAAATAAATAAATTTACTAAAGCTTTAAAATTTTTTGTAATCAAATTTTAAATATGATAAAATTACATATAATACATACTATTAATTAAGGAGCATCAATATGGATATAAAAAATCTTCTAAAGCAAATAGGATACACAAGCTTTTCGGGTGATGAAAATGTTGAATTAAAAGGGATAACCAACGATTCAAGGAAAGTTAGACAAGGTGATGTGTTTGTAGCCATAAAAGGTTTTACTGCAGATGGTCATAAGTTTATTTCAGACGCTTTAAAAAATGGAGCGTCAGCCGTAATGTGTCAAGTTGTGCCTGAAGAATCTTTAGACAAGGGAAATTTTATCATTGTTAATGATCCGAGAGAATCCATGGCTTCTGCAGCAAATATATTGTATGGAAGACCATCAGAAAAAATAAATATTGTGGGTGTAACTGGAACAAACGGAAAAACAAGTACTACTTATTTGTTAAAAGGAATTTATGACTATATTGGGGAAAATTCGGGGATTATAGGGACAATTGGAGTTCTTATTGATGGTGAAAAAATAAAGGTTGACAACACCACACCAGAAGCAGGTGATTTGCAAAAATATTTTTCTATGATGGTTGATAGAAATATTGAACATTGCTTTATGGAGGTGTCCTCACATGCACTAGAGCTTAATAGAGTTGATGATATTAACATTGATGTGGGAATTTTTACAAATCTTACTCGTGATCATTTAGATTTCCATAAAACAATGGAAAACTATTATCAGGCAAAGAAAAAGCTATTTCATTTAACTAAGATAAACAACATCATCAATGTGGATGATTTATACGGTGAAAGACTTTACAAGGAGTTAAAGGAAGAAAACATAAAAACAATTTCAATCGGTATCGATAATGAGGCTGACATAAAGGCATCTAATTTAAAAACAACTATGAAGGGAACATCCTTTGAACTTAATGTTTTAGGAACTGTTAAAAAAGCTCATGTAAACACACCTGGAAAATTCAGTGTGCTTAACTCATTGGGAGCACTGGGTGCAGCATATGCATTGGGAGCAGACCTTGACTTAGTTATTAAAGCCTTGGGAGAAATAAAAGGTGTTACCGGCAGATTTGAAATGATAGAAAATAATTTAGATTGTATAATTATTTTAGACTTTGCGCACACTCCTGACGGTTTACAAAAGGTCATGGATACTATCAATGAATTTGCCGAAGGCAGAAAAATAGTCATGTTTGGAGCAGGCGGTGAAAGAGATTCAGCAAGACGAGGCCCAATGGGCGAAATTTCAGGAAAATATTGCGACTTAAGCATATTGACTTCAGACAATCCCAGATTTGAGGATCCCTATGAAATTTGCCTTGAAATAGCAAAAGGAGTAGAAAAATTGGGCGGTAAATACGAAATTATTATAGAAAGAGACAAAGCAATATATTATGCTATTGACAATTCTAAGAGCAAGGATGTAATATTGTTAGCGGGAAAATCCACAGAGCCTTATCAGGATATGGGAATTGAAAAAGTACCTTATGATGAAGGATCAATTGCCAAAAAAGCAATAATAGATGTGGAAAGAAAAAGAGGATTAAATAGGTAGAGGGACAAAAAGAATGTCACCGTTAAAAGGTAGGGGGACACGCTTTAAAATAGGGTGACTCTCTGTTGTTAGCTTTTAAAGGAATGTCCCCGT
>JBFXKO010000009.1:71365-109181 GCA_050173715.1 Sedimentibacter sp.
AGATGTGGAAAGAAAAAGAGGATTAAATAGGTAGAGGGACAAAAAGAATGTCACCGTTAAAAGGTAGGGGGACACGCTTTAAAATAGGGTGACTCTCTGTTGTTAGCTTTTAAAGGAATGTCCCCGTACTATACAAGGAGTTTAATATGCAAATTAATGTACAAATCATCAGAGTAATTATTGTATCTTTTCTCATTGCCCTGTTCTTAGGACCGGTTGTAATACCTGTATTGAGGCGATTGAAAGTGGGACAAAGCATCCGAGAGGAAGGGCCTAAGTCTCATTTCAAAAAGTCCGGAACACCTACAATGGGAGGTGTTATTATAGTGCTTGCAGTAATAATATCAGTATTTACAAGCGGATATTACACGCAGGAAATTTGGGCTGTTCTGTTTTTTATTATTGGATTTGGTCTTATAGGATTCATTGACGATTACATAAAGGTTGTTTTGAAAAGAAATTTAGGACTTCGTGCATATCAGAAAATAATCGGGCAATTCATATTTGCTTTGTTACTTGCTTGGTATGGAGCAAGATATAGCGTTTATAAAACAAAGCTTATTATACCGTTTGCAAATGCATTTATAGATCTTGGAGTTTTATATATACCATTTGTTTTGTTTGTAGTTGTAGGTATTGTTAATGCTGTAAATCTGACAGACGGACTGGATGGTCTGAACACCGGAGTTACGCTCATAGTCATGGCAACCTTCAGCTTGATTGCAAATAGCATGATAAAAATAGACCCTATATTTGAAGGCATTTCAATAATGGGAGCAGCGGTTACGGGAGCATGCCTTGGATTTTTAAAGCACAATGCAAATCCGGCCAAGGTATTTATGGGAGACACAGGCTCTTTGGCATTAGGAGGAGCAGTATCTGCAGTAGCTGTTATATCAAATACACTTTTATTAATACCAATAATCGGTGGAATTTATTTTGCTGAAGCATTGTCTGTAATAATACAGGTGGCTTATTATAAAAAAACTAAGAAAAGAATATTTAAAATGGCGCCCCTTCACCATCATTTTGAAATGTGCGGATGGAAGGAAACTAAGGTTGTGGGTGTATTTTGGATTGTAACTGTAATATTAGCATTTATAGGAATTTATTCAATATAGATAACATAAAATATTAATGGGCTTTTTAGAAAAGAGGTTAGCATGAAAAATAAAAATATACTCGTAATTGGACTTGGAGTTTCCGGTATTGCCTGCATTAAAGGCTTAAGCAGATTGGGAGCCAATTTATTTGTTTATGATGAATCAAAAGAAAAATCAGTTGAAAAATTAAAGGAACTTCAAAATATTCAAGCTGAATATTTTTTTGGAAGCGAAGAAATAAATAAAATCAATATGGAAAAGCTGGATTTAGCAATTAAAAGTCCGGGAATAAAATATGAAGTGCCCATTATCCAAAAATTATTAGAAAAAAATATCAAGGTAATCAGCGATATAGAAGCAGCCTATAAAATAACTGATGCAACTATTGTATCCATAACAGGAACAAACGGAAAAACTACAACCACCACGCTTGTTGGCGAAATAGTTAAAGAAAGCGGAAAGAACTGCAAGATTACCGGCAACATTGGGTACGGAATGTTTTACGATGCATTAAATTCAAGCAAATCAGATGTGCTGGTGGCTGAGGTAAGCAGCTTTCAGCTAGCAGGAACATATGAATATAAGCCTCACATAAGCATTATAACAAATATTACACCAGACCATTTGGACTATCATGGCACATTAGAAAATTATATAGAAGCAAAGTTTAAAAATGTAATAAATCAGGATGAAAATGATTATGCAATATTAAATTACGAAGATGAAACTATTAGAAATTATTTTGAAAACATAAAAGCAAATAAAATACTTTTTAGCTCTGATAGAAAATTAGAGTCCGGCATATTTGTTGAAGCTGGAAACATGGTATTTAAGTATGACGGTAAAACTGAAATTATAATCAGTACAAAGGATATTTTTATTCCTGGAAAGCATAATCTGGAAAATGCCATGGCAGCAGCAGGAGCTGCACTAGCACTTAAAATTGATATAGAAACAATTGCATATGTACTTAAGAATTTTAAAGGTGTTGAACATAGACTTGAGTTTTGTGGCGAATATAACGGTGTTAAATTTTATAATGATTCAAAAGGAACAAATCCAGATGCTTCAATAAAGGCTGTTCAAGGAATTGAAAAGCCTATAATATTAATAGCCGGCGGCTATGATAAAAAATCTCTTTACGATGATTTTATAAAAGCTTTTGATGATAAGGTTAAGGCTATGGTTCTCATGGGAGAGACTGCGGAGAAAATAGACAAATGCGCCAGAAAATATGGCTTTACAAATATATATCATGTTAAAAACATGGATGAAGCAGTCAAAAAATGCTTTGAATTAAGCAATACGGGAGATAATGTAGTTTTATCTCCTGCATGTGCCTCTTGGGGCATGTACCCTAACTACGAGGTTAGAGGAAGAGACTTTAAGGAGAGGGTAAGTTATTATGGAGGAAGCAGTAAAGAAAGCCAGTAAGAGAACAATTGACTGGGTATTGGTTTTTATAATTGTAGTATTGGTACTCTTCGGTTTCCTAATGGTTTATAGTTCAAGTTATCCTGACGGGTACTATAAATTTGACGGGGATCCCTTTTATTTTCTTAAAAAACAGGTTATAGCATCTGTTATCGGTCTTGTAGGCATGATATTTTTTGCAAATATTCCTTATAAAATATATGCAAGATTCAACAAATTGATTTTAGTTGTATGTATAGGCTTTGCTTTGTTGACAGTTGTACTGGGCATTGCTTCCAATGGTGCACAAAGGTGGATAAATATAGGCGGTATATCACTCCAACCATCAGAAATAATTAAAATAGGCGGAGTTTTATACTTAGCTGATTATTTTAATAAAAACAGAAAAAACATGGGTTCTTTGACCAAGGGATTTTTTCCTTCTTTAATAATTATAGCCTTGTTTTGCATTCTAATTGCTATGCAGGATGATTTGAGCACTGCAATTATTCTTGGAGGAACACTGATGGTTATGTTCTTCTGCGCCGGTGCTAAAATTAGCCATTTAGTTGTGCTTGTTTCTCTTGCGGTTGCAGGAGTTATTGTGTTGATAGCTATGCAGCCATACAGAATTACCAGGGTTATAGTGTTTTTTGATCCATTTAAATATAAGCAGGATGAAGGCTGGCAGATTATTCAGTCTTTATATGCACTGGGAACAGGTGGTTTATTTGGAATGGGAATAGGAAAAAGCAGACAAAAGTTTTTCTATCTTCCTGAAGCCTACAATGATTTTATTTTTTCTATTATCGGTGAAGAACTGGGCTTTATAGGATGTGTGTTTGTAATACTTGGCTTTGTAATTTTTGCATGGAGAGGACTTCGTATTTCCATGAACATTGAGGACTTTTTTGGAAGCCAGGTTGCTTTGGGTATGACAACATTAGTCTTGGTACAGTTTTTAATACATGTGGCTGTTGCTACGTCTTCGATGCCTCCAACAGGTAGGGCTCTTCCATTCATAAGTGCAGGAGGGTCATCCTTAATGTTTTTGCTTTGCTCCATGGGAATTTTATTAAATATATCGAAATATTCAAATACATATAGAAATTGACATGCCTGCGGCATGTCGGGTGACGAGGGGACGGTTCTCTTGTCACAAAAAAACGTGACAAGAGAACCGTCCCCTTGTCACCCAATTTTAATAAAGGAATGATAAAATGAAAGTACTAATTACAGGCGGCGGAACCGGTGGTCATATAAATCCTGCACTTGCTATAGCTCAAAAGGTGAGAAATGAAAACCCATCCAATGAAATATTGTATGTAGGAACTAAAAATGGTCTTGAAAGCGAACTGGTTCCAAAAGCAGGATTTGAATTTAAATATGTTACTGCCAAATATTTAAGAAGAAAAGTAAGCATTGAAAACTTAAAGACACTACTTGCTTCTATTAAAGGCGTCATGGAAGCAATGAAAATTATTAATGAATTCAAGCCAGATATTGTTGTGGGAACAGGAGGATATGTATGCGGACCTGTGGTTCTTGCGGCAAGCTTAAAAAAGGTTCCTACAATGATACATGAGCAAAATGTTTTTCCAGGCATAACAAATAAAATGCTTTCCAAGGTTGTAGATGTTATAGGAATAAGTTTTGTAGAAGCAGAAAAATATTTCTCGGAAGAAGCAAGAAAAAAACTAGTAATGGTTGGTAATCCTGTTCGTAAAGATATTTTAACAGCAGACAGAAGGAAATCCAGAACAAAATTAAACCTCCGACCTGATGTAATATTTATATATTCATTTGGGGGAAGCGGCGGTCAACTTAGTTTAAATGAAGCAATAATAGATGTAATTAAAAAATATAACGGACAAAGCAATATTAAAGTTATACATGTAACAGGCAAAAAGATGTATGAAAGCTTCATGGAAAACATTAATAGTGAAAATATAATTCTTAAAAACAACATAGAAGTATTGGATTATATGTACGATGCAGCAACGGCATTGTCAGCTTCAGACATAGTGATAGGAAGTGCAGGAGCCATAACAATTGCAGAAATCACAGTAATAGGTGTGCCTTCCATATTGATACCTAAGACGTACACAGCAGAAAATCATCAGGAATACAATGCTAGAGCCTTGGAAAAGGAAGGTGCAGCTAAGGTTATTCTTGAAAAGGATTTAGATGGAAACAAGCTTATAAAAGAAATAGAAGAAATAATAGAAAATAAAAATGTATTAAAAACTATGTCTTTAAATTCCAAGAGAATGGCAAATACTGATGTGGAAAATAAAATATATGAGGCTATGGTAAATCTCATCAACTTAAAATCCAAAAGTAACAAGTAATTAAACTTTGCATAACATATATTATGATTACCATATGTATACTTGTTGCGGAGGGATAAAGATGGGAAGTTTTATTATTCAAGGAAGTAACAGTCTGGAAGGAATTGTTGATATAGGCGGTTCTAAAAATGCTGCTCTTCCAATTTTAGCCAGCACTGTAATATGCGGAAGAGAATATCTTCTTGACAATATACCTGATATAGAAGATGTAAGAGATATGCTGGAAATTTTAAAAATCATGGGTTGCACAGTCCAATACGACAATGGTGTTGCATTAATAGATACGAGAAGTCTTAATACTTATCAGGTACCAGAAAAGCTTGTAAAGAAAATAAGGTCTTCTATAATTTTAATGGGAGCTGTATTGCAGCGAACCGGAAATGTGGAAATAGCGTATCCGGGAGGCTGTGAAATAGGGCTTAGACCCATTGATCTTCATTTAAAGGGCTTAAAAAAGCTTGGTGTGGAAATACATGAGAAAAGCGGGCTGCTGGTAGGTACAGTAAAGGATGCTGAAGGCTGCGAGATCTTATTGGATTATCCAAGTGTCGGCGCTACAGAAAACATAATGTTGTTTGCAGTAGGCATTACCGGCAGGACTGTTATTCATAATCCTGCAAAGGAGCCCGAAATAGTAGATTTGCAGAATTTTTTAAATACTTGTGGTTACTCTATCAGTGGAGCAGGAACAGGTTCTATTGTTATTGAAGGAAAAAAAGTTGAAAACACAGACACTGTAGAATATAAAATCATATCCGACCGTATTGAGGCAGGAACTTATTTGAGTGCAGCAGCATCGATGAAGAGCAAAATTTACATAAGAAATATTGAAAAATCTCATTTTAAGTCAATAACTTCAATATATGAGGATGCAGGATGCGAAATAAGAGAAACCCACGGAACCATTGTTATTGCTAGCAGTGGTAGATTAAGAGCTATAGAGAAGGTAACAACTCAGCCATATCCTGGATTCCCTACAGATATGCAGGCACAATTCATGGCTTCAATGGCTGTGGCTGACGGATTGACAATTATTGAAGAAACTGTTTTTGACTCAAGGTTCAAGCATGTACCCGAGCTGCAAAAAATGGGAGCTAACATAACCACAATTGGCAGAGTTGCAATAATTGAAGGTGTGGAAAGACTCAATGGTGCAGAGGTAGAAGCTAAGGATTTAAGAGGTGGTGCAGCATTGGTAATTGCAGCACTTGGAGCAGAAGGCACCACAAAAGTAAACAACATTAACCATATCAACAGAGGATATGAAAAGTTCATAAATAAATTGCACAATTTAGGCGTAATTATTACAGAAGTAAACGATTAAAAATAAATACAAGGTAAGACAATGCCAAAAGAGAAAGAAACTAAAAGACCTAAGAAGAAAAAAAAGAAAAAAAAATTCAGGAAGCTATTTGTAAGTACAGCAGCTTTTATAACAGCTGCTGTAGTTATTATTTTTTGTATTTACTATACATATTTTGAAACTGACTATTTTGACATAGTTGAAGTTCACGTAACAGGCAACTCAACATATAACAAAGATTATATAATAGATAAATCACAAATAGCAGTTGGAGAGAAAATTTTCGACATTGACAGGGACAGGGTAAAAAGCATTCTGGAGGATGAAGTCTACGTGGAAAATGCGAGAGTTGTTCTTGAGCTCCCTAATAGAATTTTGATTGAATTAACAGAAAGACAGGAAAAATATCAAATTATATATAATCAACAATATATCGTGACAGATAAAAACGGAATTGTACTTAGAACAGACACGAAAATAAATGAATTATTAACTATTGAAAGTTTGACTGATATAATATACAATGTAGGAGAAAGTATACAAATAACAGGTGTTGAAAATGTTAAAGCTATTTTTCAAACGATAGATTACATAGACAATGAGTTTGGTTCGGATACCGTAAAAAGTCTAAAAATTGATCTAAACAACATCTTTTTACTGGAGACTGAATATGGAACATTTATTAAAATAAAACTTGATGAGGACATCAAGTATCAAATTGTATTTGCAATGAAAATAATAAATGAAAGACTGAACAATAATCTAGATGTTACAAGCGGTCTGATTGATTTTACTAAGGGGGACAGTCCTGTCTACAGGGAGGACTTTAAAATGGAGGAATACGATGAATAAAATGTGGCAAAAGGGAATGTTATTTGGAATAAGCGTTGTTCTGGGAATAATTTTAATGACTCAAATTCAAACAGCAAACAGTGTATTAGGAAATGAAACTCTCCAAGGCAAAGCGTCAGAATTAAACAATGAGCTTGCTGAACTCACTCTTGAAAAAAATAAACTTAGAGAAGAACTGGATGAACTTAGAAATACATCAAAAGAAAATGAAGAAGCATTCCAAGCTAGGGAAGCAGAAATTCAAAAGCTCATGGATGAACTTGAAAAACAGAAAATATTATCTGGATATTATGATGTAAAAGGACAGGGAACAATTATAACAATAGATTCAGAGCCTAATTCATACGTAAGCATTGCATCGAGCCATCAGTATATTTTGGCTTTAATAAGTTATTTAAATAATGCGGGAGTTGAAGCAATTTCTATTAATGGTCAGAGATATACTAATTACACTGAAATAGTTCCGGTTTTAGATCATATAAATGTTAATGGTGTTGCCATGGTTCTCCCTTTGGAAATTAAGGCTATAGGTTTTTCAAGAACAATTGAAGCCTCATTAAATTTTGTTGGAGGCATAGTATCTCAGCTTGGACAAATTGGATACACTGTTGATATAGAAAGTTCACCAGAAATATTTATCAATGGTTTTGACGGAGAAAAAGAGTTTAGATATGCTGAACCAATAATTAGCGATGAAGAAAATTAGGGGGAGATTGTTATTAAAAATAAATTAATAAATATTTTTATTGCATTGTTAGCTTTCATTGTAACTTTATCTATAGTTAATGGTGTAAATACAAGTGTAAATGAAAACACTATATATATTGTAAAAGATCTGAATAAATATAAAGAAAATATTTATGATATGAGAACAGTTGTTGATGAGCTTAAAGCTGAAGTCAATAAAGAAAAAAATCATATTGATACATATGAAAAAGATGTTTTTTTAGACGATATAATTAACATAAACTCACAGATAGAAGAGCTTAAATTTTACAATGGCTTTACGGATGTCAGGGGACCGGGCATAATGCTTCGAGTTTCAGACAGCACAATAGAAGATGACAGCCTTGACATAATGGAGAAAATTGTCCATGATGTAGATATAACTATATTGTTGAACGATTTAAAAAGTGCAGGGGCGGAAGCAATTGATGTAAATAGCTTAAGAATTATTAACATATCAGAGGTTGTGTGTGCTGGACCTCTGCTTAAAATAAATGGAGAAACAGTACCAGCCCCTTTTATTATAAGAGCTATTGGTGACCAAGAAAAACTATATAATGTTGTTACAGAGGAAGGAACATATGCCAATATTTTAAAGGAACAATATGGAATGGAAGTAGTAGTTGTCAAGAACTACAACCTGACTGTTCCAAGATACAAGGTTAAAAATTATGATGTTGAATATGCAGTAAGCGCAGAAAGATAAGGGGTTGAGTATATGATTTATGTAGTTGCAGGTGTTATACTGGGAATTTTGGCGGGGGTGAATTTGGATTTAGTATACAATCCAGACTTTGCAGTATATATATCACTTGCTGTATTAGCAATTTTAAATACAATTTTTAACATGTTAAATGAAAACTTAAAGGGGGAGTTAACGCCGGTTAAAAGCATTGTATTTTTATTAAGCGATTTAGTATTTGGATTACTGTTGGGATATGTTGGAGAGCAGCTGGGTCTTCCGATTTATTTGGCAGCAGTTTTCGCATTTGGAAATAATATATATAAAAATTCAAGGTCAATGATCAACTTTACGCTTGAAAAATATCAGAAAAACAAGTAAACTATTTAAAAATATATATGAAATTATGTAAGTTTATGTTATAATAAATACTATCAATGAAAAAAACATCGTCTTTGTTATTATATAAGGTAAAGCAAAAATATTAGCATGCAATTAAAATAAAATATTAAAATACGAAAAATTTTCTCTTGTTTAGGAGGGTCAATATATGTTTCAATTTGAGGAACCAACAGAAAGACTTGCGAATATTAAAGTAATCGGTGTTGGCGGAGGCGGAAATAATGCTGTTAACAGAATGATTGATGCTGGTGTTAGGGGTGTTACTTTTATCAGTGTTAATACGGACAAGCAGGCATTGTATACATCTAAAGCAGAAATAAAGTTTCAGATAGGTGAAAAATTAACCAATGGATTGGGTGCGGGTTCAAAGCCTGAAATTGGAGAAAAAGCTGCTGAGGAAAACAAGGCAGATATAGCTGAATTAGTAGAAGGCGCAGATATGGTGTTTATAACAGCAGGTATGGGAGGCGGAACCGGTACTGGTGCGGCACCATATATTGCCAGTATTGCAAAAGAGCTTGGAATACTGACAGTTGCAGTTGTAACAAAGCCTTTTATGTTTGAAGGCAGAAACAGAATGAAAAATGCCGAAATGGGACTAAAAAAATTAAAGAATAACATAGACACACTTGTTGTTATTCCTAATGATAAGCTGTTGGAAATATCTGATAAAAAAACAACCATGTTAGAGGCATTTTCTCTTGCAGATGATGTGTTGAGACAGGGTATTCAAGGTATATCAGATTTAATAGCAATACCTGCAATAATGAATTTAGACTTTGCCGATGTGGAAACCATCATGTCAGGACAAGGACTTGCACACATGGGAATTGGACAGGCAACAGGTGAAAACAGAGCACTTAATGCTGTTAAGCAAGCAATTCAAAGTCCTCTTTTAGAAACATCCATCAATGGAGCAAGGGGTGTCCTTTTAAACATCACTGGCGGAACAAGCATGGGCATCCACGAGGTTAATGAGGCTGCTAAACTTATTGAAGAAGCCGCAGATCCAGAAGCAAATATAATATTTGGTGCAAACATCGATGAAGCTGTAGGAGATATGATTAAGATTACAGTTATTGCAACAGGCTTCGGTGAAGAAAATGAAAAAGATGCTCCTGTGATTGGGAAGAAGGATGGACTAAAAACTCCAAAGGATGACAAAACTCAGGTTAAAACAGAGAATCCTTTTGACTTCCAAATTCCTAACTTTTTAAACAAGAGAAATAATTAAAAAAGTGGGACAGTGGGGACGGTTCTCAAGTGTCACATAAAATGTGACACTTGAGAACCGTCCCCACTGTCCCGCTTTTTTCTCTTGCAATATTTATTTTTATATGGTATTCTTTTTAAGGTTAAAAATGAATAAAACGAATAATAATATAATAGTAAGGATGATTAAATGATTACAGTAACAAATCTAAGCCTCCAATTTGGCGGGAGCAAGCTTTTTAATGATGTTAATTTAAAATTTGTTCCGGGTAACTGCTATGGGGTTATCGGAGCCAACGGAGCAGGAAAATCAACTTTCCTGAAAATACTTTCAGGTGAAATTGACTATACAACAGGTGAATTAGCAATACCTAACAATGTGAGAATGTCTGTATTAAAACAGGACCACTTTATGTACGATGATTTTTCCGTAATGGAAACAGTTATAATGGGCAACAAAAGACTTTATGAAATAATGAAGGAAAAAGATGCTCTTTATGCAAAAGAAGATTTCACTGATGAAGATGGAGTAAAGGCTTCTGAATTGGAAGGTGAATTTGCAGAAATGAACGGCTGGGATGCAGAAACAGAGGTTGCACAGATACTTCAAGGTCTTGGTGTGGGCACAGAGCTTCATTATTCATACATGAGAGAATTAAACGGCGGTGACAAGGTTAAGGTTATGCTTGCACAGGCATTGTTCGGAAGGCCCGGAATTATTCTCCTTGATGAACCTACAAACAACCTGGATATTGATTCAATAAACTGGCTTGAAGATTTTTTATTGGAATTTGAGGGTTTAGTTATTGTTGTATCTCACGACAGACACTTTTTAAACACTGTGTGTACTCACATTGTAGACATAGACTTCAAGAAAATCAAGATGTATGTGGGCAACTATGACTTCTGGTATGAATCAAGCCAACTTATGCAGTCACTTATGAGGGACCAGAACAGAAAGAGAGAAGATAAAATAAAGGATCTTCAGAATTTTATTCAGCGATTCTCAGCAAACAAATCAAAATCCAAGCAAGCCACTTCAAGAAGAAAACTTCTTGAAAAATTGGAAATAGAAGAAATGCCTGCTTCTTCAAGAAGATATCCATTTGTTAAGTTTACTCCTGACAGAGAGGTTGGAAATGAAATTCTCACAGTTGAAGGATTGTCAAAATCTATTGACGGAGTAGAGGTATTAAAGGACATATCATTCAGAGTAAACAGAGACGATAAAATTGCTTTAATAGGCGAAAGTGAACTGGCACAAACAACCCTGTTCAAGATTCTCATTGGTGAGATGGAGCCTGATTCAGGAACAATAAAGTGGGGGCAGACAATTACAAAATCATATTTTCCTAAGGACAACTCTGAATTTTTTGATGGAGTTAATTTAAATCTAGTGGATTGGATGAGACAGTATTCAGAAGACCAATCTGAAAGCTTTTTAAGAGGCTTCTTGGGTCGTATGCTGTTTTCAGGAGATGATGCACTTAAACCTGCCAATGTATTGTCAGGGGGAGAAAGAGTGAGATGCATGCTTTCAAGAATGATGCTTTCAGGCTCTAACGTGCTTTTGCTTGACCAGCCTACAAACCATTTAGATCTTGAATCTATAACCGCATTAAATAACGGGTTGATGGACTTTAAGGAAATAGTATTGTTTTCTTCACATGACCATCAGTTTATTCAAACAATTGCCAACAGAATAATTGAGCTTACAGATTACGGCATGATTGATAGAGCAATGACTTATGATGAATATATTGAAAGAAAAGAAAAGAAACAGAGGGTGAGTTAATGATTAAAAAAGAAGCTCAGGAAATGAGCCTCGAGGACTTTACCGGTGCCATAAGTCCAGATATGCTCAATGAACTTACTAAAATGAATATTTCCTATAACAGAGCATTCAGCATTTTCAAAGAAATGCTGGATGAATCACAGCTGGGTGACAATGACGATATGGGTACAATGGACTCAATTGTCAGAAACATTATTTTAGATTATACTGATGAAATATTAGCTGACGAGTATTGCAAGTACGAAACAAAGTGGGAAGAACACTAAAAAAGTGACAAAGGGGACGAGGAAATTTTGGGGACGGTTCTTTTTGTTTCCAAATTTTATTTGGAAACAAAAAGAACCGTCCCCAAAGATCCACCCAAAAGATCCAAAAGAACCGTTTCCAAGTTTCGACAAAGTAAAAATTTTGTTTGGGATATTTCTGAAAAAATGTTGACAAATACAAATAAATATGTTATTCTTTAATAGTATTACAGAGTATTTATAGATTTCACATGTTTTTAGATATTATATGTGGCTGTATATATAATATGTAAAAATATGTGAATTTTTTATACAATGGAATATACAAAAATATATTATAAATTTTTAGGAGGTACTCATGGTTAAGGGTACAGTTAAATGGTTTAACTCAGAAAAAGGATTTGGATTTATCACTAAAGAAGACGGAAATGACGTATTCGTACATTTCTCAGCTATCCAAGGAGATGGATTCAAGACATTAGAGGAAGGTCAAAAGGTTCAATTTGACGTTACTCAAGGCAACAGAGGAGACCAAGCAGCTAACGTAACTAGAATATAATTACAAAGCAGCTAAAAAAATCGGGATGTTATCCCGATTTTTATTTTGCCTTTTTTTCATCTGTACAAATAACCTAACAAATACACAACAACAGCCATTATTACTACGAATGCTGCTATATAGGGAAGAATCAAAGACATAACTGCCAATATCATTGCAAGCAAATCATTTTTTTCAAGTTGCAAATCATTGCTGCTTGCTTTTTTATTTTCTCTCTCTTGAAATTTTTCACAAGGTAAATTTGCGCGCCTTATTTTTACCAGATCTTCTTCAACTCTGTTTTTTCCGAATATCATTTAAAAAACTCCATTCACTTTATGGCACATAGCAAAATGTCCGTCATTTATTTGTTTATATGTAGGAATTTCTTCTCTGCAAACATCCTTTGCATAGGAGCATCTGGTGTGGAACCTACATCCAATTGGAGGGTTTGCAGGCGAAGGAATATCTCCCTTTAATATAATTCTTTTTTTATTTTGATGTGCAGATGGATCAAAGGATGGAACAGCTGACAACAATGCTTCTGTGTATGGATGCAGAGGATTTGAGAAAATCTCTTTCTTGCTTCCCCTTTCAACAATTTGACCTAAATACATAACAGCAACCTCATCAGAAATGAATTTTACAACTGAAAGGTCATGAGATATAAACAAATAAGTCAAATAAAAATCTTCCTGCGCATCCTTCAATAAATTTATTATTTGCGACTGTATGGAAACGTCTAATGCAGAAACAGCTTCGTCACAAACTATGAATTCAGGATTTACAGCCAACGCTCTTGCAATGCATATACGCTGCCTTTGACCTCCAGAAAATTGATGTGGATAGCGGTCTGCTTGTTCCGAGAACAAGCCGCACTTTTGAAGCACTTCAACAGCTTTTTCTTTCATGTCTTTTTTATTTTTTGCTATTCCGTGCTGAAGCATTGCTTCTCCCACTATTTCATAGATAGGAAGCCTTGGGTTTAAGGAGCTGTAAGGGTCTTGAAATATAATCTGCATTTTAGTTCGCATATGATTTATTTCTGCTTTGCTCATATTAAAAATATTTTTACCGTCATATTCAACCTGACCATCTGTTGGTTCAAGAAGCTTAAGCATAGTTCTACCTAAGGTGGATTTCCCGCAACCGGATTCTCCAACTATACCTAAAACCTTTCCTTTTTGAATTTCAAAGGACACATTGTCAACTGCTTTTACACTTCCGGTCTGACGTTTTATGACACCTGACTTTATTGGGAAGTACTTCTTTAAATTTTTAACAGACACAATACTATTTGCTGTACTTACTTCGCTCATTGCTGTACCTCCTTAACCTTGTCATATAACCAGCAGGCAATTCTGTGTTCGCCATCCAGTACTATTTCATCCGGAAATTCTTTGTTGCATATATCCATTGATTTGTCACATCTTGTATGGAAAGGGCAGCCGGTGGGAACATGGCTTAAATCCGGCACATTTCCCGGAATTACATGAAGCCTTGAGCTTTCAGTGGTCATATCGGGCTTTGAACCAATGAGTCCAATTGTATAAGGGTGCTTTGGATTTTTAAATATATCCACGGTTTCTGCAACCTCAACAACCTTTCCAGCATACATAACCATTACACGGTCGCTCATTTCTGCTATTACTCCTAAATCATGAGTTATAAAAATTATTGATGTGTTCATTTTTTGCTTTAATTCATTCATTAAGTCCAATACCTGTGCTTGAATAGTAACATCAAGAGCTGTAGTAGGCTCATCTGCTATCAATAGCTTTGGTTCACAGGCAAGAGCCATTGCAATCATAGCTCTTTGACGCATCCCTCCCGACAGTGCAAAGGGGTAATCATCAACTACTCGTTCAGGATTAGGTATTTTAACAGTATCCAGCATTTTGATGCTTTCCTTGTAGGCTTCTTGCTTGTTCATTCCGCGGTGCAGCATCATGGTTTCGCTGATTTGCCTTCCTATTTTAAACACAGGGTTTAAAGATGTCATAGGCTCTTGAAAAATAAAGGATATATCATTTCCTCTTATTTCTCTGATTCTTGCATCTGAAACCTTCAACATATCTTCGCCGTTAAAAATAATTTTTCCACTTTCATATTTGCCGGGAGGTGTTTCCACAAGTCTCACAACTGACATGCAGGTAATGCTTTTGCCGCAGCCTGATTCACCAACTATGCCTAAGGTTTCTCCTTCCTTCACATAAAAGCTCACATCATCGGCAGCCTTTACAATGCCTCTGTCTGAATGAAAATAAGTTTTCAGGTTCTTTACTTCCAACAATATTTTATCCATAAAGACCTCACCTCTTCATTTTAGGGTCAATTGCATCACGCATGCCGTCGCCCAATATATTAAAGCACATAACTGAAATAAAAATACATATTCCGGGTGGAATCCAATACCACCATTTATTTTGAATTATAAGCATGTTTCTTGCTTCTTGAATCATATTTCCCCAGGTAGGTGTAGGAGGAGATACTCCAAGTCCAAGGAAGCTTAAGGATGTTTCAGTAAGAATTACGCTTGCCATTCCCAGTGTTGCATATACAATTACGTATGCCAGCACATTTGGCAAAAGATGTTTGAATATTCTTCTAAAGTCTGAGATGCCTAGTGCTTCACAGGCTTCCATGTATTCCATTTCCCTCAATGTTAATATTTGTCCTCTTACAATTCTTGCAATGCTTGGCCAGCTTAAAAGAGCAAGTATGAAAATTAAATTTGGAATGCTGTTTCCAAAGACTGCAACTATTGTTATACAAAATATCATAAATGGGAAGCTCATAAATATTTCAGCTATACGCATTATGACAATGTCCACTATACCGCCGTAAAATCCTGATAAACTTCCTAGAATAACACCAGAGATGCATTCAAGGGTCACAACTGCTAAAGCAAGACCCAGTGAAATTCTTCCCGCGTAAAACAGTCTGACAAACAAATCTCTTCCAGTTTTATCCGTACCGAGAAGGTGAGTTGCATTTGGTGGTTGGTCCCTTTCTGTTGCATTGTAGGATTCAATTGAGTATTTTGAAAGCACCGGTACAAAAATACACATTAAAATTATAACAATTAGCATGTACAAACAAAGCATTGCCATTTTATTTTTTCTGAGCCTGTAAAAAACTTCTCCCCAGTAGCTTTGGTTGTTTCTTATTTTATTTTTTGATTTAACTTTTACTTCTGATTTAACCATAGCAATCCTCCTAGTCGTACCTTATTCTAGGATCCGCAATTGCATACAGAATATCTGCAACCAGCGCTCCAATTAATGTAAGTATTGCAAGCATTGAGTTGATTCCTAGAATCAATGGGTAGTTTCTGGTCATGGTTGCTTCAACAGAAATTTTTCCAAGACCGGGCAGAGCAAAAATAGTTTCCGTTACAACAGCACCTGAAAGAAGAGAAGGTATCCAGAAACCTAAGAGAGTTATAATCGGTATTATTGCGTTTCTGAACGCATGCCTGTAAATAACTGTTTTTTCCTTAAGGCCCTTTGCTCTTGCTGTTCTTATATAGTCTTGCTTTATAACCTCTAGCATGCTTGAACGTGTATATCGCATGAAGCTTGCCGTTGAACCAAGACCCAGCACTATGCTTGGCAAAAATAAATGCTTTGCAATATCTATTGCCTTAATAAAGGAGCTGTCAGTTTTCAACAAAGGGTCTTGAAGACCAAACAAAGGAAATATTTGAACATCTACAGCAAATAATTTTAAAAGAATCAGTCCAAAGAAAAATGAAGGGATGCTGATTCCTATAAATGAAACAACTGTTAGCCCATTGTCAATAAAACTGTATTGTTTAGTAGCGGAAATAACTCCTGCAGGAATTCCTATTATGATTGAAATGAATAAGGATATCAATGACAGTAGCAATGTAGGTCCTATATAGTCTCCTATGACATCTGTTACAGGCTTTTTATGGTTTATTGAATAGCCTAAATTGCCATGAAGAGCTTCTGAAATGTAGTTGACGAACCTTTCATACCACGGTATGTCCAGTCCCAACTTTTGAGCAAGTTCAGCCTTTTGTTCAGGGGTCATCCTAGGATGCATCATATTTGAAACGGGGGTTCCAGGTGCTTGTTCAAGTATGAAAAACAAAATAAATAAAATTCCTATGAAAACAGGAATCATTTGTACTAAACGTCTGATGGTGTAGTTTTTCATAAAACCACCTCTTTCATTTAAATTTAAAATTTTGTATTGAATGGGAGAGCTTTAACTATGCAGAGCTCTCCCATTAAGTTAATTATTCAATAGCGAGACCCTTTAAAGTCATGTCCCAAGTAGTGTATGTTCCAAGATCCATACCTTTAACTCTGTTGTTAATTCCGAATATTTCGCTTCTGTAAGCAATTATTACGTGAGGTATTTCATAGTTCATAATCTTTGCCCATTCTTTATAAATTTCAGCTCTCTTTGCTGTATCAAATTCAGTCTTGCCCTTTTTAACAAGCTCCATAGCTGCAGCATTCTTATAGCCTGATGCATTAAATCCACCTGCTACGTAAGCATCATCATCAAACAATGCTCCTGTAGGGTCTGGGTCAATATTTAAAGTAAATCCCATTGTGTAAATATCAAAAACTTTTTCTCCAGGTGCAGCATCCATAGTACGAGATGCAACTGTATCAAAGTCCATCAATTCGATTTCAAGATCAACTCCAAGCTGTTTCCAAGTATCAGCTGCCATTCCTGACAATGTTCCAGGCCATGCTGAATCTGTGTAAACCAACCATGTAATATGGAATTTTTCTCCGCCTTTATAACGGAATCCATCTGATTCCATCTTCCAGCCTGCTTCATCCATCAACTGTGCAGCCTTATCCATATCAAATTCATAAGCATTTAATTCTGAAGAATCAGGGAATGCCCATGATGATGGAGATATAGGAGCCATACCTACTGATGCAAGACCTTCGCCGTATTGGATATCAATAAATGATTTTCTGTCAAGTGCATACATCAATGCCTGTCTTACCTTGACGTCAGCAAGCTGTGGTCTCGTTACGTTGAAGCACATGAATGTATATCCGTTTCCAAGATAATTTTCAATATGAATGTTTGGCATGGCTTCAGCTGCAGCTAAATTATCTGCTGAAGAAGCAATTTGTGCAAAATCTATTTGCTCTGTTTGAAGAGCTGAAAGGATACTGTCATCAGGTACTTCGCTCATTAATATGCCGTCAAATTTTGCTGCGTTAGCAGTATCCCAGTAATTTTCGTTTTTAACAAGATTAATAAATTGTTTTGGTTCCCAGCTGTCAAATACCATTATGCCAGAACCAAGAGGTTTTTCATTTAATGCCAGGAAATCTTCCCAAGTATCAAATGCATAATAATCAGATGGCATTATGCCGTAAATAAAGCATTCAATGTTTGCAGGAGCTGCCATTCCATCCTGGAATATAAATGCTATTGTCTTTTCGTCTATAACCTTAATTCCTTCAAATACATCTGTAGAACCGCTGTGGAATTCATCATATCCCTTTAAACTTGCTACTGCATATGCTCTCGGCCCGTTGTAGTCTGGATGAGCAATAGTCTTGTATGTAAATTCAACATCCTCAGTTGTTAACGGTGATCCGTCTGAGAATTTAATTCCATCCATCAAAGTGAAAGTGTAAGTAAGTTTGTCATCAGACAGCTTCCATTCTGCAATCTCAGGAATCATTTCGCCTTCAGCATTGTTGCCAACAAGTCCTTCAAATAAGATGTCAGTAACATAAGCATCGTAAACATTATCAGACATGATAGGATTAAATAATCCGCCCCAGCCAGAAGCGCCAAACTTTAAAATTTTAGGCTCAGCAGGTTTTTCTGCTGCAGGTTCTTCAGTTTTCGGTTCTTCAGTTGTTGGCTGGGCTGTCTTGTTACTGCAGCCAGCAAATAACGTTACTACCAACATTACTGCCAATAGCAATGATAATAATTTCTTATTTTTCATCTAAAGCCTCCTATAATATTTATTAAATAAAAATACAATAACCAAAGTTAATGTATTTATATTTTCTTTAATAATGCCAGTGATAACGTTTACAATTTATTATTATAATTATATAGCTTTCAATAACTTAATTCAATTTTTTTAGTCCGACAGAATTCGACTAAGATTATTCTATTTTAAACTTTTCTGTTTTTATACATCATATGACTAATAATTAATTATATGAAATTAATTTGTGCAAACAGTATATAAATATAAAAATATGGGATTAATTATTAATGTTAGTTTACAAATCTTTATTTGCTATGATATAATTGTCAAAAAATAAAGGAGCAAAAGATGTATATAAAAGAATTATTTAAGAAAAAAAGATTTGTATTTTCTTTTGAGATATTCCCGCCAAAGGCTACTTCACCTATAGATACCATTTATAAAACTTTAGAAGCATTAAGCGATTTAAGACCTGATTACATAAGCGTAACCTATGGTGCAGGTGGCGGCAGCAATCAAAATAAAACAAAGGAAATATCATCCTTGATTAAAAACAAATATGAAATTGAGCCCTTGGCTCATCTCACCTGCATTCGTTCCACCAAGGGTGAAATAAAAGAGATACTTAAGGAACTTAAGGAAGAAGAAATTGACAACATACTTGCCTTAAGGGGAGACATACCTTTAGAAGAGGAGTCTAAAGGAGATTTTCAACATTCTTCAGACTTAGCGTCTTATATAATGGAAAATGAATATTTTGACTTAGGAGGAACTTGCTATCCTGAGGGTCACTATGACAGTAAAAATGTAGAAGAAGATGTTATAAATTTAAAAAAGAAAATTGAAGCAGGTGTTACACACCTGACAACTCAGCTTTTCTATGATAACAATGCTTTTTATGAATTTATGAATCTGGTTGAAAAACACAATATAAATGTGCCCATACAAGCCGGTATAATGCCAATCACAAACAAACAGCAAATTCAGCGCATTGTGGATTTAAGCGGCACTAAAATACCCCCAAAATATATAAAAATATTGAATAAGTTTGAAAACGACAAGGATGCAATGGCTGATGCAGGAATTGCATACGCCACAGAGCAGATAATTGATTTAATCTCAAATGATGTGGCTGGTGTCCATCTCTACACTATGAACAATCCATATGTTGCAAGAAAAACACACAACAATCTAATATCTATAATTCACTCCTTAAACAGAGAATAACAAATGTGATTTTAAATTTTCAGAGGTGCTTATGAATTTTAAAGATTTTATGAAAGAAAATATAGTAATATTTGATGGAGCAATGGGGACACAGCTTCAAAAAAAAGGACTTAAGCTTGGAGAGGTTCCAGAAGTTCTAAATATTACATCTGAAGAAACAATAATCAAAATACACAAGGAATACATTGATGCAGGAGCAGAGGTGATAACCACCAACACTTTTGGTGCCAATGAATTAAAGCTTGGCAGGACAAAATATTCAGTTGAAGAAATAATTGATGCTGCTGTTAAAGCTGCTAAAAAAGCAATTGGTACTAAAGAAATCTTTGCTGCCCTTGACATAGGCCCCATTGGGGAGCTTTTAGAGCCTATGGGGAAGCTGTCCTTTGACAGCGCATATGAAATGTTTAAAAGACAAGTCATTCAAGGTGTTAAATCAGGAGCTGATTTGATTCTCATTGAAACAATGACAGATTTATATGAAACAAGGGCGGCAGTCTTAGCAGCAAAGGAAAATTCAGATCTACCTGTAATTGCAACCATGTCCTTTGAAAAGGACCACAGGACATTTACTGGATGTCTTCCAAGCAGCATGGCTTTAACATTGGAAGGGCTGGGTGTTGATGCGTTGGGAATCAACTGCTCTCTTGGTCCAAAGGAAATAAATCCAATTGTACAAGAGCTTCTAGATTGGACAAATGTACCGATTCTAATTCAGGCAAATGCTGGACTTCCTGTATTAAAAAACGGAGAAATGCACTATGAGGTGAGTCCGGAAGAATTTGCACATGAGGTTTTAAAGTTTGTGCAGTTGGGAGTGAGCCTCATAGGAGGTTGCTGTGGTACAACACCTGAATATATACTAGAAATTAAAAAAATATTAAACCACATGATTCCGGTAGAAAGACAAAGAAAAAGCTTTGCTGCCCTTTGCACACCAACAAATACAGTGCTGATTGAGGGAGTGAAGGTCATAGGTGAAAGAATCAATCCAACAGGCAAGAAACTTTTAAAGGAAGCCTTAAAGAACAAAGACATGGATTATATATTGCAGCAGGGCGTTTCACAAGTTGAAGCAGGCGCTGAAATTTTGGATGTAAATGTAGGGCTTCGGGAAATAAATCAAACAGAAATGATTGTGAGTGTTGTGAAATCTCTTCAGACAGTGACTAATGTGCCACTTCAGATAGATTCATCGGAAGCTGAAGTAATTGAAGCAGGATTAAGATATTGCAATGGAAAAGCAATTGTGAATTCAGTGAATGGTGAAGACAATGTACTTGATATAATACTACCTATTGTTAAAAAATACGGTGCTGCTGTTGTAGGACTCACCTTGGATGAAAAAGGAATACCCAACAATGCTGAGGACAGATATAAAATTGCAGAAAAAATAGTGAAGAAAGCTTTGGAATTTGGCATAAATAAAGAGGATGTATATATAGACACCCTTACATTGACATGCTCAGCTCAGCAAAAGGAAGTAGTTGAAACTATCAAGACTCTGACATTAGTCAAGGAAAGACTTGGAGTTAAAACAGTACTTGGGGTTTCTAACATATCATTCGGCATGCCTAACAGAAAGGTTATAAATGAAACATTTTTAGCAATAGCAATGGCTGCAGGACTTGATTTGCCTATAATCAATCCAAATGATGAAGAAATGATGGATAAAATTTATGCGTTTAATGTTCTGTATAACCATGACAAGAACTCAAAGAATTATATAGGCAGATATGGAGAAAATTCTGACGCTAATATTGAAGCACCTAAAAAGGATTCACAAATGAAGGCAGACTTAAAGGACTTGGTTATAAAAGGGCTTAAGGACAATGCGAGCACTGCAACCAAAGAGCTATTAAAATCTCATACAGAGCTTGAAGTAGTAAATGAATATTTAATACCTGCTCTTGACAAGGTGGGAGATGATTTTGAAAATGGAAAAATATTTCTTCCTCAGCTGATTCAGTCTGCAGAAACAGTTAAAGCATCCTTTGATGTATTGAAGGAAAGCTTAAAAAACAAGGAAACAGCAGGAATCAGCAAAGGGAAAATCATACTTGCAACCGTAAAGGGAGATATCCATGACATAGGGAAAAATATAGTAAAGGTGATTCTGGAAAATTACAACTATGAAATTATAGACCTTGGCAAGGATGTTCCTGTTGAAAGAGTGGTAGAGGAAGCAAAAAAATATACCGAGACTGTTATAGTTGGACTAAGCGCACTTATGACAACCACCATGAAAAGCATGGAAAAAACTATAGAAGAACTGCGTTCAAACAATGTAAATTGTACAATTGTAGTTGGAGGTGCTGTTCTGACACCAGAATATGCAAAAACCATGGGAGCCGATTACTATGCCAAGGATGCCAAGGAAGCAGTAGAAATAGCAAAGAAAGTATTTAAACAATAGATAGACAATAAATCTATATGGGGGCTTTAATGGATTTTAAAATTTGGATGAATGAAAAAATTAATAAAGTAGAGCAATACTTAATAAACGCAATTGAAATAACTGAAAATTCTCAAAAGTTAATTTATGAAGCAATGAATTATAGCCTGCTCTCAGGCGGTAAAAGGCTTAGACCCGTTCTTCTATTAGGAAGCTATGAATTGTTTCAGGACAACGAGGAAGCAGCACTGCCCTTTGCTTGTGCCATGGAAATGATTCACACATATTCCTTGATTCATGATGACTTACCAGCAATGGATAATGATGATTACAGAAGAGGTAGATTGTCAAATCACAAAAAATTCGGCGAAGCTGCAGCTATACTTGCAGGTGACGGATTGTTGAACAAAGCCTTTGAAACAGGGCTTTCAGCAGCCTTGAACCACAATTTAGATATATCCAGGGCAGTGAAGGCATTATCTGAAATTGCAAAGTCATCTGGAGCAGATGGAATGATTGGCGGACAGGTGGTGGATATGTTCGGTCATGAAAAAATTTCTTCAATAGAAGATTTGAAGTACATGTATTCCTTAAAAACAGGGGCAATTATAAAAAGCAGCATAACAGCAGGAGCGCTACTTGGAGGAGCTGACGAAAAACAATTTTCAGCCTTAAAAAGCTATGCACAGAAAATAGGCTTAGCTTTTCAAATACAGGATGATATACTTGATGTTACAAGCACTTTGGAAAAACTGGGAAAGAAAATTGGAAGCGACGCAGCAAACAACAAAACAACATATTTATCATTTGTTCCAATTGAAGAAGCACAGAGGATTGTGGCAACCCTTACAGAGGAAGCAATTGAGAATTTAAGTATTTTTGGAAATAAGTCAGTTTATTTAGTTGAATTGGCAAGATATCTTACAAACCGGGACCATTAACAATGAACAATGAACAGCATAAAAAAGGAGATTCTTCGGGCTACGCCCTCAGAATGACGGCGACCGGCTGCGGCTTTAGGATGACAACGTCATAGCGTCATGGTCATTTGAGCGTTAGCGAAGAATCTCATGTTTTTTTTACAAATTTATTTAAAATAAAAGCTCTGCCACTCCCTCGACACTTCCTGCGCCCATGGTGATTATGGTGTCTCCTTCTTGAGCTATTGACTTTATTAAGGCGGCTGCTTCTTCAAAGGATGCAGCGTAGTGTCCGTCTTTATTGTAAATTTCTTTCATTTTAGCCAATATATCTTTTGAATGAATTTCTCCGGTGTTTATTTCTCTTGCTGCGTAAATATCTAAAAGTATTACTTCATCCGTGTAGGTCAATGCCTCTGCAAATTCCTTCAGCAGCTTTTTAGTTCTAGTGTATGTGTGAGGCTGAAAGACAGTTATAACTCTTCCATTGGTATAAGCCTTTGCAGTCTTTAAGGTTGCAATCATTTCTGACGGATGATGAGCATAGTCATCTATTATTGAAGCTCCCTGCAAGCTACCCTTGTATTCATATCTTCTGTGAGTTCCTTTAAAATCAAACAAACCGTTTTTAACAGTATCTGCATGTATACCAAGGCTTAACATAGCTGCAGCTGCTGCAACTGAATTCAATATGTTGTGTTCTCCAAACACTTTTAAGCTTATGTCAGCTATTTTTTGGCCCTTATGCATAAGAGTATAGGAAGGAAAAGGCAATAAATTGATGTTTTGAGGGTAATAATCAGCACTTAACTCCCATCCAAATGTTAAAACATTACATTTTAAAAGGCTAAACAACTGCTTGTGCTTTTCATTGACTATCAGATGACCTTTTTCAGGAATCAACTCTGCGTATTCCACAAATGCGCTTTCAATATCATTTAAATCCTTGTAATAATCTAAGTGGTCTTGGTCTATGTTCAATATGATTTCCATTGTTGGATTAAATTTTAAAAAATTACGTTTATATTCACAAGCCTCTGTAAGCATTAAATCATTGGAGCCTCTAAGTAAATTGCCTCCCAAAGAATCCATTTCTCCACCTAAAAATATAGTAGGCTTCATATCTGTTTCTATCAATATAGAAGAAAGCATGCCCGTAGTTGTTGTCTTGCCATGTGTGCCTGAAACACAGATTACGTTGTTGTAATTTTTCATTAGGAGACCGAGAAATTCAGCTCTGTCCATAATGTTTAAATTCAGCTCTTGTGCCTTTAACAGCTCAGGGTTGTCATTTGCAATAGCAGATGTATATACAACCAAATCAATGTCTTCTGTTATGTTTTTGCTTTCATGATTTATGTAAATTTTAGCTCCTAATGCTTCAAGCTTTTTTACTATATGGGAAGAGTTTCTGTCAGAGCCTGAAACTCTAACCCCTTCAGCAATCATAATTTCTGCCAAAGCGCTCATGCTTATGCCGCCGATACCAATAAAATATATATGATTATATTTTTGATTCATATTGTTCTCCTTGAATAATTCTATGTTATATATTCATTTTATTCTTAAAATAATTTATTAATACTAAATCAAAAAATTAAGAAAATTATTCTGTTTTCTAAACTCAAAATAATCAACACATTATAACATGTCCCATAATATTGTTCAATGTTTTTTGCTTTATAATAAAAGCTCAATATTTTCCATGACACGCCCCCTTGACACGCCAGAACATTAATTCCTTGATTTTTTAAATGAGCAAATGTATAATGATAACAATTGGTTAGAGATTGGTTAGCGATAGGTAAGCAATTGCTTTTCTATCGCCAAATCCATTACAATCTATTGTAATTGAGGTAACTATGAAATTAATAATAAACAATTTAAAAGATACAGAAAAAATCGGGAAAATTATAAGTCGCTGTTTAGAAAAAGGAACAGTGATTTGTCTGGACGGCGATTTAGGTGTTGGCAAGACTGCTTTAACACAGTTTATAGCTAGAGAATTTGGAGTGGAGGAGTACATAACAAGCCCTACATTTACCATAATAAAGGAATATGAAGGGATATTACCTTTTTACCATATGGATGTTTACAGAATTGACTCAGAAGATGACATGTATGATTTAGGCTATGATGAATATATTTATTCTGAGGGTGTAACGATCATAGAATGGTCTAATAAAATTACAGATATACTTCCTGAAGAAAGAATCAACATAGAGTTACAATACATAAATGAACAAAGCCGTGTAATGATAATTAACGGCAAAGGAAAAACATTCGAAAAATTAGCAGAGGAGCTTAAGAAATATGAAAATACTTGCAATTGAATCAGCGTCAGTGACGGCTTCCTGCGCAGTATCTCATGATAATATAATATTAGGAGAATACACACTAAACCATAAAAAAACACATTCAGAAAAACTAATGCCTTTAATAGAAGATTTGATGAAGGAGCTGGAGCTAAAAATTCAAGATATTGATGTTATAGCAATATCAGAAGGACCAGGTTCATACACAGGACTTCGAATTGGTGCAGCCTTAGCAAAAAGTATGGCTTATGCTGTCAACATTCCCATAGCGAATGTGCCCACAACAAAATCATTGGCAGGAAACATATTTGATTTAGATAAGTTGATTGTGCCTGTTATGGATGCTAAGGCAAAAAGAATTTATACAGGTATTTACAAGTGGGAAAATGAGGAGCTTACGGCAGTCAAGGAACAATTCCCATGCAACTTAGAGGAATTGATAGAAACATTGAATGAATATAAGGAGCCTATCATTTTTAACGGAGATGGTTCAGAAAATTACAGAGATTGTATAAATGAAAAATTAAACAGAAAAGCTCATTTTGCAGCAGCAAGGTTTAATTATTTAAATGCTTCGTCATTGGTTTCAATAGCATATCAAATGGCTTTAAAAGGGGAGCTTATAAAAGCTTCGGAATTTAAGCCTCAATATTTGAGATTGTCCCAAGCTGAGCGCAACAAGAAGTAAGGAGGATTTATGGCAATTATTAGAGGCATGCGTTATGATGATTTAGATCAAATAACGGAAATCGAAAAAGTTTGTTTTTCATTACCATGGTCAAAAGATTCCTTTGAACAGGAATTAAAAAACGAAATGGCTTATTATCAATGTGCTGAAGAAAACGGTATAATTATGGGATACATGGGTATGTGGAAAATAATTGACGAATGTCATATTACAAATGTTGCCGTGCTTCCGGAATACAGAAACAGTGGAATTGGTTCAATGCTTATTAGCAAAATGGTTGAAATATGCAAATGTTCAGAAATTAAAAGCATGACTCTTGAAGTGAGACAATCAAATTTGCCGGCAATAAGCTTATACGAAAAATTTGGTTTTATGCCAGTTGGGAAAAGGCCCAGGTATTATATGAAGCCTACGGAAGATGCAATAATAATGTGGAAAAAAATTTAGCAATAATGTTGAGCAGAGGATAAAATGAAAAAGAAAAGGAAATTAAAAATTCATAGAATCTTAATAATAATCACAGTGTTGATATTTATATTGTTTGGAGCGCTGCTGATTATTGAAGGAATGTCTAAAGACAAAAAAACACCTTTAGAGGAGCCTGTTGGTGAAGAGCCAATAGAGGAGCCATCAGTGGAACCTGTTGATGAACCAAAAGAACCAACTGAAGAACCAACAGAAATTCCAGAGGAACCAGAGAAGCCTGTAGCTGAAGAACCTGCTGGTGAGGATATAATTATTGTGGAAAATCCTGGAGCCATAGATGTGCTGGTAAACAGAACAAATAATCTTCCAGACACTTATGTGCCTGAGGATTTGGTTAAGCTTACAGATGTGCCTACAGTTTTATCTAATCCTGAAATTAACCAACTAAGAAAACCAGCATATGAAGCCTTAAAGGAGCTTTTTGCAGCAGCTAAAAGCGAAAAAGAATTTGATTTATACGCACGTTCAGGCTATAGATCCTACAATACTCAAGTTTTCTTGTATTCATCCTATGTTGCTAATCACGGTCAGGCTGCAGCAGATACATTCAGTGCCAAGCCAGGTCAAAGCGAACACCAAACAGGACTTTCAATGGACATCACCTGTGAAGCTATGAACTTCCAATTAGATGATACATTCGGAGCAACCGATGAAGGTAAGTGGGTATCAGAAAATGCCCATAGATTTGGATTTATCATAAGATATCCAAAGGGTAAAGAAGATATAACCGGATACATGTACGAACCATGGCATATAAGATATTTGGGAGTTGAGCTGGCAACAGAAGTTTATGAGTCAGGATTGACTTTAGAAGAATACTTTGAACAATAAATTAAAACAGCTTGACAAGGGGACGGGGTTGTTGTCATCTAAGATGACAACAACCCCGTCCCCTTGTCAAGCTTAAGCGAAGGATCTCTTTTTTTAATTATTTATCAATTCGTAAACATCATTTGCATATTGAACAGGGTCTTCAATTTGAAGTCCTTCAATCAGCAGTGCCTGATTATAAAGAACGCTGGACAGCTTCTTCAATTTTTCTTTATCATTTTCAAATGCATTTTTGATTTTCTCAAACATTTGATGCTCTGTGTTAATTTCAAGAATTTTCTCTGCATGTACGTCTCCAGCCATGTTATCAGGCATAGATTTCAGTACCTTTTCCATTTCAATTGACAATTCCCCTTCTGTTGCAAGGCACACAGGGTGAGTTTTTAATCTCTTTGAAGCACGCACCTCTTTGACCTTTCCGCTTAAGCTTTCACCCATAAAACTAAAAATATCCTTATTTTCCTCAGTAACTTGCTTGCTTTCTTCTCCCTCTACATTTAAATCTAAATCAGAGCTTGAAACATTCATAAATTCCTTTTCCTTGTAGCTCATAAGAACCTTTATTGCAAATTCATCTATTTCATCAGTAAAGAACAGGATTTCATAGCCCTTGTCGCTAATTAGCTCTGCTTGAGGAAGCTTTGCAATTTTGTTAGTATTTTCTCCTGTAGCATAGTAAATATATTTCTGATCTTCCTTCATTCGGGAAACATATTCATCAAGAGTTACAAGCTTTTTATCAATTGAGGAATAAAACATTACCAAATCCTGGAGCATTTCTTTGTTTGCGCCCCATTCACTGTACAAACCAAACTTTAATGTTCTTCCAAAATTATTAAAGAACTTTTCATAAGTTTCCCTGTCATCTTTCAGCAAGGACAGAAGCTCGCTTTTAATTTTTTCCTTTATTTTCTTTGCTATAAACTGAAGCTGTCTGTCATGCTGCAATGTTTCCCTTGATATGTTGAGGGACAAATCGGCAGAATCAACCAAGCCTTGTACAAATCCAAAATAATCAGGCAGTAAATCCGAGCACTTGTTCATTATCAACACACCGTTTGAATAAAGCTCCAATCCCTTTTCAAAATCCTTTGTATAGAAATCAAAAGGAGTTTTTGAAGGAATATAAAGTATTGCATTGTAGCTTGTGATACCTTCAACGCTTACATGAGTATACTTAAGCGGCTTTTCATAGCCAAAGTGTTTTTCCATATAGAAGTTTTCATAATCTGAAGGCTGTAGCTCGCTTTTGTTTTTTCGCCAGATTGGAACCATGCTGTTTAATATTTCATCTTCAAAGTAATCTTCGTAATCATTTTCGGTTCCGTCTTTTTTTCTTCTTTTCTTCATCATCATTTTTATTGGATACTTGATGAAGTTTGAATATTTCTTAACTAAATTTTTAATATTGTATGGGTCTAAAAACTCATCAAAATTCTCATCTTCGGAATTTTGCTTAACATTGATGATTATTTCTGTTCCTACTTCATCTTTTTCGCAAGGATTTATGGTGTAACCGTCAGCACCTGTTGATTCCCACTTAAAGGCGACCTCAGAACCAAGTGATTTACTTATGACAGTTACCTTTTCAGCAACCATGAATGCTGAATAAAAACCAACACCGAATTGACCGATTATTTCGATACCGTCCTTTGCTTCATTGTTTGATTTGAAATCAAAGGAGCCGCTTTTTGCAATTGTACCTAAATTTGAATCAAGCTCTTCCTTGGTCATTCCTATGCCTGTATCTGAAATCTTTAGTGTTCTTTCATTTTCATCAACTGAGATTCTTATGTAGAAATCATCTTTATTAAATACAATGCTTGAGTCTGTCAACGATTTATAATAGCTTTTGTCAATTGCATCGCTGGCATTTGAAATAAGCTCTCTTATGAAAATTTCTTTGTGTGTGTAAATAGAATTAATCATTAAATCCAACAGTCTTTTGGATTCAGATTTAAATTGTTTTTTAGACATTTTTTTTCCCTTCCTTCATATTTATCACTTGTTTACTGTTAGCACTCAAATCAAATGAGTGCTAAATACAATTATTATTTTAACAAAAGAAATTAATTTGTCAATAGTTTAGACAAAAATTAAAAAAGTGCCTTGCACTCTAAAAATATTATAACCATATTTGTGTCAACCGCCAATAGTAAGGATACTATACATTTATCTTAAGTTCTATTTTCATATCTTAAATCATGATACACATTAACTATTTTATTCCATGTATCTTCATCAACAACTCCTGTAGCCTCCAAACCATAGAGATTTTGAAAGGCTATAACAGCTGTAGTTGTGCTGCCATCGAAGATTCCGTCAGCTGTTATTGAAGGTATTTCAGGCAGTTTGGTAGATAAATATCTTAGCATCAATTCTAATATAAATATTCCCGGATAATTGTCTCCCATTCCTTCCCTTAATTCTAATCCCATGAATCTAATTTTAGGAATAAATATTTCTTCGGGGGACATATTTATAAGTATATCGTAAACAATCCTGTACATAACATTCCATGTTTGTTGATTAACTATGCCGGATGGAGGAAGGTTCATTGCTTTTTGAAATTCAATAACTGAAGCTGTTGTTTCAGGACCAAAGTAACCGGTTATATCAACTGCCGTTACAGAAGGATAGTGTGCAGAAAGTACATTTAGAAAAAATTGTAGCAGTACAATAACAGGACGGTTCCCTCCTTCTAACAAAACGTTTGAATAAAGCTGTATTAAATCACTTGCAAGCAATCCTTCTGTTACCAATTCATAAAGTCTGGTAACAGCGATATAAATTCTCCTTATCATATTCCATGTTTCTTCATCAACCATTCCCGTAACTGGCAGATTGAATACTTCTTGAAATATTCTGACTGCATTTACAGTTGATTCATCATAGTAGCCTGTAATATTTATTTTAGGAATACCAGGATAATTGTCGGAAATTCTATTTAAAGAGTGCTGCATTCTGAAAACTGTTATCCCTGAATCGCCCAGCTCAAGAGTGGTTCCTGGATATGTAGTAGTTATTTCAGTAGGAAAAGAGCTATCAACGATTGTAACATCATCCCCGTAATAATATTTTAATATATCAATGGCTGAGAATCCCTGATTAGCTAAATCAACAGTACCCCATTGTTGCATACCCCTGCAGGTTACTTCTCTTCCGTCGCAAAAAGCAGCATACAAGGGCTCAATATGGCCATTTCTCACAATGTATTGGTCAAATATTTCATTTGTAATATCTGATATGCTGCTGAATATACCTCTGTTTTGCACATATGCTTGATCCAACTGTGTGGAATTTGTTATATCAAAATTATATCCTCTTCCTCTGTACCACTCTGTAAAAACCCTGTTCATTGCAGTTGATGTAATAGCATGAATATTAGCCCTGAGGGCTTCTTCAGGCCATGTTGGATATAATTCGCTGGATGCAACATTTTTGACATAATCTATGAAAGGTACTGTGACATTTAATGCGCTTTCGTCATTAGGCAATCCTAAGTGCACAGTTATTTCAGCAGGAAAAGGAACAATTATATGGGGCAGTGCAGCTCCGGGAATAAATATGTTTGTTTCTGGTATACTCATAATTAACCTCTCTTACTATCCTATAACTGAACCTTGATATTGACCAATGGTTCTTGAATTTGAAAATCTAAACTGTCTGTAAATTTCTACAATTTTATTCCACGTATCTTCATCAATTATACCATTTGGTTCAAGCCCATAAGCATTCTGAAATGCAATTACTGCTTCGGTTGTTTCAGGACCAAAATATCCGCTAGGGGTTACAGCTGGTATGTCGGGCATAATTGTGGAAATAAATTGTAAAGCTTGCTGCATGATATAAACCCCGGGTCGTTGTGAGCCTTCGGCGTAAACAATCTGCGGATACAAAAGTGCAGGAAGTGCAATGGCTGATGGTGGAAGCACTCTCAGTATACCTTGAACGTTATTATACATAGTTATCCATGTTTCATCATCTAAATCTCCGGTGATTGGCAGGTTGAAGGTTTTTTGAAATTCTTTAATGGAATTTCTGGTCTGAGTATTAAGCATGCCGTTTATGTCTACTGCAGGAATTGTATCGTGATATGCAGATAGAACATTTAGAAAATATTGAGCAAACTGAACCTTTGGTACAACTTCAAGATTTTCAATATCTTCTATTATAGCGAGCTGAATTTCACCCGCCAATGGTATTTGTGCAGTTGTCTCAGCAAGCTTTCTTACTGACGAATAAGTTTTTCTTATTTCATACCATGTAGCTTTATCCACAATGCCTGTTTCAGAAAGGTTAAATATATTCTGAAATTCTCTTACAGCTGCCTCCATTGACTCATCAAACTCTGAGTTTACAGGAAATATTTTTGGTATTGCTGTAAAGTTTACAGATATTGTATTTAAAGCATTTTTAGTGGAAAGAACAGCCAGGCCGCTGTCTCCAAGCTTTAATGGAGCGCCTGGATAAGTTTCCTCTATGTTTGGTTCTGGAGTGACTCCTGGAATTTGAACGCTCATATTACACCTACCTCACTGCGTTATATCCGGTCTAGGCGGAATAACTATTGTCTGTTCAGGCACTTCGGATGGTACCCCTTGTGCTGCAGGTATTAAATTTATTCTGTAGTTTGTTGCTATGTTAGGGAATACCTGCACATCCAAAATATTTACCAAATAATATCCTATTGCTTGAACTCTTAAATTATATGTTGAATAAGTATATTCAGTTTGCTCACCTATTCCACGATACACAATAGGTACCTCTATTTTCGGCACCCTTCCGCTTTCATCGGTCACAAGATGGTACAATATATGCTCTTCACCATTGTTATATGTATGATATACAACTACAACAGCATCCTTAACTGGAAGAGCACCAGATGCTGTATAAACCCCCACATTTATGTACCCAACTTGATCAGCAGAAGGCTCTTGCTCGTTTATGTTATTTGTTGGAACTGTATCAGGCTGAACCTCCAAATTTTTTATCATCATGTTGTGTGCCCTGTAGGGCTTTATGCTATTATATTTATTATTATTAACCATAGCTCCTCACCTTTCTAATGTAATTATACGTTACTAATATATGCATGAAATTTAGATTTGATTAATAGTATGGTTGTAACCCATTAAGTATGATTTCTTTGATTTGTCATTCTGAGCGTTAGCGAAGAATCTCATAATTTGAACAATTTAGAGATTCCTCACTTTGTTCGGAATGACAAAAAAAGGCTTTTTGGGTTTTAATCATAGTATAAAAATATTGAGATTTTCTATTTTCTAAAAAGCAGTTTTCTTGAACTATTCATATTGACAATAAATTCATAATGTAATATACTTTGAATATCAAAATAATAAACTTTGGAAAATGATACATAATAAAGTAAACTGATTTATTAAATGAAGTTATTTAATTAAAATGGAAAAGCAATTTCTTTATTAAATGTTTTGATATGAATAAATGTTGACTTTATTCCAGAAATTTATTATTTTATATATGATGGATGTTAATTAGAAATGTATAGGAGGATAAAATTGCCAAACGAAAAATTAAAAGAGCTCAGAGAAAAAAATGAAACAGTTATGCTGGGCGGCGGTCAAAAGGCAATAGACAAGCAGCATGAAAACGGTAAACTCACTGCAAGAGAAAGAATACTTAAGTTGCTTGACCAAAATAGCTTTGTAGAAATAGATGCCTTTGTTGAACACAGATGTGTTAATTTTGGAATGGAAAAAAAGACTGCACCTGGCGAAGGCGTTGTAGCCGGATATGGTACAATTGATGGAAGATTAGTTTACATATATGCACAGGATTTTACAGTAATCGGCGGTTCCTTAGGAGAAATGCATGCTGCTAAAATAGTAAAGACTCAGGAAATGGCTCTTAGGGTAGGCGCCCCAATAATCGGTATCAACGATTCAGGTGGAGCAAGAATACAGGAAGGCGTTGATGCATTATCCGGTTATGGTAAAATATTTTTCAATAACACAATTGCATCTGGAGTCATTCCGCAAATATCAGTAATTTTAGGACCATGTGCTGGCGGAGCCGTTTATTCGCCTGCATTGACAGATTTTATATTCATGGTTCAAAATATCAGCAAAATGTTTATTACTGGTCCAGAGGTTATAAAGTCTGTGACTGGAGAAGTTGTTTCAGGAGAAAAATTAGGCGGTGCCATGACTCACAACTCTATAAGCGGAGTTGCTCACTTTGTAGATGATTCAGAGGAAGAGTGCATAGCACACATAAGAAGCTTAATAAGCTTTTTGCCTCAAAACAACATGGAAACAGCGCCATCTCAGGAAGTTACAGATGATTTGAACAGAATAGATGAAGTTTTAAATGATATAATACCTGACAACCCAAATAAGGCATATGACATGAAGGAAGTTATATATTCATTGTCTGACAATCAGGAATTCCTTGAATATCAGCCACTGTATGCAATGAACATAATTACCGGCTTCATGAGAATAAACGGAAAAAGCATCGGGGTAGTAGCAAGCCAGCCAAAGGTACTGGCGGGATGCTTAGATATAAACGCATCTGACAAGGCAGCAAGATTCATAAGAACCTGTGATGCATACAACATACCCCTTTTGACACTTATGGATGTACCTGGTTTCTTGCCAGGAACTCATCAGGAATACGGTGGAATCATAAGACATGGAGCAAAAATGCTTTATGCTTATTCTGAAGCCACAGTTCCTAAAGTAACTGTCATTACCAGAAAAGCCTATGGTGGTTCTTACATAGCAATGTGTAACAAGGAACTTGGAGCAGATGTGGTGCTGGCATGGCCTACGGCAGAAATAGCAGTAATGGGTCCTGATGGAGCTGCTAACATCATATTTAAAAAAGAAATTGAAGTAGCAGAAGACAAAAATGCAAAACGCAAAGAAAAAATAGAAGAATACAGAAATACAGTAGCAAATCCATATACAGCAGCTGCAAGAGGATATGTAGATGCAGTTATAGAACCTTCTGAAACTAGGAAGAGAATAATAAGTTCATTTGACATGTTGACAGGCAAGAGAGTTTTAAGACCTGAAAAGAAACATGGCAATATGCCTCTGTAAGGGGGCAAAGAATGAGTATTTTTAGTAACTTATTTAAAAAGAAAGATGAAGACAAAGAATTAAAAAATGAAGAATATACAAAGACACAAACTCAAATAGAAGATGATGATGAAATTACTGCAGTCATAGCGGCAGTGGTTGCATCAATGGATGAGGAAGAAGAAACAGTTGCTGCAATAACAGCAGCAATTGCATGTATGCTTGGCAAAAGCACAAATGATTTTATTGTAAAAAATATTAAGAGAACATCTGAGATAGACTCTTTATGGGCACTAAAGGGCAGAATGAAGTTAATGAGATAATGGAGGATAAAATGAAAAAATTTAACGTAACAGTAAACGGAAAAACATATGCGGTAGAAGTAGAAGAAGTGAGAGCTGGTCAAGGAGGATTTACTTATCAGCCGGTAGCTCAGGCAGCACCTCAAGTACCAGTAGCACCAGTTGCACCTCAAGCTCCAAAGGCAGCACCGGCAGTAGCCCCTGCACCCGCAGCACCTGCAGCATTACCTTCGGGACCTGTTGAAGGAGAAACAATATCAGCACCAATGCCTGGCACAATTCTTGACATAAAGGTTTCAGAAGGACAAAAAGTTAAGGCAGGAGATATTTTATTGATTCTTGAAGCTATGAAAATGGAAAATGAAATAGTTTCGCCAAAGGATGGAGTTGTAAACAAAATTCATACATCTAAATCTTCAACAGTAAGCACAGGAGATGCGCTTGTAACAGTAGAATAAAAATTAAATTTTCTTAACTCTTCTTTATAAAAGAAGAGTTTTTTTTTGTAGTAATATATGTTAAAATGTAAAAACATATATGTATAAAGAGGTACGGGATCTTACATTATATTAAATAAGGGGAAAAAAATGATTAGCAATGAAGATATTATCAGACTGCAGCTGGTTAATGGTTTAGGAAGAAAAACAATCAGCAAAATTTTAAGTTACATAGAAAATAAAAACTTGAAATTATGTAACTTCACAGAAATTATTAAGTTGTTAAAGGATATGGGCATAAAAAGATTAAAAATCGACTTAAATCAGATAGAAGCTGATGCTCAAGAAATATTCGGAAGTTGTAAAAAATCCAAAATTAAAGTAATCGGAATGTATGATGAGATATATCCCCAAAAACTTAAAAAAGTAGATGATAAACCATTAATATTATATGTTGATGGAGATGAAGATTTACTTAATTATGAAAACAATATAGCAATAGTAGGATCAAGAAAGCCATCTCAGGAGGGCTATGAAGTCAGCTCAATCATGTCCGAAAAACTCACAGAGGAGCATTGCTGCATAGTGAGTGGTTTTGCATCAGGATGTGATGAAGCAGCTCATAATGGATGCCTTCAAGCTAAGGGAAGGACTATTGCAGTTATACCTTCAGGTCATCTACAGGTATTAAAGAATAACAGGGTTCTTTATAACATGATTATTATAAACGGTGGAGCAGTTGTATCGGAGCTTCCTCCATATGCAAAGGCAGAAAAGCATGCATTCATAGACAGAAATAGAGTTATAGCAGCATTATCAGAAGGAATAATAGTTATAGAAGGTGGTCAAAAAGGTGGAACATCTCACACCGTAAAATTTGCAAATGATTATAACAAGCCTGTAGCATACACAACATGCTTTTCAAGTTTAGGGCAAACATCTATTTTTAATAATGATATTGAAATTATAGATAGCTTTGACAAGCTTGTAAAATTTAAAAATAAATCTTGTAAAGAAATTCTTGACAAGGCATTTGCAGAGTAGTATAATCAATATTGCTGTTGACGAAATAGCAGCTGCGCGGATGTGGCGGAATTGGCAGACGCACTAGACTTAGGATCTAGCGCCCTCGGCGTGCAGGTTCGACTCCTGTCATCCGCACCAAATATGCGACTAAAGTCGCAATGAACGGCGAACACGGAACAATGAACAATTAACAATATGTATTACCCAAAAGGTGTAGCATATTTGTACTGTTCAATGTTCCGTGTTCATTTTTCATTGTTCGCTTTTTGTCATCTTTAAGCAGTTTATAATTATAAATTCTTCACCTATACATTCTTTTCACATAACATAATTGCAAAGCAATAATTTATTAAATGTGAGGCGAAACCATGAATATTATAGTTGAAACAGATAGATTAATTATAAGAGAATTTCAGGAGGATGACCTTTTAAGCCTTTATAAAATAGAAAGCAACAAAAAAATCATTGAATTTATTCCATGGAACAAATTAAGCTCCTTAAATGAATGCAGAAGACAATTAAAAAAATACATCTCTAATTACAATAAATATAAATTAAATACATGGGCAGTTGTTGAAAAAAGTTCCAACGATGTAATAGGTATAACTCAATTGATTTATTCCGACAGAATAAAGGGGGTTGAGCTTGGCACCAAAATTCTTCCTGAGTACTGGAGCAATGGATATGCTTCAGAATTAAGCAGGGCAATTGTTGATTATGGTTTGTATGAATTGGAAATAGATGAAATTACAGCTGTAACAGACATTAACAATGTGGGCGCCATAAAATCCCTTATCAATATGGGAATGACACTAAAAAAATATGGTTATTACTATGGAGCAGAATCTGCTTTTTACAGCGCCAAAAGAAAAAAGAAAGAATAAAAAATATCCGTGATATTTTTAATGATTTTATTTAAAAACAATAGGTACCACAGTTCGCCCTTTAATAATCTCAGGGCGTTCTTTATTTTGTTTTCTTAAATATCATTGAATGACGGGCAAAGCCCTTAGTGAATTAATTTTTAAACTCAACATTATTATATGCTTTTTACATGATTCGATAGAATACGCAAATTATTATTTTATTTTTGGTGAAAATTATTATAGTGGGTAATATTTAAATAATACTTCATATATTAAATATGCTTGTGACTATTTAAATAAAGAAAAATTTAAATAGGGGATTGACAAAGGCAATTAAGTAAGCTACAATAAAAAGCACTTCGGATTTGAAGAAATTAGGGTAAAGCAAATATAAAAAATCATTAAAAAAGCAGTTGACAACAATAAATAGTTGTGTTAAACTAACAAAGCTGTCGGTTAAGACAGGAAAAATCAAATAAGAAATAAATAAAAAATTAGTTGACAGCATCATAAAGGTGTGATAAACTAGTTAAGCTGTCAGAGAGACGGCGAAGAACCTAGACAATAAAACAGCATAAGAAACCTTTGAGAGTTCTAAATAAAGAACAAAACAAAAGTAAAAAAAGATAAAGATAATGCTAAGCGTTATCTTGAGCAAGAATATTAAACGAGAGTTTG
>JBFXKO010000010.1:0-106057 GCA_050173715.1 Sedimentibacter sp.
AAGCCTTATCTTCTTTATTTTATAAACATTTATTAGAAATATTAACTTTTCAAGGTTCAATAAAAATTAGATTTGCTAATTAAACACAATTTGTTTTTTGAAATCCATAGTTAATGGGTTACAATCATATTCTTTAATTGCATCATGTATTTTTAATCTTTGGATTTTATCTTTTAATGCATATGCATAAAATCTTTCATAACCTAAAAGCGTTTCATCTCCTCCTTGCCCATCTAATAATACTTTTATCCCCTTGTTTTTGCAGTCTTCCATAACGCACCACCCTGCAAAAATACTAAGGCTTATAAATGGTTCCTCTTGATGCCAAATCAGAGATTCTAAATCAGATTTTATTTTATTAACACTAGGTTTAACTTTAAAATTGCTGCATTTTGAATTTTTAACTACCATATCACTGTAATAACGTTCATCCATTTCCATACTATCATCATAGCATGATGTAAAAGTTTTAAAGTTATTAGTGTTATATCCTTCATTATTTAACATATTACATGCTAAAGTTACAATGCTTGAAGAATCAAGTCCTCCACTGAGACAGCTTCCAATTTCCACATCACTTCTAAGTCTAAGTTTAATACTATTTTTTAGATATTCCCCTACTTCTTCACTTTCTTTATCAAAACTTGTAATATTTTTTGTATCATAATTAATTTCCCAATATTTGTATTTCTTTAAGCTTTGAATTTTATTATCAGATGACAATTCAATTGATAAATTATACCCACCTCTTAAATTATAGATATTTTCAAAAAATGTTTCTTCTGAAAAATCCATAATATTATAAAAAAGGTACGCAAATAATACCTTCTGATTCGCTACAGGTTCAATCCCATATTCAATTATTTGCTTTATTTCTGAACTAAATATAAAACATTCATCATCTAGATAATAGTGAAATGGTTTTTCTCCAAACCTATCTCTTGAACAAAACAACTTTTTATTATATTTATCCCAGATGGCAAATGACCAGATACCATTAAAATGCTTTACGCAATCTTCTCCCCAATGTTTATATGCTTTAATTAATACCTCTGTATCTCCTTCAGTTTCAAATGAATAGCCGAATTTTTTCAATTCTTCACGCAGCTCTATATAATTATAAATTTCGCCATTATATGTAATTACTATACCTGCATGACGCATTGGCTGATGACCATTTTCAGATATATCAATTATACTTAGTCTTCTATGACCTAATCCAAGAAAATAGCTCTTATCATCAAGTTCATTTATAGATGGAATTCCTGAATTCTTAATTTCTTGCATAGTTTCATTTCCATATGCAAAATTTTCATATTGGTTTCCAAATAAATAAAAGCCTTCATCGTCAGGTCCTCTATGTTTAATTATATCCGTCATACATTTTAATTTTTTTATATCTACGCCATTATTAGTATTTAATATACCAGATATACCACACATATCTCTGCTTTCTCCTTATGTTAATTTTAAATATTCCCATACATTGAATTATAATATTTTAAGTAATCTCCAGATATTATATCTTCAAGCCATTTTATGTTACCAATATACCATTCTATTGTATCTATCACACTATTTTCAAATGTATACGAAGGTTTCCAGCCTAATTCTGTTAAAATCTTTGTACTATCTATCGCATATCTTCTATCATGCCCTGGCCTATCTTTTACATATGAAATAAGGTCTTCACTTTTATTAAAGTATTTTAGAATTAGTTTTACTATTTCTATATTTTGTTTTTCATTGTTTCCACCTACATTATAAACTTCTCCTACTCTTCCATTATGAAGCACTTTATCTATTGCTATACAATGGTCACCTACATATAACCAGTCTCTGATTTGCTTCCCATCACCATACACTGGTATTTGCTTTTCATTCTGAACATTATTGATTATCAAAGGTATTAGCTTTTCAGGAAATTGATAAGGTCCATAATTATTTGAACAACGAGTAATATTAATAGGTAATCCAAATGTTTCAAAGTATGCTCTTACTATCATATCTGCTGATGCCTTCGAAGCAGAATATGGACTATTCGGCTGTAGATTAGTAGATTCTGTAAAATACCCTTCACTTCCAAGTGTTCCATAAACCTCATCAGTTGATATTTGGAGAAATTTAACTCCACTTACGTAATCCTTATTATATTTATCTTGAGGATTTGTCTTCCAATAATTTTTTGCCACCTCTAGTAAAACTTGAGTTCCCAACACATTTGTTTTTAAAAATATTTCAGGATCTTCTATACTTCTATCCACATGAGATTCTGCTGCAAAATTTACTACTGTGTCAATTTTGTAAACATCAAAAATGCTTGCTAATAACTCCTTATCATTAATGTTACCTCGTACAAATTTATAGTTTTTATTCTTTTCTACATCAATTAAATTTTTTAAATTTCCAGCATATGTTAATAAATCCAGGTTTATAATATTGTAATTATAACAACCCAACATATATTTAATAAAGTTTGATCCAATAAATCCGGCTCCACCCGTTACCAATATGTTTCTCATTAATTAATTCTCCTCTTCTGCTATCTGAAGTAAATACTTACCATATTCCGTCTTTATTAGCATTTTACCCATAGAGATAAGAGCATCTTTACTAATCCATTTATTTCTATAAGATATCTCTTCAAGACAACTAATATATAAACCTGTTCTTTTTTGAATTGTTTGGACGAAATTCGAAGCATTATTTAATCCATCATAACTACCTGTATCTAGCCATGCAAATCCTCTTCCAAGTAGTTCAACTTTCAACTTTTCTTCTTTCAAATATTCCTTATTAATATCTGTAATCTCTATTTCGCCACGTTCTGACGGCTTTAGATATTTTGCTCTTTCAACAATACTGTTGTCATAATAATATAATCCAGGTACTGCATAATGTGATTTGGGTAATGCAGGTTTCTCCTCTAGAGATATTACGTTAAAATCTTCATCAAATTCAACTACACCAAACTCTCTTGGATCTGGAACATAATATCCAAATATTACGGCACCTTCTTTTACATTGGATGCATTTAATAATTTAGGGACAAAACCCTGACCATAAAATATATTATCTCCCAATATCAAACACACACTATCATTGCCAATAAACTCTTCACCTACAATAAAAGCATCTGCTAATCCACGAGGTTTATCTTGAATTTTATATGCAAAATTCATACCTAAATCTGATCCATTTCCTAATAGATTTTTATAAAATTCAATATATTCCGGATTTGAAATTATTAAAACATCTTTAATTTTGGATAGCATTAAAACTGATAATGGATAATATATCATTGGTTTATCATAAACTGGAAGTAATTGTTTGCTAATACCCTTAGTTATCGGATATAATCTAGATCCGTTACCTCCTGCAAGAATAATGCCTTTCATATTGGCCTCCTAATTTAATTCTCACCGATTTTTCTTATAGGCGGCATTACAATGGCATGACCGCTTATGACGATTTTATTATTTTGATTTGTGCAAATTGTATTTAATTTTACTCTATTTTTTTCTAAATTGATTTCTATCACTTCAACTACTGCTTTAATAGTATCATTGAATAATACTGGAGCCATAAATCTTATATCTTGACTAACATATATTGTACCAGGCCCAGGCAATTGAGTACCTAAAACGGCAGATATTAAACTTGCTGTAAGCATACCATGTGCAATTCTTGTTTTAAAAAGGTTATCTTTTGCATATACTTCATTGATATGAGCAGGATTGTTATCACCGCTTATTCCGGCAAATAAATAAACATCATTTTCTGTTATTGTTTTTTCAAAGAATGCAGTATCACCAATTCTTAATTCATCTATTGTCTTTCCTACCATTTGCTTTACCCCTAGCTAACTCAATTTGTACTATTTCTGAACATCCTTGACTATTCTACCTGGAATCCCCATTACTACCTTATATGGCGGAACATCTTTGGATACCAAAGCACTTGCCCCAATTATACTGCCTTTTCCTATATTTACTCCAGGAAGAATATTGGCGGCTGCTCCAATTGATACATCGTCTTCTATTGTTGCCCCTTTAATATAGCTATCATCATATGCTTTGGAACCTATATTATTATCATTTGTAGTTGCCACTAAAACACTAATGAAAACATTATTCCCAATAACCATATTTCCTGTGATATGCGTATTGTCCATTACTTTGGTTTTATTTCCGATTTTAGTATTATAATTAACGCTAACAAGTCTTGAAATTATACATTGATCCCCTATTGTGCATTGCTCTCTTATAGTTGCTCCATCACCAATAAGGGTACCTTTACCTATACACACGTCCGTATAAATTACAACATGTGGTGAAATTACACTTCCATCTCCTATCACAACTTTTTTAAATTCATCTATTGTTTTTCTTGAAGTAGCCTTTGCACCTTTAGGTATTCTTCCAATCACGGCACCTTCCATTATTTCAACATTATCATTAATTTCTACCCCTGGATATATAACAACAAAATCTTTAATTATTACATTCTGTCCAATCTTTACACCATCATATATAACAGCTGTATTAGCTATTTGAGCCATAGTTATTTCCTCCTGTATTTATTTTTTATTCCAATTATTAATTACATTTATTACATAATCTATTTCTTCATCTGTCATACTATTATATAATGGAAGACTCAATACTTCTTCTGAATATTTTTCTGTTAATGGAAAATCGCCCTTGTGATAGCCTAAATTGCTATAACATTCTGATAAATGTGGAGGTATCGGATAATGAATTAAAGTTGTTATTCCATTATTAGATAAATACCCTTTTAAATTAACTCTATCTTTAGTTCTTATAACAAATAAATGCCACACATGCTCTGAGTTTGAATTTATGTTAGGTAGTATTATATTCTCATTTTTTATTTCGTTCAGATACCTTTGAGCAACTCTTTTTCTATCTATTATTAATTCATCTATATGTTTTAATTTTATGTTAAGTAATGCAGCTTGCATTTCATCGAGCCTGGAATTTATTCCTACTATTTCATTATGATACTTTATTTTGCTACCATAATTTCTTAGCATTTTCAGTTTTTCAAATATTTCGACATTATCAGTAACAACTGCACCTGCATCTCCAAATGCACCAAGGTTCTTAGTCGGGAAAAAACTAAAACATCCAATATCTCCCCAGCTGCCTGTTTTTTTGCCATCATAATTAGCACCATGGCTCTGAGCACAATCTTCTATTAAGAAAAGATTGTATTTATCTGCTAACTCTTTTATTTTTTTCATATTTGCTGCTTGTCCATAAAGATGAACTACCAAAATTGCTTTTGTATTTTTAGTTATTTTTTCTTCAATTTTGTTAACATCAATATTATAAAATTCATTTGGTTCAACAAATACTGGTGTAGCCATGTTCTCAGTTATTCCTATAACAGATGCAATAAATGTATTGGCAGGCACAATTACTTCATCACCAATGCCAATATTTAATGCTCTAAAAGCCAAAATTAATGCATCGAGTCCAGAATTAAGCCCAACACAATATTTTTTACCAATATAGTTTGCATATTGTTTTTCAAAATTCTCGACTTCATCACCAAGTATGTACCAACCTGATTTTAACACTTTTATAGCTGCAGCATTGTATTCATCTTCAAATTCTTTATATTGTCTGTCTAACACGTTAAATTCTATTTGCATAACCAATATCCATCCTTAACTAATTTAATAAAATCCTCATAATTTCTAATGTAGTCTGCTTCATCATAATAATCTGACGCAGCTACACATAGAACAGACTCTTCCTTTAGCCATTCCATTTCACGCCAAATACCATTTCCAACAATTAAGCCCATTTCCGGTGAATCCAAAATGTATGATTCCTTTTTTATACCATCATCGGTTAATATTTTTACAGTTCCGTATGGACACCACATTATTTGTTGCAGCTCCTTATGAGCATGCATCCCTCTTTCTGTTTCTAATGGAACTCCATAAATATAGTATACACGTTTTATTTCAAATGGTATATCTTTATTAGCTTCAAAAAAAGATAAATAGCCTTTCTTATTTGAACCCATTTTTTTCATCTTAATAATGTTCATATATTATCTCCTCATAAAATATATATTCGTTATATATATTTAACTTAATAATTTTTTATTAATTTTATTTTTAATAGCTCTTAATATAAACTTATTAAAATATAATGCTTTTTTAAAGAATTTACCTTTAAAATAATCACTTTTATACTGTTTACTCAATGCTTGGAATGAGCCAATAAGCATTAACTTAATATTTTTACTCATATTTCTATCATGTAATCTATAATAGGCAAGAGGTTCATCGATAAATGCTATTGAATATTTTTTTGAAATCCTTAACCACATATCATAATCTTCAAATCTGATGGAAGTATCATAATATCCCACATTCTCATAACATTCCTTTTTCAATAATACTGTTACTGCTGGAATTATATTTTCACATAATAATACTTCATAAAGATTAACATTTGGTACTGAATTTAAAAAGCTTTTTTTTATTATTGATTTATAATCTGAATATCTGTCTGTAGATTTAATATCTCCATACATGAAATAAGTATCTGAAAAGACCATATGAAAACATTTATTATTTTCTAAAAAACCTACAAGCTTCTCTATTCTATTTGACATCCACAAATCATCAGAAGCAATAAAAGTAACATATTTACCATTAGCTATCTTTAATCCTTCGTTTAAAGTTGTACATAGTCCCTCATTTTGTTTTGATATATATTTTATATTTTTATTATTATTTTCAATTACTGATTTAATTTCTTCATCAGTTTTATCTGTGGAACCATCATTAAAAATAATTATTTCTAAGTTAGAATAAGTCTGATTTAAAACACTTTCAATACATGTTTTTACATATTTTTCATGATTATATGCTGGAATAATTATTGTTACAAGTGGTTCTGATATTTTTAAATTTTCAATCATAGCTTTCTATCCTTTAGCATGGTTATAAAAAAATTAATTACACTATATTGTACAATCATCATATTTGAATATCCACAATAGCATAATAAAAACAATAAGGCCACCTGTCAAAAGTGTTGTTAATAAACCTGTATTGCTTAATTGAATTGATAATACACCAGTAAACGCACACGCTGTTAAAACTTTTTCGTCATTCTCTGCTAATCCATCGATCAATTTCAGTATAAAAGATAATAATATTGAATAAACAATCATACCAGTAATTCCAAAATTCATATACGCATCACCTAAGTATCCTGTATTAGGAAAATTATTATAATAATATATTTGTCCAATAATTTCAATAGGATGAGTATCATATATAGGCTTAGTGAAAAAAGGTTCAAATATAGAGTGAGACAAATATACTAATCCATTCTTAGAAAAGAATTCATAGAATTGAAAACTTATTTGCGCTGGTAAATATAGTGTTCTATAAATTGTCAGTCTAGGTATAAATGAACTCCGTGCTAAAAAATACACCAACATCGATAAAACTACTATAGCTGTTACTCCTAGTATAGTGTATTTAATAAAATCTTTCCTATATAATAGATAAAGTATAATAACAAGCAATATTGGATAAAATAAAAAACTTTTTTGTGATGTCAAAAGATAAAGAATAATTTGACTGAATATTACAAAAAATAACATTAATTTATTATTTCTTTTATAGAATGTAATTACCAAATATGGGTTTATTACAATACCTAACCATGATACCAAATATGTCATAATTGGAAATCCATAATTTATTGTGCTTCTCACAATATAAACATTATTGAAATTCAACAATGCTAACTTTGGCAATCCGTTAAAATAAATTAAAATAACATATACAATAACAGTTACTGAAACAATAAATAAATTAATAAATTTATTGAAAGAAAATTTGACCTTATATGTTATTTTAGGAAATAACCTTATAATAATAATTCCAAGGTTAAAGCTAACAAAAACACTATATGCATAAATTCTAGATTCATTTTTAAAAGCAAATATTGAGTATATTGGTATAATCATTATTAAGTTTAAAATATTCATAACAATATTAGATGGTAATTTGTTATTCTGAGGTAACAGTGAAGATGTAATAAATACAAAAAAATAAGATTCAAGCATTTTCAAGCTATTAAATTTAAAAACAAACCCTTCATAGCTGTAAACAGGATTAATAAATACAATATAGCTTAAATCTAATAATATTCTATAAATTAATATCAAAATAATATTAGTTATTTTTCCTTCTTTTATTGTATAAATATTACTCATAGGCTGAATTCCTTATTTTTATTATAATTTTAGTAATTTCCATTATCATTTTTTACAAATTATCATAAACTTTATATAGCATTACTTCTTGAGTTTTCCAATTATATTCCTGAATGACAGCACTTCTTCCATTCTTACCCATTTCTGTTGCAACATTAGGATTATTAAACAAATATTCTATTGTATTCCTTATTTCTTCAATACTATTTGGATTAATAGCAAAACCACAATTATGCTTCTCAACTATATGCTTCCAAAGTTTATAGTCTGAACAGATCAAAGGTAATCCAGCTTCCATAAATTCAAATATTTTTGTATTTCCGAGACTACCTTCTCCTGCCATTTGGTAAGAATAGTGTAAAGCTATACCTATAAATGCTTCTCTATATATTTCATTAACTTCTTCTTTAGTAATTTTACCTCTATAGTCTACCTTGCCCCATGAAGCATTAGACTTTAATGTATTAATATAATTATCAGAACCTTGACCTGCTAAAATATACTTTATTTCTTCTATTTTAGAAATCGCATTAATAATATTTTCATGCTTCCAATCTTCGTTTATTGCACCGGCAAAACAAATGTTTCTTGATTTTTTATTATTTTCTATATATTGTCCTTCTATAATTGGATAGTTTGTAATCATGTAAGTCGATGGATTAATTAGTTTTAATCTATCTACAACTTTAGGAGTAACACTTATTAATGTATCAAACTTTCTAAAACAATATTTTTCATATATAGCATATATTTTTGAAATAATTCCACGAATACATGATGGGATATATTCTTTCTCCATTATTTGACTAGGTATATCTTCGTGTGAATCAAATACAACTTTTTTTCCTATTTTTTTTAACTTCAAGCCAATTGGAATTAAATCAGGATCGTGTAAATGAAATATGTCTGCATTAACTTCTAAACTCTTAGTATAAATAGCTTTTTTTGTGTTAATAAATCTTTCTATTCTATTCTTTGGCTTTATTTTAGTTGATATAATTTGAACACCCTCTTTAAACTCATCAGGGTTGGCATCATTTACTATTAAGCTTACAGAATACCCACGACTTGCTAGAGATACACATTCTTTTTTAAATATTCTTCCATCATATCTACTATGCGCACTAGTAATATGACATATTTTTTTTGACATTATTTTTCCTCACAATTATATTATGATTGCTCATATGCTTTTAAAATAATACTCAAAGCTTTTTTTCCTTCAACACCGCTAATATAGGGTTCTCTATCATCTACAATTGCATCTGCAAAATCTTTGTAAAGAGGAGTGTGTCCCTTACCATAAACATTATCTACATCTAAACTTTCATCCTCATTGTCATACTCTTTCTTATCAGCAAATTGCCATGTTTGTATTTTATTCACTGCCAAACCACCAATAACTACAGTCCCTTTTTCCCCAAAAATGCTCAATGTCTCTTCCAGATTTTTAGGATAAACGCAGGCACTTCCTTCAACAATACCGATAGAACCATTTTTGAAACGTATTAGTATGGCACCAAAGTCTTCCATTTCTATACTTCTTAAAAATGTTCCTCTTTCCGAATATACCCTTTCAACTTCTGAACCCATCATCCACTGAAGTAAATCAATATTATGAATACACTGATTCATTAATGTCCCACCATCTAGGGCTTTTGTACCTCTCCAAGGTGCTTGATCATAGTAACTTTGTTCTCTTGTCCATAAAATTCTTGCTGTTCCATTAATAATTTTACCAAAACGGTCTTCTTCAACAGCTCTTCTTAATTTCTGTATAGATGGGTTAAATCTATTTTGATGACATATGCCAACTTTCAACCCTTTTTCATTTGCTAATAAATTAATTTTATCAGCATCTTCTAATGATAATGCCATTGGTTTTTCTATAATAACATTTTTTCCATAAGTTAAGCAATCTATAGCATGATTTGCATGATATCCGCTTTCAGTACATATTGCAACAGCATCCAATTTTTCATTTTTTAACATTTGAATATAATCAGTATATATATTTACATTACTATTTATAATGCTATTTTCATACTGCACTTTTCTAATTAGTGCTTTGTCTTCAACAATATCGCATACCGCAACTAAGTTATAAACTTCAGAATTATTGACTAATGCATCAATATGATTTTTTGATATTCTTCCACAACCAATTATTGCAAAATTTATTTTTAACATTTGATCACCTTCTACTATTTTTACATCAATTGTCGTAATACTGATACTATTTTTTCTGATGCATTCCCACTTCCATAAATATCTTTAATATATGGAACGGATTTTGAATTAATTATATTACTATAAATCGAATCTTCATCTGACAATATGTTAAGTCCTGCATCTGTTAACTCCCTCCAACCTGTATCAGGCATAACTATTACAGCTTGTTTTCCTGCAAAATATGCTTCTTTTTGATATCCACCACTATCAGTTACTACCTTATGGCACATTTCTGTCAATCCCATAAGTTTCAAGTAATCAATTGGTTCTATTACTAAAATGTTAGATAGTAGCTCATTCAATCCGAATTCATTTATTCGTTTTTTTGTTCTAGGGTGAATTGGTAATACCACCTTAACTTCTTTAGATAATTTATTTACACTTTTTAATATTTTTTCTAGTTTTTTTGCTATATCAACATTAAAGTCTCTGTGCATTGTCATCATAATAAATTCGTTCTCTTTAAGTTTTAACTCTTCCATTAAAGAGTAATCAAATTTAGGTTTCATCTTCAGAAAGACATCATACATTACATCTCCTGTGAAAAATACATTCTCAGTAATTCCTTCGCGTTTTAAATTATCTATTCCTATTTGACTAGGTACAAATAAATAAGTTGAAATTCTGTCTGTTAGAACTCTATTAATTTCTTCTGGCATATCTTTTGGCTCTTGTCTTAAACCTGCTTCCACGTGTGCAATTTTAATTTTTAGCTTTGAAGCTGCTAAAGCACCTGCTAATGTCGAATTTGTATCTCCATATAACAGAACAACATCTGGTTTTTCTTTCATCATCAAGTTTTCTAATTCAATCAACATTTTTCCTGTCATTTCACCATGATTTGATGCTATAATACCTAAATTGTAACATGGTTTGCCCATATTTAATACATCAAAAAAAACACCAGACATATTTTCATCATAATGTTGTCCTGTATGAACTACAATTTCATTTATATCATTGTATTTATTTAATTCATGTTGAAGCGTAGCCTCTTTTACAAATTGTGGCCTTGCCCCAATAATAGATAATATTTTCACTTTTTCCCCCTATAGCAACTCAATATTTTCCCTGTTTTTGACATTTTTCATAGCATTTTTAGTATCAAAAATTACTTTGGAGTTTCTTTGAACATAATCGTAGTCCATCGCTGTATGCATAGTTGTGATGACAACTAAATCATAATTTTCTAGTACATTTTCTATTTTTTCTAATCCATATTTAATTTGCCCCTTATATTTATATTCAAAAATGAAAGGGTCGTAATAATCAACAATAGAGCCTTCTTTTTCAAAGTTTTCTATTACCTTTAAAGCAGGACTCTCCCTATAGTCATCAATATCTTGTTTATAAGCAACTCCTAATATTAAGACTTTTGAGCCATTTAATGATTTTTTGAATCTATTTAATATTTTTGATGAACGTTCAATTACATATTGCGGCATATAGTTATTTATTTCACCTGATGTTTCTATTAACTTTGTATGATAATCATACTCTCTTACTTTCCATGTCAAATAATATGGATCCAAAGGAATACAATGACCACCTAGCCCTGGTCCTGGATAAAATGCTTGAAATCCATAGGGTTTAGTCTTAGCTGCATCAATTACTTCCCATATATTTATCGCCATTTTATCACAGATAATTGCCATCTCATTAGCAAGTCCTATGTTTATATTTCTATATGTATTTTCGAGTATTTTTTCCATTTCTGCAACTCTAGGAGATGATACTTCATATACATCACTTTGTAAAACATGCCTGTACATTGCAGCTGCAAGTTCTGTAGCATCCTTCCCAATTCCGCCAACGACCTTAGGTGTATTCTTAGTTTTATAGAGTAAATTACCTGGGTCAACTCGTTCAGGAGAAAATGCAAGATAGAAATCCTCACCACATTTCAATCCTGATCCTTCTTCTAATATTGGTTTTATCAATTCTTCTGTAGTGCCAGGATATGTTGTACTTTCAAGAACCACTATAGTTCCTTTTTTTAAATATTCTGATATTGAGATAGTTGAGTTTTTAACATAACTAATATCTGGTTGCTGATATGCATCAAGCGGTGTTGGCACACATATTGCAATAAAATCAACATCTTTAATGAAAGAAAAGTCTGATGTTGCAGACAATAAGCCTTTTTCTACAAGTTGACTAAGATCACTATCTACTACATCTCCAATATAATTATGACCTTTATTGACCATATCTACTTTTTGTGATTGAACATCAAATCCAATAGTTTTATAACCTGCTTTAGCCTTTTCTACTGCTAATGGTAATCCTACATAGCCAAGTCCAATAACTCCCACAACTATTTTCTTATTATTTATTTTATTTAATAATTGATCTTTAACATTATTCAAACTACTCACTCCCTATTTATTGTATAATTCCGTAATTGTTACTCAATTATATAATTTCCCAAACTTTCTTATAGTATCAATTATAAAATTCTGCTCATCTTCTGTTATTTCTGCAAACATAGGTATTGCAAATGTTCTATGTGACAAATATTCTGCATTTGGCATATCTCCTACTTTGTATCCACGATTTAAAAACGCCTTCTGTAAATGTAATGGTACTGGATAATATACTCCTGTCGCAATTCCGTTTTCTTTCAAATATTCAATAAGTTCTACTCTATTTTCTGATTGAAGAATATACATGTGGTAAACATGTTTTACATTATTCTCTTCATATGGTGTAACTATAATTTCATCTTTAAATGCATTATTATAAAAATTTGCATGTTTTTCTCTTAAATTATTCCATTTATCCAGTAAGGGCAATTTAACTCTTAGTAAAGCAGCCTGTAATTCATCAAGTCTTGAATTATGTCCAATAAGATAATTGTAATATTTCAATGGATTGTATACAGTATTATCATCTGATTTGTCTTCTGCTACATCTTCATTTATATTGTTTAGAAGATTGTATGCCTTTTGACCGTTCTCACCACTGCCATGTGTTTTTAATGCTCTACAAATTGTGGCAATTTCATCATTATTAGTAACTATTGCACCGCCATCACCGGCACATCCCAGATTTTTTGTGGGGAAAAATGAAAAACACGCAGCGTCTCCAATAGTTCCGACCTTTTTACCTTTGTATTCTCCACCTACTGCTTGACAAGCATCTTCAATAACTTTAAGATTATGTTTTTTAGCAATATTAATTATTTCATCCATATCTGCTGCTTGCCCAAAAATATGAACCGGCAATATGGCTTTTGTTTTTGTGGTTATTTTAGCTTCAATTTTTCTAGGATCTAAATTAAAAGTATCTAGTCTCACATCAACAAATACAGGATTTGCACCAACTGCTGAAATAGCTTCAGCTGTAGCAAAAAAACTAAATGTAGACGTTATTACTTCATCCCCTTCACCAATTCCTAGTGACTTAAGTGCAATAATCAGCGCATCAGTACCATTTCCAACAGTAATAGCGTGTTTAACCCCTAGATACCCTGCAAATTCTTTTTCAAAATCCTTCACATTTTGTCCCATAATATATTGAGATGATGTAAGTACTTCTATTACTTTTTCATTTGCTATTTCTTGAATTGCCTCATATTGCCTTTTTAGATTGATCAATGGTATTTGCATAGAATTACACTCCTAATTATTTACAATTTTATATACTACCAATATTGATTATATCATACTTTTAAGCTTCGTCTTTATCCAGAGCCAATAATTCCGGTAATAATTCGCCGTCACTTATTCCCTCTGTGCTTTCTGGCATAAATAAAATTTTGAAAGTCATCAAAATCATTTTTATATCTAAAAATATTGAGTAATTACCAATATACATCATGTCTAATTTTAATTTATCATAAGGTGTTGTATTGTATTTACCCATTACTTGAGCAAATCCGGTAAGCCCAGCTTTAACTTTTGTCCTAAATTCAAATTCAGGCATTAATGTAATATATTGTTCTGCAATTTCAGGTCTTTCTGGTCTTGGGCCAACAATAGACATGTCCCCATTAAGAATATTAAAAAGCTGCGGCAATTCATCAAGCCTTACTTTTCTGATAAACTTCCCTACGGGTGTTATTCTATCATCATTCTGTCTAGCTAATCTAGCTTCTCCATCCTTTTCAGCATCTACTTTCATGCTTCTGAATTTGTATATATAAAAAATCCTGTTATTAATAGTTAATCTTTTTTGTTTATATATTATCGATCCTCTATCATATAATTTAATTGCTAAAGCAACTAAAGCCATGAATGGCAATGATATCAAAATTCCAATAAGTGATACTGCAATATCCATAGTTCTTTTTAAAATCTTTTGTTCAAATGTTAATCCTTGGTTCTTACATAATAAAAGTGGTGTGTCAAAAATATGAAGTTTATCTGCGCTTTGAATTATTATGTCAGAAATTTTTGGTGTCATATAAATTCTAATTGACCTCTTGTAGCAGTATTTTACAATTTCATTTCTAACAGATGAGTCTAAATCACATAATATTACTGCATCGTATTTAACTATTTCACTCTTTGTCTTTTCTATACCTTCTGCTATGTTAATAGAACAACTTATGTGATATTTTTCTTTGTGTTTATTTAATTTAGACAATAAGGTAATGGAATTTTTATTGCAATACACAAGAAGCATATTTAATGGCTTATATATACTATAATATATTTTATTACATATTAGAGACCAAAATACAACAATAGCTACTTCAACAATTGTCATAGTGCCAAGATATAATGGATTAACTAATTTTTTTGCGATTAAGCTAATTTGCATAAATGTAATAATATTAGCAAACAAAATTGATAGAGACTGTGAATAAATTATATCAGTTACCTTTAAATATCCAATTTTATGTCCTCCGTATATTTGAGAAAACAATGAGTAAATTATTATATAAACTACTGTCAACAACAATGAACCTTTTTCATAAAAAGGATCAATAACCATTTTTCTATAATAATCATTCCATGTTATCCAAAATGTGTATGATAAAGCAATCACTATTACAAAAGACATCATAAACATTATAGTGCTTATATAATTTCTTTTATTTTTCATACTTAAATACCCCTATTTATGTTTATTCCAATTTATGATTACTTTTACTCAATCTTAAATTAATGCTTATGCCCATCCCTAAAATAAGATAAAATATTGGAGCTACTGCTATAACTTGATCATTAAAAACTCCTGCTGCCAAATATCCTATTACTGAAATTAAACACGAAGCACCTAAATAATTATCCATTGTATCAAATGTAATCTTACTATATAACTTTAAGCTACTAATAATATAATATCCTACAGCAATTAATAATGCCAAAAGAGAAATTACACCCGTGTTTATTGCTATTTGTAAATACATGCTATGAGGTTTGTCAACTACCAAATTTGCATCCCAATCCCAATAAGCATTCATTTTTCCTATGAAATCATCTTGAGGAAATGCAATGGGAAAATTATCTGCTCCTGATCCATATATGATATAATTTTTTAATAGAGGTATTGAACGCCCCCATATATATCCACGATTCGATGCAAAACTTTCATATCCGTCAAGCATTTCTAGTCTTTCAGATACTATAGGTTCTGTCAATCTACCACCGCTGCCTAATATTTTTATACCATCTTCTTTAATATAAAAATCAATAACATGCCAATTAACAGAAACACTAACACCCGGATAATTAGCAGGAATGGTAATTTTATAATTTATATATCTTTCGTCTTCAATTTTAATATTATTTTTATTTTGTTTTATTTCCAATTCATTATTTTCTTCATCAAAAAAATAAACTTTGTTTTCATCAATTTTAATGCTCAGTATTTCTTTATTAGTTTTTATTGTAACAATATTTTCTTCCAAGATTATATTTTCAATTTTAGTTGTAGTTTCATTTTGATTTTTTATATTTTCAAGTTGCTTTAATATATTAAAAGATTTAACTCTATCTATTACCATTCCATTGGACACAATATTTAATCCAATAAGTAATATAATTAATAATGCAGAAATACTACCAGTTACCTTCCAATGTTTAAATACATACTTCCTGTACTGAACAATTGCAACACTGCCGGCGACAGCCATTCCTAAATACCCTGCTCTAGAATTGCATCCTATCAAAACAAATATCATTAATAGAACAGATATACCTGCTATTATTCTATGTTTTTTTGACTTGGAACCCAAAAATATTGCTATTGACAATGGTATCATTAGAGTAGCAAAGCTACCCACAAAGTTTGTATTAAATAATGTACCATATATAGTCTTTGGACCAAATGAAAAAGACAAATCCTCTACCTTTAAGTTATTTGGTAATATTAAATCTTTTCCTATTTTGGTCTGGAAAAAATCTACCCCAAAATATTGTCCTACGCCTATAATTCCTTCTATTATCATTAAAAATAAAAATACTTTAACAAATAAAGATACATCTCTTTCATTGTTAACAAAGTTTATTGTAAGGAATGTAATTAGCATATAGCTCAGCAGCACAAACATACCTTGATACATATCAACAAAACCCCAAAGAGCTGTTGGTGTGTCTGATGCAAATATAGTTGATATAATTACAAATACTGCATAAATTCCAAGAGGTATATAATATTGCTTTGATTTTTTAAAAGGTAGCTTTTTTTGTTTATATAATATTATATAAGTTATAAGTGCTATCGCTGTTAAAACTATTACCCAACGTGACTTCCAGTAACTGAAAAAGTCTAAGTATTGTTGTTGGCCTGTCCAATATAATGCTTGTGTTGTGCCTGTTAAGTCGATATATTTTGCATAAACTATTAAAGGAACAAATCCAGCTATTAATAATAAGGGTAAAAAATAATAAACTGGTAACCTTTTATTTTCATAATCAATTGTAATTGGTTCTTTTGTTTTATTGTATTTCTTTTTATTCACTTTAGTCCCCCAAGATATCTACTAAGTCATTTTGTGTCGATTTACTAATCTATTCTAACATTTTACTTAGTTTGTTGCAATGCTTTTTTATTAATATGAATATAATGGATATACTTAATGGATATATTAAATTTGCTTTCATTAAATGGAAAATTTAATTAAATTTTATATATAATTAATTTAAAATTGCTACATCTCTAAAATGTACAGCCTTTAAATTTTTAATTTAGAGGCTTCTGCATATTAGTATAATTATTGTAGAATAATTCTAATTTTTTGTTACCGTTATCGTATATGTCCTAGGTCTATCTTTCGCAGGGTCGCTTACTGTAATTTGGATTGTATTTACTCCAGTTACTAAGTCAGCATTGATAATAAATCTTCCATCTGCCGATATTGATGATGTTGTTGCAGGTAATATTATATTAGTAGTTATAGCACTTCCACTTATAGCTGATGATGTAGTTCCACCATTATACTCTATTTCATTTAATATAGCGTATGTATAATTACTTTCGCCACCATTACCTCCGCCTAAACAACCACCACTAGATAACGGTGGTTCAACTTCGTATCACTATAAATACTTACTTCCATTTATAAAAGAAAAGACACTTTGAAGGTCTCAAGTGTCCCAATGACTCGTAAGTACTTATATATAATTCATACTTTCTGTAATATATTCTGCCAAAGTATGTGGCAACTTATGCCTTTTAATTACATCTTCACAATACCTCTTGTATATAGACTTAAGAGCTTTATTGTAAATACGTACGTCATTATTGTTATGGTATATAAATGCTAATAGTACAATTATATCAAAGGTTATAACTTGTACACCTTTTAATTCAGCTAAATCGTTTGCAATGTCGTCAACCATTATTTCTTTTGAACTAAAATAATTTATTCCACAAAACGCTGCATATGCAAGACTGTAAACTTCTCCCCTATTTTTTGACATACGTCTATCATACTGCACCCTTTCATGGTTAGAAATATTGTTAAATATAGTGGTGTACTGCGGGTCTTTGCCATACAGTCCACCTTCACTGACAATGTCTATCTTTGCACTATATCTATTAATAAAGTCTTTACAATCTTGATCAAGCTCCAAATAAACCATTTCATGAATTATAATATGTTCAAAGCTTTCAAACAATGGTATAAGATACGTTTTCTTCATCCTTTCAAATGAATAAGTTTCGTCACATGACCTTTTTTCAATGCCTACCATCAGCACATTTGCATCAAGCATTATCGGTTTTTTACACAATAGTTTTAAAGGTATATTTTTTAGAGGAGTTTCCACTATTCAGCGCCTCCCAACCTATCCTTTATACTCTGGATTAATTCAGAATCATCCTGCTCTTCATCTGATTCGTCTATATTGTCAAAAAAAGAATTTATTATATCTTTATTTAAATTGAGTTTTTCTGCATCTCTCAAGATTTCCTCTCTCGAAGCAATGCCTTTTTGATAAGACATCTCCATTTGCTGATAAATTAAGCTTCCTTTATCAATAGCAGTATTTGAATTACTATATAATCTTTCAACTTTATCCTTCAAAATATCAGCTTGAAGAAGAACACTCTTTATAAATTGATATTCATCAATGTATTCCTGTACATTTTTTATATATCCTTCTTCATGTAACCTATAAATAACTGCCTTCAAAGGCAATTGGTAATTGACAGTCAACATCATACATATGATTGCATAATTCTCAAATCCTAATTTTTTCTTGCAAGACCAAATACTCTTTTTATAAAAATTAATTTCATTTTTTAGCGCATCCTCTGGTAATAATAACTCTTCAGAAAATCTAATTGATTTTTTTTCATTTACATTCTCTAAAGAATACAAACGGCAAATGTATGGTTCTTTCCTTATCGAATCATAATCCTATATATAATGGTAGTATTCATGTACTGCTGTAAATATTTGATTTATTAGAGGTTTATTAGAATTCAGTATTATATGCGCTTTTTCCTGACCACCTTTAGGTATATAAAGCATTCCGTCAATATTCTCATTATCAAGTTGAACAAGTTCAAAACTAATATTTGGGGATTTTTTTAAAATAAAATCAAATATATCTTCACCTATTGGAGCCAGAGCGTAATTAACTCTCTTTTCTTTGGCCAGTGTTTTAATTTCATCAATTTCTCTTTCAGTCAATGAACTTGTATTAAAATCATAATTACCTTGATAATAATGTTCAAACACCTTCTTATCATCAATCGAGCTCATTATTGACACCTTCTACTCAACATAATATACTTTTCTTTAATTTGTATATTTTCAATCATTCCATAGATTTTTTCTTTATCGCTTTCTTCAAGCTTTCCCATCAAATATATCAATGCATCATCATTATTCTCCAAAAAATAATCATTTGGTTCGTAATTTCCTAAATTACATACTGCATTAAATATATCAAGAGAAGGTATTTGCTTTCCTGATTCTAAAAGTGATAAAGTACTTCTATTAATTCCTAACTTATCCGCAATATTCACTTGTGTAGAATTTTTTCTCAATTTTATTAAATCACTACAAAATTTTTCATTATTAAAAGTCTTCATAAAACATTCCTCCTAGAATGGACGTTAATCATTTTAACACAACTCTTTATTAATGTCAATTATAAGTTAATATTTGTAACATCATTATATGTTTATGCTTTTATTTTGTTAATATGTTGTATAAAATATAGTTTTTAATTCTATTATTTCTCTTTTAACATTTGCTACTCACTTTTTAATAATTTTTACTTATTACTTATCAAGCTGCTTAATATAATTACAAATATATTCTTCTAACTCATCCGGTGACAATGAATTGATAAGAAATCTGATTCTCCGGATGAAGATAAATCTATTGGTGATTCTTCAGCTTTAAAGCCTGTTTTACAAGATTTTTTTAAACTTCATCCTGGCTTTCACCCTACAACCTTTTTGGGAAATTCTGCCTTTGACACTATTGAAACTTATACATTTCTAAAAGAAGAGTTTAATTTCAAAAAAGCGCTTATTCCTTACAATCCAAGAAATGAAATCATTCTTAATTTATATGCCTTATCATGCGGTAAAATTGAAGAAATAATTTGGTTGCGCTTTTTTATCCACATAAATTTTGGTAAGCGCTGAAAAGGTTCTTTCCAACTTTAGTTGATTTTCCTTAACTCTAAACGTAACAGCTTTGCCTTCAATAATTCAAAGCTGTTACGTCCATACATGATTCGCTTTATGACTTTTAATTTATTTACGCTTCCCTCTGCGAGGCCATTATTATATTTTAGCAATATAGCATTTCTAACAGCATCAATATCATTCCTTAATCCTGAAACATATGATGTCATTTCAGATATTTCAAATTTTTCAGCTTTCTCCATCCATTTTCGAGCTATATATTCTTTAGCTTTTTCTTGTTTCTCTGTATTCGCATTTTTCATGTGTTCACGTTCTTTTTGCATAAAAACTCTAAGAGCATCAACAGTTCCGTTATATCCTTTTTTACTTATTATTTCTGTTATCTTTTTATATGTAATTCCTTGTGAACGTAATGCAATTACTTCATCTTCATATTTTTGAAGTTTACCAGGCATTCGATTATCATATTTACCATTCACCAAAGAATATTTTCCTGAGATATAATTCATTATTGTCGTATATGTATGCCCAGTTTTTAATGTGATTTCATTAATATTATATCCTTCTTGAAACAGTTTTTTCACTTCATCAATTTTTACTTGTTTTTTAGACATTTCTTCTTGGTGTTGTTTTTCTCTGGCTGAAACTGTCGGTCCTGGGATATCTTCTTCTTTCATTTTTAGATAGTTATTTATAGTTTTAATTGTAGAATGCATCATCAATGCTATTTCTGATTGCGTATGGCCTTCTTTATATTTTTGTCTTGCAAATACAATTCTTTCATGGCGATTGCGTGTATTTAAAAGTGCTTTCATCTCTGTAGACATAGTACTTGATGCTGCTGGTATTTCTAATCTTGAAGGAAATAATCTGTACATATATTTTTCTACTGTTTCTGAAAGGTTCTTTAACAAATGAAACCGATCTGTGACCTGAACGGCTTCTGGATGAGCGTTAGTTATAGCAGCACCATATGAATGTGATCCATCTCTTGAAACGACTTTAATATTTGGATATGTTTTTAGCCATTCAATAACTTTATCTTTATCCCGTGAATCTAATATATCAATAATCCTATGGCTATCAATATCAATCATGATTGTGCCGTAGGTATATCTTTTCTTAAAAGCAAAATCATCCACACAAATTTTTTCTACAGATTTTTTATCCACAACTTGAGGCATTTTTTTTAAGCAAACTGCAAATTGTACTTTTTCCAATTCTTGCAGTGCCTTCTGAAATTAGTTCTGCCGCCGTTACAGAACTTACACTTGCTGATACATCAAGTATTTTATGAATCAACCTTTCAGATTTTCGAGCTTTGTATGATATGAAATTAAACCTTTCTGCAAATGTTTTATGATTACATTCATGATTATCACAAAACATTTTTCTTGCATTCAGTTCAATCATAACCTTTTTATCCATTACCGGAAGATCTTGAAATTCTCTGTGATATATTGAATGCACTCTTGTAGATAGTTCTCCACAAAATGGACATTTGACTTCCTTATTCTTTGATTCAACTGATATAATTAGTGTATCATCCTTAATGTTATGTCCTAAATAAGATAAATTTGAATCAAGCATTTTTATTAACTCATCTACTTTAACCACCTGCGACAATTTATTTTCAATACCATTATATCAGATTTTCATAATCATTTCAACTAAAGTTGGAAAGAACCTTTTCAGCGCTTACTTGCTTATAGATTTTTAGTAAGGAGCTATAAAAAAGACTATCTCAAATGAGATAGTCTTTTTAAAGCTATTATTAACTTCTATTATGGTTGTACCTGAACTATTATGTTAGCAATTCCAGTTGTTTTTGAAGTATTGTATACAACTGTTTGGTATGAACCTTCATTTAAGTCAGAAACATCACCAACTGTAATTTCATCAGCTGATATGTCGTAGATATAAACTGCTACATCACTTGCAAATCTTAATTCAGTGCTTGATAATTCAATGTAAGAAGATGTTACATTAGTTACTGTAGCATTTGATACTACTTGAAGAACTTGATTTGCACCAGCACCTTGTGATAATTCTACTGCGCTATCTAATTCATCATCAGTACCAAAGTTGAACTTAACTGCTGAATCAGTTGATACTGTATAAGCATTATCATTTTCAGCTAAATAAACAACTTCTGCTCCGTCAACCAATGCTGTAACTTCTGTTACAATGTCACCAGCAGCATTCTTAACTTTTGCTGTGCTAGCAATAACTCCATAAATATCGTCATCTGCTGCTTCAACATTTGCTGTTACTATAACAACTATTTCACCATCTTTGTATAATACTGTATGTGGTTGATTATCTTTTAAGAAATCAACAGTTGTTACTTCTTCATCAACAGTATTGAATACTATTGCATCTTCTGCAGCAATATCATCAATATCATCTAAATCTATTGTTGCACCAGTTACATCCATTAATTGAATTTCATCAATAAATCCATCTTCATTTACTGAATATTTAACTAATTCATTTGTAGTAAATGTATAAGCTAAATCTAATTCTTTATTTGTTGTATCAACAGTTACCAATGCATGATCAGTATCATTTGTTACTGCATCATCAGAATAAGTTGCATAATCATCTAACTTATCTTCTGAAACTCCTTCAGATAAATCAAGTTCAGCTAAAACATCATATACTACTTTTTCACCTTCGAAAGTAAGAAGTTCTAATTGTGGGTAATCTTTTACTGAACCATTTAATCTGTCAGTATATGTTCCACCTGCTTTATTAAGAACTATAGCATAATCAGTTAATGCTGCTCCATCAGTATCTACTGCAAATATTTTACCTGCATTATCCAAGTAGAATATGCCTTCATCATCAACAGCTGGTCTTGTTCCATAACGAACTGATCCATTTATTCTGCTCAATGAATATTCTTTTCCATCTACATATACTGTTGTAGCTGAACTTGCAGTCTTTGTTACTACGCCTTCAATTGTATCTCTAACAACTACTAACTTAACAGGAGTTCCGTCAGCAGATTCATAAGATACTACTACATCGCCTTCAACTATATCTTCTAATGAATCAGCAGCACCAATTACAGTAATTTTTTCTAAATCTACTTCGCCATCATCTACTGGTAATGATATAGTTCCATCTTCGCCAGAAATTTTTGCTTTTCCAGCAACATAATCATTATCAACTAAAATTGCTTTTGTAGCTCTTTCAACTATGAAATGGCTAGCTGTATCATTAGATTTAATTTCTTCTGAATTACCAGCTTTTATAGTATCTAAAGAGTCACCAGAAATAACAGTAATTTTTGCTTCTAAAGCATCATAGTTAGTATCTACATCGTTTCCTCTGTATAACTTTTCATTGAATTGACCATCAGCTATAGTTGTCTGTTCGCCATTGTAGTATACAGTGATATCTGCCGCAGCAGTTTTAATTGTATATTTATCGCCATTAGCATCTTTAACTTCTATAGTACCAGCAGCTTCATCTACCTTGTTAACTGTTCCAGTAAGAGTTTCAGATTTTACGCTTTTTACATATACAACTTCATCATCACCATTTGTATAAACATCTAAATATTGATATACATATGGTGTTAAGTCAACTAAATTTCCAGCATAATCATTATCATCTTCATCAAATCTGTCTGTTCCTACATAGTAGTATTTTTCAAGTGATGCAACATTATCGATAAATAATTTTTCTGGAGTTACAGGTACTGCTAAACCGTCTTCATCGATTTCTACCATTTTTGCTTGTAAAGCGTTGTAGAATATTTGAGCTACTCCGCCTCTGTCTGCTCCTGAAGCTTTCATTTCAACATCATCATTAAGGTCTAAATCAATAGCTTTAACTTTGTAGTTTGTTGGCCAAGTTCCTTTAAGAACTGCATCAGTGTATCCTAATGATCTAACAAGCATTGTTAATGCTTCATCATAAGATACAACATTTTCTGGTCTGAAAGTTCCATCTGGATAACCTAATACTAATCCAGTTCCAGCAGCTATTGCTACATAGCCTTTTGCCCAGTGATTAGCTGTATCAGGGAATTCACTAGCTGCCCCATCTACTAAATCGCCATAACCAAGAGCTGTAACTAATATTTTAGCTAATTCTGCTCTAGTTATAGTCTTTTCTGGTCTATAAGTTCCATCATCATAACCATCGATGATTCCTAAAGCAACTAAAGTTTCAATTGCTTTTTTGTAATCACTGTCAGCTATATCAGTTGGTGTGCTTGCAAATGCAAAGCTCATGCTTGATAATACCATAGCGATTACCAATACAAGTGATAATACTTTTTTCATTCTTTGTTTCCTCCTATGAATTTGTGTGGGTATTTCAGGCTCCCAGTGCCTTCATTGTGTTAGCACAATGACTAGTGTATTATAACATTGCGAAAATTTTTAGTCAATAAATTTAGCATCAATGTAATTTTATTGTAATATTCACAATGTTCGTGCCAACATCTCATGTATACAATATAACACATGTTTTTGCAAGTAATATTACAGAAGTGTTACAGGTTGGCGGCTTTTAGTTACAATATGAAAGATAAAATAGGAGCCTTTAAGTACCAGCCCCTATTTACGTATATAAATATTAAATTACATGTTACTTGTGTCTTCGAAACTGTTAAATTTCTTTATGTCCGAGTCAATATTGGGTTTGTTGTTAGTAATAATATCATAAAGCATAATGCAGCCTGCAATTGTAAATATTACTCCAATTAATTTGATGACTGTATTAAGTGCTGCTTTTGAGCTTATAATACAGTAGAAAGCAAATAGTATTCCTGAGCCATAGATTATGAGCATGATAATATCTGAATAATCTTTTGTTTTTATTGCATTGATGTATGGGGGTAGAGAAATGTATAACAAGAAAGCTCCTATTATGAGCATAGCTAATTCCGGTCTGAACATGACTGTTAATGATGCGGCAATAACTAGTAAATAGTTTACCTTTTCTTTTTTAGTTAAGTATTTATATGTCATTTTTATATTGGCGATACAGAAAATCAGAATTGAAATCATAGCAATACGGATTGCAATGCTTCCAATGTATTTTGATAATAATATAAATATGACTCCTGTTAATGTGAGTAATAGGCTGAGGATTTTTTGTGTTTTTGAGTTTATGTGTAAATTGGATAATAGCATGGAAACATCCCCTTTGATTTCTTGATTAATAATTATAGCATTTATAGTTTTTGTTAGCAATGATTTTATAATATATAAAAGATGAGATGCTCAAGTTTGTCGATTTGGCACCGCATTGGGGGACGGACCGTTTTTGGGACTAAAGGGCAGTCCCAAAAAGGTGCCGTCCCCCAATGCTGACGTTTTGTAATGCTGACGTTTTGTAATGCTGACGTTTTGTAATGCTGACGTTTTGTAATGCTGACAAATGATGTTAAATTTATTGTATAAAGAAAAGATTTTATATTATAATAAATTTATTGGTTACAAATGATGAGGTGAATATGGATAAGTTTGTTGTTGATACATCGGATACTTATTTTTTGGATGAAATTTATAGGGATATGGATGTGTTGTGCCAAAGATATAATGATATTTTAAGTAAAAAGGTTATTGGGAAGTCGGTTGAGGGGAGGGATATTGTTGCTTTGAGGATTTGCGCGGAAAAGGCATTTCGGGGACGGACCATTTTTGGGACTAAAGGGCAGTCCCAAAAAGGTACCGTCCCCGAAATGCCTGACAATAAGCCGGCTGTGTTGTTTGTTGGGGGGATTCATGCTAGGGAGGATTTTTCTGTGATGCTTTGCATGAAGATGATTGATTATTATTGTTATTATTATAGTGAAGGAAAGAGTTTTGATGGATTTGATGTTAAAGGGATTATTAATAATGTAGATATTTATTTTATTCCGGTTGTTAATCCTGATGGGCTTAATATTGTACATAATGGTTTAGAAGCTTCAAGTAATTTTGAAAAATTGAAGGATATGGAAATTTGGGGCGAGGATTATAGTTATTGGAAGGCTAATGCAAATGGTGTAGATTTGAATAAAAACTTTGATGATGGGAATTGGGATATTAGGACTTGTGTCCCCGGCACGGATGTTCCTTGTTCTGATAGGTTTAAAGGTTTTGCTCCAAACAGTGAGCCTGAGGTTCAAGCTTTGGTTAATTTTTGCAATGAAATTGATTTTTCATTGATGGTTAGTTATCATTGCTCGGGGAACTGCACTTTTTGGGCTGACAGCGGAACTCATGGTATGTTTAATGGTTTGGATGAAAAAATTATGGATGAATTAAATAAAAAATATATTTATAGAAAGACTAAGGTGAGTATGGATCCGAAAATATACGGATGCGGTTTTGAGAATTGGTTTAGGGTTAGGATGAAGAGACCGGCATTTTGTATTGAGTTATCGCCGTTTGTGGAAGGTGGAAGGCAGCATCCAGATAGTATGTTTGATGAGTTGGTTTGGAAATATGCTAAAACAACAGGATTGTTTTTTGCTGAGAAGGCGATTATAATTAGTGATGAAATTTGTGGGGATGCGGAGAGGTATGCTGCGTTGACGAGATGAGATAACGAGGGTTTTTTGGGGACGGACCATTTTTGGGACTAAATAGCAGTCCCAAAAAGGTACCGTCCCCAAAAAACCAAAAAGACATCACAAAAAGGTGCCGTCCCCAGAATTCCATCACAAAAATACCAAAGTTTGATTATTGGAGGAGAGAGATAAGATGAATGCTGAAATACTTTGTGTGGGTACTGAGCTTTTGCATGGGGATATTGTTAATACGAATGCTCAATATATATCTAAAAAACTAGCTGAAATAGCTATTGATGTACATTATCAGTCAGTGGTTGGTGACAATCCCGACAGAATTAAAAAATGTTTTGGAGTTGCATTTTCTAGGGCTGATATTGTTGTTTGCACAGGAGGGCTGGGACCTACACAGGATGATATCACCAAGGAGGTATTGGCTGAATACTTTGGTGTTGAAATGGTTTATGATGAAAAAAGCTACGAGCATGTTAAGGAGATGTATTCACATTTTAGAAAGGACTTTCCTAAAAATAATATGCGACAGGCATATTTTCCAAAGGGTTCTATTGTAGTTGACAATCCTAATGGTACTGCCAATGCATGTATTATGAAGGGTGATATAGAAGGAAAATCTAAAATAGGGATATTGCTACCTGGTCCTCCAAAGGAAATGGGTCCACTTGTGGACAAGGAGGTTATACCTTATTTAAAACAATTCTCAAATCAGGTGGTTTATGGAGAAAAGTTGGTGGTTGTTAATATAGGAGAGTCTGGTGCGGAAGAAATGATTTTGGACTTAATTGAAAAGCAAACAAATCCAACAATTGCTCCATATGCCAGCGCTGGAAAAGTAATTTTCAGAATTACTGCAAAGGCGGAAACAAAAGATAAATGTATTGAAATGATTCAACCGGTCAAGGAAGAATTAATTAATCGTTTTGGAAAAGAAAATGCTTATGTTATTGATACAGGTATGATTGAAGACAAGACTGCACAGCTTTTGCTAGAAAAAAATCTAACTATTGCTGTTGCTGAATCATTAACTGGTGGAATGGTTGCATCGAGATTAATAAATTACCCCGGTATTTCTAAGGTTTTTATGGAGGGATTTGTTACATACAGCAATGAGGCTAAGATGAACACGCTCAATGTGAACAGAGACACATTGGAGAAGTATGGTGCAGTAAGTGAAGAAACTGCAAAGGAAATGGCATATGGGGCTGCTAAGGTTGCAGGGACTGATATTGGAGTTTCAACTACTGGTGTTGCCGGTCCTGATGGGGGAACTGAGGATAAACCTGTTGGGTTGGTTTATGTGTGTGTTTATTATAATGGTAAGTTTAGTGTTAAGAAAATAATGAATACAGGGTCAAGAGAGATTATAAGGGATAGGGCTGCTACTACGGCATTGGATTTGGTTAGGAGTAGTATAGAGGAATAACGCAGCGCCAACGCATTGTGGGACGGTTTTTTGGGGACGGACCATTTTTGAGATAAAAACCATCTCAAAAAGGTACCGTCCCCAAAAAACCCAGAATCTCTGGTGTTCGTGAAATACTTGTTATAGTTCTGTTGCTGAAATTATTTTGTTGTTTGATATGGTTATAAAGATTATAGAATCAGAATTGGTATACCTGTCTATTAATTTAAATTCAACTTTAAAGATTTGGGAGCCGGTATCTTCAACTGTTCCTTTAATATCCTGTATTATGCATTTTTTTTCGTAGCTATCATTAGAAATATTTTTTTCCAAGTCTGTAAACTCTTTTTGCAGATTCTCACTTAAGTGCTGAAAAATTGAATCTTTGACCTCTGTGTATTTTTGGGGATTATTTATTGTATAAATATCTAAGTATTTTAAAGCTAAATTCTTGTTGTTCTCATAATCATCAAGTCTTGTATCATATTGATTTTGTATATCTTCAATTCTAGTGTTATAATAGCTGATATAAGCGTAAAAATTGAAGAATAAAATAATAAATGCTATTAAGCTAATACCTACAATAATTAACGATATTTTTTTAAAATTAGACTTATTCATCTATGCCTCCCCTGAAGTTAAAATGTTTGTCTTGCTGCAAGATCCATATCGCCATGTTAATGAAATTATTCTATTACTTCCATCTTTATTCTTATACATGATCATTTGTTCTACATGGCCGGTATCTGAATCTAAAAAATAATCAATCTCAATACTGTTAAATATTTGTTCTACTGCACGTTCTTCGGCTTCTTTTGCTGCTATATTTGAGTATGATTGCAATTGCAATAGTTCTTCATTAACTGCATTTTCAATATCTACCAATAATTGAGTTTTAAAAACTATTAAATTATATTGAAGAAATGATTCACTTTTTATACTTCTACGTCCTATATCAAACTTAATTAGATTAAGATCCTTTAAATAAGGTAATATATCCTCTTCGAACCTTATAGCCGCATTCTTATTAGTATTATAACTTTTAAAAACCCTATTTACTTCACCATTATTTTGATTTTTTTCTTTTTCAAGTTTTTCTATTTCTGATTCTGTTTGTTCTTTATTTAAATATAAAGAAATTTCATCTCTATTTACGCATCCAGTCAAAGTAAATAACAGCAACGTGAGAATTACTAATTTTTTTAATGTTCGTATCAATGTCTTGTCCCCTTAATGTAATTTAATATCCAAGCTTATCAACATCCCATGAGTGGGTTGTTGACATAAAATCAGCATCAGTAGCAAAATATGAATAATCGCAAGAATCTTCATTATCTCCCCAAGTTACATCAAAATATACTTTTTCTCCATCTATATTTGCTCTGGTCCATATATGAGGTCCATTATTATACTTTGCAAATCCAGGTATTCCTTCTACCTCTTTAATTCCTACCATTTTCAACATAGAATTAAATATAGATGTATATCCTTGGCATACAACTTTTTGATTATAAAATTGACCATATCCGGTAAAACTTTCTGGAGCATAGCTATAATCATAAGAAGCGTTCAATACTATCCATTCAAAAAATACCTGTGCTTTTTCCTTATCTGTCATGTTTGATGTTATTTTTCCTTCTTCAATCAAATTATGTACGATATTCTCTGTTTCATCAAAAAACTTTGTCTTCATATCAATTACTTCCTCTTCTGTAAAATTAGGACTTGATAATTTAAGTGTTAATACTTTAAATTCTAAATTATCATTGTCAATACTATAATCCAAATCATAACTAAAACTCATAAATTCAGGATATCTATCAAACATGTTAGTTAAAGCATCATATGTATTATTAATCATTCCTTCTTGAATGGTAAATGTATAGGGTATATCTAACTCATATGTATTTGTGTAATTCATAAATAATAAAATTTTCTCAAAATCTTCAACTGTTGTGGGATTTTTTACGATTTGAATTTCTGATGCTTTTATTATTGGAGTTATTATTGCGTCCGCCTCCGTGGATGCACTTGCTTGAACTTGTCCAAAAGAAATTATTGATAAAATAACCATAATAATTAGCTTAATACTTGTCTTTGCCTTCATAGTCAGCTCCTTTGATTCCTTTTATTCGATTATTTTTATTACACACTCATATATATTACCTCAATTTTTAATTTTTGTAAATTATTGTATTTGGTTTTTGTCATATTCTTGGTAAAAAACGAGAGATTCTGGGTACGGACCATTTTTGTGATAAAAACCATCACAAAAAGGTGCCGTCCCCAGAATCTCAGCCTATTGAAAAGTAAAAAAAGATCCTTCAGCTACGCCTCAGGATGACAAAAATCAACTTGGATGACAATACTGGGCGGGTAAAACCCGCCCTATCATTTTTATTATTCTTCTGCTGTTTCTAATATTTTATTGTAGTCCATGAGCTTTTGGTTTGCTAGGTAGAATATGCTACCTTTTGGATATTCGCCAAATTCGTTTAATTCACCTGTTGGTACTCCTGTTAAAAGCTCTATTCCTTCTACGATTTTTTTAACTGAGTAAATATGGAACTTGTTGTTTTCTACTGCTTCTATTACTTCGTCCTTAAGCATTAAGTTGTCTACGTTGCTCTCCGGAATTATTACTCCTTGGTCTCCTGTCAATCCTTTTAATGAGCAGATGTCAAAGAAGCCTTCTATTTTTTCATTGACTCCTCCTATGGGTTGTATTTCTCCCATTTGGTTTACAGAGCCGGTTACAGCATAATTTTGTTTAATTGGAACTCCTGAAAGGCTTGATAAAATTGCATATAACTCAGTGCTTGAGGCGCTGTCTCCTTCCACACCTCCGTAAAGCTGCTCAAATGTTACTTGTGCAGTGAGACCAAGCTGTTTTTCCTGAGCAAACTTTCCTCCCAGGTATCCGTTAAGAGTCAGAACTCCCTTTGAATGGATGTTACCGCTCATTTCGGTTTCTCTTTCAATGTTAATAATACCATCGCGGCCAGAATATGTTCTGGCTGTTATTCTGGAGGGAAGTCCAAAGGAATATCCCGATGCATTCATCACTGACAAACCGTTGACCTGACCGACAACTTCTCCTTCTGTATCTATAAGCACTTTCTTTTCAAGTATCTGCTTTTGCATTTTTTCTTCAATCATGTTTGAACGGTATTTTTTGTTTTTTATAGCCATTTCCACATGACTGGCATCTACGAATTCTGAATTATATTTTTCTGAATCAGCCAATGCTGATGCTTCATACAATATTTCACTTACCACATTAAAGCGGGTGGACAATTTATTTTGATTGTCTGCAAGTCTGGAGCCTAATTCTACTACCTTGGACATTGCTGAACAATTGAGATGTTTTAAATTTTCCTTTTCGCACATTGAACCAATAAATGAAACGTAATGTTGAATATTTTCATTTGTTCTATCCATTTCGACATCAAAATCCACATTGACCTTGAACAGCTTCTTAAAGTCCTCATCTGATGAAAGGATTTGATAATACAAGAAGCTTCCCACCAAAATAACCTTCACGTTGAGGGGTATTGGCTGTGGCTTTAATGTGACTGTCGGGATGAATCGACTTTGCTCCCCTATGTTTTCAACAACCGCTTGTTTGTATTTCAAGGCTTTTTTCAAAGCATCCCAGGCATATGGATCCATGATTAAATCCTTAGCCTGCAATATCAGGTATCCTCCGTTTGCTCTTTGAATAGCACCTGATTTAATCATTGTGAAATCAGTCATGGTTGTCATCATTTGATTTTTATATTCAATTTTTCCGAAAAGATTGTAATAGTAGGGATTGCTTTCTTCTATTACCGGTGCTCCTTCGGTATTTTCATTGTTTACAAACAAATTTACCTTGTATCTTGTAAAAGGATTTTTGTTGTCCTTTGTTTCAATAAACTTTGTGTCAAACAGATTTTCTTCCTCTTCATCTGATGGTTCGGAACCATCCGGTGAATCTGTGGCATATTCATCAAAGGTTAATGATCTTGCATTGTTGAATATACCATGGTTTTCTGCTGCATCCTTTAAAACCTTGTCTAAATAATCTTCTATTTGAGGTATTGATTTATATTTTTCCTTCAATTGATTCACATGAGGCTCTGCTGCTTCATAAGCTGTCTTTTTTTCCATATCAATTGCTTGTTCTTCTGCTAATCTTTGTATGGTCTGCCCTTCACGAATTTTATCATCAATTACTGTAGCTATTTTATTTCTTGTTGCATCTATTTCTTCACGTTTTTCAGGGGACAGCTGCTTATATTCTTCAGGTGTTATCAGTTTGTTGTCCTTTAATGGTATGAGGAGAATTCTTTGGCCTGACTGCTGTATTCCAAAGCCTGCTTCAGTTGCAATATGTTCAATTTCTCTTAATATTGCTGCCATCTTTTCATTTATTTTGTGAATCAGAGAATCCTTTTGTTGCTGAAAATTACTGCCTCCAAATGCTTTTGGAATGTAGACGGTAAGGTTGCCAATTAGCTTATCCATATCATTTTGAAATACCTTCCCTTTACCTGATGGAAGGGCTATTGCCAATGGTTTATCCCATTCGCTGAAATTATTAATATAGCACCAGTCATTTGGAACACTTTGTTTTGAAGCTGCCTTGGCAACAACAGAGTGTGTGTAGGTGCTTTTACCTGTTCCTTGAGGTCCCAGAACAAATATGTTATATCCCGGTGCATTCATGGATAGACCAAATTCCATGGATCTCACAGCTCTGTCCTGCCCGATTACTCCTTCTAAAATAGTTACATCCTTTGAGGTCTTGCAAAACTTCAGCTCTTTTTCTATATTGCATGTCTTCTTTAATTTTTCTGCCGGTAATCTTAATTTATTATTATATGCTTTGTCCATATGAGTCCTCCTTGAATTATAGTATCATTATTAAATGTATACCCGTTGGAGGATGGGTTAAACGAGAAATTAATAAATACGAAAACCATTGAAAGAAATCCAATGGTTTTTTGGTTTTTATAAAAGGCTTTTTATAATTTATTTTATGCTTGCTATTATTCGCCTGCTAAAAGTTCCCAAATCTTTTTATATCCTTTTCCGCTTAAAAAAGAATCCTTATTTCTTAAGTTATCCCAATCATTAATTGTTAATGTCTTAATAAATTCACGCGCCTCTTGAACTGTATATTTTTCAGCTACTCCCGAGTATTTTTCTCCGATTTGATACGAAATACTTCTTGGTACAGAATTCATTCTCATTAAAACAGCCTCTTGCGTATTAACGCCATGATAAATCATAGCCGGAATAGAATTTATCTCTCGCTTTTGTTCATCTGAAAGAGAATCGAACTCAATTCCAGATAATTTTGTTATTACTGATAAACCCCATGTTCCATAATTTGCAATATTTTTATTTATTGCTTTAAATGCATTAGTAATTTTTTGAGTATCAGTATTACCAGTAAAATAGCTTATTGCAATTTCTTTAATAGTTTTTCCTAAAACCCAATCCGTTGTGATTGCAGCAATTCTTTTATTATCAATTCCTGACCCTGCTATTTCGTCTAACTGTTTAAGTTGTGGTAGTTTTAACATTATTCCATATAAATTCGCTAATTTGCTTTCATTGCCAAAAATACTCTTTGTCTTCAAATTATCAACAGTTAATACCTGTTTAAGATCTCTCACCTCATTAATAGTAGCATAAACGCCTTCAGGAGAAAATCCAGTTTGGTCTGCTATAGCAATTATATGCTTAGGATATCCTTTTAACTTCGCTGCATACTCTTTAGTAACATCAAGTAGAGCTTTAGCTTTTATCTCTCCACCTTTTGAAGTCTTCAACAAATTATACCCATATGTATTTCTTAATAATTGTTCTGTATCTGAAATAACTTCATCAAGAGACTCTTTTTCATTACATAAATGTGCAATATAACACCTAAAATCTGTCCATTCTTCCCTGTATAAGGCTGATTTTAAATTCATCAAATTTCCTGCTTCATATAAATCATTTATCATTGATACTAATCTAGAAATAAGTTCTCCTGTTTTTTCACTCACAAATGACATTATTTTAGCTTCATCATTTTCACACGCAATACCTACAACACCAACACTACTATGACCAATTCGTCCAGCTCTCCCAGCTAAATTCCAAAACTCTCTTGCTTTCATATCCCTACTATGCCTGTTAGAAGGAAGGGATATACTTTGTATAAAAACGGAAGACACTGGAAAGTTAATACCTTGTGCTATAGTCATAGTTGCACATAAGACCCTCAACATTCCTTCTTCAGCTAACCATTCCAATAGTTGCCTTGCATCATCTGATAGACCAGCATTATGAACTCCTATACCCTTAGATAACATATCAATTAATTCAAAATCAGGACTTATTTCTGACTTCAAGAAATCTTGTACAAGTTTTATTTCATCTGGAATTGGATTAAGAGTATCTAGTGTATTGCTAATTTTTCTAGCCATATTCCAAGAATCATTTGTAGTTCTTCCTATTGCTAAACTGGTTCCCTTTTCAGACATAGCTTTCGCCATTGCAGCTGTTAATATGGCCCTATTTACACCTGATTGGGGTACATCAAAGTGTTTATTACCACCAATTGAATATTCGCCATCAAAGTTAATTGTCTTGGGAGTTGTTATTAATGTCTTAAACTTAATTTCCCAATTTCCTTTAATATTATCATTAACTTTGGACTTTCTATATAACCCAACAATTCTTTCATTAGGTTGCCAAGGTGTACTTCCAATACTGATTGATTTTGCCGAACTGACGTCAGAAGATAACCATTTAGATAAAGTAAGCGCATTTTCAACATAAGGCATAAGCAATAAAAAATTAGCAGTTGGACAATCTGATTTAATAGTAGCAAGTAATAGTTCTATCCTTAAGCCTCTTTCATCATCTTCTATATTATGAGCTTCATCCATGACAATTAATGCTAGTGGTCTCGATACCTTTTTATTACGAATAACTAAATTTAGTTTTTCAGGGGTAGATACTAAAACATCAAATGAATGGTCTGGATCTGTTAACATACCTTCTTCAAATGCATCTATTTCTACTGCTGATGATAATTGTTCTACCTTAATCTTAGGAACAAAGTCTTTTCTAAGTCTACGTGTTATTTGAGAAACAAGAGCTTTTGTAGGTGCAACATAAGCAACCCAACCATTATCAGCATCAAATTGATTAAGTGCTTGAAGTAATTTAAACTCAGCCAATAGTGTCTTACCACCAGATGTAGGCATCTCAACTGATATAGCAGTTGATGCCTGATCTAATAATCCTTGTTCTCGTATAGCGGATTTTTGAGGTGGAAGCATTTCAAATAGCGACCGATTTTTTGTTACATACTTTACAAAATCTGTAGTTCTTGAATTAATTGTACGAGCAATCCACCATATTGAACTTTCAACCATCTGTTTAGAAGCACCATATAACCAATTCAATATCATTTCAAGTTCAATATCATCACATAAAGATGCACTTTCAATAGCTGATTCAAAATGCTTGTCAAGTTGTGTAAGAATATTTGAAGGTTCACCTTGAGTCACGTATAAAGAAAGTAATTCTGTACATTTTGACCAATGATATATTGATATAAGTCTTAAGGCAGCAGATTTTTTTAAATTACCTTGCGATTCAAGGTATTTTTCTTCAAATTCAGATTGTAGTTCTCTTAATTTTATAATTTGTAATTGTATTTCATTCAACTCTGTCCAGTCTCTTTTAATAAATAATAGCACCCAGCATTTATATAAAGAGTTAGTTAAATACATATCCCATTCTTGATCTCTAGTAACGACCTCATCTTTCATAATAATATCTCTATTTTCTTCATACCAACGTCTCAAATCATTCCATCGTTCTGCACAATATGCTATTGAAGAAATATGCAATACAAAAAAGACCTTTTCCAAATAATTATCAGGAATCTTCATTGCTCTATAAAGTTCATAAGCCTTCCATGAAGCAGCAATAAATATACCTCGATCTAATGAAGTGTCAGTAGGGTTTATCATACTACCAATATTTTCAAATGCAGCCATTTCATAAGCACTAGCGACCCTGCTAATTTGGTCTTCTAATTGACTAGAAAATGAAAAATTAAATTTAATTTGTTCCCCAATAGATTTTTGTACTATAATTTTCTCAATTTCATCAAAACATTTATCCCGAACATTTTTAGAAACAGAAGCAACTGCCCAATGCTGTTCGAGACGGTCTAAATCACTATATTTTAACATTTATCAGGAAGCTCCCTCCTTTCATGTTCGGATTCTATTATAGATACAAATCTTGATATAGCTTTTTCCGGAAGATATATTGCTACAAGGTTTATTTGTCTACCATCTATACAATAAGGATTTAAAGCTTTAACTCTTGCTTCTAGATCTTTACTATTAGGCTTAACGTCTCTTATTAATACACCCATAATATGTATATTATTATTATTCGCATAGTATTCTTTGAAAGCCTTTTGATACATCGACCAATACTCAGTATTTTTCAAACGAAATCCTAAGTATCTAATTAATGCTAAAATTAAATCTTGTTCTAGGCAAAGATCTTCTAATTGTTTTTTTAATCCTGTTGGTCCATACATTAAATTAGGAGGATAATCTTTATCAGAAGAAGTTTTTATTTCTCCGAATAAAAAATAAGTAGAATCCCCATTTTCATGTAATCCTACAATATCTGCTCCAGGCAAGCTAGATCCTGGTTTCTTTATGTCTCGCCTTAAATTCCAAGGTAGTAAAGATGAATAATTATCTTCCAAATATGCTTGAGCATAGGCTTCTCCAACTTCCCAATCAATAACATAATCTTTGCATCCAAAAATAGACAACAATTTATCTTTTTTAAAGCCTGTATCAGCAACCCCCAATAAAATTGTATCTATGAGTTCATTATTTCCTGTAATGTCATAAATTTTATCATATACATTGCTAGTTAAGGCCTTAATCATTTCGTTATCATCATGCGAAACACCACAGGCAATAGCATCTAGGTCATCAATTTTATACTCAATTATTCCAAAAGCAACTGACAAATTATCCCCCTATAATACCAAAATCAATTTTGATATTTAATATCTTCAGTATTTTTAAATTATTTATTATATTATACTCTATTAATTATATGAAATCAATCGTATTTTTGTGAAAATTTCAACATGTACGTGATACATGTACATAATATATTCAAAAAAGGTAATTAATAAATATTCTAAAATAAAAACTTATGAGATTTATTATAAGATTATGTAAAACAAAATCAATCTAAGTTAATACAATAATTTATGAACAGTTAAACTCCTGATATGACATCGCGGAGACGATCCCCTTTTGGGTTTCTTGTCAACATTTACAAAAGATGCATAAGCTGAAAATAATCAAGTGCAGCTGATGCATCTTTTGCTATAAATTATTTATTAATATCTTTTGGAGGACATGGATCATTTCCATGGCTGTCAGAACTTTGAATTTTTCCATCCTTACCATGAATTATAAATTCTGTACTTTGATTTTGACTAATCTTTCTTCCATTATTTACTGCATCAGCCTTTTTATCAAAATGCCCGCTTGAACGTTCTGCATTATTTCTCTTGATATCCCATCCACCATTAGGATTCGGGACAATGTGGTGTTCATTTCTCGACATAGCCTTACCCCTTATGACATAATGGGCAACAAGTTGCACAACCATCAGCATCATTGTATTTTTCTTTTGCTTTATTAACAGCCCCTACACAATTACTGTAATACCCCAAGTATGACTTGTTTGATATATTTAACTCTTGTGCATGTTTTTCTGTATGAACTTCATGATGATATCCTGGATTTACGGTTTGATTGTTATTAACATAATAATGTTCCATATTCTTATTCCTTTCTACTTAGTATTGTAATTACATTATGGTACTACTTAAAGTTCTATTATTTCTTTGCTGTGCACCATTTAACATACCATTTCTTTTTCATAAGTATATCCTCTTTAATCTCTCTGACAAATTGTCTTGGGGAAGCTAGCTTCCCCTTACATTTAAAAAATTCTATTTTTCATAAATAGGTATTTTAAATGCTTTCTTTTTGTAATCTTTAGCATAATAGGTAACGCCATCAATTGTCATTGATGCACGAAATATATAACCTATGATTCTGCCATTTTTCTTGTTTTTTGCCAAAAAGTTAAACCATTCCTTTCTGACTTGGAATATTTCTCTTGAAAATAGGGAACATTAATGTTATAATTTTATGAATTTTAAAATATTCTCAAGGGCTAGGTGTAGCCAAGTCTGAGATCCTTTTTATTTAAAACGGTGGCATGTGTAAGATGCTTCCGTTTTTTTCAATTTTATTATTTATGTATTAGTATTTAATGTCAAGTATCCAATGGGGCTTCATATTGTATCTTAATTATATTGTATCAAACATTTGTTCTTGTTGCAAGTAGAAACTATTAGAATAATCACATATGCAAATTATTTATTTTACCATTAATTTCTTTTATTAATATATATACGGTAGATGAAGAATACATTTTTGAAGGAGTTATTTCACAATTATTAACGTATTCAATATGTCTTTTTTCAGCAACTTCAATAGCTATTGTTTCATTTCCGTATTTATTTAAGTGCCTGTAAATATCCTTATCAGATTTTTTATATTTAATTTCACTAACATGGCTAAGTTTGTCCTTAAAACTGTTACAACAAATAACAGAATCATTAATCGTAGGCATACTACCAAAGTATGCCATAAACCATATTTCAATACACGGATTCGACCATCCTGCATATATATCATTTTTTTCTGCATTACTAATAATATAATCAAAATTTGATACTTGATCCTTATCAAATATAATCCAGGGGATTCGATATTGTGGATCCTTATTTCTTAATTCTTTGCACTTTTCAACAATATCAACTGTCTTAGTCTCAAAAACCTTTATTACCAACTTATCTTTTAATTTTCCGGGTATAGAATCTCTTAACCCCTCAAGATAATTCTTTTCAGTTTCCTTTGTATCCGTTACAATCAAGTAATACCCCAATTCAGGTGTTCTTGTTGATCTTTTTGTATTTCTATCCTTTCTTGCCCCTCTTCTTTCGTTTGCTCTCATATTATTCTTCCTTAAAAATATCAAATGATTTAAGTCTTGGGATAGCACCATATTTCCCTGTTAAATAATTCTTAGTATAATTTTCATCCTTACGTATCTTGGCTCCATTATCATCTGTAAAATCTGATAATGAATATAATGAAGATATGCCATCAGAATCTTTTTCAACAAACCATATTTCATCACGTCTTAATAAATCATTTGATAGTTGCCAAATATCATGTGTTGTAAAAATTAACTGAGCATTTTTTGTATTTATTGTAGGATCCAAGAATGATAAAATAATATTTCTTACTAATAAAGGGTGCAGCCTTGAATTTAATTCATCAACAAAAAGAACACTTCCAATATCAAAAACCTCCTGTATTGAAGGAAATATAGAAAACATCTTTAATGTCCCACTAGATTCACTATCTAACGGAATAGAAACAATTTCACTTGTATCATTCATCTTGTGTACTGTATCTATCCTATATTGCTCATCAGCCTTTTCAACGTCGTCATTGACTTTCTCAACATTAAATCCTTTTATAGAATCATCAAATGAATTAAAGAATTTTATTACTTTATTTTGCACATTTTTGTCATTTGTAAAGTTATGAGGAAGCATAAATGATCTATATAAATTCTCTTCTGGACTACCATAGTTCACTATCTCATTATTAATAAACCAATCTCTAACGAGTTTTAACTTGGTTACTTTTAATTTTGCTCCTAAAGAAACAATTAAAGTTTCTTTTTCCAATGCAACTTTTATATTATCAGCACTTGACTTTGTTATCCCAACAAAGTCAATTTCTCTCCCTTTTCTATAAAAGAGCGTTCTATATTCCCTAGATGTTTTTGTTTTATAAAAAAGCCATTCTTCTAATATTTCTTCCTGATTTATAGAAAATCCATATTGATATGATTTCTGTTTTGAATCTAGTCCATCAGTAAAAAAAACCTCAAAAGTTGATTCTTGATCCTTACTTTTAGAATTAAATAAAAATGGTGTAACTTTTGTATAACGATATTCTGTTTTTTTCTTATTTCCAGCATCTCCCCCAAACTTGAAGGATTCTAAAACATAATATGACATAAATTCAAACGCTTCATAAATATTTGATTTTCCGCTTGCATTTGCACCATAGATAGCAGCAACCTTTAGCAATTTATCATTTGCTACTTCCATAACATGATCATTATGTTCAGTTATCTTTGTTGCAGTTAAATCTAATGATACTTCATCTTTAAATGATTTAAAGTTTTTGAAGTTGAACTGTATTAACATATTTCTCACACTCCTAGATATATTATATGCTTAAATTTTAAAAAGTCAACACCTTAATGAGGTTTTCCCTCATTTAATAGATATTATTATTCAAAATTAATTTTTTATACATATTATTACTATAAACCCTTTATTAATGAACTTTGCTATACTAATAGCGAGCCGTTATATAAACGACCCGCCATAAACTTATACTGGTGATATTCTACAATGTTTCTTTATTTAACGCTCTTACACCTACTGAGAAATAAATTATACCCATTACCATCAACACTATAGTTGGAAGTATTGCGGCTTCAAACCCCATACCCATGCTTGCAATGGACTCTATTCCTTGCATTGCCCATTTTTGTGGAGTTAGCTCTGCTAGGAACAACAGTGCCTTGTTGTTTACTATTTCTAATGGCCACATGGTGCCTCCAATCATGGAGGTGGAGGTTAATACTATGGGTGCTATGGTTCCAAGCTGTCCTTGGGTTTTTATAAAGCTTGATAGCATTAATCCAAGGGATGTTACAGCAAATATAAATGCTGCTGATACTAGCAGTACTCCTGACATGCTGTTTCCCCAGTCAATTTTCAACAGGTATTTGCCGCAAAGAATCAGCACTCCCATTTGAACTGCACCTGACAGGTATGATACTGTCATTGTTCCTCCTAGTATGGAAGATTTTGATACAGGGGATACCAGCATTCTTTCCCATGTCTTGTGCTGCTTGTCGCTTAGTATGGTTCCTATGGAAAATACCATTGTGTACATTGAGAAAAACAGCGTAAATCCTATCATTGAATGCATTAAACTGTCATAGCCTGAGTCTATTCCTGATTCAGCTATTGTTGTAGTCACAGTCAATGGATTTTTATATTTCCATGAATCCATGACATTGTTGTAGGCAGATGTTTTTATTTCCTGAGGATTTACCTCTGGCTTAACTGATTGTATAAAGCTTGCAGTAACATCCGCTATTCTTATGCCACCTGCCATTTTTAATGTAATGCTTGATACCAGCTCCTGTATTGTTAAAATAACTGTATCATCCTTTACCTTCAACATTCCTAAGGAAACATCATTTCCTTTTTCTATATTTTCATTGAAGCCTTGCTTTATTAACAGTGCTACAACTGCATTACCTTCTTCGATTTTTTCAGAGGCAGTTGTCAAATCAGTGTTCTCAAAACGAAATCCTTTGTTTTTTGTTAACTCATTTATTAAATATTCAGAATAATAGCTGTTGTCCTCATCAACCACTAATACTGTAGGTACATAGGAATTAATGGAGGCTCCAAATATTGCTGTAAATCCCAATGCCATAGCTGTCATGAGGGCAAAGACCATCACATCTTCTCTAAGCCTTAATAGTCTTAATTTTATTATGCTTAACATGAGATTCCCCCTCCTTTCCCTTTAAAATCATAACTGCCAATATTGTAAACACTGCTCCTGCTAAAGCAAGTATGAATATATTGTTTAAAACATCTGGTGTATGGTATCCTTTTATTATTTTGAGATATGATTTCAATGCTACACCGTTAAGAGATAAAAAGCTGAGTTTTTGCATAAATTCAGGCATTACATCTAATGGAAAGAAGCTGCCTCCTAAAAGTGCCATACCCTGAATAATTACATTTTCAAATGCATTAGCCATTTTGTAATTGCCGGCGCTGTAGGTTAATGCTCCTACAAAGGAGCCAAGACCTGCAATTGCAAAGGCTGCTGCTATGCTAATAAGTGCAACTGATTTTAGGTCTCCCCACTGAACCTTAAGTGCAAGGCTAGAAAAAGTAATCATAACGGTTATTTGGAAAAGTGCTATTATAAACACTGTTATAAACTTTCCGGACAATATTTGAAACTTTGAAACACCACCAACGGTCATTCGCTGATATGTGAGATTGTCCTTTTCCTCTAAGAGCATTCTGCCGCCTTGACCTGCAGCAAACAAAATAAACATGGTCATCATGGCAACTGCGTAGTAGTCTGAACTTTTTATTGGTTTTCTTCCTTCTAATACAACATCATCTATATTTATATTAATGGATTCCATTAAATCAGTCATGCCCTCCATTATTTCTTCCATGTTGCTGAAACCGTCATTGCCCAGATTATTAGTCAAGGCAGCTTCAATTATTACATTTTTGCCGATTATTACTGAAGACATGGTATTGGTATAGGCATCCATGATTGTTGTAACTATTTTTCCGCTTATGTTTTTGTCAGGATGGGTTAACACCTTTATTTCCACATTGTTCCTAAAAGGAGTCAACAGGTTTATTTTCATGTTATATATGAATTTTTCCGGTAAAATAACTATTGCTGAAACTTCCTCATTGTTTAACTGTTCCATTGCCTTTGTTTCTTCTTCAACTTTGTAGTGTATAAATTCAGAAACATCGTCACTATCCATGAAATCCTCAAAGAATATTTTTTCAGGATTAATATCATCACCTGATTCCATTAGATCCTTTAGGGTAGCTTCTCCCATTTCCTTTAAAAGAAAATTGCTGTTTAGGGATGATTTAAACATCTCTGAATCCTCTTGTGCATCGTATTGCTTAATTATAGCAATATTAACAGGTTCAAAATCTGAATCACTGCCGCTTGAAAAGGAGCCCTTTAATGCGATGCTTAGTATGGTTGTTAAAATCATGGGCATGAGAATCATTATAGCCAGCGCCTTTTTATCACTGAACATAACCTTTAGATCTTTGATTATAATACTAATTATTTTCATAGTCTGCTCCTAATCTCTCAGCGCCTTGCCTGTCAAATGAAGGAATACTGCTTCCAGGTTTGGTTTTTTAACATCTATGGTCTCTATAAGCCATCCATTTTCTGATACCTTTGCTATAATATCTGCTAATATTACATCTGCATTGCTGCCAAATAAGGCAATATGATCGTTTTCTATTTTTCCGTCAAACACTCCATCAATTTCTTTAAGAGTATTTAATACAACTTCATCCATTTTATTTAATTTAATATTAATTTGTGTTTTTTCTTTTACCAGTTCAACCATCTCCTGTTGAGTACCTGATGCTATAATTTTTCCCTCATCCATTATACAAAGCTCATTGCAAAGATACTCAACCTCTTCCATGTAGTGAGAAGTATATATTATGGTTATGCCTTGTTTGTTAAGCTCTAGCACCGTATCTAGGATATGGTTTCTTGATTGAGGGTCTATGCCTACTGTTGGCTCATCCATTATGAGAAGCTCAGGTCTGTGGAGAAGTGCTGCTCCAATATTTAATCTTCTTTTCATACCACCTGAATATTTCTCTACCTTATCCTTGAGTCTGCCGTTTAAACCAATAATATCTGATACATCATTTATTCTCTTTTTTAATTCAGACCCCTTTAATCCGTAGATGCTTCCCCAAAAGGACAAGTTTTCATAACCTGTAAGTGTTGGGTATAGAGCTATGTCCTGTGGTACCACGCCTAGTTTTTGTCTTACGAGATTTGAGTTATTTAATATGCTGGTTCCTTCAAACAACACGTCACCAGAGGACGGCTTAATTAATGTTGATATGATGGATATGGTGGTGGACTTTCCTGCACCATTTGGCCCAAGAAGTCCAAACACCTGACCTTTTTTTACTTCAAAACTGATTCCTTCAACTGCCTTTACATTTCCAAAATCCTTATATAAATTTTCTACCTTTAGCATAATGCACCCCTAATTTTTACTTTCAAACAAATCTTTCATTAAATCAGGCATTTCTTCCATGACATCTGTTTTAACAGTATTTTCATCAGTTAATACAGGAAATTCAAAGTTTTGTTCTTTATTTATATCCCAGGTTTTTATATCTAAATTGAAATCCATGCCTCTTAATATTAAATCTTGTTTTGTAGATTTAATTGAATAGGTAATGTTTTCGCTTACTATATAACCGTCAATATCTACCAATGCAGTGTATTTAAAGTTTTCAATCATGTAATTTTCTATATTTTCTTCAATAGATTCAATCATATTTTCAAAGGTTATTTCTTCTTCATTGACATTAAATGTTACATATTCGCCATAAAATTTCTTTAATGATTCATCTTTTGCTATAACAGGTAGACTTTCTTTAACCAGCGTTCTAATTTGCTCATCACTTAATGTTATGGTATATTCAGTAGTTTTAACTTCACCGTCAGGGGTGGTAAGAATTATGTCCTTGCCTTTGAATACATCATCTTCCTTCATCAAGCTAACCCATTTATCAGCGATTGCTTTCATAGTTTCATCGGATATAATTGTTTGGTCATATGATTCTTCATCTATATTGGCAGTATTCATTTCATCCAGTTCATTCAATTCATTCAATTCATTCATCTTAATGTATTTTCCAACAACAGGAAGCTTCATAACCATTTCTTCACCGTCGATATACATATCAAAATCAAATCCAAGTCCGCCAAAGTTCATATAATTTCTCAATATGGTTTTTTCTGCTTCATCATCATACACAACATTAAAGCTTCCGCTCATATCCTTGTAATAACTTAGATCCTTTATTTCTTCTGCTGTCATATCGTCAGTATTATAATCCATTACCATTGATAAGTCTGCCGAAAATTGCCCTTTAGTGATTTGATCTGTTTTTTCCAATGCCTTTTTATATTCTGCTAAGTTATCCGTATTGCATGCTGCAAGTGATAATACAAGCATTAATGCTAATATTATAGCTATTATTTTTTTCATCTCTATACCTCCCGAAAGCGGTTCTTCCGCTTTAATCTTTTTCTATGATACCATATTATTGCTTTTTTAAATGATTTTCTAGTATCTGGAATCACATATTAAGAAAAAAGGATGTGACTTTTGGCACAATCATGGAAAGACAGGGGGAAAGACAGGGGGACGTTTCATCTGTCTTTTTAAAGACAGGGGGACGTTTCATCTGTCTTTTTTGTTTAGGTTTTCAAAAAAGACAAGTGAAACGTCCCCCTGCCCGCGTCTAATTTTATAAATCATTTTTTAAAGCAAACACTGCAAGCTGGGTTCTGTCTCTTAAATCTAATTTAATCAGCACTCTGGTAATATGGTTTTTAACGGTACCTTGGCTTAAAAATAGTTCATCGGATATTTCTTTGTTATTTTTCCCCTCAGCAATGAGTTTCAAAATCTCAATTTCCCTTTCTGTCAACAGATCAACTCTTGAATCAATGTTTTTATCCACAGTCTTATTGGCTAGCTGTGAAAACTTATCGATAACCTTCACAGCAACCTCAGATTGAATGAGAGCTCCACCGTTATAAACGGTTCGTATAGCCTTTGCTATTTCTGAAGGAGAAGTATCTTTTAATAGGTATCCCGATGCACCATTTTTTAAAGCATCATATATGTATTGGTCATCATTAAAGGTTGTAAGCACAATTATTTTGATATTTGGAAAGTCCTTTTTAATCATGGCAGTTGCTTCAACGCCATTTAATTCAGGCATTTGAATGTCCATTAATACTACATCAGGTTTTTTCCATTTGCATGCTTCATATGCCTTTTTACCGTTGTTGGCTGTACCTACTATTTCTATGTCTTGTTCCATGCCTAATATTAATTTAAGACCTTCTACCAATATGTCTTGATCGTCTACTATGAGAACTTTAATCATATTTTTACCCTCCGTTGTAGGAATTTTAGGGACAGTTCGAGACCACTGAAAAAGTATGTTTATGTCATCCTGAGCGGTAGCGAAGGATCTCATTATTGTTGAAAACATTAGATTACGCAGTTTCCACACAAATTTATTTATTCGTTTCACTCACATAAATTTGGTGCTCATTGCGAATGACATCTAACATAAGTATAAATTTTCACTGGTCTCGGACAAAAATCATAAATATATTATTCCACTTATTAAAAATCCGTTTTCTGATTTGAATTCAACACTTCCGTTGAAGGCATTCACTCTTTCTTTAATACCTTTCATTCCATAGCCTTCTTTTATTGTTTTTGCACCAATGCCGTTGTCCTTAATGCTGAATGTAATTGATTGGTCTGTATAAATAAGATTTACCCAAATTTTCGATGCATTGCCATGCCTTACAGCATTTGTCAAACCCTCCTGCAAAATGTGGTACATGGCATTTGTAGCTTCCTGATTAATATTGACTTTTCCTTTTATATTCAATTCTATTTCTGTTCCTGTTTTTTCAGAAAATTCCTCAACTAAAATTTGTATAGCCTTCTCTGGAGAAAGCGATGTTGTTTTTCCTCTTAGCGTTTCAACGACCTCTCTAATGCTCTTTAGACTATCCTTAGCTGTTTGTATGGAGTTAGCGAGCAATTCTTGGGACTTTGGAGAGTCAGATTGAAGATAGTGGTCAGCCATTTGCAGCTGCATAATGAGTGCTGTCATGTTATGACCTAAATTATCGTGAATATCTCTAGCTATTCTGTTTCTCTCTTCTATTACAGACAATCTTTGAACTTCGTCAGTGTATTCCTTCAACCTTTTATGTGTATCTAATAATTCTTTGTACAGAATATCCTTTTTTTCTTTTTCTTGTTTGTTGTATTGCGCGAATATAGCAACAATCAATATAAGTATATTGATTAAAAGAAAAAACACCATTTGTGAAATGTTTAAAAGGTTAAATTTATAGTAAATAAGATATATAAATTTAATCATAGAAACAATAATACAAGCAATACCGATTATAATTCCCTTTTTTGTTTCTAATGAAATGGATGATTCGAGAAGTATGATTATATAAAATGAATGCAGAAAATAATTGATGAGAAGTCTTGAATTAAGCTCCAATATGTATATAAGCATTAAATCTATTATAAATAAAATACTGAATATTTTGCTTTCTTTCTTTGAAAAATATTTATAAATGTTGTTAGATATGAAAAGAAAAAATATAAAAATAAGAACAAGCAGCCTTTGCTGCTGTGCATTTTCGAAGTATAATGCTGATAAAAACAGTATAGTTAATACTATAGCTTTAGTTAAAAAAAATATCTTTTTATTTATTATCATAATTGCTCCATTATATGGCAAAAATTTCAAATTAAATATTGATTTATGTGTATAAATGTGATACCATGTACATAAGATAAATAGGTAGTCGGCTATAGCTGACATAGATTAAATTTTTAGCGTAATTACCTTGCCGTTCACAGGGTAATTACTTTTTTTGTCCGTTAGCAATAACTAAAACTAAGATTGCAAATGCAATCATTAGTGAAATTGCCTCGTAAGTTGTCATGAGCTTCACCTCCTTTTGAAAGAGTTAACCTCCTTTCATTAGGATGGATCAGCTATACCCTGTTACTACCTATTTAGTACATATTACCATAATTATGCAATAATTCAATAAGAATTTTCGAAGGCAGGGGAAAGACAGGGGGACGTTTCATCTGTCTTTTTTGTTTATATTTTCAAAAAAGGCATTCAAAATAGTCCCTAGTCAATCAGCATGTTATATTTATGTAATTACTTGAATAAATTTCTGTATTATTTATAAACCGAGGTTTTTGTTTGAATTTAAATGAATTTTAATTTATTTCAAAAATAAAATTGCATTTCATCGTTATTAATGTGTCTTTCGTCGTTATATCTAAGTTGGAAATTATTATATTTATTCATCCTCTAGTTATTTAATTAAATATTCTATAACTATATATCAAAAAAATCAAAAATGTATCACTTTAAATATAAATATTTTTATTTCATGCATTTTGATGATGCACCTGAAAAATAGGGGGATGAAACGTCCCCCTGCTTCTGCTGTTTAATCATATTTATAGCAACAGCGACAATGGATATCCTATGAAGGAAACTATGATTGTTGTTATTACTACAGTAACTGCGCCGTATTTAAATATGGTGTTGCCGTCTGAGTATTCTTCTCCATACAGTACTGCTATGGAAGCAAATGATGCTGGTACCATATATGCGAGGGCTCCTGTAAATGTTGTTGCAAGTGCGATGCCCATTGGACTTATTCCTTCGGTTCCAAGTGCTACTGACAGACCTACGCTTGTCATAAGGGTGATTGTTGTTACATTGGAGGTAAAGTTTGTCATGATACTTGTCAGAGCAACTATAACAAGCACAACTGAGAATGATGGCAATACCTCTGTAATAGGTACTATATTTTGAACTATAAATTGATTTAATCCCACTGATTCTTTTGTAACTGCTCCGCCTAAGAGTATTGCTGCTGCAACCAAAAATATAACTCCCCAGGAAAGTCCTTTTGAGAAAGTTTCCTTTAAATTCAGTACCGGTTCATTATTAACTTCAATAACGGCTAAGAACACCACTGCCATGATAGCCGGGAATGTAGGCCCGAATTTATTTAACAATGCAGTAACAGGTGAACCAGGACTAATTATTGTTAATATTCCAGGCAATACCCATAAAAGCACTACTGTGAAAAATGTGAATACTGTGATTTTTTCTTTTAGTTCCATTGGTTTAACTTCATCCAATACTTTATTGATGTCAAAGCTTTCAAATTTGCTTAAATCAGGTTTGAAGAATATTCTCAACATTATGAGCATGCAAATGTATATGAGTAATCCCACAGGCACTGCATACATCATGTAAGAAAACAAACTGATTGAGTTTCCTGTTGTGCTTTGGTAAATTCCCATCCCTAATATTGAGAGAGGATGTGATATAGGAGTCATGCCTCCTGCAATATTTATTGTAAAGGCTAATGCCATAGTAACCATGTGTGGGTATCTGTCTGTTGTTTTGTATCCTAATTCTTTGAATATTTTATTGGAAAATCCCATGAAGAAGGCTACTGTAGGAACCGGATCAAGAAACCATCCAACAATCATGCCCAGTGTTATAAGCGCAACTGTAAAAATCCAAGGGTTTTTGTTTACAAATTTTCTACTCATGTAATATGCTGTCAACCTTGCTGTGAATCCTGTTGAATTAAGTGCATAAGTCAATATAAAGCTCATGAGAACAAATGCAGTGATCCAATTTCCAAGAGATCCGATCAATGCTTCGTTTAACGTCATAACTCCAGTCATTGCAAAAAGGGGTATGCACAATATGGCTGGCCAAATTGTGTCAACCAATGATAACAATAATACTGTTCCGATAAATACTCCTACAACATCCATACCCATTGGTGTTATTGGTTCAATAGGTGGTAATAAAGCGAATAATAACATTACTGTAAAACTAAATATTGTTTTAAATAGTTTTCCTTTTTCAATTTTAATAGATTGGTTTCGTGTAGTCATGTTTCCTCCTGATTTTTTGATTTTGGAATTTGAGATTTTTAATGCTTGGGGTTCACAGGGAATAAAAAAATCTTTCATTCCTATAAATACATTTGTAAATGCAAATGTGCTTATAGGGACGAAAGATTCCGCGGTACCACCCTTATTATGATATAATATCATCGCTCTTCGAAGTCTAACAACTTCTAACCTATTAACGCAGGTATACGTGTTTGCCTACTCGGTATTCCTTTAAACAAACCTGCTCCGTAGTGTATATTATATTTCTTCGTCATTGGCTCTCAGCACCGCCAATTCTCTGTAAACGTCTGAAATACTTTTCTCTACTTCAACGCTTTAAATTATTTTGTTAATAATACTTTAATTTATTTCCATTGTCAATAGTTTATTATTAATTAGTTTTTTCACAATATCTGAGTGTTAAAGACACCTGAAACGTGCCCCTTTCCGTGTCGAATAGACAGTAGACAGGGGTAGACAGGGGGACGTTTCATCTGTCTTTTTTGTTTGTGTTTTCAAAAAAGACAAGTGAAACGTCCCCCTGTCCGCAAGTGAAACGTCCCCCTGTCCGGACGCGCTCCTTATATTAGGTTTCTTTCTACTATTTGTTTTACAACGAATGTTGCAACGTGGTTTGCGAAGCTTCCTGTGCCAAAGCCTGCGTCGTAGCCTAATTCTTGGGCAAGCTCGTGGGAGATACGCGGGCCGCCGCTAACTAAGATGATTTTATCTCTTATGCCTTCTGCTTCAAGCATTTCTACCAGCTGTGTAAGGTTTGCAATGTGCACGTCTTTTTGAGTTACAACTTGGGATACAAGAATTGCATCTGCCTTCACTTCAATTGCTTTTGCAATAAGTTCTTCGTTTGGAACCTGACTGCCCATGTTTATGGCTTCAATACCCTTGTATCTTTCAAGACCGTAGTTGCCGTCAAAGCCCTTCATGTTCATGATGGCATCAATACCTACTGTGTGAGCATCTGTACCTGTGCATGCTCCTACTATTACTACGTCTCTTTTAATATTTTCCTGAATATATTCTTCAACTTCATGTCTGTCCATGAATTCAATATCTACCTTTGGAACCTCAATAGTTGTAAAATCAACTGTGTGCGTGCATTTGCCGTACATTACAAAATATGTGTAGCCAATGCCTAAGTCCTTTGAATAAACCACTGCTGGGTTATCAAAGCCCATTTTAGAAACCAGTTGTCTTGCTGCTTCACATGCTTCATCACCGTATGGTACAGGCAATGTAAAACTCATTTGAACCATTCCATCGTTTAATGTATCACCATATGGCTTAACATTAGTTAAATCTACTTTTTGGATACCTTCCATTACTTGGCACCTCCTAACATTAAATCTATGAATGGGTTGAAGTAATTTTCATGCTTTTCAACAACACCTGCTAAGCCTTTTCCACCAGTGAAAGCTCTCTTTACTCCTCCAAATTTTCCTTGCTGTATTGTTTCGAATATTCCTTCACTTTCAATATCCTTTAATAAAGATTCTGCCTTTTCCAATACTTCCTGAGCTCTTTTTTGGATGATGCCATCTTTTTTGAATTCAACCTCATCGCCTATGTTCTTAGCATTATTGAAAATATATTTTGCGTTTTCAATTGAAAGCATCCTGTCCTGAAGATGAGGCGTATGAATAGCTTCTGTAGGCATACCTAAAAGTTGAATTCCCTGATGTGTCCAAATTGATATAAAGTTAAACATAGCATCCTGCAAATGACCTTTGAATATATTTCCGGTCATGAATTTTGTAGGTGGCATGTATTTTAACGGTGCATTAGGGAATATTTCTCTTGCCATCTGTGCCTGAGCAAGCTCCAATAAAAATCCGTTTTCTAAATTAGGATTCATTTCAAATGCATGACCTAAACCCATTTGTTCTTCTGGTATGCCTGCTTTTAATGCAAATTGCTCGTTTATGAACTGTGAAGCCAACACTGTATGTGCTTCTTCAACTGCATCAGCTGTTGTTAAATAGTTGTCTTCACCTGTGTTGATGATTATTCCTGCAAATCCATTTATAATTCTTGAGAAATATTGGTCAACCAATGTTCTTTGCATGTTGATGTCTCTGAAAAGTATTCCGTAAAGAGCATCATTAAGCATGTTATCAAGTCTTTCCATTGCACCCATTGCAGCTATTTCTGGCATGCAAAGTCCTGAGCAGTAGTTACAAAGGCGAATGTATCTTCCAATTTCTTCGCCTACTTCATCAAGAGCTTTTCTCATTATTCTGAAGTTTTCCTGTGTTGCAAATGTTCCTCCAAAGCCTTCTGTAGTAGGTCCGTATGGAACATAATCCAACAAGCTTTGAGCTGTTGTTCTTATAACTGCTATGACGTCAGCGCCTTGTTTTGCTGCAGCTTGTGCTTGGATAACATCCTCGTAAATATTTCCTGTTGCAACAATTACGTATAAATAAGGTTTTGCGCCTTCGCCTATAGTATTTAAATATTCATCTCTTTTTGCTTTGTTGTTTTTTATTCTTTCTACCATTTGGTTTGCAGTTTCATAAACTGCTTCCAGTATTTTTTCTTCGTTAGCAATTGGCAGCTTGGTTATGTTTAATTCTCCGGCACTTACTGCTTCTGCAATTTCCTGAGGTGTCTTATTTGTGTTGACCATGGCATTTCCAAGCCAAAATGCAACACCTCTTGCTAATCCTCCACCTTCCTTAATACTGTCAATCAATACGTTTGGTAATGGTTTATCAATTTCATCTACTCCGTCAACTCCCATGAGTCTTGCAACGGTTCTTTCAACTGTCACAGTTGTATTTTTGTCTATGAACTGCTGAGTTTGTTCTGCTATGTTTTTAGCAGCCAAACGAGCACTGTCAATTAATTTCGGGTTTAAGTTTAATTTGCTCTCCATATTTCCTCCTTCTTTTTTGTCATTCTGAAGGCATAGCCTGAAGAATCTCATTTCTTAAAAGATGGGATCCTTCGCTACCGCTCAGGATGACAACGTCATAATAATATTGTTACAAATAGTTTTCTTAAGTTAAAATGTGACAGTTAAGAACCGTCCCCATTGTCACATTGTCACATCACAGATAGTTTTCTGCGTCTTCAATAATCTCTTTTGATAATCCGGCCATTTTTGCTATTTTTATGGCATCCTTTGGAATATCCTTACTGTACTTTACTTCGATTAATCTGTAATCCATATACTTTGATATTTGTTCAATGTTGTTTATTTGGAATAAGTCAGTCTCACCAGGAAGAACAAGCCCTGCAACCTGCAGATTCTGCACATCATCGTCATTTGCCACGTTGTCATAATGAGTTGTAAGCACCGTTATGCAATTTGTCTTTTTTAGATAATTAACAACGGCCTTTGTAATTGCATAACCTTCCTTTGGGTTGGTACCTCCCGCCAGCTCATCAATTAATATCAGGCATCGATTGTTGGAATAATCCAATGCTTCTTTTAAATTGACTATTTCTGCTCCAAAGGTACTAAGTCCCTTTTCAATGGACTGATCATCTCCCACTGATATAAATATGTGATCAAACAGGCATACTAAAGCATATTCACAAGGCACAAACATACCATAGGCAGTCAAGGCAGCTATTTGTCCAATCATTCTCAAGGATACTGTCTTGCCTCCCATGTTTGCACCGGTTATGCATACCACGTTTTTTCTTAAGTTAATATCTATTGGCACATATTCCTTATGTTTTTCCTTCAAGGTTTTTTCAAGCTTAAGGTTTCTGCCTTTTCTTGCTTCAATAATTAATTCTTCCGAAATTTCAGGCTCTACAGAATGTGTTTTTTGTGCATAATTTGCCTTTGCAATCAGGTAGTCTGTTTCTCCGATTATTTGAATATTATTAATCAACAAATCATAATATCCTTTTATTTCCTTGGAAATATCTTGTCGAATTTTGAATTCCTCTTCTTCTTCATAACTCTTCAAATATTCCATTGTTTTTTCCAGCTGATCCATTTCCCTGCTATTTTTAATCTTAAAAATAACGTTTAAATAATTTTCACCTGAAACCCTTAAGCTGCTGTCATTTGAAAGCTCATCCATCATTTCCCTTTGAGCTTTGCTTATTGTCACTTCATTCTTGAGGTTTAATTTAATGTTGTATTTCTTTTCAATTTTTGTCTTAATTTCTTTTTTTAATAACCCAATGTACTTTTCTAATTGCTTTTTTTCATTTCTTATGTTTTTTAATTTTTCGGAATATTCATCATAAATATAAAAAGTGTTGAGTTTTTCATGTGTGGGGTCCAACAGGTCTATGAGCTGAGGTATGGGCGTTAATCTTAAATCGTCAATACAAATGGTTTTTAAAACCTTATCCATTTTTTCTGATTGAATCTGGAAATTTTTAATTTCAAACAATTCAACTTCATCTAGTACCTGATTGTTTTTTGCCCTCTCCAATATTTCAAATATGTTCTTAATATGCTTTAACACATCAATGATATCACGCCTTTTATCGCTTTCAATAAATGCCCTAATTTTATTGAATTCTTTTTTCAGATCTGCCTCTTGACCCTTTGTAAAAGGCTTAGCTTCTTGCTTTTTTTTAATACCATATTCGGTTATTGGTCTTACTTCATTAAAAATATAATCAAAGTTTATATTTTTAATGGTTCTTTCTGTCATAAAACTATTCAACTAAATCACCGCCCGACACCACATCAACTATTTTAACACTGGGTAGATATTTTTTCATTTCTCGATTAAAAACAGCGCTGTCAAAAAAATATCCCGCCGGGGATACAGGATTCAAGGTTACAGCAATAACATTTACTGCATTTAGTGCTTCAACCTTGAGTCCCTTTCTTCTCAGCTCATTCCACTCATTAATATCACTGAAGATTTTAGTTCCGTCTTCTATTATTATTTTAATGCCTCTTAAAAATTTATTTTCCCCTATTTCCTTTAACAACGCTGTGGTTACTGCTCCTTTAATAAAAACATAGCTTGTGTTCTCATCAATCAATTCACTGATTTTTTTGCCGCTTAAAATACTTGTTTTAATATCGGGAATCACCACCGCACCTGTATTCTGAATAATGCAGGTTTTATTGTTTATAAGAACAATTTTTTTAATATCCTCATCCGTCTCTTTTAAAGTATAGCATTCAAATGCAAAAGCTGTTTTTTCCAAAACCTTTTTCATATCTCGGCTAAGTACTGCTCCTGTAGCAATAATGCATGCATCAGTTATGACCGGTGATGAAACAGCCTTTCTGTCTATGGCACCATCAATAAAAACAACCCTTGCTCCGTAGTGCTTAAGGCGCCTTGCCACGTACTTCATATCCGCAGCATTGACAGGCCCGGCAATCTGAATATTGCCTTTCTGTCTTATCTTCACTATGATAACTTCACCTAAGGGTGTTGAAATTCCTGTTGTTTCTAAAATTTCTGTCTTTGCATCTGAAAGCATCAGCATTTTTTTGGCTGTTGCCACATACATGCCTTCAGCAACATAAATTGAAGGCTTTTGTGTCTGTGTTACAAGGTCTATATTTTCTCCGTCCCTACCGGTTGAGGTTATTCCTATATTTAAATTTAAATTTTCTGATTCTTCTATGAGATAATTGAGAGTCACAGTCTTTCCTGCATTTTTTGCAAGACCGACAATGGATATTGTTTCATAGTTATTCTGAAGTATAGTTTCAATTAATCTCATAGCTACCCTCTTTGCCTTTTCATAAATTGTTCAATGTTCAATGTTCAATGTTCATTGTTCACTATTCATTGCTATTTGTGTACTCTTTCTCTTCTTGCCAGTTTTGTAGGCTCTAGTGCTAATTCATTGCCTTGTAATAAGCCTGCTACTCCTGTTAACGGGTCAGTCTTCTTGCCTTGACATACATCACATGTGCATTCTAAGTCAGGTAAATGTGGTTCTGTGTATGTTGTAATAACGCCCTCATAGTTTCTTAAAATTACTTTGTCAGCTGATTGTGACAATACGTAGTTAGGCATTACAGGAATTTTTCCTCCGCCTCCCGGTGCGTCAACAACAAATGTAGGTACTGCATAGCCTGAAGTATGTCCTCTCAAGCTTTCGATTATTTCAATACCCTTTGCTACAGGTGTTCTGAAATGTTCAATACCAAGTGAAAGGTCACATTGATAAATATAGTATGGTCTAACTCTGTTCATTACAAGTTTATGAACCAAATCTCTCATGATATGAGGGCAGTCGTTTACTCCTCTTAACAACACTGATTGATTTCCTAGAGGGATGCCTGCATCTGCTAGCTTTCTTAAAGCTTCCATTGATTCAGGAGTAAATTCCTTTGGATGATTGAAGTGAGTGTTCAGCCATATTGGATGATATTTTTTCAGCATATTTACCAAATCATCAGTTATTCTTTGAGGACAAACAACTGGTGTTCTTGAGCCTAGACGAATTATTTCAACATGTGGAATTTCTCTTAATTTTTTAATTATATATTCTAATTTTTCATCTGAAACCAACAAGCAGTCTCCACCTGATAACAATACGTCTCTTACAACAGGCGTATTTCTGATGTATTCAATGCATTTATCGATGTTTTCCATTCCAACTTCATCGTCGCATTGTCCTGCAAATCTTCTTCTTGTGCAGTGTCTGCAGTACATTGAGCATTGGTCTGTAATTAGGAATAAAACTCTGTCAGGATATCTATGTGTAAGACCAGGTGCAGGTGAGTCAGTGTCCTCATGCAGCGGGTCAAGCATATCTGCCTTACTTACATGTGTTTCAACAAATGTAGGAACCGCTTGCATCCTTATTGGATCTCTTGGGTCATCCTTATCCATGTGAGCTGCATAATATGGAGTGATACCCATTCTGAATTTCTCCAAAACCTTTGCTATATCTTCTTCTTCTTGTTTTGTAACATTTATTATTTTCTTTAATTGATCCACTGTATCAATTCTGTTTTCTATTTGCCATTTCCAATCGTTCCACTCTTCAGGCTTAACATCCTTCCAGAGCTCTATTTCATTATAATAAGCCACTGTACTACCTCCATTATAAAATAATTTTAAACAGGCATAAGATACTAGTTAGGAATTTACCTAATTAGTATCTGGTTTTGTCATTCTGAACGCAGTGAAGAATCCCCTAAACGTTCGATTTATGAGATTCTTCGCTAACGCTCAGAATGACATTTGTACTTACTTGATTTTAAGCATATAGCTTAGTGTACAAGTCTCTTAATTCTTTACTTTCTCTCATTATCTGCAAAGCTGTATCTGCATGTCCCTTAGTATATCCATTTCCTATTATCATGTTTACATCTTTTCCAACGCCTTCTGCTCCCAATGCTGCCTTTGTAAAGCTTGTAGCCATGCTGAAGTAGTATACTGTTCCTTCATCTTTTGTTGCAAGTATTGCAGACATTTCGCAATTTGGTCTGGAAACGCAGCTTATTACCAAGTCACATAATTTTCCGTCTGTTGCTTCCATTACCTTTTCATAAACTTCAATTGCATTTGTAGCATCTCCTGCTATACATATATCTGCCAATCCAAGTTCCTTAACTGTTGCAAGGGAGCTTTCTCTGTGTGCCCAGCAAATTACCTTGCCGGTTGGGCCAGCTTTTTTCTTTGCTTCATACAAACAAAGAAGTCCTGATTTGCCTGCTCCACCAAGAACCAACACATAGTCTCCTTCTTTAACAAGTTTGATAGTCTGTGCCGGTGCTCCTGCTACGTCAAGTACTGACAATGCAAGATTTTCAGGCACATCTGATGGAAGCTTAGCATAAATTCCGCTTTCGAACAAAATTGCCTTTCCTGTAATATCCACTTGGTCTATTTCTTTTCTGACTGTATGAATTTCTTCAATAAGTAATGGTGTCAAAGATAAGGAAACTAATGTTGCAATTTTATCTCCTACCTTAAGGTCTGTCTTTCCTTCCAATGATGGTCCGATTTGCTCAACAGTTCCAATAAGCATTCCGCCTGAACCTGTTACCGGGTTTTGATGCTTTCCTCTTTCAGCAACAATTCCCTTCATGATTTCTTTGATTTTTTCCACATCGCCACCAGCCTGGTCACTTATTTGAGTGAAACTAGCTGAGTCAACATTTAAAGTTTGCACGTTAATTAATATTTCATTGTCGTAAATTTCCATCGTGTTATCTACTTTAAGTGCTGGCTGTGGCAATACGCCTTTTGGTTCTATCACCCTATGAGTTCCATATGGGTTACCTTTTTTAAACATAGTGCCTCCTAAATTATTGCATTTTTTATTAATGGGTTGGGTTGGGTTTGAATATTGGGTATATTCAAATATATTAGTGCAATTAGTATGCCAACTTTTAGAAAAAATAAAAAATGCTATTTTTCAGTGTTTTTATTTACGGATAAAGTTAATTTTTCTACAAGTGCCGAAAATTCAGCTTTGATATTGTTTTGTTGCAAAACATTTGATATAATATTATTATACAACATATTTAATGAATTTTTAACATATTATTGAAATAATAACTAAATTAAATGTCCCCCCGCCTCTATAGGCAGCGGGTGCCACTTTGCTAATAAAAAATAAAACAAAGAAGGTTAGAATACATGGATACAAGACCAATTGGAATTTTTGATTCAGGTGTGGGCGGGCTCACTGTTATGAGAGAAGTGATGGAACAGCTTCCATACGAAAATATAATTTATTTAGGGGATACTGCCAGAATACCTTATGGTTCAAAATCAGAGCAAACCATAAGAAAGTATTCTAATCAATGCTCTTCATTTTTAAAAAGCAAAGATGTTAAGGCAATAGTAATAGCTTGTAACACTGCAAGCTCAATAGCCCTTGAAAATGTGCAAAAAAACTTTGACCTGCCCATCATTGGGGTTATTGATCCGGGAGCAAGAAGTGCTGCTGCAGTAACAGAAAACAAAAGAATTGGTGTAATTGGTACAATTGCAACAATAAACTCAAATGCATATCAGGCAAAAATCATGGAATATATGCATGATGCTGAAGTGATTGGAATACCCTGCCCTTTGTTTGTTCCAATAGTGGAGGAAGGTTGGGAATATTCAAATGTTGCTTTTTTGACAGCAGAAAAATATTTAGAGGAGCTTATTGAGCATGAAGTTGATACTCTTGTTTTAGGCTGCACTCATTATCCCATATTGAGGCATACTATTAAAAAAGTTGTGGGTCCAAATGTAAAATTAGTGAATCCGGCTTATGAAACAGCAAGAGATTTAAAGAAGCTCTTAATAGAAAAAAACCTGCTTAATGAAAATTACGACAAAGCAAGATATGAATATTATGCTTCAGATGCACCTGAACGATTAAGAAGAATAGGTGGCAATTTCTTAAAGAAAGAAATTGACAATCTTTATGAAATTGCAATAGATAACCTTTAGAAAAGGGGAGTTAGGGTATATAGATGGAACAAATAAAAATAAAAATTACAACCACACAAACAATTGATGAAGTTGGAAACGAAGATGTAATAGAGCTTGTTACTGAAGCTTTAAAGGATACAGGGCAGGACTGCATAATCATAAATTATGACGAAAGCAACATCACTGAAAGCGAAGGCAGCAAGACAAGACTTAAAATTTACAAAACTAAAATGATAATGACCAAGGTGGGGAATATTTCTTCAAGAATGGAATTTGAAGAAAATAAGTGCTACAGCAATTTATACACTACGCCCTATGGCACATTTGATCTGGATTTTAATACAATTATTTTTAAAAACAATTTAAATGAAGACGGTAAGGGCACTGTTTATATAGAATATAAAGTAACCCTTGGGGGAGCAGAAGAAAATTATAACAAGCTGCTTATTGATATTTTTTAAACGTAATTTTTGGTTTTAAAATAAAACGCGAACAATACTGCCTGTTTTTCGGCATTTAACGCTAAATTCTTGGCACACAAGAGGAGATTTATGGAAATAAGATATTTTGATGCCTTAATAAATGCTATAGACTTAATAAATGATGGAATTCACATAGTTGATGCCGCCGGAAAAATAGTTTATTACAATGTTGCAGCAAAGCATCTTGATGAAATTGATGTGGACAAAGCAATAGGAAGACATATTTTAGAAGTATATCCATCCCTTACTTTTGAAACAAGCACATTGTTAAATGTTTTACGAACTGGTAAGCCAATTTATAATGTTGAGCAAAATTTCGTCAATTACAAAGGTGATAAAATATCAACCTTAAACTCAACCATTCCCATTTATTACAACAACAAGGTGCTTGGTGCTCTTGAAATTTCAAGAAACATTACTAAGGTCAGAGAATTGTCTGAAAAAATTGTAAATCTTCAAAAGGAACTGTATGATAAAACCACCAGCCATGAAAAAATTTCAAAGCCCATTGCCAAATTTAACTTCCTTGATATTATTGGTCAAAATAAAGAAATGCTTAAGCTTAAGTCTCTGGGTATAAAAGCAGCATTGTCAGATTCACCGGTGATGGTAGCAGGAAGCACTGGAACAGGCAAGGAGCTTTTTGTACAGTCAATCCATAATTCAAGCAACAGAAGGCACAAGCCCTTTATTGCACAAAACTGTGCTGCATTGCCTTCAAATTTATTGGAAAGTATTTTGTTTGGATCTGTTAAGGGAAGCTTCACAGGAGCTGAAAACAGACCTGGATTATTTGAGCTGGCTAACGGCGGAACATTATTTTTAGATGAAATAAACTCCATGCCGCTTGAGCTGCAGACTAAGCTTTTGAGAGTGCTGCAGGATGGAAGAGTGAGAAGAGTGGGCTCAACTACAACAATAGATGTGGATGTGAGAATTATTTCAGCCATCAACACAAACATCAATACTGTGATAGAAACAAATCAGCTTAGACAGGATTTGTTCTTTAGATTAAATGTAATCACTCTTGTAATTCCTGACTTGTCCAAAAGAAAGGAAGACATACCTCTTCTTGTGGATTATTTCATTGATAAATATAATAAAAAGTGCAGCAAATTTTTCAGCGGGATTTCCAAAGATGTTTTGGGGATTTTTATGGAATACAGCTGGCCTGGAAATGTAAGAGAGCTTGAGCATGCCATTGAAAGTGCTATTTCTCTTTATGATGGCGAAATAATCAGGGAAGAGCACCTTCCCTTCCAGTTTAAAAACTTTAATTTCAACAATAATTATTTCCTGAACACAAATGTGATACAACCTCTTAATGTTGCAGTTGAACAGGTAGAAAGGGAAATAATAATATCTGCCCTCAAGCAAACAGATTACAATATATCAAAAGCAGCAAAGCTCATAAACGTTCCAAGGCAGACGCTGCAATACAAAATCAAAAAGCTTGAAATACCCGGATAGTAATGAAAAATGAGCAGTGAACAATGAAAACATTAGGGACGGTTCTTTTTGTTTCCATCACTTGACTATTAATGGAAATGAAAAGAACCGTCCCCAATGTTTCCATATTTTAATTCGAAATATTATTTAGCTAAGGACTGGACGTAGATGCTTTGTTTGTAGTTTGCATTTATGCCGGTTTTTTCTACTCTTCCTTTTTCGATGAATTCGAAAATTTTGGATTTAAATTGAATATTTTCTATTCCTCTTTTGGTTTTAATTGATTCTATTTCTTCTAAAGTTAGAACCTCTTGAAGTTTTCTTTCTGTTTCAATACTAAGAACCGGCTCTGCATTTTTATCTTGTCCAAATTCTACAAAGCACAATGGGGGAAACATGACACACCACCAATTGTTGCCTTCTGCCTGACCGATTTCTATTCTTACAGCATCATAGTACCCTTCCGGCAACACTATGTCCTCATATGCTTTTCTGGGAAACTTAAAATTGCCGTAATAAACATTCACTTCATAATCATAGCCTTCTTGACTGATGATTGACTCTGCTTCTTCTCTTATTTCATTAATTTCATTAATGATTTTTTTTTCACTGTCATTTTTAGAAGATAAGTTTTCAAATTCTTTGTTAAATTTCTGTATTACATTGTTTCTGACCTTGTATTTCAGCTGCTGGTCTAATACCGTATTTGAATTAGCCACTACATGGAGACGAATAACCTTTTCATTGATTTTAACCATTCCCGTGTATGCCTCTACTGTGTATGCAATTGTTATGGCAGCTATAACAAATATAGCTGATATTAATATTTTTTTATGATAACTCATAAGTCCTCCCTTTTTCTTATGTATCTGGGGCTGTTGCATTAAGCATATTTATGTCATCCGCCGTCAGCGAAGGATCTCATCTGTTGAAGTTATGAGATTCTTCGCGCTAAAGCCCTCAGAATGACACGATAATAATCACAAATGCAACAGCCTTCTACAATTATTTAACTAATCCTGTGCTTTTAATTTGCAAATCTAAATGTATATTTATATCTGCTGCTTCAAAAACCTCATCATATTTATCCATTACTTTTTCATAATCCTGCTTATGATATTTATATAAATTGTCTTTTATTTTCAAAAGATCAGTTCTGTAAGTATGCTGAAGCTTATCAATAGTTTTTTCTGCCACTGTCAAAAAACTTTTTTTTGCTTCATCCTTGATTTTATTGAGATAGCTTTGATCTTCCAGCTTATTGCTGCCTATGATAAATGAATCAATATAAATGTACATTGTAATGTAGTAGTTTGCACTTAACTTATCACCGTTTAATTTAAAGTCTTTAGTCATGCTCAAATCAACGGCACCCAATGAAACATTTGTGCCTTCAACATTTATATTAATATTAGGGATTTTTGCCCTATCCGGATTTAATAAAACCATTACGGTTGCCACTTCCTCCGGCTCTAAGAAGCCTTTTAACTCATATTCTTTAATAACACCGGCTCTTTCAACCTTTAAGCTTTTATCATTTACTTCTACAACCGGAATCATTGCATTTCCAGTCTTGCCAAGGTCTAAAATTGCTTCATCAAATGTATAGATATCTTGATAGCTTTCTCGTTTAAGCTTTACTAGCATATCACTTAAAAATCTTCCTACTATGGGATTGCTGGGAATTTCTGTATTGATAATATCCTGCGCCTTACCTTTTGCTATACATATTTTAACTCTTCTGTTAATTTGGGGTGACCTTTGTATTTCATCAAAAATTCTTTTGACTGCTTCTGAATCCCTTGCAACATCTTCTCCTAACACTATTACCTGCATTAATCGGTCTGAAATTGCTTTCTCGGAATGAAGATAACTTGTTGCATAAAAATCTGCAAAGTCTGTGCCTTCCTTACTGAAAACAAGTCTTTGCTCTTCGCTTCCTTCATTTATTTTTGGTATTTCCGTTGTAAATGTCAGGTTATTAGGATTTTTATCTATGCCTAATGCATATAAATACTCTCTTTTATTGATTTCCACACTATCCCAACAGCCGGAAAGCATTAAGTTTGCTATTAAAGATATAAGTAATATTTTTAAGTTTTTCATTTTAACCTCTTATAATACGACTATTTTAAGGTCCGTCCCCAAAGTTCCTAATTATTTTTGGCTTTTTTAAATTTGGTGTCTACTAGTGCTGTAATCAGCGGTATTAAAAAGTTTAATCCGCTTAACACTAATATAGGCCAATGGATGTACGGAAACATCATGTACATTCCCGGTGACATTGCAGCCATAATAAATAATATTGGTAGTTGTATGTAGATAAAAAATCCGTTTTCTCTGGTCTTAAAGGTTTCCTGCATTGCTAAATTTGTAAAATATGCAATAATGCATATACATGTAAATGTAATGATAAATTGAAAAGACAAGCCTATAATTTCAGTACTTTCAAAGAAAAACCCGGGTATATTAACAAATTTCATTACGGATAAGAACGGCCATACCAAATGTACAGATTCTTTTATTCCAAACTTAACTATTATTAAAAGATAGCTTGCAATATATAACAGCATGCTGATTATAATAAATTTTTTATTAATCATTGTATTTTTTTCTTGAACTGTAACCTTGCAATTTGAAAACATTAATATGGAGAAACCAAAAAATCCAAGTATTGCTCCCGGCACTGATTTTAAAACTCCATTTACATCAATTGGATAAATAGGAAACACATTTGAGTAATCAGCATAGTACGTGGAGAATATTATTATGAGCAAGTAAGGAATAAAAGCAATTAATAATGTTACCGACGAAATATTTGCAATAGTCTTTATTCCCTTTTTTGTTGCATAGCTTGTTGTCAGTAAAATTACAATTATAATTGAACTAAGTGGAGTCCTGAACAACATCATTAACTTTATTTGCTCTGCAAAATCCTTCATAAGTATGCTATTTGCAGTCAGTAACATCAATATGTAATATATCCCTATTATTTTTGAAATAAACTTAGGAAATAATTTATCAGAAATTCCAATTATGGTATCTTCCTTATACTTTAACAGCACTTTATTTATGGACTTTATCGCCAAGTACAATATGAATGCTGCAATAATTATGGTTATCCAACCTACCGGTCCGTCAACCTCTGATAACAATAGCGGCATAAGCATTGATTGAAATGCAAATGACACTAGTATTAATATTGTCAGGTTTTGATACGGAGTTATATTTTGATCAAACATTTATTTTCCTTTCCCCTTTTCAACTTGCAAATATTTTGGTTTACGCACCATGTTGCTGATTCGTGGTCTGATAACCGTGTCTTTTAAGTCATCTTTTCTTTCTATAAAGTGTGTAAACGGAGTTAAGTAAGGAACACCAAAGCTTTTTAATGTGCAAAGATGAATAATCAAAATGCACAGACCAACTGAAATACCAAACAGTCCAAATATTGAAGCAAGTATTATAAATCCGAATCTAATCATCCGGAGTGATGTGCTGAAGTTATAACTAGGTATTGCAAAGGAAGATAATGATGTGGTTGCAACTATTATAACTGCAATGGGAGTTATTAATCCTGCTTCTACTACGGCAGAGCCTATTACCAAACCACTTACCAAGCCTATTGTTGAACCTACAGGAGTTGTTATTCTAAGTGATGCTTCTCTTACAAGCTCCATTACCAATTCCATAAGTAAAGCCTCAAAATAAGGAGGAAATGGGACATTAGCCCTTGAAGCAGCAACGTAAAGAGCAAGCTGAGTGGGCAGCAGGTTTGGATGAAATTGTGTAACCGCCACGTAAAGAGCCGGAAAAAGCATAACTATGGGCAAGGCTATATATCTTATTGCCCGGATTAAACAAGCTAACAGCCATCTTTCATAATAATCTTCTGATGACTGCATGAATGATACAAAGGTTGCAGGGGCCATCAGGACTGTAGGTGTATTGTCAACCGCTATGACAACTCTTCCTTCAAACAATGCTGAAGCTGCGGCATCTGGTCTTTCTGTATTTTCTACCTGAGGGAAAGGTGAATAATTATCATCCTCAATCATTTCCTCAATGTATGAACTTTCCAGTACCGCTTCTATTTCCATATTATTTAGTCTTTTTTCAACAGCCTCCAAGACGGTTTTATTTACGATATCTTCGATGTACAATATGGCAATATCGGTCTTTGACCTGCTTCCTACCTGCATGTATTTAATTTTAAGCCTAGGGTCTCTGATTCTTCTTCTTATAAGGGTAATATTGATTTTCATTGTTTCAATGAAACCATCTCTGGCGCCCCTAATGAGAGTTTCTGCTGCAGGCTCCTGTATTCCTCTTATAGGCCAGCCTCTTGATGAAAGCCATATTGCCTTTGAGCAGGTATCTATAAACAAAATTGTCTCACCGGATAGCATTTTATCAACACATTCCTGCAATGTTTGCAAAGTTCCTACTTCAGTTATAGATATGCTTGTTTGCATTACGGCATTTTGGAGTTCTTTATCTGGACTCTTTTCAAATTCCTCCAAATTTACAGCTTCCATCATGTTCTGAACTGCATATTCGCTTATTGCATCCTTTGTAGTCATTCCATCAACATAAACAAGCAAAATATTTACCTTTTTATTTTGTCCTACCTTCATATTGCGGAAAATTATATCATTGGCATCTTTAAAAACTTCTTTTAATATAGCTTCATTTTTCTTTAAATCCGTATCTATCTTTAAATTTGTTAATTCTTGATAAATGCTCATATCTTCTCCTAAATATTTTTTGTTATTATTGCTGCCAGTGCAATTAATCCATAAACAATTCCTGTAAACTTAACTATTTTATAATCTCTGTGATAGTTTTTTTGCTTTAAACCTTTACTGGTTTTAAAAATTAAAATATAGCTTATGATTAAAAAAATTATTATTACATCATAATTTAATATGGGTTTTAAAAAATTAATTATATACATGGTCTCACCCCTTAACCTTTCTAACATTACTAATATTTACAATTTATAGTAATTTTATACCTATAAGTTTTTGGGGACTTTTTGGGGACGGTTCTTTTTCCTTTTCTTTAATTTATATGCAATATTGCGATAATATCTAATAACAAAGTAACATTAGACAAAAAGAACATGACTATAGCTGAAAAAATAGATAATAACCCTATATTAAATTTAATTATAGGTGTAGGCGGTTTAATTTATATAGGATACTGGTTTGCTACAAGAGGATTTGATTTAACTCTTGATGTTATGAACTTTATTCTTTTAATGATTGGTATAATTCTTCATATGACTCCACGTAATTCTGCAGCAGAAGAAGGAGTTAAAAGTGCATATGGAGTTGTTATTCAATTCCCATTCTATGCAGGAATTCAAGGTATGATGGGTGCTTCCGGTCTCGTTGCTTTAATTGCTAACTTCTTTGCAAGTATATCAACACAAGCGACTTTCCCATACTGGACTTATGTGGCTATGGCTATAGTTAACTTCTTTGTTCCTTCATCAGGTGGAATATTTATGGTTGCCGGTGAGCCTTTAGGTCAAGCTGCATTAAACTTAGGATTAGAAGCTAATAGGCAAATCTGGGGACGGACCTTGGAGTTATAAAATTATATAACTCCAAGGTCCGTCCCCAGATTTCCCCAGATTTTCTGATTCAAATTCCATGTTTTTGCTTTTTTCTTACAAGAGTGGATAAATCTATGCCAAGCTTTGCTGCTGCTTCCTTCAAACTTTTTGTAGAAGACAGTGTTGTTTCAATTATAACCCTTTCATAATCATCAAGCTTATGCTTAAGCGTCTTGTTGTCAGAAAAAAATTTAGCACCTGCTTCAGAAGAATCATTAAGCATGAGTTGTTCTCTAAACAATTCACTGTCAATTGATGCTTCATCTGTCATTAACATTAAGCGTTCAATAATGTTTTTTAATTCTCTTATGTTTCCTGGCCATTCATATACCAGAAAGTTTTCTAGGCAGCTTGTTGTAAAGTAACAATTCTTACCGTACTTATTGTTATAATATTCTAAAAATTGATGCGCAAGTGGCATAATATCTTCCCTTCTTTGTCGTAAAGGAGGAACTACAAATGATACAACATTTAATCTATAATATAAATCAGCTCTAAATTTTTTTTCTTCTACCAGTTGCTTTAAGTCTACATTAGTAGCAGCAATAATTCTTGCAGAAAATTCCACAGGTGTTATGCCTCCGATGCGATAAAAAATCCTGTCATTAATGGCACTCAAAAGCTTTACTTGAAGAGTATAAGGCATATCCCCTATTTCATCTAAATATAAAATCCCGCCGTTGGCTTCTTCAAACAGACCCTTTTTTCCACCCTTTTGTGCTCCGGTAAATGCACCTTCTTCATATCCGAAAAATTCTGATTCCAGCAAGTGCTCGGGAACAGCACCACAGTTTATTTTAATGAACTTCCCTTTACTACGGTTGCTTATATTATAGATATAGGTTGCCATAAAATCCTTTCCTACACCAGTTTCCCCAAGTATTAAGACTGTGCTGTCCACCTTAGCAATTTTACTTACTTTGCTGTATATGCTTTTCATTTTTTCATTGTTGTTTATGGGCTCTTTAATAACATCTTTATTTTTAATGTTAAATTCATCAAAGTCATTGTTAATAATAAACAAATTTTTTTCCTTTGTGATATTTTTCATTAAAACATCAAGCTCTGATACATCTCTTATAACTGCAATTGTTTTTTTAAAATTTCCATTTTCATCAAAAATGGGAGACCCTGATACCAAGCATCTTTGTCCCTTGTAATATTCATTTATAGTTGAAACAGGTCCCATGGTTTCAATGACCTTGGCACAACATGAGTTTGGGAGTATATTATGCTTTCTTAAATCATAAACTGACTTTCCAATAATTTGTTCTCTTGTTAATCCTGATAAATTTAAAAATTCATCGTTTACAAAGGTTGTAATACCTTTCTCGTCTGTTATATAAATGCCATCCTTTAATTTATTCAGCATTTCATTATACAAATATTGTTGACTCCTCAACCTTTTAATTTGTTTTTCCAGCTCATTTTCAAAACCTAAATTAGAATCTATATTTTCAGTAGTCATAACTTACACCTTACTTTTATTTTTATTTAAATTGATATTTTTTTAACAACATGGTAATATATATATATCGACATTATATAATTTTATATGTAATTTTGCAATAAATCTTTTACTTAAATATGCATTCATGCATATTTTAGTAATTTCTACACATATTATTGCTGTTAATATCAATGTTTTAATCTATTTGTTAATTGGCATAATTTTTGCAACTATATAAATATATTAAATTTAGGAGGATTATTATGAAAAAAGCGGTAATAGTATCTGCAGCAAGAACACCAATTGGTTCATTTGGAGGTTCACTTGCACCATTGTCTGCTATAGACTTAGGTGTAATTGCAGCAAAAGAGGCAATTAAAAGAGCAGGAATTGAACCATCTGTTATTGAAGAAGTTTATTTTGGTAACGTATTAGGTGCAGGTCTTGGACAAAATGTTGCAAGACAAGTAACTCTTGGAGCAGGAATCCCTATTGAAACTCCTGCATTAACAATTAATATGGTATGCGGTTCTGGTTTGAGAGCAGTTAGCATGGCAGCACAATTTGTTGAAAGCGGACAATGTGATGTAATACTTTGCGGAGGAACAGAAAGCATGACTAATGCTCCTTACCTTTTACCTAAAACAAGATGGGGACAGAGAATGGGAGACGGAAAAATTGTTGATTACATGGTTTATGACGGCTTAACAGACGTTTATAATCAATACCACATGGGAATCACTGCCGAAAATGTTGCAGAACAATATGGAATCACAAAAGAAGATCAGGATAAATTTGCAGTACAAAGCCAAAACAGAGCAGAAGAAGCTCAAAAGGCAGGAAAATTTGCAGATGAAATAGCTCCTGTTGTTATTCCTCAGAAAAAAGGAGACCCTGTTGTAATTGACACAGATGAATATCCAAGGCATGGCTCAACATTAGACAAAATGGCAAAATTAAAACCTGCATTTAAAAAAGAAGGAACTGTTACAGCAGGTAATGCTTCTGGAATTAATGACGGAGCAGCAGCTTTAGTTATTATGAGCAAGGAAAAAGCTGATGAACTTGGATTAAAATATTTATGTGAAGTTGCAGGATATGGTTCTGCAGGTGTTGATCCAAAAGTAATGGGATTAGGACCTATACCAGCTACACAAAAAGCATTAGCTAAAGCAGGCTGGACTGTTGAAGACTTAGATTTAGTTGAAGCTAATGAAGCTTTTGCATCACAAGCTATTGCAGTTACTCGTGATTTAGGATTAAATCCAGAGACTACAAATGTTAATGGTGGAGCTATAGCACTTGGTCATCCAATAGGAGCTTCAGGTGCAAGAATTCTTATTTCACTTATTTATGAAATGCAAAAAAGAGACGCTAAAAAAGGTCTTGCTACTTTATGTATAGGCGGCGGAATGGGAACTGCATTGTTAGTACAAAGATAATTTAATAGGAGGGTTTATACCCTCCTGCAAATATATTTAATTATATTGAAAGGATAAAAGTATGATAAACAAAGTTATTTCTGTTAAAGAAGCCGTTAAAAAAGTTCAAGATGGTATGACTATCATGGTTGGCGGATTCTTGGCAAATGGAACACCAGATACTATAATTGATGCTCTTGTGGAAGAGAATGTTAAAAATCTGACATTAATATGCAATGATACAGGTTTTCCTGATAAGGGTGTAGGAAAAATGGTAGTTAACAAGCAGTTCAAAAAAATGATAGCATCACATGTAGGTACAAACCCTGAAACAGCAAATCAAATGAATTCAGGTGAAACTGAAGTTGTATTGACTCCACAAGGAACATTGGCTGAAAAAGTACGCTGCGGTGGAAACGGCCTTGGAGGTTTTTATACTCCTACAGGAATTGGAACAGAAGCAGAATTAGGAAAAGAGAAGAAAGTTATAAACGGTATGGAGTATATTTTTGAAACTCCATTAAGAGCAGATGTAGCACTACTGAGAGCTTCAATTGTTGATAAAAAAGGAAACATGGTTTTCAATAAAACAATGAAAAACTTCAATCCTCTTATGGCAACAGCAGCAGATGTAGTTATTGTTGAAGCTGACGAAATAGTGGAAGTCGGCGAAATTAATCCGGAACATGTTATGTGTTCAGGAATATTTGTTGACTATATAGTTGGAGGTAACAAATAATGGATGAAAAAGTTGTTATAGCTAAAAGAGTAGCTCAGTTATTACATGACGGAGATGTTGTAAACTTAGGTATCGGACTTCCTACAATGGTAGCAAATTATATTCCTGAAGGTATGGATATAACATTCCAGTCTGAAAATGGATTTTTAGGATTAGGTCCTGCTCCAGAAAAGGGAACAGAAGACTGGGAGTTGGTTAATGCAGGGGGCATGCCTTCAAGCATAGTTCCTGGTGGAATGTTTTTTGACAGCGCCACATCATTTGGAATAATAAGAGGCGGTCATGTTGATGCAACTGTTCTTGGAGCAATGGAAGTTGATGAAAATGGTAACCTGGCTAACTGGAAAATACCAGGCAAAATGGTTCCCGGAATGGGCGGAGCAATGGACTTGGTAGTTGGTGCTAATACAGTAATTATTGCTATGGTTCATACTCAAAAAGGTAAACCAAAAATTTTAAAGCAATGCACACTTCCTTTAACAGCTAAGGAGCAAGTAAACATTATTGTTACTGAAATGGCTTTAATAAGAGTTACTGACAAAGGTCTTGTTCTTGAAGAATTAGGACCGGAAGCAACAGTTGAAGATGTAATTGCAGCAACAGAAGCAAATTTAATAATTTCACCTAATTTAAAGAGATTTGGTGTAGAATAAAATATTTTATAAAGGGTACGTAAGTACTCTTTTTTATTAAAAATTTTCACCTGTTTAACACAATTGTGGTATATAATTTAAACTGGAAATCCGTATTTAATTATTATTGAGATTGACAGCTATTCTTAATTATATTGAATGAGGTGTTATATGAAGCTTAAACTCAGTTTAAAAAATAAGTTATTTTTAGCAATACTATGTGTATTAATTTTTAATATTATATTGTCTGTTATTCTTGGAACCACCTTGTTTGACCAATTATACACCAACGGCAAAATACACAGTTTAAAGCGTGGAGTTGACAATATTAAGTATAATTACAAGTCTGGTAATTTAAATAATACAGTTGAAGAAATAATAAATTACGAAGCTCAAAATATGACCATATGCATATTTTCCTTGAATACGGAAGCAGGGATAGGAGAAATCGAGTATTATTCAAGGCAAAGATACTTTTCATTAAATCCCTTTGACAATGAAATACTTCGAATAATCAAAAATCTTTATGCAGAAAATGCTTTTAATGAACTTTCTAAAAACAATTATTTTATTAAAAATATTGAAACAGGGAGACAGGACACAAACATAACCGTCTTATCTAACTTGAGAGATGACAAATATATTTTAATGCAGACTCCTAAAAAATTTATTGAGGATATTTCTTATTCAGCAGTTAAATATTCAATTCTTATTTCAATATTTTCATTGGCAATAGTAGCAATAATAATGTATTTTGTTGCTGATAAAACAACTAAACCCATAAGGCAGCTGCAGGTGGTTGCTGATAAAATTTCAAATTTGAATTTTTCACAAAGATGCGACATATTTTCCCAAGATGAGGTGGGGCATTTATCTTTAAGCATAAACAACATGGCAGATAAGCTTCAGGACTATGTTACCAAGCTAAAGGATGACCTCATCAGGCAGGAAAAAACTGATAAAATGACCAAACAGTTTATTGCCAATGTTTCTCATGATTTTAAAACTCCTCTTACATTAATAATGAGCTATTCAGAGGCATTGATTGACATGGAGGATATTGATGAGGATACTAAAAAGGAATACTTGAGCATCATCATTAATGAAGGTAACAAAATGTCTGAATTTGTTCAAGAGCTTTTAAAGCTGTCACAGCTTGAGGGAGGCATAATAAAGTTAGAAAAATCCAACTTCAGCATAAATGAAATAATAGATGATATCACGAACAAAAATTCAATAATAGCCAAGGATAAAAATATTTCCGTAGAAAAACATATATCTGACAGCAGCATTGTATTTGCTGATTACTTTAGAATAGAGCAAGTATTTCAAAATCTTTATGAAAATGCAATTAAATATTGTAATCTAGGCGGTGTTATAAAGGTTTCAACAAGCATAATAAACAACAAGTGCAGGGTGAGCATTTTCAATACAGGTAATCATATATCAGAGGATGACATTGAAAATATTTTTGTAAGCTTTTACAGAGCTGACAAATCAAGAAAGAACATGGGAAGCTATGGACTTGGATTAGCAATAGTTAAGGCAGTAATGGATATGCACAATGAAAAATACGGAGTACAAAATCAAGAGGACGGCGTTCTGTTCTGGTTTGAGCTTGAAAATGTCGAAATGAATTTTGAAATGGAGGACTAAAGTATGGAAACCAAAATATTGTTAGTTGAAGATGAAGACAATATAAGGAAATTAGTGGCTAATTACCTGGTAAAGGAAGGCTTCAAGGTAATTGAAGCTTCAGATGGCGAAGAAGCAGTACAAAAATTTGATGATGAATATGATTTGTCTTTGATTATTTTAGATGTTATGATGCCTAAACTGGATGGTTACCAAGTTGCCTCATACATCAGAAAGGAATCAGACGTTCCAATTTTAATGCTAACAGCTAGAGATGCTGAAATAGACGAAATTACTGGTTTCAATTCAGGTGCTGATGAATATATTTCAAAACCCTTCAGCCCAAGAATATTGGTTACGAGAGTTAAAAATCTACTTAAAAGAACTTCTCAAAACAGCATGCAAGACGTAGAACTGGGTGGAATAAGCATTAAATACAGGGAACGCCTAGTATTAATTGACGGTGAAAAGGCGGTATTGACACCAAAAGAATTTGATTTATTGTATTATCTTATTCAAAATAAAAATATAGTCCTCACCAGAAGCCAGATTTTATCTACAGTATGGGGATGGGATTATTTTGGAGATGACAGAACAGTTGATACTCACATTAAATGTCTTCGTTCAAAAATAGGTGAATACGGTAAAAATATAGTTACAGTACGAAAAATCGGATATAAATTTGAATGTGATAATTAAATAAAGCAGGATGGCTCTTATAAAGAACCGTCCTGCTTTTTACTTGGGAGATTTATATTAATTTTAGTTTCTAGCATTATTGAATATTGGCGGGCTTGGCTTTCAATGTAATTGTTAATTTTTGCTCCTGACCGTTTCTCATTATAGTGAGCTCTGCTTTGTCTTCGTCTTTATATTCATATAAGTTTCTCTTTAAATCTGACATACTTTCTATTTTGTCACCGTCAATTGCCGTAATTACATCCTGTGGTTTTAATCCTGCCTCAAAAGCTGGAGAATTGTTTAAAATTTCTACAATAACAACACCATAATCTGCAGCAATATCAACACCTGAGGCTCTTTCAAATGTTTCAACGTCCACTCCGGTAATGCCTACATAGACTGTTGAGAGTTTACCATCTTCAATTATTTGATCAACTATTGGCTTAGCGGTATTGATTGGTATAGAAAATCCTAGACCTTCTGCAGTGCTCATTTTAGCTGTGTTTATTCCAATAACCTTTCCTTCTGCATTAAATAATGGACCACCGCTGTTACCGGAGTTTATTGAAGCATCAGTTTGAATTAAAGGCTCAATTACTGTTCCATTTTCAAATGCAACAGATCTATTTAAACCGCTTACTATACCCTGAGTAACAGTTCGTTCAAGGTCTAATGTCATAGGGTTTCCAATTGCCACTACAGGCTCTCCAACCTTTAATTCATCGGAATCGCCAAATTCAACTACCGGCAATCCTGTTTTGTTGATTTTAACTATTGCCAAATCCAGTGTAGTGTCATACCATAAAACTTCCCCTACTTCTGTTGAACCGTCAATCAAGGAAACTGTAATATTATCATATTTACCATCTCCGATTACATGGGCATTTGTAACAATATATCCATTAGGGTCAATTATGAAACCTGAACCCATGCTTTGTGCAACCTGTGTTTGTGGACCAAAAAATGTATTAAACTGCTGTGTTACCTCTGTTGTTATTCCAACAACTGTTTTTTGTGCCTTTTCAGCAACTGCTACTGCAAAATAAACATTATCAGTCAAATTTATATTTACATCCTGGGCTGTAAGAGATGAGGTATTGTTGTTTGAAACTTTAATTTTGCTTGCTACCATATACCCGCTTGACAGTCCTCCTATGAGTGCAGCAACCAAAGCTACTGCAACATAGCTAAGGAACAATTTGCCTCTTCCTTTTTTCTTTTTTGGTTCTTCATAAGTCGGCATTACAAAATTAATGTCATTATAACCGTTGTTGTTATATTTGTTGTTGGTATTTTCAATATTTTCAATGTTTTCATTGATTTCATTTTTGATTTCATTTTTGTTTTCATTTTCATCAAACATATTTCTTTCATTATCATCCATGATTTTTCCTCCCATTTATATAAGATTTATTTAGTTTTATATTTTAATTATATCTTCATATGTGATAAAACTGTGATGTATTAAATTCTTTTTTATTTATAATAATTTTCTTCTCTTTGTTTAATACATAAATATTTTTTATCATAATATTATTTTACCATTAATTTCTTAATTCAATCTAAAATCAAATAAAAATTTTAACATAATAAAAGAGCACCTCGTGCTATTCGCCCTTTATTATAAATTTCAAAAATGAAAGTTTAATCTTAATATTAATTATATATTAAATGAATAAATGAGTCAAATATTTTATTTTGTAATTATAAAGTTATTATTTGTGTCTTTTCGTCAACTCTTTCTTTAAATCGTCAATTGTAATATTTTCATTGACCATGAGTACCAAGGAATGATAAATCAAGTCGCACATTTCATATACCAGCTCATCTTTGTTTTTATTTTTTGCACCAATGATTACTTCGCTGGTTTCTTCTCCTACCTTTTTCAAAATTTTATCAAGACCTTTGTCAAACAAATAATTTGTGTAAGAGCCTTCCTTTGGATTGTCTCTTCTGTTGATTATTTGACTGTAAACCTTGTTTATTATTGACTGGTCAGTAACATCATCCTCATATGCTTTGTTAAAAAAGCAGGAATATGCTCCAGTGTGGCACGCGTTGCCCACCTGCTCAACCTTCAACAATATTGCATCAGCATCGCAGTCGTAGTAAAGGCCTTTTAAATGCTGCACATGTCCTGATGTATCTCCCTTTCTCCAAAGGCAGTTTCTGCTTCTTGAGAAGTAACAAGCACGTTTTTCCTTCAAGGTGATTTCAATTGATTCTTTGCTCATATATGCAACCATCAGCACTTCATTTGTTTTATAGTCTTGAGTTACTGCAACTACTAGGCCTTTTTCATCAAATTTTATTTCATTTAATAATTGTTCTATATCCATTTATATTCCTCTTTCTTATGGTAGTTTTACAATCTAATGCTTACTCCATTATCCTTTAAGTATTTTTTTAAATCCATTATTTTAATTTCTCCAAAATGAAACACCGAAGCAGCCAATATACCATCAACATCTGCATATTGAACTGCATCTAAGAAATGCTGGTATTTTCCTGCCCCTCCTGAAGCAATGACAGGAACGCTCACTGCAGCAGTTATTTTTTTCAATAGCTCCAAATCATAGCCATTTTTCATGCCATCCTCATCAATGCTGTTGACAACTATTTCTCCTGCTCCCAGCGCAACTCCTCTTGCAGCCCACTCTACAGCATCAAGATTTGTTTTTTCTCTTCCTCCCCTAATATACACACTCCATGAACCTACTTCATTTTTTTTGGCATCTATGGACAACACCACGCATTGATTGCCAAAGCGCTCTGAAGCTTCCTTTATGAGATTTGGATTTTTAACAGCTGATGAATTGACAGAAACCTTGTCGGCTCCGCTTCTTAAAATATATTTGAAATCATCTAATGTTGAAACTCCGCCACCCACTGAAAAAGGTATGTTTATTTCATAAGCAACCTTCTTGACAAACTCCAATGATGTCTTTCTTTCTTCATTTGAAGCTGTTATATCATAAAATACAAGCTCGTCAGCCCCTGAATCTGAATAAAACTTTCCAAGATTTGCAGGGTCGTCAACATCCTTAATATCTTGAAACTTTGTTCCTTTTACCACCCTTCCGTTTCTGACGTCCAGACATGGTATAATTCTTCGTGCAAGCATAGCTACCTCCTTATTATCCCTAGAACAATTGTCATGTGAATCATTCTATGATTGTTACCCAAAACATGATTTATATATGGTTCTCAACTGTCCTCAATGCCTGTTTAAAGTCCAATTTATTGTCGTACAGTGCCTTCCCAATTATTGCTCCATACATGCTCATACTGTTAAGCTTTTTAATATCATCCAGTGTTGTGACCCCACCTGAAGCAATGATATTGATGTTTGTCTTTCTAGACAATTCCTCATATACGCTAAAGTTAGGACCTGACAGCATGCCATCCTTTGATATGTCGGTGTAAACCAGCGTTTCAATGCCTATTGATTCCAAAAATTTGCATATTTCTATTGAATCCACATTACCTACATTCTGCCAGCCTCTAGTTGCAACCTTGCCATTTAATGCATCGATAGAAACTGCCAGATGCTTTTTATATACTGAAGCAAGAGCAGTTAAAAGCTCCTGCTGTTCTATTGCCATGGTGCCTACAATAACTCTGTCTACACCAATCTCCAGCAAGCTTTTGATTCTTTCCTCACTTCTTATTCCTCCACCTGTCTGCATAGGAATTTTTATCGCTTTTGCTATTTTTTCTATGGATTTTCGGTTTTGAAAACCTTCATCTTTGGCTCCGTCTAAGTCAACCACGTGAAGATATTCAGCTCCCATGTCTTCCCACTTCTTTGCCATCTCAACAGGATCTCCGGAATATACATTGACCTGGTCAAATTTTCCCTGTGTAAGCCTCACGCATTTGTTGTCCTTTATGTCTATTGCAGGAAATAAAATCATTTTTCTATAATCTCCTTATATGCTTTTAAAATATTTGAACCTGTTTCTCCACTTTTCTCAGGATGAAATTGAATGCCATACACATTGTTTTTTCTTACAATGGCCGGAACTTTTTTTTCATACTCAGCATATGATACCAGCTCTGAATTGTCAGAAGATGCATAATAGGAATGTACAAAATAAACATATTCATCTTCTTTAATGTATTTTAATATGGGGTCTTCCTTGTAAAATTTAAGATTGTTCCAGCCCATATGAGGAACCTTCAAATTCACGTCTAAATATTCAATGCTTCCATTTATTAAACCAAGACCGTCATATTCTCCATACTCATAACCTTTATCATACAAAAGCTGCATTCCAAGGCATATTCCCAAAATATATTTACCTTTAGAAACTTCCTCCTTGATAACAGAGCTTAAGCCGGATTCGTCAAGAAGTTTAATGGCATCCCTGAATGCACCAACTCCCGGAAGTATGAGAGATTTTGCATTTCTCAAATCTTCTTTATTGTTGCTTATTTTTACATCCACTTGAAGCTTTTCAAAAGCTCTTTGAACTGATGCCAGATTTCCCATTCCATAGTCGATTATTACATGCATTACAGTGCCCCCTTTGTTGACTGAAGGCTGTCAGAGGTTACCTTGACTGCTGTTTTTAATGCTCTTCCGAAGCCCTTAAATACTGCTTCGATTTTATGATGATCATTTTCACCATATAAAAGCTCTATGTGAAGAGCACACAATGAATTGTTGACAAAGCCCTTAAAGAATTCTTTGAAATCCTCCGTTGCCATGCTGCCCAGCATGCTTCTGCTAAAATCCACATTGTAAACAAGGCACGGCCTTCCGCTTAAGTCAACAGCTACTCTTGCCATGGCTTCATCCATAGGCAAAAACATGAAGCCATATCTTTCAATTCCCTTTTTATCGCCTAAAGCTTCCTTAAAGGCCTGACCAAGAGCAATACCTATATCCTCTGAAGTATGGTGGCTATCCACATTTAAATCTCCTGTACATTTGATTTTCAAATCAAATTTTCCATGAAACCCGAACAACTGAAGCATATGATTTAAAAATCCCACACCAGTATCTATTTCAGTTAATCCGCTACCATCAAGATTAAGTTCAACTTTTATTTCTGTTTCATTGGTTTTTCGTATAACCGTTGCTTTTCTCATAAGACCCTCCTTATAATTTTTTAATTTCATCAATTAATATTTCATTTTCTTCCTTTGTACCAACTGTTATGCGGTTGTAAACTACGCCTTTATAATTAAATTTTCTTATGAGCACTCCACATTCCATCAATTTTTCAAATAAGTTATCCACAGGAGCCTTGATGAAAATAAAGTTTGAGCCTGACTTATACACTTGAAAATTCAATCCTTCCAGCTTTTTACACAGCTCATTTCTAAGTTTTTTCACGGTGTTGATATATTCATTTACTCTGTCTATGTTTAGAAGTGCCTGCTCTGCAGCATATTGAGATAATATGTTGATGTTGTATGGAACCTTTACCTTCCAAATATATTTTACAGTTTCTGCATTGGCAATCAAGGCTCCTACTCTGAGACCTGCAAGCCCGAATGCTTTTGACAATGTCCTCATGACAATTAAGTTTTCATATGTGTTTATTAAATCTATCACTGAAACTTCAGAAAAATCTGCATATGCTTCATCCAATATAATCAATGAATTTTCAACGTTGTCTAGTAGCTTAACAATGTCCTCCCTTGAAGTCACATATCCTGTTGGATTGTTAGGATTGCAGAGAATAACAATTTTAGGATTTTGTTCTTTAGCTGCATTTATTAATTTATCAATATTTTGTGAAAAATCACTTTCTGTTTCAATTCCAATATAATTAGCACCGCATAAATCGCAGTAGGTCTGGTACATGCTGAAGGAAGGAACAAAGCTCATAACCTTGTCATCCTTTTCGCAGTATGCATTTATTACTGTGTTTATAATTTCGCTGGAGCCATTTCCAACCATGATGTTTTCTGGACTGCATTTATAGTATTCAGCCATTTTTTCTCTCAATGCTTTTGAATCACTGTCGGGATATAAATTTGGCTTAAAATTATCTATTTTAAATCCGTCCTTCAACAAATAATTGCTTCCTTCATTAGCATCAAGCTTGACTCTGTATGGTATGTCATTTACAAAATAAGCCTGCAGCTTTTCTACGCTTTGTTTTAATTTAATCATAGTCTACCTTCCTTTTGTTCTTACTTTTATTGCGTTTGCGTGACCATTCAAGCCCTCATTTTCTGCGAATCTGACTATATCATCTGCGCTTTCCTGCAATGCTTCCTTGCTGTAATAAATCAAGGATGTCTTTTTTATAAAGTCGTCAACAGATAATGCTGATGAAAATTTAGCGGTTGAGCTGGTGGGCAGTGTGTGATTTGGTCCTGCAAAATAATCTCCCACAGGCTCCGGACTGTATTCGCCCATAAATATTGCTCCAGCATTTTTTACATTTTTATAAATATCAAACGGATTCACCGTCAAAAGTTCCAAATGCTCCGGTGCTATTTCATTTGCCAGGTCAATGCACTGCTTGATTGAGTCGGTTATTATTATTGCGCCTTGGTTTTCTAAAGATTTTTTTATTATTTCGCTTCTATCTAAACTTTTTATTTGTTCTTCAAGCTCAATTTGAACCTTTTTAGCTAAGGAATAGGATGTTGTTATCAAAATTGATGCAGCCATTTCATCATGCTCAGCTTGTGAAATCATATCAGCTGCAATGTAGGCTGGATTGGCATTGTTGTCTGCAATTATTAATATTTCGCTTGGTCCTGCAATCATATCTATTCCCACAAAGCCTGAAACCCTTCTTTTTGCAGCAGCTACATAAATGTTGCCTGGTCCCGTTATCTTGTATACCTTTGGAATTGATTCTGTTCCATATGCGAGAGCCCCTATTCCCTGTGCGCCTCCTACCTTGAATATTCTGTCAACTCCTGCCAAGGACGCTGCAACTAATATGGAATCCTTTATGTTACCATCCGGCTGAGGAGGAGTAATCATAATTATTTCTTTTACTCCTGCAATTTTTGCTGGAATGGCATTCATCAACACTGTTGAAGGGTAGGCTGCCTTACCTCCCGGAATATAAATACCTGCTTTTTCTATTGGATTTAAAAGCTGACCCAATAAAATATTTTTTCCTTCAGGCTTAATCTGATAGCCATTTCTTTTTTGTTTTATGTGATATGCTTCAATGTTTTGCTTGGCTCTTTTTATTGTTTCAAGTAGCTCTTTATCTATGGTTTCAAAGGCTTGCTTTATTTCTTCTTTGCCTACCTCTAGATTCTCCAGACTTACCTTATCAAATTCAAAAGTGTATTTTTTTAATGCAGCATCCTTGTTTTTCCTTACATCCTCTAATATATTATCAACCGCTTCATATACATTGTTGTAATCCTCGGAATTTCGGTTTTTAATTTCATCTAAAAATCCCTGTATGCTATTATCATCAATTAACCTTACCATCTGTGTCCTCCCTCCTGATTAATTCAATTAATTCTTTAATTTCTTTTCTTTTAAATTTGTAGCTGATTTTATTTGAAATTATCATGGCACTTATGTTGTACATATCTTCAAATACCTCAAGGCCGTTTGCTTTTAACGTGTTGCCTGTTTCAACAATATCAACTATTACATCCGAAAGTCCTAAAATTGGAGCAAGCTCTATGGAGCCATTTAGCTTGATTATTTTAATTTTTTGTCCCTTGCTGTTAAAATATTTTTTTGCTGTCTCCGGAAACTTGGTTGCAACCTTTATGATTGTGTCATCCTTAAATACCTTTTTGCCCTTGATACCTGCCACAGACATTTTGCACCGTCCAATATTCATTTTGTACAATTCATAAATATCCGCTCCATTTTCCATAATCATGTCTTTACCGGAAATACCTACATCTGCAATTCCATTTTCTACATAAGTGATAATATCGGAATTTTTTAAAAGAATAAAATTAATATTTCTATCTTTATCATTGAAAACAAGCTTTCTTGACTTTTCATCTATGGATTCCCCTATCCCGGCAGCTTTAAACATTTCTATTGCCTGAGTTCCTAATCTTCCCTTTGGTATTGCAATTGTCAAACTCACCTTTGGTCCTCCTTGTACAAAACTTTAATCAATTCATCCAGCTCCACTGTAAATCCTATTGCAGGTATTTTGTATCCGTATTGCTCTGTAAATGAATCGTATCTTCCGCCCTTGATAATTTCCTTGTTAGAGCCGTTTATATAGCCTCTAAATATTATTCCATCATAGTAACTGAGCTCTGAAACCATGGAAAGGTCGTATGTGATTTTATCGGTTATATTTTTCATATAATCATCAATTTCCCTCAATTCTTCAATGCCTTGCTTCATGAGCTCATTTAAGTATAAACCGTCTAACTGCTCTGTTATTTCTTCAAATGTTCCTTCCATATCTAAAATGTTCAATAAGGTGCTCATGCCCTCCTTAAAAGGGATTTTAGAAAGATATTCTTTTAATTCCTGCCTGTTTTTTAAATATAAAAGATCCATGATGTTGTCATAGTCTTCCTTATTAAAGGAACATGACTGCATAATTCCCTTTAAAAATTTGCTGTTTCCGATTTCCAATAAAAAATCATTGCTGTACTTGCTGATTATGTACTTTGCAGTGTTCAATATATATTGGTCGGTGTCTTGATTTTTTTCGCCGATTATTTCAACGCCCATTTCTCTGTTTTCCTTAATGCCGATTCCATTATGCTTGTAGGTCTTGCCATAGTAAAAAATTTTAAGCTTCTGTCCATATTCCCACCTGGGAAGGAACTTGTTAACTATTCCTGTTGTTATATCCGGTGACAATATTAAAATGCCTGAGTTGTTATCTAAAAGCTTCACTGTTGATTCTCTGTCTATTCTTGAATTAACTCCAATGAATTCGTCATAGCCTTCAAATATAGAAGGCTCAATGTTTAAGTATCCTTCTTCAAAAAGAAAATTTTCTATTTCTTTTCTAAGCATAAACATTTTTTGAAAGTATTTCATTTCGTCTTCGATGTTTAAAAAATTCATAATATCCTCCTAAATGAATATATTAATAACATACAAAAAGCCATCTGACTTATATCAGATGGCTGTGTTTTATATATTCACATTCACCACAGATACAAGTCTCTTAGAAAAACGACTAATAGAGCTTGTAACTGTGAGCTAAAATTCCGATCACTTACAAACCCTGCACCTATGATGATGATGTAATTGTACGCATAAAGATTTATTATTCATAATGCACCTCGTAAAATTATATTGATTATACTACCATATAAATTTTATGTCAATAATAATTTTACATACTTTTTTATAATTAGTCTTAAATTCAGAAACATAAGCACATGATTGTATTTATAGTAATCAAGCATACAAGTTTAAATCTTGACTAATTAAATTTCCAGTCTACAGAGCACTCTCACGCAGGAACAATTGGTACAATGCTTGGATTCCTAATAATGATGATTCTTGACGTATCACTCAGTTAACATATTCGGGGACACTCCGAGACCGGTGAAAAAGCGAACATTTTCGCTATTGTCATTCTGAGACGAAGTCGAAGAATCTCATATTTTCAATAAATGAGGAGATCCTTCGCTATAGCTCAGGATGACAAAAATGGGCCTTTTCAGTGGTCTCAGACCGCCCCAATTGGGTTTTGGGTTTTTATTCTACTTTCAACAAATACTTTTTTACCATTTTTACTGGGTGATATGATTCTTTTGCTTTTCTTAGGCCTACATTGCCTGTATCTTCCTGCCTGTTAACAAACTCTGTGTCAGCAAAGCTTTCCATTAAAAATTTTCTGTTTAAAAAGGCATACACGCCCTTGTATGCAATTTCTCCTCGTTCCACATGAATTACTGCCATTTTGTCATTAACTCTTTCTCCTACAGAAAATCCTGCAAGTTCACCATCCACGTATATGGCTATAGATTTAAGATCAAAACAGTGCAGCTCTCTGCACAAATCCTGTATTGCATCTATTTCCATCATCATTTCCTTGTCAACGGTTACAGCAACCTCTTCGTGCCATTTTTGAAGGAGCATCAAACAATCCTTAATTACATTTTCATTATAGATTGTTTTAATTTCATATGAATAAGATTTTTCAAAGGAATTTACGTGATTTTTCTTTCCGTGATACTTTTTTCCCTTAAGCTCTATCAAATCATTAGTATTATAGACATATTCAAAATCATTTACATCTTCGATTGCTTCTATTTTAAAGCCCGTATATTTTTTCAAATCTTCTATGAAACACTCATCCACATCACCGAATAAATAGTCCCTATCTGTGTAATTTTGATTTCTTTCCTTCAGTAAATCTACAAGCTCAGTTAAATTTTCCTTGTTGTACTTCAGCGGTTGAGCATAAAATGTGCCCTTGCCCTCTTCATTTTTTTCGATTACCAATGCATCATTTATTATTGCATATTTTACATTGTTCAATTTTCGCCACATATATAAGGATGAAAATAAATATTCATAGGATTCCAGCTTTTCTTTATCTACGTATTTCTCAATTATATCCTTATCATCTATGGATAAACATTTGAAATTTATAATGACAATCAACTCCCTAGTTTTTATATAATTATATTATTTACCCGTTTAATTCATCTAATAAACATTTTTTCATATTATTATAGTACCACACTTACATAAAAGTTCAATAATTTGATTAATAATTTTAATGAATTTATTTTTTAAAGTTACTTGACATAATAAAGTAACTATGGTATTTTAAATTTATAATAATATGGAAATACGGAGGTTATATTGGTAGGAATTTCTTTAACAAATAATGTGAGCTTTTTACTAGTTTTTCTTGAAGGCTTTTTATCATTTTTTTCACCTTGCGTCCTGCCTCTCATTCCTGTTTATATAAGTTATTTGGCTGGCAACGGCAAAAAAATTGATTCAAGTGGAACAATAATATACGAAAGAAAAATAGTCTTTTTAAATACATTATTTTTTGTATTAGGAATTTCAAGTGTTTTTTTCCTACTTGGACTTTCGTTTTCAGCATTAGGAGTATTTTTTAATCAAAATAAAGTTTTATTCAGCAGAATCGGAGGCATAATAATTATAGTAATGGGTCTTGTTCAGCTAGATTTAGTAAAACTTAATTTCTTAAAAATGGAAAAAAGATTTGACCTGAAATTCACCAAAAACAAAATGAACCCTGTTATAGCTTATATAATGGGATTCACCTTCAGCTTTGCATGGACTCCATGCGTGGGACCGGCGCTTTCTTCTGTATTGATACTGGCGTCAAATGCAAGCAATGCTTTTTCAGGAAATATGCTGGTTTTTATTTATACATTGGGTTTTATAATACCTTTCATAATTCTTGGTATATTTACAACTGAAGCATTAAATTTTTTTAAAGAAAAAAGAAATTTGGTCAAATATACAATTAAAGCTGGAGGAATTATTTTAATTGTCATTGGAATAATGACCTTTACCGGCACATTTGCAAATTTAAGCAGGTATCTGGCTTATTAGGCATACCGCCATGAATTCCTAATGTATGAGACTAAGGTGAGCAAATACATTGGTGAATGAAACTGTGAAAGGAGAAAGAATGAAAATTCAATATAATTTGCCCTGTAATATAGCTCAGACGTTGAACATAATAGGTGACAAATGGTCGCTTTTGATTCTTCACCGAATTTTAAACAGATGTGAAACATATAAGGACATACAGGATGGTCTTGAAGGAATACCTACAAACTTATTGTCAGAACGTCTTAAAACAATGGAAGGCGATGAATTGATAATAAGGGAACTCTATCAGAACCACCCTCCGAGATATAAATATACTCTCACAGAAAAAGGTCTTGACTTGGTAGATGTTTTTAACAGCCTGATGTTATGGGGACAAAAGCATTTGAACAAATGCTATAAAAATTTAGTTCACAAGGATTGTAAAGGAAATATTGAACACAAATATTACTGTCCTGAATGCAATAAAAATATAGATATAAATGAACTTGAAGTAGTAGATCTAAATATAAGAGAGGAATAAATATGGTAGATATTTTAATAGTAGGAGCCGGACCTGCAGGCTTGTCTGCCGCAGTAAATGCTGTAACCAGAGGAAAGACGGTACGAATTTTCTCTAACAAGGAAAATTATCTGTCTAAGGCAGAACGTGTTGACAACCATCTTGGCTTTTACAACATAAGTGGAAAAGAATTGATGAATAAGTTTAAGGAACACGCAGAAGCTATGAATATTAAAGTGGAAGATGGCAAGGTAGTAAATATCCTCCCTATGGGTGAAAGCTTCATGGTGAATATAAACGGAGAAATCGAAGAAGCAAAAAAAATAATACTTGCCATGGGAATTTCAAAGGTTAAGGAGCTTCCCGGTGAAGGAAAGTTGTTAGGTATGGGAGTCAGTTACTGCGCAACCTGCGATGGTATGCTTTACAGAGGTAAAAATGCAATAGTCTGGGATCAGTCAAAGGAAGCATTGGAGGAAGCAAATTATTTAAACAGCATAGGAGTACGTGTAACATTTATTTCAAAGAAACCACGTTCTGGAGAATTAAATGAAAATATAAAATATATTAATGGAACACTCACTGAAGTAATTGGTGAAAATAAGGTTGAAGCGGCCATGGTTGGAACGGAAAAGGTACCGACAGATGCAATATTTATGCTTAGGGATGCTGTTGCCCCCACAGCCTTATTAGATGGTTTAAAAACAGAGGGAAATTTCATAGCAATAAACAGAAGCATGGAGACAAATATCGAGGGTGTCTATGCAACAGGAGATATAACAGGTAAGCCACTTCAGCTTTCTAAAGCAGTAAGCGAAGGTTTAATAGCTGCGCAGCATGCAGCTTCACAAATAGATAAAAATAAGGAGAATTAAAATGACAGAAAAAATGATATTTGTAAATAGTACAAAAGAATTTGATGATTTATTGGCAAAGGAAAAATTTGTCTTGGTAGACTTTTGGGCTACCTGGTGCGCACCATGCAGAATGATTGCACCTATAATAGAAAAATTAGCAGAACAATATGCAGGAAAAATCAAAGTTGCCAAGGTTGACGTTGACCAACAGCAGGAGCTTGCAATCCGTTATGGAATCTCAAGTATTCCAACTGTAATTCTGTATAAAGATGGTAAAATTTCAGCAAAGGAAATCGGAGTTAAACCATTAAATTCCTTTACAAAAATGCTGGATACACACATAGCTTAATAAATTGAATTTAAGGGAGGGTTACTACCCTCCCTTTGAATTTTGAATGTTGCAAATCATTCAGGAATTTCTATATCAAATTTTCTGCCATATTTACCAATTCGGATGACATATTTGATAATGACTGAGTTGCAGCACTTACTTCCTCAGTTGCAGCTGCTATTTGATTTAATATTAAAGATAGTTCCTGACTTGTCTTATTAACTTTTTCATTTTCTGTTTTTAACTTTTCTAATATTTCAGTAATTTTTTTTGTTGAGTTTGTACTATTCTCAGCTAACAGGCTTATTTCAGAGGCAACAACATTAAATCCCAGTCCTGCATTTCCTGCACGAGCTGCCTCAATTGAAGCATTAAATCCTAGTAGCTTAGTTTGCCTTGCTATGTTATAAACTGCATCTACAATCTTGTCTGTTTCTTTTACAGATTGTAAATTAACTTCTGAAACCTGTTCCATTTGATAGCTTAAGCTTGCTACCTTTTCTAATCCTGATGCATTATCTTCCATTGCAGCAGTTATCTGCCCAATTGTTGTTGATAAATTTTGAGCCATATCAACAAGTTTTTCTTTTGCATCCAATGATTCTGCAACAACCACACATCCTATAACTTCGTTTTTATCAAACAATGGTATAGCCCTTCCCATATAAGGAATTCCATATAATTCACGTGGTACCAGTCTAGTAACAGGTTTTTTTAATTGCATTGCCTCTAAGGCAACAGCTCCATCCTTTAAGGGATCCCCAACGCATACATCAAATTTTATAGTCTTACCTGCTTTTATGGCTAATACATTTTGTGTATCAGTTACAGTTATATTGAAATCTGCCGTAACTAAGCCCTGGAAAATACCTATGAAATCCCCTAATATTTCTAAATGTTCTTTTTTCATATATCCTCCAAGATATACATAGAAATTGGTATAATAATTCAATGAACAATATATTTATCGGCAAATAATCTAATATTTTTAGGTAAAATGGAAATAAAATTGCTAAATTAACAGAAAACATCAGGGACGGTTCTTTTTATTTCCAATATTGTTTAAAAAAATTGAATCTTTATAATTTCTCCCACTCACTTTTCAATAAACCATACAATATCAAATCATACCTTTTTCCATCTCTAAAAACAAACTCTCTATAAATACCTTCTTTAATAAAACCGACTTTTTCATATAATGCTATTGCGACATGATTAAATTCCAACACATTAAGCTGAATTCTATGAAAGCCTAATTCGTTAAATCCGTATTCCAGCAAAAGATTTAAGGCTTCCTTGCCATATCCTTTACCCCTTATATTTTTATCACCAATACCAATAAAAAGAGTAGCAACCTTGTTTTGTTTTACTATATCATCAAATCCTGCTATTCCTATAATTTGGTTGTTTTCTTTCAATTTAATAGCATACACATCCGACTCTTCATTGTTCTCATGATCACTAAAGGTTTTATCAACCTCTTCCTTTGTTTGCACCACAGGAGGCAGGTAATCATAAAATTTCAAAAATTCACTGTCAGAAAACCAACCATAAATATATTCCATATCTTCTTTTTCAATTCTACCTAACCGCACTTTTGGGGACGGTTCTTGTTCTGTTTTTTTCATAGTCTTTACCCTTTTATTTTTTATTTAGTCCACACATATAATTTATTATATTAGTTATATCTTATAAACTTATCAATAAATTGTCAAACCATTTCAGGGATGGTTCTTTTTGTTTCTTCTTAAATATTTTAAATATTACTTTCTTGTATTCTCCATTTATTGCAAAAGAAAAATTTGTCTTGGTAGAGTTTTGGGCTAATATTTAAGGGAGGGTTGCTACCCTCCCTTTGAATGTTGCAAATCATAAAAGTTTCTATATTAGATTTTCTGCCATATTTACCAATTCGGATGACATATTTGATAATGACTGAGTTGCAGCACTTACTTCCTCAGTTGCAGCAGCTATTTGATTTAATATTGATGAAAGTTCCTGACTTGTCTTATTTACTTTTCCATTTTCTGTTTTTAACTTTTCTAATATTTCAGTAATTTTTTTTGTTGAGCTTGTACTATTCTCAGCTAACAAACTTATTTCAGAGGCAACAACATTGAATCCCAGCCCTGCATTTCCTGCACGAGCTGCCTCAATTGAAGCGTTAAATCCTAGTAGCTTAGTTTGCTTTGCTATGTTATAAACTGCATCTACAATCTTGTCTGTTTCTTTTACAGATTGTAAATTAACTTCTGAAACCTGCTCCATTTGATAGCTTAAGCTTGCCACCTTTTCTAATCCTGATGCATTATCTTCCATTGCAGCAGTTATCTGCTCAATTGTTGTTGATAAATTTTGAGCCATATCTATAAGTTTTTCTTTCGCGTCCAATGATTCCGCAACTATGATACAACCAATAACCTTGCTTCCTTCAAACAATGGTATTGCTCTTCCCATATACGGTACACCATAAACCTCTCGCGGTACAACCCTTATTATAGGATTTCTAGAATATATGGCTTCTAAAGCAACCGAACCATCCTTTAATATATCACCCTTTTTTAATTTTAGATCAATTGTCTTTCCAGGCGAAGCTGCTATTATCCTTTCAGTATCACTTACTGCCATATTAAAATCAGCTGTTATAAGTTTTTGAAAAATACCAATGAAGTCTCCAAGTACTTCTAAATATTCTTTTCTCATTTATCCTCCAATTTTTTGCCTAGCTGGTTACGTTTTCTTAAATATATTAATAACGTATATATATCGGCAAAAATATTAATTTGTTAAATGCATATGATTATTCATTACACAAAAGGCTATAACATTAAATACTAATTCTTCACCTATTTCTTTTATTATGTTTAACACCTTGGGCCTATGAAAATATTAGGATAGTTCTTCTTATTTTCTAATTTGGAAACAAAAAGAACCGTCCCCGTTATTTCCCGTTATTTCCTTACTATTTCTATCCAATAGTTGTCTGGGTCTGTGATGAAATATATTCCCATTGATTCATTTACATATTCTATACAGCCCATTTCTTGATGTTTTTTATATGCTTCATCATAGTTGTCGACTGCCATTGCAAGGTGAAATTCCTGTTCGCCTAGGTCGTACGACTCTGTTCTGTCTCTCATCCATGTGAGCTCTAAAGAAAAATTTGTTATACTGTCTCCTAAAAAAACCAATTTGAAGCTTCCATCTGCAGCTTCTTTTCTTTTAACTTCTGTCAAACCTAAAGCTTCTTTATAAAAATTCATGCTTTTTTCTAAATTTAATACATTAAAATTAAAATGATTAAATGTAAATTTCATAGCTACCTCTCTTTATATTTTTATTGTGGTGTATTGGTATTTTCAGTTATGTTTTCTTCTGTTATAATATTTTTTGCACCTGTGTTTTGAGAAGCTCCATTAGTCAATAAATTCAACTGATCAAGGATATCTTCAAGTTCTTTCAAGCTTTCTCCGTATGCTGACCAATCTCCTCTCTGAGATGCTTCTGTTGCTTCGTTAAACACATTTGTTGCTTGTTGTATTAAATCATTGATATTAGTATTGTCGTATTCTTGTTCAACTGGTGTCTTTTGTTCTGCGTAAATACCAAATATTTTTTCAATAGCCTTATCTAAGGTAGACTCCATCAAAATTCTGTCTGCATATGATACAACCACCATTTTCATTTCCGGGAAGTTACTTTCTGTATCTGATTTAAGATAAATAGGCTCCACATAAAGCAATGAATTTTCTATTGGAACTACCAGGGTGTTTCCTCTCAAAACTGTTGAACCAACCTGACTCCACAATGTCAGCTGTGATGAAATTACTGTATCCTGGTCTATTTTGGTTTCTATCATATTAGGGCCGGATATTGTCTTGGTTTTAGGGAATTCATATAAAACCAATTCACCGTAGTTTTCACCATCATTTCTTGCTGCTAAAAGTGAAATCATATTATCCTTGTTCTGCGGAGTATACTGAGTGGTTAAAAGGAATTCAACATCCTGTTCTTCAGGCAGTTTAAACATAACATAGCTTGAACCAACAGGTTCTTCTCCATTGTTCATATATTTTTCATTTGCAATATCCCAATAGTCTTCTCTTCCGAAAAATACTGTAGGATTTTCTATATGGTAAAGTCTATACATATCTGATTGCACATCAAAATATGATTGAGCATATCTGATATGATCTCTTAATCCTTTTGGCATTTCACTCATTGGTTTATACAAATCAGTAAATATTTTATCATATGTATTTATAATAGGGTCACTCTCATCTGCAATGTAAAAGTCAGTTGAACCATCATATGCATCCACTGTTACCTTAACTGAATTTCTAATATAATTTACATTCCATCCTTCGATGAATTTATCTGTTGGTTGTGAATATGGATATCTATCACTTACTGTGTATCCTTCTATTATCCAATATAATTTGCCGTCTTCCTGATTAACAACAAGGTATGCATTCGGATCAAAATACATAAATGGTGCTATTTCATATAATCTTTGCATTATATTTCTGTTTATCAATATTTTACTGTTAGAATCAATATTGTTTGAAATCAACAATCTATAGCTTCCTTCTCTTAAGCTAAAAAGAAGTTTGTTTGCAAATGAAAGATTAATTCCTGCTGATCCTTCATATAATGTTTCTTTATTATCTGAGCCGGACGGATAATCAAATTCCTTTTCATCTGTATTAACTATTACATATTCATTGGTCTTTTCACCAAAATATATTTCCGGTCTTGTAATTTTAAAATCGGTATTAGTGATTGGCGGAATGTTTCTCACAAGCATTTCCGGCTGTCCTTGTGCAGTTACTTCATTAACCGGCGATAATGTAACCCCATAGCCGTGTGTATATTTTAAATACTGATTAACCCATGTTCTTGCCTGCTCATTTAAACGACTTTGGTCAAGCTCCCTTGCTGATAAAAATACCTGCTTGTAATCTCCATCAATTACGTATCTATCTACATCAACATCATTGAATACGTAGTAGGGTCTGATTCCTTGCAGCTGATTGTAAACTTGAATTAAAGGCTCCTGGTCATTGATTCGTATATTATCGATTACTTCCTGATTATTATTAATGTCCTCTATTGTCAAATTATCATTTGCCGGAAATTCAACTATGCGCACATCTTCAAGTGCATAAGCATTTTGTGTGCTTTTTATGCTGTATTCCATATATTTTGTTTCTTTTGAAAGCTGATCTGGTTCAACAACAAAGTTTTCAACTAATCCTGCCAATCCGGTACCAAGTATTGAAAAAATAATTAATGCTGCTGGAACTGTCAAAGCAAATTTTAAGTTTCTTTTTTTTGCACCTATGTAAAATGTAACTGCAGCAATAACGCAGCCAATTGCAAGTATCCTGTATAAATTCAATGTTATGTTAATATCAGTAAAACCTGCACCAAAAACTCGGCCCAGCTGTGAATACAATAAATCATAACTTCTCAATACAAATCGTATGCCTAAAAATATAAATACAAAAATACCTATAAAGGCTAATTGATTTATAATTTTAGTTATAAATTTCTTATTAAGTATTAAGCTTAAATCTAATTGTTGCGGATTGAATCGTATATTTTCAAATTGTTCAGATACATTTTTAATGCTGTCTTTTACAGTAAGGTATCCATATAACAGCACTGTCACCAATATGAGTAGGAATAAAATATTTATAATAAAATCAACAGCAGTATTTATTAACGGTAGTTTGAAAATATAAAAACTTATATCATTGTTAAATATAGGATCTGTTAATCCAAAGCTTCCACTGTTTAAATATTGCAATATTTCAAACCACATACCGGATACTATGTTTATAGTGAACAAAAAACTGATTAATACAGAAATTAATTTTATCCACATATCAACCTTTTTGTTTAACTTTGTATCCACAACTTCTGCTTCCAAATCATATTTCTTTTTTAATTTTTTTATGAATATGTACAAAAATATGCTTAATAAAATAAAGATTGGAACTCCTATAGTAAATTGAGCCTTAATTTTAGTAAAAAATGTTTCTGTATACCCAACTTCCTTAAACCATAAATAATCTGTTGAAAATCTAATAGCACCACCAAATGAATTAATTAATAAAAACAATACAATAATTAATCCTATTGTAAAAAATCTTCCTCTATTTTTCATAATACCTCCTTTAAATATTGATATTAAATAAACGGAACGACTGTGTCGTTCCCCAAAAGTTGTTATTATTTTTATTTATTGAACTCAATTCTTAATTTTTCCAAAGATTTTTTTTCTATTCTAGAAACTGTCATTTGAGAAATATTTAGTTCCTTTGCTATTTCGTTTTGCGTTTTATTTAAAAAAAATCTTTTAATAATTATTTTTCTTTCTAGTTCATTTAATTTGTCCATAGACTTTTGAATAAAGTCCTCGTTTTCAATATTAACAAAGTGACTATCATTCTGACCTACTACATCCATCAGTGACATATCATTGTCCTCGCTGCTTGAGTCAAATTTTTCATCAAGAGACTGAGAATTAAACATTTTGCCGGCTTCAAAGGCTTCCAAAACTTCTTCTTCGGATATTTTTATATATGCTGCAATTTCCTTGACAGTAGGTGCGCGATTAAGTTGAATACTCAATGCATTGTTAACATCATTTACTTTTTTAGATATTTCCTGAATTTTACGGGGTACCTTAATAGCCCATCCCTTGTCTCTGAAATATTTTTTAATTTCACCCAAAATTGTTGGAGTTGCAAAGGAAGTAAATTCAAACCCTTTATCAATATCAAATCTTTCAATGGCATAAATCAATCCCATGCAAGCTATCTGATAAATATCTTCATGTTCGATGCCCTTGTTGAAATATTTTCTGGATATTATTTCTGCCATATATTTATACTTATCAAAAATTTGATTTCTTGTTTCTACATCTCTTTTTTGTTGGTAATGCAAAAATAAATCTTGATTTTTTATAGTCTTGGAATTTTGGATTGCTTCGCTCATATTATCTACGCCTATTCAAAATTATTTATGCTCATTTCAAAAATTATTTTTTTGTTTTCTAAATCAAAATTATAGTTATCGGCCAAGCTTTCGATAATCATTATGCACATTTCACTGTTTGTTATGTTATTGTCTGATATTTTGCCTGAATTTAAATCAGTAACTTCCACGGATAAATTATTACCTTTTATTTCATATTTGATATCTAGAGGTTCACTTGAGTTTTCAATATTACTTATAAAAAAAGTACAAACTTCAGAAATAATAACCTTTATATCTTCAATTTCATCAACGTTAAATCCCTTTAAATTTGACAAAGCAGAAGTAGTAAGTCTTATGGTACTTATATACTCAGATTTTTTTGGAATAGTTAAATTAATTTTTTCCATTGTCTCACCCTTGAATATTGAATACTTTATTTAAACCGGTAATATCAAACAATTTATAAATATTTGGTTTTAAATTTATGACCTTTATATTTAAGCTTTTTTCCTTAAGCTTTTTATAAATACCCATAATAACTCCAAGCCCGGTTGAATCAATGTAATCAAGTTGTTCGCCGTTAATGACTATATCCTGCTTCTTTTCTTCAATAAGTTCATAAATTTTATTTTTAAGTTCTGGAGAAGTATATATATCTACTTCCCCTATAGGTTTTATTTCTAAAGCATTTTCTAATGTAATGTATTTAATTTCCAATGACATAGGAACCTCCATTATTATTCTATTCTTTTATTCTTCTTCATCTAGATCTATATCTTCCTCTGTAAAAATTTTTGCAATTGAAGCAACCCTATCATCATCATTTAATCTCATGGCAATAACACCCTGAGTATCTCTGCCCATTATGGATATGCCGATTGCATGCATTCTTATAATGACGCCGTTTGTACTTAATAGCATTATGTCATCTTCCTTTTCAACTATTAATGAACCCATAATTTTACCTGTTTTATCATTAATGTTGTGTGCCTTCATACCCTTGCCGCCTCTGTTTTGGCATCTGTATTCCTGCGACATTGTAATTTTAGCATAGCCTTTTTCAGTAACAGTCAATATATATTTATTTTCATCGCTTTTTTTAATAATACTCATAGAAACAAGTTCATCATCATCACCAATAGTGATTGCTTTAACGCCCATGGTGTTTCTTCCTGTTTCTCTTACATCATTTTCATTGAATCTTATACCCTTGCCGTCTTTAGTTACAATGAAGATATCCTTTGTTCCGTCGGTCTTGCTCACTCCTATAAGCTCATCATCATCAGCTATTTTTATGGCAACCAGACCTGTTTTTCTCAAAGTATCAAATTCACTTAATTTTGTTTTCTTAATAATACCTTTTTTAGTAACAAACATCAAGTATTCATCATCATTAAATTCCCTTATAGGAATTATTGATCTAATTTTTTCATTTGTATCAATGTTGATTAAATTGATAGCAGATGTTCCCTTTGCTTGTCTTCTTGCCTCAGGAACCTCATAAGCCTTGATTTTGTACATTTTGCCTTTGTTTGTTACAAACAATAAATTATCATGAGTGGATGTTATAAATAAATCCTTTACAAAATCCTCTTCTCTTGTTGTAAGTGCAGTTATTCCCTTACCGCCTCTGTTTTGAGCCTTGTAGGTATCTTCAGGAAGTCTCTTGATATAGCCGAAATTTGTAAGAGTAATTGCAACATTTTCTTCTTCTATTAAATCTTCTACTGTGATTTCACCTTCATCAGCTATAATTTCTGTTCTTCTTTCATCATAGTAGTTATTTTTTATTTCCTTTAATTCATCCTTTATTATTTCATCAACTAAGTGCTGATTTGCAAGAATTTCCTTAAACTTAGCTATTAAAGCCATCAATTCATTGTATTCAGCGTCTAATTTTTCTCTTTCCAAGCCTTGCAGACGTCTAAGTCTCATATCAACTATTGCTCTGGCTTGAATTTCTGATAAATTAAACCTTTCCATCAATCTTTGCTCAGCATCGTCATAGGATGCTCTTATTATTCTTATAACTTCATCAATATTATCTATGGCAATTCTTAAACCTTCAACAATGTGTGCTCTTGCTTCAGCCTTGTCTAAATCATATTGGGTTCTTCTGACTATTATTTCTCTTTGATGCAAGACATAGTAATGAATCATGTCTCTCAGCGACAATACCTTTGGCTCATTGTTAACCAGCGCAATCATAATGATGCTGAAATTATCTTGAAGCTGAGTATGTTTATACAAATTGTTAAGCACAATGTTAGGATTGTAATCTCTTTTAATTTCAATAACAATCCTCATACCACTTCTATCGCTTTCATCTCTTAAATCAGATATTCCATCTATTCTTTTGTCCTTAACAAGCTCAGCAATTTTTTCTATAAGCCTTGCCTTATTAACCATGTATGGAATTTCTGAAACTATGATTCTGCTTTTATTATTTTTTATTTCTTCAATTTCAACCTTTGACTTTACCTTTACAAAACCTCTTCCGGTCATGTAGGCATTTTTTATGTTGTCTTTTCCTTCAATAATGGCTCCGGTAGGAAAATCAGGTCCTTTAATATATCTCATTAAACCAGGAACATCTATTTCAGGATTTTCTAAGTATGCAATTACTCCGTTTATAACCTCTCCAAGATTTTGAGGAGGTATTGAACTTGCCATACCAACAGCAATACCTTGGGAGCCATTAACCAAAAGGTTAGGAAAACGGCTTGGCAATACAACAGGCTCCTTTAATGTTTCATCAAAGTTAGGTCTGAAATCAACTGTGTCTTTATTGAAATCTCTTAATAGCTCCATTGCCATTTTTGACATTCGAGCTTCTGTATAACGCATTGCTGCAGCCTGGTCTCCGTCAACAGAACCAAAGTTTCCATGGCCGTCAATCAATGGATAACGCATTGAAAAGCTTTGCGCAAGTCTTACCATTGCATCATAAACTGCTGTATCTCCATGAGGATGGTACTTACCTAAAACATCTCCGACAATACGGGCACTTTTTTTATGTGGTTTATCTGGTGAAAGACCAAGATCATTTGCTGAATAAAGAATTCTTCTATGAACAGGCTTCAAACCGTCTCTTACATCAGGAAGGGCTCTTGACACAATAACTGTCATTGCATAGTCAAGATATGATTTTCTCATTTCCTCTGTAATATTTGTCTCTATAATTTTGCTTTTATTTTCATTTTCGCTCATTTACATCCACCTATATATCTAAATTCTTTACATATCGTGCATTTTCTTCAATAAATTCTCTACGGGGCGCAACCTTATCTCCCATAAGAATATTAAATGTTTCATCAGCAGATATTGCATCATCTTCATTGATTCTTAAAAGAATTCTGTCATTTGGATTCATTGTTGTTTCCCAAAGCTGTTCAGGATCCATCTCTCCAAGACCTTTGTATCTTTGTATTTCAACTTTATTGTCTCTTCCTACTTCCTCAAGAACCTTATTTAATTCTGGATCACTATACACATATTGCTCAAATTTACCTTTTTTTACTCTATATAATGGAGGCTGTGCAGCATAAACGTGACCCTCAGTTATCAATTCCTTCATATATCTGTAAAAGAATGTTAATAAAAGAGTTCTTATGTGTGCACCGTCAACATCGGCATCTGTCATTATAATTATTTTATGATATCTTAATTTAGAAATATCAAAATCTTCGCCGATTCCACATCCAAAGGCTGTAATCATATTTTTTATTTCATCAGAATTGAGTATTTTATCAATTCTTGATTTTTCAACATTTAATATTTTTCCTCTTAAAGGCAGTATAGCTTGTGTTCTTCTATCTCTTCCTTCTTTTGCAGAACCTCCGGCTGAATTACCTTCAACTATGCATATTTCACATAATTTAGGATCTTTTTCTGAACAATCAGCTAACTTTCCAGGAAGAGCCATACCTTCAAGAGCACCTTTTCTTCTAACTAAATCTCTTGCTTTTCTTGCAGCTTCTCTTGCCCTGGCTGATCTTAGAGATTTTTCCACTATTGCTTTTGCAGTCTTTGGATTTTCATCGCAATAGATGTTTAATGCTTCTCCAGTGATGCTATCTACTATTCCTCTTACTTCACTGTTCCCTAACTTCGTCTTTGTCTGTCCTTCAAATTGTGGATTTGGTATTTTAATTGACAAAACAGCAGTAATGCCTTCTCTTATATCTTCACCTGTTATTGCAACGTCATTTTCTTTCAATAAACCGTATTTTTTTGCATAATCATTTATAACACGTGTAAGGGATGTTTTAAATCCAACCAAATGAGTTCCGCCCTCAATAGTGTTAATATTGTTAACAAAAGAAAATATATTTTCATTGTAGGAATCTGTATATTGTATTGATAATTCAACTATTACTTTTTCTTTTTTGCCTTCTGTGTATATTATATCTTCATGAAGAGCATCTTTTTTACTGTTTAAGTATTGAACAAACTGCTTGATTCCACCTTCAAAATGAAATTCATCTTTTATATTATTTCTTTTGTCTTCTAAAGTTATTTTTATTCCTTTGTTTAAAAAGGCAAGCTCTCTCATACGGTGCTTTATAGTTGTATAATTAAAATCTATTTCTTCAAAAATTGTTGGATCTGGTGAAAATGTTATAGTGGTTCCTGTTTCATCAGTATCGCAAATATACTGTACTTCTGATTTTGGAATACCTCTTTCAAATCTTTGACTATATCTTTTACCATTCCAGTTTACATCTGCAATTAAATAGTCAGATAATGCATTAACACAGGAAACACCAACACCATGAAGTCCTCCTGAAACCTTGTAGGCATCATTGTCAAATTTTCCTCCTGCATGAAGTACAGTCAATACTGTTTCTAATGTAGATTTGCCAGTTTTTTTATTTTGCTCTATTGGAATACCTCTGCCGTTATCTACAACTACAATTGAATTGTCTTCATTTATAGTCACGTTTATTGTATCACAGTAACCAGCCAATGCTTCATCTATACTGTTGTCAACAACTTCATATACTAATTGATGCAATCCTCTTTCACCGGTTGAACCTATATACATGCCGGGTCTTTTTCTAACAGGTTCAAGACCCTCAAGCACTTGTATCTGCTCTGCTCCATAATGAATATTATTTTTATCAGTCATTTAAATCTCCTCTAATTCGTAATACTCCATACTTTCACTTCGTTTATATGATATTTTTTCTTATTGAAATTTTTTTGATAATACATTCAAATCGTAATCATTTGTTGTTGTAATAAATGTTTTAATTCCTAAAATATTTTTATAAGCCATTTATTTCTCCTCTAATTTGTAATGTTCCCAATTCTTCCTTCGTTTATATAAAATTTCTTCTTGTTGTAATTTTTTGTTAAAACATTTAAATCATGATCATCTGTTGTTGTAATAAATGTTTGAATACCTTGTATATAATTTATTAAAAACCCTTTTCTTTTGTTGTCCAGCTCCGATAAAACATCATCTAACAACAAAACAGGATATTCTCCTATTTCTTCTTTTATAATTTCAATTTCAGCCAGCTTGATGGCAAGAATGGCTGAACGCTGCTGACCCTGAGATCCGAAATACTTGCATTCCTTATCATTGATTTTTATTGAAATGTCGTCCTTATGAGGACCATACATCGTTGTTTTATATTGAATTTCATGATTAAAGTTATCATGTATTTTATTATAAAAATGCTTTTTAATATCGTCCTTGTCTATATTGTTAATACTCACAGCATTACATAAATAACTTAAATCAAATTTTTCCTTGTTGCCGGAAATATCTGTATATATATCAACTGCATATTTTTTTAAATTATTGATGTAGTCCTGTCTGTAAAAAATAATTTCTGTTCCAACATTAACCAAGTAATCATTCCAAATATTAATAATATCTTTATTTTCGTACTTTGTACAGTAATTTTTTAAAAGCATGTTTCTTTCAGAGCATATTTTTTTATATTTGTTAAGCAAATATTTGTATTTTGGTTTAATTTGTGAAATATCAATATTTACAAATTTACGTCTTTCAACAGGGCTTCCCTTAATAATTTTCATGTCATCGGGAGTAAAAATAACATTGTTTAAAATTCCAATCATCTCAGATGTTTTATCAAGCTTTACTCCATTGATGCGCACTTGCTTTTTCTTGTTTTTTTCAAGCTGAAGCTCAATTTTCATGCTGTAATTGTTTTTAACCAAATTAACCTCAATAAGACTTTTGTTTTCTTGAAAATTAATGAGTTCATTTTCGCTGTTAAGCCTAAAAGTCCTTCCTATTGAAGTTAAATATATAGATTCCATGAGATTTGTTTTTCCCTGACCGTTGTCACCAACAAAAATATTTAATGAATCATTTAAGTCAACTTCTGCTTCCTTAAAATTTCTGTAGTTTTTTATTTTTAGACTATTAACTATCATTTTCCCTCTGTTGAAACAATATACTTTTCATTGTTGAATTCAACTGTATCATTATTTCTGAGCTTTTTGCCTCTTTGTAAACAAACTTCGCCATTTACTTTAACCAATCCATCCTGAATCACATTCTTAGCCATCCCTCCGCCTTCTACAGCATTTGCAAATTTCAGCAATTGATCTAGCTTTATAAATTCAGTGCTTATAGTTATTTTTTCCATAATTACCCCTTATAATTTGTCATCCTGAATGTAATGAAGGATCTCATTTTTTTAATGAGGAGATCCTTCGCTATCACTCAGGATAAGCGACTGACACCAAATCAGAGATTTGGGTCATCTGCTTATCTTATTCTTACAGGAAGAACCATATAGATATAATCCTGCTTTCCTTCTTCGCTTATAAAGCATGGATTATTTTTTCCTATCAGATTAAAAATTATTTTTTCATTGTCTATAACTTTCAAGAAATCTAAAAGATATTTTGAGTTAAAACCTATTTTTAAATCTTCTCCTGATTTTTCAACAGGAACATTTTCCTCAACATTGCCATATTCTGAAGCAGAATTTATCTGCATGTTGTTTTCTTTTATATCTAAAATAATTAAATTATTTTTATCATCCTTTGCTAAAAGTGATGCTCTTTCTACACTATCTCTTATATCAGTAGTTGATGTTTTAACTGTTGACACATAGTTATCTTTTATAATTCCTTCATAATCAATAAATTTGCCGTCTAATAGGTTTGAAATTATGATTGTATTTTCAAGTTTAAAGGATATGTGACTTTCTGATATTATAATTTCTGTATTTTCCTTGTTTTCTTCTATGATTCTTAAAATTTCTAATAATGTCTTTGATGGAACAACAACAGAAACCTCGCCGCTGTAATCAATTATTTCTTTTTTAACTGCCATTCTGTAACCGTCTAAAGCAACAAATGTGCATATATTATTTTTAATTTCTATAAGACAACCTGTAAATATAGGTTTTATATTTTCTTGAGCTGCTGCAAAGTAAGTATATTTTATAAGATTCTTTAAGGACTCTGATTTAATTGAAAATGAATTGCCTTCATTGTCAAAGGTGTTGTCTGGATATTCTGCTGCTGAATTACCTAATATATTTATTTCAGAATTCAGACATTTTATTTCCATGTTGTTGTTTTCCATAGTTTCTAAATGCACATATGAATTTGAAGGAAGCTTTCTTACAAAATCCCCGATTAACTTTGATTGTACAACTACAGAGCCTTCTTCTTCTATCTCACAAGGAGAGTATGTCTTAATTCCTAAATCTAAATCTGTTGCAGTCAATATGAGGGTGTTATTTTTAGCTTCTATTAAAATACCTGACAATATAGGAAGTGGTGTTCTGGTGGATACAGCTTTTTGTACAATATTAATGCTTTTATTAAGTTCATTTTGATTTATTCTTATTTTCATCTTTTACTCCTTTTAAAATAAAATTGTATTGCAATTGGTTTTTTAGTTTTATTAAAATAACATACTCGAATTATTAAATGTGCACAGCTTAAAAATGTAAAATCTTTAGTAGAAATATATAAAATAATAAATAGTAATATTAGTAGAGTCTGTTAATTTGTTGAAAACTGATTTTCTCATTAAGTTTCTAATTGTTTTTTAAAATTATAGCTGTTGACAATTTTATTTTTCTAAAAAAGTTATCAACTGTAAAAGATTTTTGTAAACAGCTATTAACTTTTTGTCAACAATGTTCTTAATTGTTAAGCATAGAAATCAAGTCATCTATATTTTTCTTAATTTCCTGGCTGTTTTCCATATCCTCTTCCACCTTGTTGTAGGCATGTAGGACAGTTGAATGATCTCTTCCTCCAAATTCCTCTCCTAACTTAGGAAAAGAATAATCTGTTAGCTTTCTAGCTATATACATTGCTATTTGTCGCGGATATGCTATATTCTTGGTTTTCTTTTTAGAAACTAAATCCTCCAATGATATGTTGTAGTAGTTTGCCACAACTTCCTTAATATCAGTGAGAGTAATTTTCTTGTTGTTGGATATTAAATGTTTTAAGGCCTCTTGTGCCAGTTCAAGGCTAACTTCTTTTTTATTTGTAAGAGAAGCATATGCATAAATTCTGATTAAGGCGCCTTCAAGCTTTCTTATATTAGATTGAATATTTTGAGCAATATATGTAATTACATCATCAGGAACGTTGTAATTTTCAGCCTCTGCCTTTTTCCTTAATATTGCAATTCTTGTTTCATAATCAGGTGGTTGAATGTCGGCAATAAGTCCCCATTCAAAACGTGAACGTAATCTGTCCTCTAGTGTTGGAATTTCGCTTGGTGGATTATCGCTTGAAACTATAATTTGCTTGTTTGCTTCATGAAGAGCATTGAAGGTGTGAAAAAATTCCTCTTGTGTGCTTTCTTTGCCAGCAATAAACTGTATATCATCAACAAGGAGCACATCTGCTCTCCTGTAAGTGTTTCTGAATTCTTCATTTTTTCCGTCTTTAATTGAGTTAATAAGATCATTTGTAAATTTTTCTGAGGTTACGTACAATACGTAGGCATCAGGATTGTTGTCAAGTATATAATGACCTATTGCATGCATCAAGTGAGTCTTGCCAAGTCCAACACCTCCATATAAAAATAAGGGGTTGTAGGCTGTTGACGGTGCTTCTGCGACTGCCAAGGATGCTGCATGGGCAAATCTGTTGCTGTTTCCTATGATAAAATTGTCAAATTTATATTTAGGATTTAATTTTCTTTCATTATTAATATCATCTGAGTCTTCGTTTGAGGTAAAGGCTGCATTTTTTTTAGTTTCATCTTTGTCTATATTTTCTCCGGGCACAGTAAAAATGAGTTCAGTATCTTTTTTCAAAACATAGGTAAATGCATTTTTCAAAAAATTGTAGTGTCTCTTTTTAAGGGTGTTTTTTAAAAATTCATCTGCTGTTTCCAAATAAATTGTATTATTTTTATAAGCAACTATTTTAAGGGGCTTGAACCAAGTGTTAAAGCTTACTTGATTAGTGTCTTCTTTTACAATTTCAAGGACTTCGTTCCATAATTCTTCAAAGTTCATAATTTCCTCCGGTTGTTGATAAAAAAAATTAACATTTTGTTAATAAAACATGCTATTTTTTGTTAAAATATATGATATAAACAATTGTTGATAAAAAGTGTCAACAATTATTAATTTTGATTATTCAATATTTTTAATTTATTGTTCACAAGTTGTCCATAAATTAATTAATTAAAAAAGTTATCCACAGACATATATCATACTATCATTTTTTATCCACAATTTCAATTTTAATTTTAATTATTTTAAAAAATAATTGCAATATTTATAAAAATGTAGTATATTACAATAGCTATAATACGATTTGCTTGAATAGTTTGTTTCATTCTTAAATGTAGAGAATCTTTTTTGTAATTCATCGTCTGAGATTTGATAGAAACCTATTTAAGTGATATTCTTCATTATAATATTTTTGAGTGTTGACATGGGAATTTAAAAATATTATAATTTATAAACGTGAAAATTTTAAGATATTGATATAGATATCTGTAGTACAAGGAGGTGTTTTTTTAGATGAAAAGAACTTATCAGCCAAAGAGAAGACAAAGAAGTAGTGAACATGGATTTTTAAAGAGAATGAGCACAAAATCCGGAAGAAATGTTTTGAAGAGAAGAAGGGCAAAGGGTAGAAAGAAATTGTCAGCATAAGGCCGCATTTGTGGCCTTTTATTCCAATTAGAAACATATGTGATAATTAAGGAAATGAAATGATAATAATAAAAAAAAATATAGAGTACAAGTCAGTTTATAATTGCAATGATTCTATTTCTGATTATAATCTTGTTTTGTTTGTAAAAAAAAATAAGCTGGGATATAATCGATTTGGTTTCACAACTGCAAAAAAAATCAAGAAAGCGGTATCAAGAAATTTTATAAGAAGAAGACTGAAGGAAATAGTTAGATTAAATGAGTGTGATTTCAAGGAAGGCTATGATTTTGTAATTATGGCTAGAGTTAATGCAACGGAGTCCGATTATAAGAGTCTGGAAAAATCATTTAATAAGTTGATGAAAAGAAAAAATTTATTAAAGGGTGATTCAAATAAGTAAACTATTGATATTTATTATCCGAATTTATCAAAAATTTTCTTCAAGTTCCAGTGTCAGACATTGCAGGTTTTACCCTACATGTTCACAATATTTTGTGGAAGCATTACAAAAATATGGTTTCTTTAAAGGCTCATATTTAGGCGTTCGAAGAATACTAAGATGCCACCCCTTCAACCCTGGAGGGTATGATCCTTTAGAATAATACGGAGGAATTATGAATTTAGATTTTATAGCAAAACCAATGGGCATGCTTGTTAAATTGTTATACAATGTAGTATCCGGCATGGACACTGAATATCTTTCAGCATATGCAATAGCAATAATATTGTCTACAATAATATTCAAAGCAATTATGTTGCCATTTACTATTAAGCAGTCAAAATCTATGAAAAAAATGCAGGAAATGAATCCAAAAATTAAGGAATTGCAGGAAAAATATGGCAAGGATCCCCAGACCCTTCAAAGAAAGCAGATGGAGCTGTACAAGGAAGCAAACTATAGTCCTTTTGCGGGATGTCTGCCTATGCTTATTCAATTTCCAATACTTATTTCATTTTTTTATGTTATACAACAGCCGGTTAAATTTATATTTGAAGATCAGGTATTTTTTGACTCAATCAACAAAACATTTTTGTGGATTAAGGATTTAGGTTTTACAGAAAATCACATATTTGTTTTAGAAGATGTTGCTAAGGGTGTAAGCGAAACTTTAATTGGAATGGTTAATGGTCTTTCCATGGGAGGAATGGCTCTTCCATTCTTAGGAGCTGCGGTGCCTATATTAGCAGCTGTTTCTGGTCTTACAACTTATTTAACTACAAAGATGACATCATCATCACAACCATCTATGAATGAACAGCAGGCAGCAACTCAAAAATCAATGAATATGATGATGCCTGTAATGATTTTCATATTTGGTATTCAGTTCCCTGCAGGTTTAGGTTTATATTGGGTTGTATCCAACATATTCCAGTTAGTACAACAATATGTTGTCATGAATTCGTCCAAAAATCCTAAGGAGGAATTAAAATAGATGAAAAATGTAACAATTGAAAGAGCTACTGTCGATGAAGCTGTGAAAGCTGCGTTAGAAGAACTTGGTGCTGAAAAGGAAGAAGTGGCTATTGAAGTGATAAACGAACCCTCAAAAGGTTTGTTTGGTTTGATTGGAAGCAAGAATGCAAAGGTAAAAGTAACAGTTACTAATGGACCGGAAGAAAGAACAAAGAAATTTTTCGATGTATTGCTCAAGAAAATGGACATAGAAGCAGATTATGAAGTAAATTTATCAGATAATGTTTTAAAGGTTGATATAGTAAAAATCAACGAAGATGACAAAGGAATTATCATAGGAAAAAGAGGCAAGAATTTAGATGAAATTCAATTTCTTTTAAACCTTATGGTAAACAGAGGAAGACAAGATTATGTAAGAGTTATTTTCAATGTTGAAGATTACAGGGCAAAAAGAGAAGAAACATTAAAGAAGCTTGCTAATAAAATGGCAGAAAAGTGCAGATATTACAAGCATAAGGTAAGACTGGAGCCTATGAATCCATATGAAAGAAGAATAATACATTCAACTTTACAGGAGTATGAAGATATTATAACCTATTCAGAAGGTGAAGAGCCTTACAGAAAAGTTGTAATAGATATAAAATAGACTCAGGTGACAAGGGCAGGTGACAAGGGGACGCAGGTGACAAGGGGACGCAGGTGACAAGGGGACGCAGGTGACAAGGGGACGCAGGTGACAAGGGGACGGAGTTGTTGTCATCTTAGGATGAC
>JBFXKO010000011.1:0-105939 GCA_050173715.1 Sedimentibacter sp.
AACCATTACAATTACAATGTAACTTAAAACGGCTGTACCTTTTTCATTAAATAACAATTTCTTTAACTTCATAATCTCTTCCTTTTTTTAGAATATAGAACCATTTAACATTTTTATTGCATAGTTTAGAAATGGATAACCGGCTATAAAAGCCAATGCTGCTAATGGAACCACTAAAAGTAATGTACTAATCATTGCTTTTGTATTGTTCTTTTTAATGTTATTTAAAGCTCCCAATTCCTTTGTTAAATTTCTATGGTTCTTAAGAAATTGCAAACTAACATTTCTATCATAATTAAGTGCCTGCTCTAAGGCTCTTATTATCTTATCAAACCCTTGATTGCCTGTGCTCTCTCTTGCATTTCTAAGCGCTTCGTCAGGATCATCGGAAAAAGTATTAACTGCCTTTCTTAATATCCCTTTAAACATTCGTGACCTGTTCATCAAACTTATAAGAATTTCCTTTACAGGTTTATTTGCCTTTATCATCATCAACGCATATGTCTGTAACATCAAAATTTCATTTTCTTCAAGTATAAGTTTGAATTTCCCTGCTAATTTAAGTATTCCTCTTGGCAAAAACAACATCGCCAAGAATGTGTATAAAACCAGATTTATACTAATATTGAAATTTACCTCTGTTAATTCTGGCATTCCTAAAGCCTCGGCAGCAGCGTTTAATTGGTCCATATTTATTATCAAGTTAATCTTATTGATATAACTTACCGCAACAACTACAATCACAGATATTACAGCTAAAAACATGGTTGATACATTAAAAAGTTCCGGAGATACATTTAACCCTGCACCAATTAAATCTTTTTTAAGACTTTTGTATGATTTACTTTCCTTATCTTGTTTAAATAATTTGTGCTTAGATAAATCAGTTAGAATTTTGCTTGCAGAGGTTTTATTTTTCGTTTTTAAAAGTGAATCAAGCAACAGCAAAAGCATAGCTATTATCACTAAAGTCAAATATATTAATTTCATAACCACCTTGCCTAAACCTTTTTCAATATGGCCAAAGTAACCAATCCTGCTGAAAAACTAATCCCCCAAAATATTAACCCAGAGTTTCCTACCTGAGTATAAAAGTATAATTCTTTTGCAAGAGGCATAAAAATTATGTTAAGTACAAACCCTAACAAAGTGAATCCATTTAACATTAAAAACAACATCTTTGTGCCAGATAAAGCAGTATCTGTTTCAAGATTTGAACGAATTTGTTCTGAGGAAAGTTCACTAAGATAAATCAAATCATCCGAAATATCTCCTGCACCTTCATATGAGAGCTGCAGTATTTCTGCAAAAGCATAACCCCAAGTAAAATCTAAACCGTCTGCAAAATCACTTATAACTTTTGAATAATCACTTTCACTGGCAAATCTTCTTGCTAAATTCTCAAAAACCTTTGATATTTGGTTAGGCATTTTACTGTAAGAGTTATCCAATGCCAGCTTGATATTTTTATAAGTTACATACTCATCCGTGAACTGCTGCAGAGCTGTCGGGAACAATGCATAAACCTTTGACAATCTCACACCTACCAACGTAATCCCTAAGTACACGGCCGTAAACATGCTTAACAAAACTGCAAAAACGAATATGTACCACATTGAGAAAAACTTCATTACCAATATACCAATAAGCAAAGAAACGACCAAAGTTACAAGTATAAACTCTTCAATTTTTTCCTCATTCCCTTTCTTGCTTGATTTACTAATAAGACAGAGCTTGTTAGCATACTTAAGTTTCATGTCCTTTAATAATCGGTATTTGTTAATACACTTATGCACCCATTTAATTAAAACATTATTAACTATCGATTTTTTCCTGGGCTTAAATCTTGAGATTTTTTTCCTATTGAAATTTAAAACAATATCAGCAACTATTAATAAAATTGCTACTAATATAAGAATTATATATATTATTTTGATAAAAAACACTCCCCCTCTAATCGAACACTCTACTAAGCTCACTTGATTTAACACCATATGAGTTTAATTTTTGTCTTAATTTATTGGAGATAGTTTCCTTCTTAACGTGCTTCCCTTCATCCATAGGATTTTCTTCGTCTAATTCAAATTCAAATATTGGAACAGCTTCGTAACTCATACTCTCTTCTTTTGACACTATCTCATATATGCCTGCCAAAGTCCTTTTTCTATTAGGTAATTTCCTAAATTTAACTACAATATCAACTGCTCTTGCTATTCTATATTTTAAAGCCTTTAAATCAACAATCTTGCCGGACTCAAGAACCATATCTGCAAAATCGTCTATAACTTCAACAGGTCCCATGCTATGCGCTGTTCCAATACTGCCTGAATGACCTCTTGACATTGCCTTTATAAGCTCGTTTACTTCATAGCTTCTACATTCCCCAACCAGGATAACATCCACATTTTGCCTTAGCATTGCCGCAAACAGTATAGGTAATGGATAATCAGGCAGCCTCTCTTCTAACTGCACAAAGTTTTTATGAGGATAAAGTTTTTCAAAATTTCCCTCAAATGTTGTCTCCAAACTACCAATTATCAATTCATCAGAATAAAACTGTACCAACCATTTCAAAAATGTTGTTTTTCCTGAACCCATTTCCCCTATAACGACAATATTTGCCCTTCCTTTAATCAAAGTACTTAATATGTCTATTTCTTTTAGTATTAGAGTGCCTGTTTTTAACATGTTCTCAGTTGTCGGTAAAAAGCTATCAAACTTTCTAATATTTAGATAGGGCATCTTTCCCACCGGCGCAATAGCTGCCTGTATTCTTGCCCCGTCTTTTCTCCTGGCTGAAATAACCGCATTCTTAATATTCAAATCCTTAGCCTTATCAAACTCTAAAACCCTTCTCATAACAGCTATTACTTCATTATAGTCTTTGAATTTTTCATCAACTTTTATAATTTTTCCGTTCTTCTGAATAAGTATCTTTGTTCCATGTACCATTACTTCGTCAATATCAGGAGTATCGTATTTCTCAAGTATACCTAAGCCCCATTTTTCTGCAAAAATCTCACTTACAAGTTCTTCATCATTAATCTCTTCTTCATGTAAATATTCTCTGATAAGGCCCTTAACGTACTCTTTAGAATTATTATCACCCTTTGAACAATTAATAAGTTGCTCTGTATGTAATCTACTATCAACATCTAAATCATCCTTATTTACGATTAAGTGGTATACCCTTTCTTTAATTTGCTCCCTGTTCATTTGTTTCACCTTCTTTTTTTTCTGCCTGTACTTCTACTTTTTCAGCTACAAGTGCAAACTGCTCATTTTCTTTATATCTTGAGATCTTTACATCGTTGAAATTTTTATCAATACTGAACAGCTCCTCAATACCTTTATCATCGAGTTGCAGCACCACATATGTGGCTATGGTCTCTTCTTTATCTTTTTCATCATTGCCTATAATCACTTTATTTGTATTAACTACCTCAACCACTTGAAGTTTTTCAAAAAGTTTACGCGTAATTTCTAATGACTCAATATTATTTCTTATCACCCAAACATCTACAAAATCGCCTTTTTTTAAATTTAACGCCTGGTCTATGTCATTTATCTGAAAAGAAATTTGTCTTTTGTCAATACTTTCATCCATATAGCCCTGATTAACCAACAATCTGTCATTATTAATAAGCTCACCTTTGAAAAGTGGAACCTTTGTCCTCTTTCCGACCACTTCCTCAGCTGATTTTGCAATATTGCTCTCTTTTAGAAATTTGTCTTCGAATCTTCTCTCAACAACTACCATACTCGCATCAATCACAGTATTAGCCGGCACATCAGCCACAAGCACAGCAACCTGTTGAGAAGGCAGTTTTATATCTGGCTCCTTAATCTCTTCGTAATAGTACATAACTAACACTATCGCAATAATACATATAGCGAATACCTTAAAATTACTTATCTTATTAATTTTTTTAAGTCTTTCTTTCATTACCATATTCCCTTCTATATTATATTAAGTGTAACTTCTAAATATAATTTCATTTTTACCTCCAACTAAATAATTTAAATTTTTTACTATTTTTTTGACTTTCAAACTCTAAAACATTTGCTTTATCAAGTATTTTCGATAAACTTTCTTTGAATATTTCATCTTTTTCGATACTATAAACCGTCTGGTTAGAATAGTAAGAGGCATATAATGTTTCTGGTTTAATAAATGGTATCGCTGAAGAAAATTTAATATCAAAATATCGCTCAATATCTTTTTTATTTAAATCTTTTATATACTTATTTAAAGCATAGACTATATTAATATTTCTTTCTCCAAGTTTTTTTATAGAATTTATTCGCTCATCGGCTTGCAATAATTTATATGGAATTGGGTCAACTATAACAATCACAACATCAATTATATTAAGTATAAAGCTAATATTTTCGTCTATTTCTTGGCTTCCTATGTCATATATATTTATTGTGCTTTCCTTGCTAATATAATTAATAAACTCCATGTTGTTATTTGAATCCCAATTACTAATTTTTTTATTGTTAATATAGAATTTTATGTTATTTTTCATGAATGTATTTTTTTTATTGGCGCCTGAAACGTTTGAAGCAATCAGCTCTGCAAGTGATATGTAGTCATTATCAGAATCACTAATAATATTGTATATATCAGCTTTCATATCCTTATGTGGCACTTCAACTACAGCAACACCAATACTTTTAGATTTAAGCATGTATGCAATATTTAACGTTATGAAAGTTGATCCTGCCCCTTCACTTAGATTAATTATTGCAATGTTGTTCTTGGCCTTAATAAATTTATATTCTTTTATAACTTTTGTCTCAGGATATTGATTATCTTGGGTAGTGATCTGCTGCTTAGAGTTAATTTTATATTTATTTATATCGTATGAAATATTTAGGTTGTCAATATTAATAAGTCTTTCAATTTCTTTATATATTTCATACAATTCTGAAATAACATTAGATTTTTTCTTGAACTCATTATCAATAAAATCATAAATATTTTGAACATATACAGCTTGATTAATTTTATCATTTTGGCTTAAAGGATATACTTTTATAGGTATTAGCATTTGTATTTTGCTAAGATTAAAATCACTTTTGTCATTATATAAAGAGCTAATACAAATCATTTTCTTGTTTTTAATCAGGTTTAAATCTAATTGTTCATACACAAATTTGTCTTGTGGCATACTGATTGCTATTAAATCTGACATTTTTAATATTTCTTGTGTTGTAAAATCATTATCAGTAGATGCATCAATTATTATGAAGTCATATGCTAATTTAAGTAATTCAATTATCTTATTATATTTTTTATTTATTTCAATTCTATTTTTACCTGTTCCTAGAATATCAAGGTTATCCGATATTTTATGTGTATAAACCAATACATCTTCTTTAGAATTAATATTGTTCATTTCACTTAAGAATAACAAGTCGTTCATTCCATTTCTAATAGGATTAGAAGTTATATAATCAGAAACATCAGTACTATCATTAAGGCTAAATATAACTGCTTTTTCTATCTCATTCATCACGTGAGATAAATAAGAAGCATATAAAGCAATGTTTGTGCTACAGCCTTGACGTTTTACTGGAGACCAGAATGTTATAATTTTTGTATTGATAAAATCACCTACTTTGCGTGTCATATGAAATATTTTTTCTTTCAGGCAGCATATCTTTATTATTAGTAGCCTTATAATTGTATAAATTATTGTCTATATCTTTTAATGATTTTCTGCTACTTTGAGCAACTAGCTCATCATTAAAATCTTTACCTTGCTTAGGTACTATTTTTGTTATTGCATATCCTAACTTAGAATATTTTTCTTTAATTTTCAAAGCTGCTTCAATGCCAGCATCATCATTATCCAAACATGTAACAATTTTTTTTATATTTGGATTGTCTTTCAAATACTGTTCAAGCTTTAAATCTGAAACACCGCCAAGAGAAATTCTATTTTGTTTATTATAGCTTACTCCTCTTTGCTTTAATAATGTTGCATGGCTCATTGCATCTATTATTGATTCATATACACAAACAATATTGTTTTCTGAAAGAGAATATAATTCTATATTAAAACTTTTATCAGAACCTGGTATTTCACCCTTGAATTTTTTAAACGTATTGGTGCCAATTTTTAAGCAATACTTTACTACCCCGTCTTTATCTCTTCCAAGAAAAACACAATTATTATGCTCTTTTTCTTCATACAAGTTTTTGTTATTTACCATATCGTTTATTATATCAACATCAATACAACGTGTTTTATTTAGATATGCATACATTCTTCTATAGCTATTATTTTTCTCTGGTAATTCACTTATTTTTTTGTTTTGATGTTGCTCTTTAATATGTTCTTTATATTGTGGTTTACTTTCATCAATACCTTTTTCACCAAGTAAAGTTTGCATAGCTTCCTTAAAGTTTTTACCTTCATATTCAATTAGAAAATCTAATGTCCCACCTCCCATATTTCTTGAAAACCACTTCCATTTATTGTTTGATATAACTAAGCTGTCATGTTCTTTTAGCCTAACATCTGTATGGCTATAAATAAGTTCATATCCTCTACTTTCAACATAATCTAATAAGGATATATTTTGTGCTTTAGCAATTTGATATTTTGTGTACATTACTTTTCTCCTCATTTTATTTTTGATAACAAAAAAGCAACAGTATTTTATTACTGCTGCCTTATAAAAAAAACTCCTGTTCCATTGGAACAGAAGTTATCTCTCTTTATATTTTTCTATTTTTATATTTTTTATTAAAATAGATTTTAAACCAATAGATTCAATAAAGTCCATTTGCTCTTGATTAGAAATTGGCCTTACTATTTTTTTAAACATGTTTATATATTCTTCATGACCATTATTAAAAGCAAGCGAACTTAGTTCAATCATCTTTTTCTGAGTAATTTCTTCAAAATTTAATTCATATCCTGCTACTTTTGCTAGATATGACATGAACACCCTCTGGGAACGTCCATTTCCCTCTCTAAAAGGATGTAGCGCATTTATCTCACTCATATAAAAAGAAAATCTATCATAAATAGCATCTTTATCTGTATTAATAAGATAGTTTTCTTCCTTAAGTTTATAAAAAATATCACCTGCATAACTTTCAATATTTTCGCAATAACAAAATACATTTCCTTTTGAAATATTAACAGTTCTGATTTGACCAGCCCAATCATATATATCTTTAAAGATATAATAGTGTATATCTTTTAAATGTTTAAAATCGAGTTTTCCTTTTAAAGGTTCATTCTCTATTTCCAACATTCTTAATGAACCTCCTATTTTCCTTTCAGCTACGCTTAAATCATATTCATTTGTAATATTTAATTTGTTTTTTAAAACAGAAGAATTGGGATAACAATATTTCAAATCAATATCAAAGCTGTACAAATATTCATTAACCATATGTTTACACCTTTTTCACAGTGTATTTTTCCACAAGTTTTTTTACTTCATAATCAACCGTGGTTTTCCCAGTTAAACAATCCCTCATCCTAATTTTATCGTTATTGGTTAACGGCATTCCTTCAATTGATAGATTTGCATTAACATTAAGTATAATTTTTTCAATTCTTTTATCATCCATAATCATATCTCCAACCATTTATATTTTATCATATTTGAGCAAATTTATCTATAAAAACCTTAACTCCTTTTACTTCTGTCCCATTGGAACAGAAAAGTTGTTTGTTTTATGTATTCCCAAAGCAACATCCCAATCGTTCTTTTCCTTGTTTTTTAATCCACTCATAAACGCCTCCACATTGATTATATTTTACCATATTTCATTAATATTATCTATAAAATAATCAATTTATTTAACTTCTTTTCCATTGGAACAGAAGTTATCTCTCTCTTGATTTATCTATACTATTTTTAATATCTTTATTGTTTTTTGGTTTATTATTGTGCTTATCTAAGTCTTGTTTTATATTATCCAATGTTTTTTTATTAACATCTTTTTCTGCCACTTTAATGGAATTGTTATTATGTGAACCTAAAGCTGATATTTTTTCTATCTTTGATTTTGTTATGCTATCTAAGTCTTCTAAGTAGTACTCACATAACAGCTTATACTTATCTTGCGCAGCTCCGCACGTTTCTTCTAAATATCCTTTTTCCGAATTGTATTCTTTTAGACCTCGGTAATAAAAAAGTTTTTGAGTATCATCTATTACAAATGGATCAACGTCATTTTTCAAGCATTCTTTAAACATTATTAATCGCCCTACTCGACCATTACCATCTTGAAATGGATGAATACATTCAAATTTATAATGAAATTCAACAATTTCTTTTAATGTTATTTTTACAAGATTGTTGTACCATTGTAATAGTTTTTTCATTTCATTTGATACCTGTGACGGCGAAACTGTCTTAATTGAACCAACTGTATTAGCTTTTTTCTTATAATCGCCAATAGCAAACCATTCAATACGTTCAAATGATGTAGACCTTTTAATATATTCATGGTACCTTTTTATCATTTCTTCTGTCAATAGATCATCCACATTTTCAAGCATATAATCAAATACTTTGAAATGATTATGTGTTTCAATAATATCATCTACATTTAAAGCTTGATTATTTTCAAGTCCAATAGTTTTTGTTTCAAATATGTATCTTGTCTGTTCTTCTGTTAATTGACTACCCTCAATCCGATTGGTATTATAGGCAAACAGTACTTGTGTTTCGTGATATAAACTACCATTGAGTTTCATTTTCATTTGTTCAATCAATGTATCTTTTATAATATTCTGGCCCATAAAATCCTTCCTTCTCATAATAAGAAATAAAATCTTATAAAATATGTTCCAATGGAACAGAAGTTATCTTTCTTTATCTCTTTTATTTTTGACTTTATTGTGTTCAATAACAATATTTGTTTTATTATCTTCTATACAACTTTTAAGTTCTTCAAAAGTTTTTCTGTTGGATGTTTTTTGTTCATATGATTCAAATGAATCTTTAACTATTCGGTTTAAATAAGTGAAATTTCTGCTTATTCCTATGCCCTTATCTTCATATGAAGCAGCTACAAGTGCTTTTCTCAAATAGTCACTGTTATCCGTTAAAATTTCGTGTTTCAATGGAATATTTGATTTATTGGCTGCTTTGACAAAAAACATAATAGTTGTTCTAGTATTTCCTTCTCGAAAAGCGTGAGCTTTCCAAACATTTGATAGAAAATAAGTAAAATGAGTTACCATTTCATCAATACTCAACTTATTCCATTTTACTTTATTAAATTCTTCTAAATTTTTTATGATTTCCTTATCAATATTTTCAAATGATGAATACTTGAAATCAATTCCATTCAAAGCTATTTCAGATTTTTCTATATCAATTGTTCTTTGCTGTCCGGCCCATTCATAGATATCTTGAAAAATATATTTGTGAAAAGATTTTAAATGTTCATAATCATAATTACCCTTAATTAATATACCGTCTTCATCATCAATTATCTGTTTCATTCTGACTGTGGTAAATTCTTTTTCTATTTTCATTAACATTTCATAATCTTTTATATTTATTTTATTGATTAAAACATTTGTATCATCATACACATAAGGGTCTATCATAGAATCATACCTCCTGAGTATACTTGTTAGTAAGTTCAGTAATTATATCTTCAGTAGATATCTCTCCCCTTATTTCCTTTTCAATTAATGATTTAAATTCTTCACTAGGTGTATATCCATCAATCTTCTGCATATCTAATGCAGTTTTCCATGCTTTCGCACTTTTACTATTCGTGTTTATATCCATTGTGTTTCCTCCATATCACTTATATTATATTTTACCATATTTTATTGAATTTATCTATAAAAATCATATAAAATACTTCTGTCCCATTGGACCAAAAATATTTTACCTAGCATCATCATGATATTCTTTTTTTATACTATCAGTAATTTTAGGTGAATTATCTTTTTTGTATTTTTCAATTTTATCCTGTATATTTATCATTGATTTTCTTTCATTATTTTTATTACTACTAATTTCATTTTCGAAATCATCTTCTTCTGTTATAACCTCTCCTTCACCTTTATTCTTATTAATATCAAGAAGCTCATTAAGTTCGAACTGTCTTTTTGTTTTTTCAGCAAGTAACTGTTCATGTTCAAAAGGTCTATCGAATTCTGATTTTGATTCATCCATGTTTCTATAATATTCAATAATTTTACCTTCCAGCTTGCCTATATTTGATTCAAGATTTTTTATAACATTTTCAAGTCTAACTATATTTCCATGCGGGCTATCTCCAAGCTCTATCGTATAAGTGCTATTGCCTTTTAATATCAACTCATTGTTGCCTAGGTGTTTTTTCTTTATGAGTAAATCAAACCCGTTAAATTTTCCTATTTGTTTTTCTTCAGTTGATATTGCATTGTCTGATAATACTTTTACAATTTCTCCTGCATCTTCTCTGTTGTCATAAGTTTTATTAGCTATTATTATCTCAAATTCTTCTTTTTTATTTAGATTTCTAACTTCTATATCTTTCTTAATATTATCTGTTTTTTGTTTAGCTTCAGCTATAAGATTAGGATATCTAAATTTGAAATTATCCTCCATTCTATACTTGTGATTATCAAAGTTAGTTTTTAAAAGTGTTAGTCTTGCTACTTCATTATCTACATCAATTTTTTCTTTAATATACGGATTTCCTGTTGCAAGTGCTTTTATTTCTGCATAGCTTAATACAGTTTCATCTACATCCTCACAGCTTCTTGCAACAGATTTTGAAGTCATTATCTGTGAAATGAATTTCTGTTTGTTCTCAACTATCGACCACATATATGCATCAAACGTATCCTTTGTAACATATCTGTATATATTAACTTCTTCGTTCGTATTGCCCTGACGAAGTATTCTACCTTCTCTTTGTTCAATATCTGAAGGTCTCCAGGGAACATCAAGATGATGAAGAGCTACAAGTTTATTTTGTATATTTGTTCCTGTACCCATTTTAGAGGTACTACCTATAATTATTCTTTTTGAACCGCTTCTAAGTTCTGAAAACATATTTTCTCTTTGAATATCATTATTAGCATCATGAATAAAACAGATTTCGCTATTAGGTATTCCTAGCTCTATTAAAGTTTCTTTTATATAATCATATACTGAAAAACCTTGTTTTTTACCTGTTGGTGTACCTATATCACAAAACACTATTTGCGTTCCTTTAAAATTGTTTGAATTTGTATATTCATCATATATTTTCTCAATGCATTTATTAATTTTGGATGCAGAATTATTCTCAGCATTAGCATCTAATAGTCTCGGATCTAATCCTAATTGTCTTGCTTCATTGGTAACTTTGAGCATATTATCTTCCCATGGCTTAACATTTCCGTTTCTGATATCTTCTGCCCGATTTGCGAATTCAGACATTATTTCTTTTGTTTCTTCAGTAGGCTCTGATATTATTATTTTGTATTTACCATCTTTAAGTTTTGGAACAGGAAGATTGAGCATATCCGGTGTTTGTATATCTGCTATGTTTTTAAACATTGTCATAAGCTCTGGAAGATTAACAAATTTAGCGAATCTATTTCTAAATCTATATCCAGTTCCTTCAGGAGCAAGTTCTAAAGAAGAAACAACTTCTCCAAAGTTTGATGCCCAACTATCAAAATGAAATATTCCCATTTTGTGCAGCTCTTTTTCTTCCAGATACCTCATCATTACATACAGTTCTACCATTGAGTTGCTTATTGGTGTTCCTGTTGCAAATATTACATTTCTACCATTGTTTATTTCTTGTATGTATTGAGACTTCATCAGCATATCTGTAGATTTTTTAGCCATTGTATTGGATATTCCGGCAACATTACGCATTTTAGAAAATATGGCACAATTTTTATAATTATGTGCTTCATCAACAAACAAGCAATCAATTCCTAATTCTTCAAAGTTAATTACATCATCCTTTACAGTATCAGTAAGCTTTTTTAAGCTTTCCTCTAGTCGGAGTTTTGTTTTTTCCATTTGTTTAATTGCCCATTGCTCTCCGTTTTCTGATTTAATTTCACTTATTGATTCTACTACCTGATTTATTTGTTCATTAATCATTCTTTGCTGTCTTTCATTTGATATAGGAATTTTCTCGAATTGACTATGTCCTATTATTATTGCATCATAATTACCAGTAGCAATTCTACTGACAAATCTCTTTCTGTTTTCTTTTTTAAATTCATCTTTACTTGTTATCAACACATTAGCTGATGGATATAGCCTTAAAAATTCTGCTGCCATTTGTTCTGTTAGGTGATTAGGAACAGCTATCATACTCTTATTTGCTAGTCCTAAACGTTTCATCTCCATGCAAGAAGCAATCATTTCAAATGATTTTCCTGCACCTACACAATGAGCCAACAAAGTATTTTCTCCTGATGTTATTACACGTGCTATTGCATTTCTCTGATGTGGTCTTAGGTTTACGTCCGGATTCATTCCGGGAAAAGTCAAGTAACTTCCATCAAATTCTCTAAGTTTCATATTATTAAACTTATCATTGTACAGTCTAACATATTTGTTTCGTCTATCTATATCTTTAAATATCCATCTTTTAAATTCTTCTTTTATAAGTCTTTGCTTTTCTTTAGCGAGCATTGTTTCTTTTCTATTTATTACATACTTTACTTTATCATCTTCTTCAAATCTATCTTTTACAGTTACACTTTTAAGATTTAATGTATCTTCTATTATGTAGTAAGCATTTATTCTATTTGTTCCATATGTTTCTTTAGCAGCAACTGAGTTTCCATCAACACCTTTATTACTTATTGACCATGATGCATTAAAATCTCTATAGTTGACTTTAATTTCATCGCTATATCTTGAACCTGTGTTATGAAAGTATCTTGGAGTTTTTAACAATTCATAAATAAACTGTTCTATATCTTGAGAATCTATCCAAGTTGAACCAAGCCTTACATCTATTTCACCGGCTTCAAGGTCTTTAGGCTGTGACTCTTCAAGTGCTTGAACACTTATGCTAAATATAGCATTTGATTTAGCATACACATGAGCTAATTTTAATTTTTCTCTTACGTTACCACTTAAATAATCATCTTTTGTTTCCCATCCTACTGTTATATCATTTTCATCATATTTTTGTGGATTAATATATATTATCCCCTTTAAATCTTCTATTACGGTATTTATATTTTTATTAGAAAGTTTAGCCATAAATTCAAGATCAACTTTGCCTCGCTCATTCATACTTACTGTTAAGGCCTCAACTGCAGTATCGACCTTTTCAATTTTCTCATAATGACTTATTGTTCTTTTAGAGAATATATCTGCTTTAGTAACATTTTTATCTTCATCAACTATTTCTAATGAAGATAAAAGGGGGTAATCATTGTCATCTGAAAATGCTCTTTTATTTGTTTTGTCTGATATATAGCCATATTGCTTTACAAAATTATCATATTTTTGATTTAATTCTTTTTGCATTTCTTTAAGATGATCATCAGTACAGCCTTCTAACTGTTCTGTAATTATCTGTCTTGTTGCATTTCTTATTTCATGTAATTGTATTATTCTATCTTTTGTCTTGGCTCCTAGCTCCTTAAATTTCATAGATGCATTTTCTCTGTAATATATATTTCCGTCTATCACTGTAAAAGTAAAATTCTTCACGTTATAATCTGCAGGTAAATCTTTGTTTGCTTCATTTAAACTGTCATTATCTTTTTCAAAATTATTATATTTATTGATATCTGCATTAAGATTTGATACAGCAGCTTTTAATGATTCTTCTATGTTGAAACCTTCGTCTTTATTAACTAAAGCTGTAACTTTGCTGTTTTCTCCAAACATACCCTTTCTTTTTTCATCAAATACCATTTCTCCAAGCATCATATTTGGATTATCTATAAAATATTTATTTACAGGTATACCATCATCGTTATGTAAAACATTAATCCATTCAGGCTCTTCTAAATTAATGCTATCTCTTTTTTGCAAGAATAATATATCTGTTGTTACATCCGTATTTGCAATTTCTTTAAATGTATCATTTGGAAGCCTGATAGCTCCTATAAGATCTGCACGTTCAGCTATATATTTTCTGACTGAGTTGTCTTGTTTATCCATTGTTCCCTTAGAAGTAACAAAGGCAACAACACCACCTGGTCGAACTTTATCTATTGTCTTAGCTATAAAGTAGTCATGTATAAATAAATTATATTTACTATATTCACTGTCATATACTTTATAATCTCCAAACGGAACATTACCTATAGCAATGTCAAAGAAGTTGTTTTGAAACTCCGTGTCCTGGTATCCCTTAATTTGAATATCTGCTTTCTGATACAGCTGCTTAGATATTCTTCCGGATATATCATCAAGCTCAACCCCATACAGTTTTGATTTTTCCATGCTTTCAGGCAACTGCGAAAAAAAATATCCAACCCCCATTGACGGTTCTAATATATTTCCTTTATTAAAACCGAAGTTATCAATAGCTGTATAAATTGATTTTATAACTTCTTTTGACGTATAATGTGCATTTGGTGTGGATGCCCTTGCACTTCTGTATTCTTCTTCTGTTAGAATACTTTTAAGCTCATTGTATTCATTGGCCCATGAATTCGATTTTTCATCAAATGCTTGGGGCATTCCTCCCCAGCCAGAGTATTTAGCTAATATACTCTGCTCTCCTGATGATGCTAACCTTGACTCTTGCTCAATGACTTTTAATAGCTTAATAGCTTCTATATTATTTTTATATTTTGTTTTCAGTCCGCCTTCTATTTTGTCATCGTCTTTATACTTATAATTTATTTTTTCAATACTCTTTTCATTATCATCTTCTATTACACTTTTTTTAGGCAAAATAATAGAGCTGCCTAAGTCTTCATGCAACTCTATGTCATTTAAAATATTAAATTGCTCAATTACCTTATTCGGTACACTATTTCCTTCAATACTATTTCTTCTGCTTCTCTCTTTATCATGTCCCGGTGTTTGTAACTTTCGTATGCGTTCATTGGATCCGGTACTGGATCTATCTTTAGTTTCTGTTCCATTATATTGTCGAGTAGTTCGTTGGCTTCCTCGTTTACCTTCCTCATTATCTGCATCAGCTCCCCGTTGATGAACATCTCTGTATATCTCTGTTGATTTACTTCTCTCAGATAACTCATTGCCATCATTCCGTACTTGCCCAGTGGCTCTTGTTCCTCCTGATTCTCCTCCATTTCTATCTCCGGATACAATATTCCGTCTATCTCCTTGTATGTTAATTCTACTGGTTTCATTCTCCCTTTTCCTCTCTTCTATTATATTTTTCAACTCATTTTCTATATCTGATAATATTAACTGTGATGTATTTGCTATAGAACTACAAAGCTTTAATATTAGCTCCTTAGTGTTAAATTCAGTAATATATTTAAAATATTTTTCTCTGTTAGTTTCTGTGTTTAGATTACATCTTGTTGATATTAAATACACCATGCTTTCTTGCAATGTTACTTTAAATTTTTCATTAGTACTATTATATATTTCGTCAAATACTGTAAATTGTTTATCTTGATTATTAAAATCAGATATATATGATTTGTATACTATTTTAGAATACTCTTTACATAAATACATAATCGTATTATCTAATGAATTTGAATCCGTATTATATTTGCTATTGAGCTTCTGGTTTAACAGTAATTTATACGTATCATTTAGAACCCATGTCCTTGGATAAGTCTTCTCAAGACCATTAGTATCTGAAACATCAAACAAATGCTCAATTTTAACTGGATTTTCTGTTGTATCAAAGACCTTTATTGCTTTTGCTCCTTTATTTATATATCTCTTTAATTTGTTATTCCATATATTCATATCTGCGACAAATGTTGCTTCTGGTTTTTGTGCATATATGAGTATTTGAGTATCAAATCTGTGCTTCCAAATCCCTGATGAAAAATTTAAGAACTGTATCCAATCTTTATCTGATTTTGTCAGTTGGGGTATTATTTCATCATAAATTTGTTTAACATTTACTACTCTTTTGTCCATTTTCTATTTTGCCTCCATTATTGATAATTGCTTGTTTCCAACAACTCAATTATCTTGTTAATAATTTCATCTTCGCATGTATCTTTATCAAAGTATTTTTTTATCTTAGCTAAAGGTATGGCGATTTTTTTATTACTTTTATTTTTATCAGACAGCACTTCAAGAATTACATTTAAACTTAATTGCCCTATTTCTCCTTCCTTTATTTTTAAAGTTTCTGCCTGCTTTAAACTTATTTTTATATTTTGATTTCTTATGAGAGATTCGATTGTTTTTTGGCTTTCTGAAGAAAGATATGAAATTTCTATAGAAGGCCTAAATCCTAAAATATTTTTATCTACCATATCTAGTAATTCATCAGTAAGATAATTTAGTCTTATGTATCTCCGAATTTGTGATGCAGAAGTATCATTATTTTTAGCAACTTCTTCTCTGCTTGTTTCAACATATGTTCCAATGGAACATATGTCTATATCTTTTTTCTTACCCTGTCTCTTTAAAGCATCTAATTGCATTTTATAGGCTTTTGCTCTTTCTGATGGGAGAAAGTCTTGTCTTTGCATAAAGTTAGCTTCTGCAACTATTATTTGAGCTGTATCATCATCTACATTCTTTATAATGGTAGGAACTGTTTCAAGACCTATTATCTTAGCTGCATTTACTCTGTTATGACCGCTCAAAAGTTCTAGCTCTTCCTTATTTTCAATTTCTCTTGCTATTACGGGTGAAAGAATTCCATATTCTCTTATACTTTCTACCATATCATTCAATTTATCACCTTCGTATAATTTAAATGGATGGTTTTTAAAAGGAATAAGCAAGTATGTTTTGACTTGTTTTATATCTTTGTCATTATTATTTAAATCAGGTTTACCAATAATGTCGCTTATTAAATCTTGACCTTTTAATTTCTTATTTAAATTTAATTTATTCATTGTTTAATACTTCCCTTGCTAGTAATTCATATGATTTTGCAACTTCACTATTTGGATTGTATGTAAATATACTTACCCCTTGTGATGGAGCTTCAGCTATTTTAGTTGATACAGTTATCTTGTTTTTAAATACCTTAATATAATCTCCGTATGTATCGTTAATAGCTTCAAATACTTCTTTGCTCAAATTTGTACGTTTATCAAACATTGTTAAGAGTATTCCTTCTATTTCTAAGCTCGGATTGATTTGAGCTTTTATTCCTGTTATTGTCTGTATTAACTGCTCCATGCCACGCATTGATAAATATTGAGATTGTACCGGTATAATTACACTATCCGATGCTACAAGGGCGTTTATAGTAAGGTTTCCTAGGGATGGCAAGCAATCTATAAGTATAAAGTCAAACATATCTTTAAAATCTTTAATTATATTTTTAAGGATATTTTCTCTATTTAATGTATTTAACATTTTTACTTCAATACTTGATAATCCTATATCAGAAGGCAATAGGTAAATTCCTTCAGTTTCTATAAAATATTTATCTGTGTCTATTTTGTAATTGTAGTTTATTATCCTATTTTCAATTAAATTGGTAATTGTATTGTTAAGTTCATCAGGTTCAAATCCTAACGACATTGTTAAATTTGCCTGTCCATCTAAATCTATTAATAGAACTTTTTGTTTTAGTATGGCTAAACTAATACCAAGACTAATCGCTGTAGTAGTTTTACCTACTCCACCTTTTTGATTTGCTATTGATATAACTTTACACATATATATCTCCTTCTTTTTTATAAAATAAAAAAACAGCTATAAGTCTATAACTGCCTAATTTGTAATATTTTTTTGATTTGTTTTATCTCATAATAAATGTTGTATTTATAAGTGCGTAGCAGAACAAAAAGCCAGAGCAACTTATGAAGGACTCATAACTCTTACAGACGACCCATTAGTAAAGGACACCCTAAGATGGCTCAGAGAACGAGAAATAGTCCACTTCCAAAGATTCGGCGAAGGCTTGAGATTAGTTGAAGAATACGCTTCAAATAAAAGATACTTTTAAATGTTAAATGTAACTGTTAAAATGATTAAAGCATTCAATAAGAACCTTGCCCGTAATTAAGCGATTTCAGTGGAAGATTGAACTTTCACAGAAAAATTAAGATGTCCCAGCCAATTATTGAGGCTGGAACATCTTAATTTAGTTTTATTTTTAACTATTTGTTAGCAAAGCTCCCATTACTGCGCCGTACAAAATTGAATTCAGCGGTTTTGATGTTATTGGACATGATCCTGTTGAACAGCCAATAAACTTATAATAAAGAAATCCCAGTACCCCACCGATTGCTGCTCCCCCTAAAATTTTTAACTGCATTTTATCGACCTCCTAAAATATTTCATAATATTTATAATAATTTATAATTTGCATTTTGTCGGTGATTTCATCACATGCCTATTCCATTTGATATTTGTAGTTATTCCTATTAAATTATCTATTTCTTTTTGTCTCATACTCAAAAAAATATTATAAAGCAGTGTATTATTGCATTTAAAGTATTTCAACATAAATTATTAGGCATAATTCATGTTGAATTGAAAATGAACTTGGAATTTCAAATTTTCAAGCTAAAATCATTGTAAAGTGACTGGCATATTCATTCGGTTTCCCCTACTTAGAAAATTATAGTAACAAAAAAATATATATTACATATTTTAGTTTACACAATAATTATATTAACTGGCTTAAAAATTAAATTATCGATTAATCAAATGTAAATTTATGCAAAAAACAAAAATCCCTAATTCAACGAAATGACACTTTTCACACATTTGAGGCAACATTTTATGCTTTATGTAAATTGTGATCAAATTATTTATTGAAAATAAGGGATTCTTGATTTTTTTAGCACTTACAAAATATATACCACTTTATGCATAATAATAACTTGTCATATGTGACGCAGTGATTATATTTATTATGCTCTTGCAGATATTTTTTTCATATATTGTAATCTTGTTCATTTTCCCTCCTAAATAAAAAATAACCAATAAAGCTTCAATATTTCTAAAACCTTCATGGTTATTTTTCTTGTAGCATTTTTTTAATTGTTAGTGTAAGTTCATTGAAAATTGTTTTAAATTGGAGACTTTCAAGTCCAATAACCTCAATGTTGCACTTACTTACAGGAAGCAGAAGTTTTTTTGCAGGACTGCTTGCAATTGCTTCAGACATTTTGGGACTTATTTCACCCATCATGGAATTTGCTGCAATAATAGCCAATGGTCCAATAATTATATCAACCTTCTGGCACATCCATGAAATAGCATTTTCGCCTGTTGCTCCTTCATGGGCTCCTGATTTTAACATGTTGGCAGTTGCCTGGGAGTTCGTCCCCAATGCAATAATTTCTATATCATTGTTATTTAAAGACTTCAGTCTTTCTACTGCCTGGCTTCCGATTCCTCCGCCCATTCCATCAATAACAGCTATTTTCAATTTAAGCCCTCTTTATTTTTTCTAAGAATTCAGATATTTCTATCAATAACTCTTCAACATTGCTTGTTTTTATAGAAAGTGTCTCAACCGGGCACATTCCTGTTCTGTCTCTGTTTTCTATAAAAGGAGTACGTTCATCATACTCATATTCAATATTAGTATTTTTTAAAACATTTAATGCATTATCAGAAATTAATCCTGTTTTTAACTGCTTTATTTTTGCATGAGCACAAAGCATTGCTGCTGCTCTTCCGGTTACTCTGTCTGCAACGCTTGAACCTTCCAGTTCAACATTTAGCTCTTCAAGAGCTGTATACAAAGGCTTAATCCCTTTCCCGCTGCTTTTAAAAATAACCTTTCCCTGTTTGACTATTGCCAGTGCGAGATTTTCCTTTTCAAGCATCTCCACTGCTATGTCAATGTCTTTCATCAATTAGCTCCTTTTCAAATAATAAATGAGGCGTTACCTCTTGACGGAAGCGGTGGGATTCGAACCCACGTACCCTTGCGGGCAACCGCATTTCGAGTGCGGCTCGTTATGACCACTTCGATACGCTTCCATATTATATCAATATAAGTTTATCTAATCTGTAGTTTTTTGTCAACCGTTTGTTAATAGTTGAAATAATATTAAGAATAAATTATTAAGCCGTCAAATTAAATAAAAATGACGGCATCAATATTTACATTAGTTAAAATAACAAGTAGAAGGTGTCCCCCCATTTAGTTATACTTAAACTATTTAATAACAGTTTTTCCGCCCATGTATGGCTGAAGAGCTTTTGGTATGTTTACTGAGCCATCTTCATTCAAGTTGTTTTCTAAGAATGCTATTAACATTCTTGGAGGAGCGACAACTGTATTATTTAATGTGTGTGCAAAATATTTATTGTTGTTTTCATCTGTTACACGTATTTTAAGCCTTCTTGCCTGTGCTTCTCCCAGGTTGGAGCAGCTTCCTACTTCAAAATATTTTTTCTGTCTTGGTGACCATGCTTCAACGTCTACTGATTTAACCTTTAAATCAGCCAGGTCTCCTGAACAGCATTCCAATGTTCTGACTGGAATATCCAATGAACGGAATAAATCAACAGTGTTTTGCCACAGTTTATCATACCACATCGGGCTTTCTTCAGGCTTGCAAACAACTATCATCTCTTGTTTTTCAAACTGGTGAATTCTGTATACCCCTCTTTCTTCTATGCCATGTGCTCCTTTTTCTTTTCTGAAGCAAGGAGAATAGCTGGTTAATGTATAAGGAAGTGATGCTTCCGGCAATATTGTATCAATGAATTTTCCAATCATTGAATGTTCGCTTGTTCCTATTAGATATAAATCTTCACCTTCAATTTTGTACATCATTGCATCCATTTCAGCAAAGCTCATAACGCCTGTAACTACTTCGCTTCTAATCATAAATGGAGGAATGCAATAAGTAAATCCACGGTCTATCATAAAATCTCTCGCATAGGAAATTACAGCTGAATGAAGTCTTGCAATGTCACCCATCAAATAATAAAATCCGTTTCCTGCTACCTTTCTTGCGCTGTCTAAATCAATACCGTTGAATTTTTCCATGATTTCAGTGTGGTATGGAATTTCAAAGTCAGGTACTACAGGTTCACCATAGCGCTGAACTTCAACATTTTCACTGTCATCTTTGCCTATTGGAACACTCTTGTCAATGATGTTTGGTATAGTCATCATAATCTTTAATATTCTGGCTTCAAGTTCTGTTTCCTTTTTTTCTAATTCTGCTAATTCTTCTTGATTTGCTACAACTCTCTTTTTAAGTACTTCGGCTTCTTCTTTTTTGCCTTTTGCCATTAATCCGCCGATTTCCTTGGAAATTTTGTTTCTTTCTGCTCTTAAGTTATCTGCATTTGTTTTTGCTTCTCTGTTTTCAATATCTAATGCAATTACTTCATCTACTAATGGAAGCTTGTTGTCCTGAAATTTATTTTTTATATTTTGTTTTACTATTTCAGGATTTTCTCTGACAAACTTTAAATCTAACATATTATCCTCCTAATGATATTATATATTTTTTGATTAACAAAAAAATCTCCCGTCTCTATAATAGAGACGAGAGTTACTCGCGGTGCCACTCTAATTATTATACATATGCATATGTATAATCACTTGACTTAAGTTATCGCCTTCAACGTCTAGGTTATTTCCCTAGAAACTCCGGAACGGATTCAATACCTATTGCATCAGTTTACACCTGCCACTGACTCTCTTAACCAATAAAATATTTACTGCTTTCCATCATAGTTTAAATATTTCAATAAGGGCATTGCCCGTCTTATATTAAATATAATTTATACTAATGAATTTATTTTGTCAAGATTATTTTTATAATGTTGTTTTTTCTTTGAATATTTCATCTCTCAATCTTTGTGCTGTTGGAGTTATTGCAATTCCTCCCTGGGCTGTTTCTCTCAGCTCCGGAGGGAGCTGCTTTCCTACCTTGTACATTGCCCATACAACTTCATCAAATGGAATCTTGCTTTTAACACCTGCCATAGCCAGCTCAGCAGTAGTAAGGGCGCTTACTGTTCCTGCAATATTTCGTTTAGCACAAGGAACCTCAACAAGACCAGCAACTGGGTCGCATATCAAACCCAAAATATTTTTAAGGACAATTGCAGCCGCATCCAAGGCTTGCTCAGGAGTTCCTCCCATCATTTCAACAACTGCTGCTGAACCCATTGCTGCAGCTGAACCGCATTCTGCCTGACAACCTCCCTCAGCACCTGCCATAGTCGCATTCTTTGCAACAATAATTCCTAATCCTGATGCCGTAAACAATGCATTAATCATATCTTCCTCTGTCTTGCCCAGTTTTTCTGCTGCAGAAATTATAACTGCAGGCAAAATTCCGCAGGAACCGGCTGTGGGACTGGCAACAATTTTTCCCATTGCAGCATTTACCTCTGATGAAGAAATAGCCCTTGCCATGGCTCTAACCATGAAGTCTCCTGTCAAGGTATTGCCACTTTCTGCATATTTTCTAATCCTGTAAGCATCTCCCCCAATGAGGCCGCTTACTGATTTAATTTCTTTTTCTTGAGCAAGGCTGGAAGAGCCAATCATTACATGTAGATTTTTTCTCATTCTTTCCATAACATCTTCTCTGCTCATTTCTGATTTTGCCATTTCAGCTCTAATGGTATATTCCCAAATTGGAATATTCTCTTTTTTACAAACATCTATTAATTCAACTCCGGTTGAAACGAACATTATTTGCCTCCTTCTATAATTGGGTTTATAAACTTAACAGTCTCAATTTCTTCTACCTTTTTAATTCTTTCCATCACTCTTTCAGAAATCAAGCTGTCAGTTTCAAGTGCCATTGTAGCCATTTTCCCTTTTCCACTCCTATAAACCCTCATATTGGCTATATTTATATTTTCATCATACAATATAGATGAAATTTTTGAAATAACACCTGGCAAATCTCTGTGCTGTGTGAGAATTGTAGGGCGCTCACCTGTAAATTCCACATTTTGTCCATCAATATTAATAACCAAAATATTGCCTCCACCTATAGATGAGCCAGTTATCTCTGTAGTGTAACCATCTTTCTTGGTTATTATAAATTTAACTGTGTTAGGATGAACATCGCCTAAATCTGTTCCTGTAAATTTAATCTCAATTCCATTTTCAGCAGCAATATCAAAGGATCTTTTTAAATTTTCATCCCATGGATCCATACTAAGGATTCCTGCCACTAATGCCTTGTCTGTTCCATGCCCCTTGTATGTTTGGGCAAATGAACCGTGCAGCAAAAACTCTACCTTTTTAATCTCTCCCCCTGCAACAATGCCAGCAACCTTAGCTAACCTTGCAGCACCTGCCGTATGGGAGCTTGACGGACCAATCATTATAGGTCCTAATATATCAAAAACACCGTAATCTCTCATGCTTTCTCCTCTTAAACTTTCTCCCTTATAATGTAATATTTCCATATTACTTATATTTATTTATACGTTTTTAAAGGTTTCCACCGCATGCTTTAACTTATTAACAATCGGAAGATTATAAGGGCATTTTCTTTCACACTTCCTGCACCTTACACAGGATGAAGCCTTGATTGGAAGCGCTTCATACTTATTTTTGCCGTATTCCGGGAGATTATATCTTGTAACATAGCCTTCAAAAAGAAAGACATTGGGTATGTCTATGCCTTCTGGACATGGCTTGCAGTACCCGCACCTTCTGCAAAATTCATTTCCTAATATTTCAATTTCTTTTTTTAATTCTTCTTGCTCTTCGTTAGTAAGTGGTTCCATATCTTCACCTACAGAAGCATTTTCAATAACCTGCTCTATAGAATCCATGCCAGGTATTGCAACATTGATTAAATTGCTGTTTATGATATATTTCAAAGACAATTTTTGTTTTGTAAATGCACCTCCTGCCATTGGTTTCATAGCAATTGTGCCTAATCCTTTTTTCAATGCTTTTTGAAACAATTCCTCTCCCTGTGATTCTACAGGATTAAATGGGAATTGTACTGTTTCAAATTCATCCCGTTCTATTGCCTGCATCAGTATTTCTCTTATATGTCCTGTTATTCCTATGTGCTTAATAAGCCCTTTTTCTTTAGCTTCAACCAAGGCCTTTAAAGCTCCGTTTTCAGAAAGAGTTGTATCCAACAATTCTTGCCTGCTTACATTGTGTACCTGAAACAGGTCGATGTAGTCCAGCATCATGGTTTTCAATGCCTTATCTATAGAGCTTTTCATAGATTCATAGTCATAGCTCATAGCTTTTGTTGCAATATAGAAATTTTCTCTGCCTGCTTCCTTTAATGCATTTCCTATATACTGTTCGCTGACAGTATAGCCCTGAGCAGTATCGATAAAATTAATTCCTCTGTTCTTTGCTTCAATTATTATTTTTGTTGCTTCTTCTTGATTCACTCTTTGAATTGGTATACCTCCAAAGCCTATAACCGACACTTCCATTCCAGTGCTTCCTAAAAATACTTTCCTCATATTACACTCCTAAGTTATGATACCCAATTATATAATAGCTTTCTCACAAGGTCAACAATGCAAAAAGCAAACATCCCGCAATTTTTTTAAATTACGGGATGCCTAAATGATTTGGAAGAAGATAAAAAAAGTATTATCTTAATATCATTATCTGCAATTTCTTATAAATTATTCATAATTTTTAAAATTTTTTAATATTAATTTATAAAAGTAGGTGATTCGTTGAGAGCTTTACTGAGTTTTCTTCCTGTTTTTATTTTATATATTGCCATATTCAGATTTGTTTATTTAGAAAACGGACTGACACTTATAATGCATGTTTGTTTTCCAATTGTTATTGGAATAATTTTGGCATCAGTTTTAAATCCAATGCTTAATTTTATACAAAGACGCTTAAATATTAAAAACAGACACGCAGCCATTTTCTTAACATTTTTGATCTTAATTTTAATAATTTCCTTGATTGCAACAATAATAACGCCCAACATTGCACAAAGCATCAAGCAGCTGCTAAAAGACCTGCCTATTTTGTTCTATAAGGCAGACAAATACCTGTCTGATTTTGGAAATGAAAACGAACTGATTAAAAACTGGTTAATTGAGTTAACCTACAAGCTGTCCTCCATTATGTCATCCTTGCTCAATTTTGCCATTGAAAAGGTTATAAACATTTTTGCTGCAGTTGGTAATACTTTGCTGGCAATTATTATTTCCATTTATGTGCTTATAGACAAGGAAAAGATAGAAAACTGGATCCTGCGTTTTTTAAGCACAGTTTTTGGAAAAAAAACATCACAAGAAATGTTCAAAATAATCCACAGCCTCTATGATAACGTATCAAGCTACATAACCGGAAAGCTGATAGCATCCTTAATTACGGGAATATTAATATTTATGGGCTCAAAATATATTATTAAGACCCCATATCCCGTCATAGATGGACTAATTATAGGAATTACAAACATTATTCCTTACTTTGGAACACTCGTAGGCGGCATCCCCATACTGTTGATAAATGTGCTGTATAATTCACAAAAAGGATTTTTATTGTTGATATATATTTTAATTGTGCAGCAAATAGATAGTTTGATAATCGACCCTAGAATTTTAAGCAGCAGACTATCTATAAAGCCCCTCTTAATAATTGTGTCCATTGTTATAGGTGGGGGTTTATTTGGACCTGTTGGCTTGTTTTTAGCAACTCCTGTTACAGCCTTGACCAAGACATCAATTGATGCATTTATACAATATAAAATAAAGGAAAATAATGTGAATAAAAAATGAAATAATGAAAAGTGTGCACATTTGTGGATAAAACTGTTGACAAGTGCCTAAAAAAGCATAAAATTTGTGTATAACTTCCTTTAACAGTTTAGACTGCCTGTGCACAACTCATAGAAAAAAGGTACAAAATTAATGTGGAACGACAAAAGATATCATGCTTTAGATTTTGAAATGAAAAAATTTTTCGGAGAAAAATCCATCAAATTGTCAATTGATGGGAATTTTACCTGCCCAAACAGAGATGGTAAAATAGGCAGCAAGGGCTGCATTTTCTGCAGCGAAAGAGGCTCTGGAGATTTTAATTCAGATAGAAACAAAACAATAACAGAACAAATTGAAGAACAAAAGCAAATAATGTCTAAAAAATGGAAAAGCAACACCTACATAGCATATTTTCAAAATTACACAAACACCTATGACACTGTTGAAAACTTAAGGGAAAAATTTTTTGAAGCCTTAAGCTGTGAAAATATAAAAGGACTTGCCATAGCCACAAGACCTGATTGCATAAATTCAGATGTTTTAAAGCTTTTAGAGGAGTTAAATTCAAAGACTTTTCTGTGGGTTGAGCTGGGGCTGCAGTCCATAAATGACAAAACGGCTAATTTCTTAAGGCGTGGCTACAAGCTTCAGCAGTTTGAAGAAACCTATGCACAGCTTAAGCTTAATAACATACGGACTGTTGTGCATTTAATTTTTGGAATTCCCGGCGAAACAACTCTACATATGCTCGAATCAGTAAAATATGTTTCTGATAAAAAAGTATGGGGTGTAAAGATTCATATGCTCCATGTTTTGAAAAACACGGATTTGGCGGATTATTACGAAAAAACCCATTTTAAATTGCTATCTCAAGAAGAATATGTAAAATTAATATGTGATTCATTGGAGTTTTTAAGTCCGGACACAGTTATCCACAGGCTGACAGGTGATGGTAAGAAATCTGATTTGGTAGAGCCTCTATGGACGCTGCATAAATTAAAAGTGCTGTCAGATATTGATAGAGAACTTAAATTAAGGCAAAGCTACCAAGGTAAGAAATTACCATTGTAATGTTAATGTAATACTATATTTGCAGATGTATTATATAATAAATATAAGAAAATACTGTAAATGTAGTACTTTTTATTTGACAAGACAGGGTGTATAAATATGAAAAAAATTATATTGGTAATAATTATTTTAATAATGACCCTTGCTTCTTTAACCAACGTTTATGCACAAAATTTTCCTGACATAAGTAAAGATTTAGAGGAAGCAGTAGGTTTATTACAAGGCTATGGAATTGTACAGGGTTATCCTGACGGCACATTTAAGCCAGATAAAGATGTAACTCGAGCAGAAATGGCTAAAATAGTCACGGTTGCAGCAGGATATTATGAATATTCCAAAAACATGACCTCAGTCTACGAAGATATGCATGGACATTGGGCAGAAAACTATGTTGAACTTGCTAATGTTCTTAATATAGTAAAAGGGATTTCACCTACAACATATGGTCCAGACAACATAATTAAATTTGAAGAAGCCTACACAATGATAATAAGGCTTCTGGGATATAGCGATGAATCCTTAGGTGGTCACTGGCCTTCTAATTACTATGCAAAAGCCTTAGAACTTAATTTGTTTAAAAATGTAGATTCAACAGGAGAATTTGCATCAAGAAGTGATGTTACCATGATGCTTTATAATGCAATGGACTGTGATTTGGTAAAAGTAAGAGACAATAACACAATATATTCAACAGGCAAAAAATTAATATCTCTTATGGGAAAAAAAGAAACAAAAGAAATAACATTGAACGATCTTAAAATTGAAAACTTTGACTATACAAGCTACCTGTTTAACAAATGGGATGTTTATTACGACATCAATGGAAATACAGTATATGCAGCAAATCCAAGATACAATCAGTTTTCAGGAACTGTTACAAGCTTACTCACAAACAGAGTTATATTTGTGACTGATGATTACGGCAATGTGAGAGCATTTCAGCTTTCTGATATTCCAATAGTTATTAATGGTGAAAAAGGAAGCTTCTCAAATTTAAATAGCAGCAGAATAACGGTTGTTTATGAAGACAATTCCTTTAACGGTGATGTTATAGGAATAATTGCTCATAAAGAAACAGATGTAAAGGTTATAACAAGAGAGGATTTGTATAAGCAGGGCAGCAAATTATTTGCCGGCAAAAATCTTCCGGTGAAAGCAAATGGTGAAATTAATTTCAGCAAGTTTCATGTATATGGTGATGCAACCTCCTTAGAACAAATTAAAACAAATGACGTTGTGTATTTTTATGAAACAAAGGATTCAACAAGGGTTACGTCCCTTACATTAAATGTCGTGAGAAAACAAACAGACGGTGTAGTTACGGGAATACAAGAAAACAACGACACAACCTTTTACACCGTAAACTCTATCAGCTACAAAACAGGAACTAATTACATATTTACAGAAAAAGCTTCTGTAAATGACAATGTGAAATTAATTCTTGATAAAAGCAACAACATAATTAAAATTGATATACTTGATTACGGAAAATATCCTTCAATCTTTGGTATAGTACTAAGTGCAGCAAGCAGCATAAACGACAGTGCATCTGCAAAAATATTCGATGAGTTTGGCGGACTAAAGACTTATACGCTGGCAGACAACTCTAGCGTAGTCAAAGTAATAGACAATGGAGCAAATTAAGTTAAAAATACTTATATAAAGAAACATGATATAGTAAAGTTTGACCCGTCACCAAGCGGGACACTGAAAATTATTGATTATATACCTTCACCAACTTATATTGCAAACAGCTATAACCCTGAAACACGCACCTTATCAAGTGGATACAGGATTTCATCTGATACATTTATCGTGTATGAATCAAACGGGAAATATCAGCTTTTGGAACCAACCCAGCTTGATACCTATCTGGAGGGCAAAGCAGTTATAGGCTATAATTCCCAAATAGATGCTTTGTATTTAAACAAAGGAATTAAGACTGACAATATAATAAATGTGACTCCGGAAGCGCCGCAAACCTACAACGGAACAATTTACGGCATAATAAAAGGAGTAACAAAAATAGATGACTCCACAAGCCATGTACAGTTTTTCAACAACAGCAATGTGTTTTCTGTTTCAAATACATCTGCAGCAGGCAAAAGAGTTTCATCAGTTTTAAATTCTTATGTACGTGTTGAAATAATAAATGGGACAATAACAAGCATTGAAAAAGTTACACCTGAAACCGACAAGGTAAAAATAACTCAAGTTTATACAAATCAACTTTTGATTGACAGCATAACATACATGGAATATTCAACAGATATTAAGGTGTATGTGTGCACCTTAGACAAATCCGGCAATGTTACGAGCTTTAAGTCAGGAGCTAAGGGCGACATAAAATCAGGCTCTATTGTACAGCTTTATGATTTGTACGGCGGCTTTGATGGGATAATAGATGTAGTTATGATTTATCAATGAACAAATCAATGAACGGTGAACAATGAACATTGAACAGTTAATGAGAAAAAGGGCTTGCGCCCTTTTTATTTTTATCAATTGTTCAGCTATAGTTCCCCAATAGTTCAGCAATCGTTCTGCTATTGCTCTATACTATTTTCGTCGTGAAGTTTTCTATGTTCCATACATCGGTTACGAAGCTTTCATAAAAGTATGGTTCGTGGCTTACCAGCAAAATTGTTCCCTTAAATTCAGCCAGTGCTTTTTCCAGTTCATCCTTAGCTTCTGGGTCCAAATGGTTTGTAGGTTCATCAAGCACAAGAAAATTTAGCTCCTTCAAAAGTATCTTGCACAATCTTACCTTTGCATTTTCTCCTCCTGACAATACCTTCATCATGCTTGTGATATTATCAGTGGTTAAGCCGCAGCGAGCAAGCTCCAACCTCACCTCATGATTAGTCAAGGAAGGATATTCGTTCCACACCTCTTCCAATGCAGTGTTTGTGTTATTTTTGGAATCCTCCTGCTCAAAGTAACCATACACTACATTTTCACCAAATGTTACATTTCCGCTTATAGGAGGTATGATTCCCAGCATAGTCTTAAGCAATGTGGATTTCCCAAGACCATTGACACCAACCAAGGCAATTTTCTTGTTTCTTTCAACCTGAAAATTCATTGGATTGGTCAATGGCTGGTCATATCCAATCACTAGATCCTTGGCATCAATTAAAAATCTACTTGGAGCCTTTGTTTCTTTAAACTTAAAGGTTGGCTTTGGCTTGTCTCTTGGTCTTTCCAGGATATCCATTTTTTCAAGCTGCTTCATACGGCTGTTTGCCATGCCTCGTGTTGCCACCCTGGCCTTGTTGCGTGCAATGAAATCCTCCAATTTTTCAATTTCTTTTTGCTGCTTTTCATATTCACGCTCTTCTTTTTGCTTGTTCAATTCATATATCCTTTTAAATTCCTCATAATTTCCCACATAACGTGTCAAGCTGCAGCTTTCCACATGGTATATGATGTTGCATACATCATTGATGAATGGGATATCATGAGATATTAAAATAAATGCATTTTCATAGTTCTGCAGATAATTAGTAAGCCACCTTATATGATTTTCATCTAAATAGTTTGTAGGCTCATCTAAGAGAAGTATTGTAGGATTTTGCAATAAAAGCTTTGTTAATAATACCTTTGTTCTCTGTCCTCCACTCAACTCATCAACCGGCTTGTCAAGACCTATATCTCCTAATCCAAGACCGTTTGCTACCTCTTCTATTTTTGTATCGATGAAATAGAATCCGCTTGAATCCAATATTGTTTGAATATCTGCAGCATCCTCCATCATTCTGTTTACTTCTTCATCCTCTGAGGTTGCCATATCCTCGTAAAGCTTCATCATTTCCTGTTCCATCTTAAACAAATCATCAAAAGCAAGACGAAGATTTTCCTTTATTGTTGTTCCGGGCTTTAAAGCTGAATGTTGGTCAAGATATCCAACAGTAACCCTTTTTGACCATTCCACTGTTCCTTCATCAGGCATCAGCCTTCCTGTAATAATATTTAAAAATGTAGACTTTCCTTCTCCATTTGCACCTATCAATGCAACATGTTCGCCCTTTAAAAGTCTGAATGACACATTTTCCAGAATTGCACGAGCACCAAAGCCGTGATTTACATTTCTTACATCTAAAATACTCATAAATTCTCCTTCAATAAGGGCTTTGCCCGTTATTCCAAATAAAAACCACATCCCATATAATATAAAAAAACAACAGGAAAGTAAAGTGTTTTTGAAATTTATATTTATTTATAATGTAAATTTTATTTCATATCATTGATTTAATTATATGGGTTTGCTATAATCATAGTGTAAGTAATTTTAGGAGGATTATAATAAATGTACGAGAAGATTAGACCTGCCTGGGTCGAAATAAACAGGGAAAAGGCAATTCATAACTTTTTAGAAGTAAGAAGAGCTGTAGGTCCAAACGTTAAAATTTGTGCTGTTGTTAAAGCTGACAGTTATGGAATGGGGTCACTGGAGCTTTCTAAAATGTATTTAGAAAACGGTGTAGACATGTTTGCCGTTGCAGTTATTTCTGAAGCATTAGAATTGAGAGAAGAAATAAAAAACAAAGACATTTTGGTTTTAGGCTATACTCCTGAAGAATTCTACGATGACGCAATTAACAATGACATAACATTAGCTATTTATAATTATGAATTGGCTGAAAAATTGAACTCAGTCGCTAAAATCATGAATAAAAAGGCTAAGGTACATATAAAGGTAGAAACAGGAATGAACCGCCTTGGATTTTTACCAACAGAAGAAAACGCTGACAAGGTTGCTGCAATTTCCAAGATGGAAAACATAAGCATCGAAGGTGCCTTTTCTCATCATGCAAAAGCAGATGAAAAAGACAAAACAACTGCACACAAGCAGGCAGGAAAATTTATAAGTTTCATGAACATGCTAGAGGAAAGAAATGTAAATATTCCTGTTAAACATATTGCAAACAGCGCTACAATTATAGATTTGCCGGAGTACTATTTTGACATGGTACGACCTGGCATAATATTGTCAGGCTTCTATCCTTCAGATGAAGTCAACATGGATGAATATAAATTTGAAATATGTGTAACATTAAAAGCAAGAGTTGCCAATGTAAAAACAATAAATGTCGGTGAAGGCGTGGGCTATGGTCACTTGTTCAGCGCAGAAAAGCAAACTGTTGTTGGTACAATACCATTAGGTTATGCCGATGGTTATTCAAGACTTTTATCAAATAAAGGTTACATAGTGATAAAAGGGAAAAAATGCCCAATACTCGGCAAGGTATGCATGGATCAATTCATGGTGGACTTGTCAGAGGTTGAAAATCCAAAAATAGGTGATGAAGCAATTGTTTACGGTGATGGAACAGATGGTGCAATGACAGCAGAAGATGTTGCAAACATGAGAGGAACAATATCCTATGAGGTTCTTACAAACTTAGGAAAAAGATTACCAAAAATATACATTTAATGAATGAAGGAGAATTTATGAACTTTGATTTAGTTAAACAAAATGACATTGAACTGTACAGCGCAATGATGGAAGAAAAAGAAAGACAAAATATCAACATAGAATTAATAGCATCAGAAAATTTTGTGTCTGAAGCTGTTCTTCAAGCAATGGGAAGTCACTTAACAAATAAATATGCCGAGGGATATCCGGGAAAAAGATATTACGGCGGATGTGAATTTGTAGATAAGGTTGAAAATTTAGCAAGAGACAGAGCAAAAAAAATATTTGGTGCAGACCATGCTAATGTTCAGCCTCATTCAGGCTCAAACGCAAACTTTGGTGTTTACTTTTCAGTTTTAAAACCAGGAGATAAAATTCTTGGTATGGACTTATCCCAAGGTGGTCACTTAACACATGGAAGCCCTGTTAATATGTCAGGCTCATATTTCAATGTAGTGTTTTACGGAGTAAACAAGGAAACTGAAACAATAGATTACGATCAAGTTAGGGAAATTGCAAAACGTGAACAACCTAAGCTTATAGTAGCTGGTGCCAGTGCATATTCAAGATTCATTGACTTCAAAGCATTTAGAGAAATTGCTGATGAAGTGGGTGCTTACTTCATGGTTGACATGGCTCACATAGCTGGTCTTGTGGCAGCAGGTCTACATCCAAATCCAGTTGAATATGCAGACTTCGTAACCACTACAACTCATAAAACATTAAGGGGTCCAAGGGGTGGAATGATCCTTTGCAAAAATGAGTTTGCACAGAAAATTGACAAAGCCATATTCCCTGGAATTCAAGGCGGACCATTGATGCATGTAATAGCTGCTAAAGCTGTTTGCTTCAAAGAGGTAATGGAAGACGGCTTCAAGACTTATCAGCAGCAAATATTAAACAATGCAAAAACATTGTCTCAGGAGCTTTCAAACAGAGGCTTTAGAATTGTATCCGGCGGAACTGACAATCACTTAATGCTTGTGGATTTAAGAAACAAGAATTTAACAGGTAAGGAAGCTGAAAAAATGCTTGATGAAATCCACATTACAACAAACAAAAACACAATACCATTTGATCCACAAAGTCCTTTTGTTACAAGCGGCTTAAGAATAGGAACCCCTGCCGTAACAACAAGGGGTATGAAGGAAGCAGAAATGATTGAGCTTGCTGCAATCATAGACAGTTCATTAAGCAAATTGGAAGATGACGCTATATTAAAAAATAAAGTTTTGGAATTAACAGAAAAATTTAGATAAAAAGTATAAAGAAGACAGACTCTAATATAATTATATTGAGGCTGTCCTCTTTTTATTCTAAAAACTAAAACACCTATGAAAACGTAGTCCTATGAATAAATACAAATGTCGAATAATGTATGTAAAACGCGAAATGTCGCTTATTTAACAAGGAAAATTTTCTTGCAAACGCATGTCCAAAATGGTATAATCATAGAAATTTTATAATAAATAAGGAGAAGAATATGAAAAGAAAATTATCATTACTTTTAAGCTTACTAATGATTATTACAATGTTTACTGCATGTGCAAAGGAACAAGCATCAGCCGGAGATTCGGGAACAAGCAGTGATGTTATAAAAATAGGTGTTTTTGAACCTCTGACAGGGGAAAATGGCGGAGGCGGCCAACAAGAAACTGATGGTATCAAGTATGCAAACAAAATGTATCCTACTGTACTTGGAAAGAAAGTTGAACTTGTTATAGTTGATAACAAAAGTGATAAAACTGAAGGTGCAACTGCGGTTACTCGTCTGATTGAAAAAGAAAAAGTAGTTGGAATTATTGGTTCATACGGTTCAGGTGTATCTATTGCTGCTGGAGATATTATTAAGAATGCAAAGATACCTACAATAGCACCATCTGCTACAAACCCTATGGTTACTCAAGGTAATGAATTTTATTTCCGTGCTTGCTTCCTTGATCCATTCCAGGGAAAAGTAATGGCTAACTACGCAGTACAAAAAGGAGCTAAAACAGCAGCTGTAATCATGCAAAACGGTGATGACTACTCTGTAGGTCTTGGAAACTTCTTTATTGATGCATTTAAGGAATTAACAGGCAGTGATGCAAGTATCATTGATGAATCTTATTTCCAAACTAACGATACAGACTTTAATGCTATTCTAACAAACATTAAGGCTAAAAATCCTGACGTTATATTCGCACCAAGCTCTGCTACAACTGCTCCATTAATAATTAAACAAGCAAGAGCACTTGGAATTGAAGCTTTGATCATGGGTGGAGACACTTGGGAAAACCCAGCTGTTATAGATGTTGCAGGCGCTGATGCTGAAGGCATTGTATTGTCAACATTCTTTGATGAAAGTGATCCAGTAACAGAAGAAGCAAAAACATTTGTTGAAGGTTACAAGAAAGAACTTGGCGATAAAGAACCTATTATCCCTGCTGTTGCTGCATTAGGATACGATGCATATTTATTGATGCTTGATGCTATTGAACGTGCCGGAACAACAGATGGTACTGCAATTAAAGATGCATTGAATGCAACAAAAGATTTTGAAGGCGTAACAGGAGTTATTAACTTTACAGAAGAAGGCGACGCTAATAAAAATGCAGCTGTTATAAAAACAGTTGATAAAGGTCAGTTCGTATATATTGATACAGTTACAGTTAAATAATCATAAATTAATATAATTAAAAGGGCGAACATATCGTTCGCCTTTTTACAATTAACAATCCTAAATGGAGGAACACTATGACTTTTGAAACTTTTTTACAACAGCTGGCAAATGGTATCTCTGTAGGAAGCTTATACTCTCTCATAGCCATAGGATACACAATGGTTTATGGGATACTTCGTTTAATAAATTTTGCACATGGAGATATTTTCATGATGGCAGCATATTTCATGGTATTTAGTATGGTTAATTTCAGTCTGCCATGGTATATATCAACAGTAATAGTAATATTAGCTACCATTTTTTTGGGTGTTCTAATTGAAAAAGTAGCGTACAAGCCTTTGCGTAATGCACCACGTATGTCAATTATGATTTCTGCAATAGGCGCTTCATTCTTTTTAGAAAACCTAGCAACATATTTATTTACAGGAGTACCTAAAGGATTTCCGGATATACCCATATTGACAAGATCAGTTACAATTTCAGGAGTTTCATTAACAATTGCAACAATTATAACTCCTATAATTACTATAATATTATTATATGTTGTTTTATTCATCACAAATAAAACTAAAATTGGTATGGCCATGAGAGCAGTATCAAAAGACTTTGAAACTGCAAGACTTATGGGAATCAATATTAATAAGGTCATTTCTTCAACATTTATTATAGGCTCTGCCCTTGCAGCTATAGGTGCAATTCTCTGGGGGTCTAAATACCCTTCTGTCATGCCTTTAATGGGCGTGATGCCTGGATTAAAATGTTTTATAGCTGCAGTACTAGGTGGCATAGGCAATACTAAAGGGGCAGTTATAGGTGGTTTTATACTAGGTATGTCTGAAATTTTATTGGTTTCATTCTTACCTTCACTTACCGGCTACAGGGACGCAATAGCTTTTGTAATTTTAATAGTTGTATTGTTGGTTAAACCGACTGGACTTCTTGGAGAGAAGGTGACAGATAAAGTATGATGAAAAATTTAAACAATAAAAAGATAAGTGGTAAAAATAAATTAATTTTAGATATTGTTGCAATTATTATTTTTGCTGCAATATTAACTCTCCTAGACCTTAATGTGTTGGGTGACAATTATGTTAAACGTGTATTGAATACCAGTGCTATTTATGCCATTGTAAGTGTTTCCATGAATTTAGTAAATGGGTTCACCGGATTGTTTTCACTTGGTCAGGCAGGTTTTATGGCAATTGGTGCTTATGTGGTTGCTATATTCTCAGTTCCACTGGAAAAAAGAGCTAGCATATTTTATGTTATCGACCAAAATCCTGTATTAGCACAAATAGAGCTTCCATTTTTTGTTGCACTAATTTTAGGAGGCCTCTTAGCAGCTTTTATTGCTATATTAATAGGCATACCTGTACTAAGGTTAAAAAGTGACTACCTGGCAATAGCAACATTGGGATTTTCGGAAATAATTCGTATAGTTATTACAAATGCTCAACCTATTACAAACGGTGCATTGGGTATTAAAAGTATTCCTGAAATGCCAAGCATGTGGATATTCTTTATAGCCATGATAATATCTATAATCTTTATTAAGTTATTGATTAATTCAAGCTACGGAAGAGCATTTAAGGCAATTCGTGAAGATGACATTGCTGCAGAGGCAATGGGTATAAACTTATTTAAACATAAGGTTTTATCATTTGCAATTGGCGCATTTTTTGCAGGAATTGGAGGTGGTCTTCTGGCTTCTCTGCTTGGTTCAGTTGCCCCAAATCAATTTAATATAACAATGACCTATAACTTTCTTCTTATAATAGTCTTAGGAGGAATGGGTAGTATATCTGGAACTATTATTTCTTCATTTGTTGTAACTTCAGGGCTTGAGGTATTAAGATTCTTTGATGATACTCTTATACTGTTTGGGGTAACAATACCAGTATTCAGAGCAGGATTCAGAATGGTAATATTCTCAGCTATATTAATGTTTCTGGTTTTATTCTTTAGAAACGGTATTTTAGGACAAAAAGAACTTTCCTGGGATATGATAAAAGGATGGTTTAACAAAAAAAGCCTCCGTAAAAAGGTAGATAAAGGAGGTACTGTCTAATGAACGTTTTAAAGCTTGAAAATGTAACCATGCAATTTGGTGGTGTCATTGCTAACAACAATATAAATATCGAAGTAGAAAAAGGAAAAATAGTAGCTCTTATAGGACCTAACGGTGCAGGTAAAACAACAACATTCAACGTTGTAACCGGAGTTTACCAACCTACAAAGGGCAATATATATTTTAATAATGAAAAATTAAACGGTCTGCTGCCTGATAAAATAACTAAAAAAGGTATAGCAAGAACATTTCAAAATATTAGATTATTCAGTAGCCTAACTGTATTGGATAATATTTTGATTGCTAACCATTTGCATATAAAGAGTAATTTTCTTTCATCAACTGTGAGAACTCCTTGGGCGAGGACTGAAGAAAACAATATGAGAAAAAAATCCGAAATGCTGCTGGACAAATTAGGATTGTTACACTTGAAAAATGAAATATCAAGCTCATTACCATATGGTGAACAAAGAAAATTAGAAATTGCAAGAGCACTGGCTACAGATGCAACTCTTCTCTTATTAGATGAGCCTGCTGCAGGTATGAATCCCCATGAAACTGAGCAGCTGGCTAAATTTATTCATACAATAAGAGATGAATTTGATTTAACAATATTTATGATAGAACATCACATGGATCTTGTAATGGAAATTTCGGACAAAATATACGTATTGGATTTTGGTCAGCTTATTGCACAAGGTACTGCTGATGAGGTTAAAAATAATCCAAGAGTCATAGAAGCTTACCTGGGGGTGGAAGAAGATGCTTGAAATTAAAAATTTACATGTCAACTATGGCGGAATATCTGCTGTTAAGGGTATAAGCATCAGTGTTCCCGAAAAATCAATAGTCACCCTTATAGGTGCCAATGGTGCCGGTAAAAGCACAACTCTTAGAACAATTGCAGGACTAGTTAAACCAAGTATTGGAGAAATTACCTTTCAAGATGAAAACATTGTTGGAATGGATACAATTGATATTGTTGCTAAAGGGATTACATTAGTTCCTGAAGGAAGAAGAGTTTTTGCCAATTTAACAGTATTAGAAAATTTAAAAATAGGCGCTTATCTGCAAAAAGAATCAATTGATGAAGATATTAAAAAGGTATATGATTTATTTCCAAGATTAAAGGAACGTTCTTGGCAATTTGCAGGAACACTTTCTGGAGGAGAACAACAGATGCTTGCAGTTGGAAGAGCCCTGATGGCCAAACCAAAGCTCATAATGATGGATGAACCTTCACTTGGCCTTGCTCCCTTAATTGTAAACGGCATTTTTGATATTATTAAAGAAATCAATAAGCTAGGAACTACAATACTTTTGATTGAGCAAAATGCCAATAAAGCATTGAAAGTTGCAGATTACGGCTATGTTTTGGAAACTGGAAACATAACAATGGAAGGAAAGGGTCTGGAGCTTTTACAAAACGAAAAAGTAAAGGATGCCTATTTAGGATCCTCGAAAAAGTAAAAATAAAAAGTAAAAATAAATATAAAATGAATGAGACTGATTATTCAGTCTCATTGTTTTTTTTCAAGCATTTAGAGCATATTCCAGTAAGCTGCAGACTGTGTCCTGTTACCTTAAAGCCAGTTTTCCTGCTTACATTTTCACTAAGCTCCTTTACCGGGCAGTTATCTATTAAAACAGAGCTGTTGCATATGCTGCATGTTATGTAATGATTATGGGACATATCATTAATTTCATATGCTGCTGTCCCATCCCCTTTTAATATTTTCAACAATACATTTTTGTTTGTTAAAACATGCAAAGTTCTGTAGACTGTAGATAAATTAATTTTGCAGTCTTCAATTACCAGCTGCTTAAATATTTCCTCAGCAGTAATAGGTTCCTTGGCTTTTTCAATTATGGAAAGGATTGTATTCCTTTGTTTTGTATTTTTTAAAGATACTTTTTTTAACATATCATCAATCATATTGCACCTCTAAATCAATGCTTGTAGCAAGCTTCCTGCTAAAACAGAAATAACATAAATGTACAAAACTATTTTTACATTATCTTTTACATTTTTATTTTCTTTAAATAACACTATCAACCCAACTCCTGCGCCGGTACTTAAACCTGCCACTGCAGAGCCAAAGCTCAAGCTGCCTGATATATAAAGCTGAGTAATTATAATTGAAGAAGCACAGTTTGGTATAAAGCCTATCAATGCTACAACTGCCGGCTGCAATATACTGTCAGTTAAGAGCACTTTAGAAAGATTTTCTTCTCCTATTATATAAATTGCTATGTTCATTAGTAATATTGTAATAACTATGAAGATAAATATATTGATAGTATGTCTCAATGCTGATTTTACAATTCCATCATGGCAATCGTGAAAATGATGTACTTTTATATTGCTTTCACCATCTATTACATTATTATTGAAAAATTTTGAAAATCCATAATCTGCAATAAAACCGGCAATAACAGCTATAATAATTTTTGTTGCAATAAGCTTTAAAATAATATTTAAACTACCTGAATTTGCAAGTAAAACAGGAATTGCTTCGTCAGATGTAGATACAAAGACCGCTATAAGTGTTCCAACAGAAATTACTTTATTTGCATATAAATTAGATGCTGCTACAGAAAAACCGCATTGAGGGAAGCTTCCTGCCAATGCTCCTTCCAAAACACCATATTTTCTTAAGCCTTGTATTAATTTATGTGATGATTTGTGCCCTATATATTCAATAATTAAGTAAGTTGCAAATAAAAACGGCAATAATTTTAACGAATCAATAATCGCATCCATTAAAATCTCTAACATGTTAACCTCCTAGTTGCAAATAATTCGCATTTGCAATTATAACTTAATTGTTAGTATTTGTCAACATATTAAAAATATGCACTTTATTCTTTCTTAAATCCATATTTTCACAAAATAAGAGAAAAAAGGATTGACTATGCGACTAATTTAGAATACAATCCATCTATAATTTATTGAAAGATTTCTTACTTGTGAATTAAGTTGTTTTAATCAAAATACTACACTTTATAATCCAGAGTAATGCCCATCGCAATGTAAGTATTATAATGGAAAACATTTAAACTTAGGAGGACTAGACATGATCTTTACAGCCAATTTTAGGAAACAACATGAAGAAACAATTAGCATTATCAAAGAAATTTCGAGCTATTTAACAACAAGCTCCCTTGCAGAAAATTCACAGCAAGTAAGAACACTTTTATCTACTCTTATTGGAAAGGTTAATTTTCATCGCGCGGCAGAGGATAATTATCTTTATCCAAAATTGCTTAATCATGAATCAAAAGAACTAAGAACTCTTGCCGAAAAATATTATGAAGGTTTCATTAACTCAAAAGATACTATCACCAATTATTCTTATAAATGGGCATCATCTACAAAAATTAAGGATAATTCGAAAGAATTTATTGAAGATTCTAAGGTGATTTTTAACAGAATGTTAGATAGAATTGATAAAGAAAATAACGAGTTATTTGCATTATCAGACAAGCTCCTATGATTTAAGTTCTTACAGAAAGAATTACCAACAAAACAGTAATTATAACTAAATTAAATGTCCCCCGCCTCTAAAGGCGGCGGGTTACACTTAAATTTCATATTAAACATAAAAAAAGGTCGTAATGCACGACCCTTTATTTATGTTTATTTTTCTTATTAATTAACTGCTTCTTTCAATGATTTTCCAGCTTTGAACACTGGTGCCTTTGATGCTGGTATTTCTATAGTTTCGCCAGGATTTCTAGGATTTCTTCCTTGTCTTTCTTTTCTGTCTCTAACTTCAAAAGTTCCGAATCCAACTAATTGAACTTTTCCGCCTGCTACTAATTCTTCTTTTATTGTTTCCATAAATCCATTTAGTGCTTTTTCTGCATCTTTCTTTGTAAATCCAGTTTTTTCTGCAACACTAGCAATTAATTCAGCTTTATTCATAAAAAACCCTCCTTAATAAATGTTCTTTTGTTTTTTTATCTAAATTCCTATTGGAACTTTGATTCTTCCCATAACTCATCCATTTCTTCAAGAGTCATTTGTTTCAAATCCTTGTTAGAATGAGTTTCAATATATTCAAATCTGTTAATAAATTTGTTTATTGTCCTGTTAAGTGCCACATCAGGATTTATTTTCACAAATCTTGCAAGGTTAACAAGAGCAAACAATAAGTCACCAAACTCTTCTTCCATTTTTTGAGAATCATTTTTCTCATATTCTTCAATGAATTCTAAGAGTTCTTCTTTAATTTTTAATACTGCGCCTTCTGCATCAGGCCAATCAAAGCCTACCTCAGCTGCTCTCTTTTGAATTTTATAGCTTCTGCTGAGAGGTGACAGTGCTTTAGGCACATTTTTTAAATTGTCCGTATATGTACTTAAATTTTTTTCCTTTAGCTTTGAAGATTCCCAGTTTAATAGGGCTTCCTCCGCATTGTTTGCTTTTATGTCTCCAAATACATGAGGATGTCTTGAATACATTTTTTCGCAGAGATTTGTTACAACCTGACTAAAATTAAAGTATCCATCCTCACTGCCAAGCTCTGCATGAAACACAACCTGAAACAGCAAGTCACCAAGCTCTTCAACCAGGTTATCTACATCATCATTGTCAATTGCATCAACCACTTCATAAGCTTCTTCAATCACATTTTGCCTGATAGATTCATGGGTCTGCTTTATATCCCACGGACATCCGTCAGGTCCTCTCAATAATTTCACAATTCTGCATAGATTAGTAACATTATACACTGTATTTTTTGAAATTTCAATAGGCAGAATGCAAAAATATGTTGAAAATCCGTAATTTTTTTCTTGATCAAGCATAAAAAGCGGCATTTTTTTAACACTTTCTTCCAAAACATCGATTTTTAATATGGGTGCATCGTCAGGATATACTTCCATCAACTTCAATTTAAGCTGCGAAGCCATTTCATCATCATAAACCTGTGTTACAATATTGAATGAGTTTATATCAAAGGAAAATTCATCAGCCTCAAGACAATCTAAAATCTTAAGTGATTTATAGTCTGAATATCCCGAAAGTTTGATGCACTTGTCAAGAAAGCTCATTCCATCAATTATTATTATATTTATTTCATCTTTATATTCATTTATGAGTTTTTTTGTTACAACTTCACCGTAATATGGGCTTCCTGCAGTACAGTAATTAATTTTTCCATGCTCTTTGGCAAGCTCTATTATTTTATCGGTTATTTTTTCATAAACTTCATCAAATGTTTCATATTTTTCAAAAAATTCATCAAAACATTTTATTTGAATTTCTTCTTGTAGCATTTTTATAGCAGGATGTCTTTCAGTTCTTGCAAATGTAGGTATATTTTCACTTAAGGCTTTATGAGCCTTTAATGTCAAGTCATCCTTGCTTCCTGCTCCTAAGCCAATTATCTGAATTGTATTCATTTTATTTCCTCACAAATCTTGCTAATTTCTCTCCCTTTGGAATAAGCTCCAAATCTTCCTTTGTAATAGCTCCTGTAGCAAATAAGCTTACAGCATATACTATAGCCGCTATGGCTATTGAACCCAATGTGGCAAGACTCTGACGTCCAAGGACTGAATTTAACAGTCTAAAGGAAACTCCTGTTGCCAATGCCATAAATGCTGAAGATAAAAGCGTCCTTGAAGATACCTTGATCAAATTGATTTTTATTTTTGTGTTGTTAATGTCTATCCAGTTTAGCAAAGCAACAACTAGGTAAGAAATAGTTGTACTTATGGCAGCACCCTTAATATTTATAGAAGGCATACCAATAAGGATGTATGATAATATTACCTTTACTACAAGACCAATAGCCAGGTTTTTTACAGGATGAAACTGCTTATTAATGGACTGAAGTATGGCTGTAAAGGATTGAACCAATGTAAGGAATATGACACCTATTGACAAAATTTCTAACAGTGCCCCCGAACTTGCATGCTTTTCTGGTCCCAAGGATGAGTATAGCAGCGCAATTACAGGCTCTGCAAGCATAAATAACCCAATTCCACATGGAAGTCCAATTATAAGAGACATCTTAACACCTGCATTGGCAGTCTCATTAAGTCTTGATATTTGATTTTTGGTGAATGCTTCTGTTATAGCTGGAACCAAGCTCATTGCAACAGCAGTCGAAAATACCTGTGGGAAATTTATCAGTGTTTGTGCTGTTCCGCTTAATTCGCCAAACAAATCAGCTATTTGTGTATTATTGTATCCTATTGCTGACAATCTGTTTGAAACTATGTATGAATCCATTATTCCCATTAACGGTGCAATTGATGCGCCGATAGTTATAGGAATTGCTATGTATAGAAGGCTTTTTACTATATCCCATACAGGTTCTGTCTTGTTGTGAGAGGATGACTTTATTTCTTCTTTTATGGATTTTTTGCTGAAGAAAAACATTAAATATATTAATATGAGTGCTGCAACCCCTCCTGCTGATGCACCAAAGGTTGCACCTGCAGCAGCTTCTTCAAGTCCTTTGCCTACTAATGCATAAGCAAGGTATAAACCTACAGCTACTCTAAAAACCTGCTCAATAAGCTGAGACAATGCAATTGGTGTCATGTTTTGAGTTCCCTGGAAGAATCCTCTGTATGCTGACAATAAAGGAACTGTAAATAATGCAGGAACCAATGCAATCATAGAATAATATGAGCCTGGAAAACCTAAAAAGGAAACTAAATTTCTGGCAAAAATTAAGACAAATGCAGAAGATACAAGCCCAATTATGAACAAGCCCCAACGTGAAACCTTGTATACCTCATATGCTCCTTGGTAATTTTGCAAAGCCCTTCTTTCTGAAACCATCTTTGCTATTGCTGTGGGGAATCCTGATAATGACACCACAAGCAGCAAATTATATATATTATAAGCAGGCTGGTAATAGCCTATTCCTTCTGTTCCTATGAGATTTGTCAGCGGTATTCTGTAAATTGCCCCCAATATTTTTACAAGCAAACCTGCGATGCTTAATATTGCAGCGCCTTTAATAAAATTTTCCTTAGACATGATAATTCCTTTCTATTTCTGTTATTAATAACTATAGTTATGAGTAAAAATAAATTAATTTTCAATGATTCAAATTAATATTTAATATCTATATAATATAGTATTACTCTTTTTAATTTATTTTTCCTTAATTTTAAACTATGATGCTGAAATAAAGTGTATCACAGTTTTTTAGGCTTTTAAAGATAAATTTGTAGTTCTTTTTAATTTTGTTATTGGAATATATGAAATTGTGGTATAATTTTTTAAAGGTATTCAATAAGGGCTTTGCCCGTCATTCAACGATTTTAGTGGGGGATTGAACCCACACTGAAAAAATTGAATGTAACCCGCCGCCTATAGAGGCGGGGGACATTTAATTTAGTTATTTAGAGGAGCATTTAATGGAAACACTGATAGGAACAATCTTAGAAACAATATTTCGCAATGATGAAAATGGATATACAGTTGCTTTAATGGAAGCTGACAATGAAGTTATAACAGTTACAGGAATTTTCGGATCTGATGTTACAAGCAAGACACTGGAGATTTTCGGCAAAAGAGTAAAGCATCCAAAGTACGGAGACCAGTTTCAGGTTGATATGTACAGCGATGTCCTTCCTTCAACCATCAGTCAAATAGAAAATTACCTAGGTTCTGGTTTTATAAAGGGAATAGGAGAATATACAGCCAAAAAAATTGTTGAACATTTCAAAGAAGACACCTTTGAAATCATTCAAAAACATCCTGAAAGACTTATAGAAATTGAAGGTATTGGTGAAAAAAAAGCAGAAATGATTGCGAAAAGTTTTTCAGAACAAGCAGACATCAAGGAAATCATGATGTTTCTTCAAAGCCATGAAATCAGCACTTCTTTTGCTGTTAAAATCTTCAAGCAATATGGGAAAAATACCATCAACATAATTTCAGAAAACCCTTACAAACTTTCTGAGGACATTTTCGGCATAGGATTTAAGTTGGCAGATAAAATAGCCTCTTCCTTGGGAGTTGAAAAAATTTCTCCCTTCAGAATATCATCCGGAGTAAAATATGTTCTTGCTGAATATGCCTCAAACGGTCATACATATGTTCCATTCAGCATGCTGTTAAGCAGCACCATTAAACTTTTAGAGGTAAGCACTGAAAATGTTGAGGATGAAATTCATAACATGGCATTTACTGATAAAATACATATAGAAACAATTAAAAATGAAAGAGTTGTGTATTACATTCCTTACCACACGGCTGAAGTGAATGTTTGCAAGGAATTAATCAATTTATCGAGAGTTGACTTCAATCTAAGTGAGGAAGATGCTTTGCCATACCTTTTGAATGTGGAAGAAGAATCCTCCATCGTTCTTTCAGAAAAGCAAAGAGAAGCCATAATTCAGTCAATAATAAATGGAGTCACTGTGATTACAGGAGGTCCCGGAACCGGTAAGACCACCATAATATTGTCTATAATTAAAATATTTGAAAGAATGTACAAAAAGGTAAATCTATGTGCTCCTACAGGAAGAGCAGCGAAACGAATAACTGAATCTAGCGGAAGAGAAGCTAAGACCATACACCGCATGCTGGAATATGCCTTCGGCGAAGATGATAGTAATCTTGCATTCAATAAAAATGAGAATTCTCCTTTGGATTGCGATGTGATAATCGTCGATGAAATGTCCATGGTGGATATTCTTCTAATGAACAATCTCTTGAAGGCATTAAGAAAAGGAACAAGGTTAATATTGGTTGGAGATGTGGATCAGCTGCCATCTGTGGGTGCAGGAAATGTTTTGTCTGACATCATTAACTCAAATACAATAAAAACCATCAGGCTTGATACTATTTTCAGACAATCTGCAGGCAGCATGATTGTTCAAAACGCCCACTTGATAAATAAGGGCTCCATGCCTGTTTGCAACAAGAAGGATACAGACTTTTTCTTCATGAGAGAAATCAACACTCAAGATATACTTGATTTAATAGTAGATTTATACAACTCACGTCTGCCCTTGAAATACAACCTGGATCCAATAAGAGACATTCAGGTTCTTTCACCTATGAAAAAGGGAGATGTGGGTGTGATTGAGCTTAACAAGAATATTCAAGAAGCCGTAAACCCTCCTTCTAAACTTAAAAGGGAAAAATTTTTTGGCAAATACACCTTCAGAGTAGGTGACAAGGTCATGCAGGTCAAAAACAATTATCAAGCTCAATGGAAGATTCATGGAGATAACGGAAATATCATAACTGGAGAAGGAATATACAACGGTGATATTGGATACATAATTTTCATTGACGAAGCTGAACAAGAAATAATAGTCCAGTTTGATGATGAAAAAGAAGTTATCTATCCCTTCAGCCAATTAGATGAATTGATACTTGCCTATGCAACCACTGTCCACAAAAGCCAAGGAAGCGAATTTCCTGTTATTATAATGCCTGTTGTATGGGGTCCGCCCATGCTTTTAACAAGAAATCTCTTTTATACTGCAATCACACGAGCTAAAAAATTAGTAGTGCTTGTGGGAATTGAAAAGTACATGCAGGATATGATTAACAACAATAAAATTGACAAGCGCTATTCAGCACTGGATTACAGACTGAGCTCTTCTGTTGCAACTTATAGTTTATTGATGGAAGGAATAATTGAAATATGAAGTCATATGCAGATTCTTTTTTAGAGCTTATCTATCCTGAAAAGAATACATGCTTTATATGCGAGGACTATGACGAATCAATAGGTAGCAAATATATTTGCCCTCACTGTGAAAAGCTTTTGAAAAAAATAGAGCCTCCAATGTGTAGCAAATGCTCCAAGCCCATCAATTACAGTTCTAGTACTAATTTATGTCAGGAATGCTCTAGTGAAGAAAGGCATTTTGAAATGTCAAAGTCTCTCTATGCATATGAAGGTTTGATTAAAAAATCAATTTACAGCTACAAATATTACAATAAGCCGTATTTTTACAAGCTGTTTGGTAGACTGCTTGTGAGCTTTATGCTAAGTACAAATTACACTAATTTTGATTGCATAGTCTCTGTGCCCCTTCATTCATCTAAAATGAGAAAAAGAGGCTACAACCAGTCAGAACTTCTTGCTAAATACATTTCGAAAAAACTAGACATACCCTATGTGGATGCATTAAAAAGAACAAAAAAAACTCTAAAACAAAGCGAACAAAGCAGGTTAGAGCGCAGGAAAAATTTGAAGGATGCCTTTGCAATAAAAAAGACTGCACAGAAAATTATCAACAGCTCAGTGCTTTTAGTGGATGACATATACACAACCGGCTCAACAGTTGATGAATGCTCAAAGGTTTTGATGAATTATGGAGCTTCGAAAGTTTATGTAATTACAATTGCAAGATAACATAGAAGAAAACATCTAGTCATCCTGAGGCTTTAGCCGAAAGATGCCCTAACCCTATTTTTTAGAGTGTTTTTTCTAAAAAATAGCGGTAGGTCATTCGCAACGAATTCCCAATGTATACGACCAACGGGAGTAAATACATTGGTGAATGAGACTGCGTGATCTCATTTATTTATATATATTTTCTTCAGTTATAATCATATCCATTTTTATATCGTGTGCTTCTGCCGGAACATCCTCAAGCACTTGAAATTCATAAGCTACAGCCACAGCCTTAGCATCTTTTCTTTTTCTTAATAATATCCTGTCATAATAGCCTTTTCCAAATCCAACCCTGTTTAAATTTTTGTCAAAAACAACACCAGGTGTTACAATTAAGTCAAATTCTTCAGGCTCAACCTTTTTAATTTTTTCATAAATGGGTTCATAGTATCCAAACTTGCTTAAAATTAAATCATCTTCAAGACTTTTAAGCTCTGAAGGAATAATAACCGTATTCTTTGTATCTGTATACGGAATAACAACTCGCTTATTTTCTTTAAGCATTCTTTTAATCAGTTCAAATGTATCAACTTCATTTCCAAAGCTCATATAAACAAACACTAATTTGCTGTCTTCGTATTCATTTAATGTTGTAAGCTTGTTTATAATAATGTTACTTTTTTTCTCTGCCTCATCCTTTGGCATATTGTTTCTTATATTTAAAATTCTTTTTCTTAATTCTAATTTAGTTTCCATACTTCACCTAGAAAAATATTGATATTAAAAAACTGTACAAATAGTTGATTATTGGACCAATTATAATACTTATACCGTTAAAAACAATCAATAAAAGCATTACAAACCTTAAATGGTCATAATATTTGTAATAAAAGTTCCAAACCTTTGCTCCTCCTATACTTGCCAATATATGGTGGCCATCAAGAGGCGGTATAGGAATCAAATTGAATATCATGAGAACAAGGTTTATTGAAACGGTGCTTTGCAGTACTTCCCACAATATTTGTGTTGACAAGCTGTAGGGCATGAACATGTCTGTAATCTTCATAAGACCAACAAACAAGAGTGCGACCATAAAATTTGCAAGAGGACCTGCTAATGAAACTATGGCATCGTCTCTTCTTGGATTTTTAAAGTTTCTGGAATTTATCATGACAGGTTTGGCCCATCCAAAGCCAAACAACAGCAAGCAGATAAAACCCATGGGATCTATGTGCTTTAATGGATTTAATGTAATACGTCCTTGCATTATGGGAGTATTGTCTCCCATTTTTACTGCAGCATAGCCATGTGAAAATTCATGAATTGAAATTCCCAACAAAATACCTGGCAATACTAATAATTTACCTAATATATAATTCATATTTCCTCCTTGAATTCAATAAGGGCTTTAGCCCGTCATTCAACGATTTAATAATACAGGATTTAGCTTAAGAATTTCTAAATTAATCTTCATAGTCAGTTGTGTCTTGAGATTTATAAACTATTGCCGTTTCAAGTCTTCTGCCCTTTATTTCTGTTACCTTTATCTTAAGTCCATACTCATCAAGCTCCATGGTGCTTCCATCCTCAGGAATTATACCAAGAACACCAAACACAAGTCCTCCAAATGTATCGAAATCTTCATCAGGGAGGCTTATTCCAAGCTCCTTGGATACATCCTCAAGATATGCAGAGCCCTTTATTTTCCATGTATCATCATCTAATTTTTCTATTGATGGTGGCTCCGGATTTAAATAATCATCATCAAAGTTACCAACTATTTGCTCAAGAAGGTCATTCATTGTAATAACACCGCTCATGCCGCCATATTCATCAAACACCACAGCAAAATGATTTCTTGATTTTTTCATATTTTGAAACAACACATCGGTTCTTACTGTTTCAGGCACATAATATGCTGATCTTACAGCCTTATTCATTATATTTTCTCTTGATTTATCCTTTAATCGGAAGTAATCCTTCACATTTAAAACACCTATTATATTGTCAGCACTTCCATCACACACAGGATACCTGGAGTGTCTGCTTTTATTTACTTTTTGAGACCATTCCTCATCTGTCTCATCAAGCCACAGGATATCTACTTCTGTTCTGTGAGTCATAACCTCTTCAGCTGTTTTATTGTCAAATTCAAAAACATTTTGAATCATTTCTTTTTCGCTTACGTTTATGGAACCCTTTTCGCTTCCAACATCAACCATCATTCTTATATCCTCTTCTGTCACTTCCCCATCCTCTGAATTAGGGTCAATTCCGAGAAGTCTTAAAATACCGTTGGTTGAAGTAGTCAACAGCCATACTAAAGGTGCAAACAACTTTGAAATTGCATACAGTAAACCAGACATGAACAGTGCAAGTTTTTCAGCATTTTTCATTCCTACTCTCTTTGGTACAAGTTCTCCGAAAACAAGTGTAAAATAAGATAAAATCAATGTAATTAGAATTACTGAAATTGTATTTAATGTTGAAGCCGGAATATTTAATCCTAATTTCAATAAAATATTGGTTAATCTGCTAGCAAAGTTATCAGCAGCAAAAGCACTTCCAAAGAAACCTGCCAATGTAATTCCAACCTGAATTATAGAAAGAAATTGTGATGGTTGGTCGGTCAGCTTGCTAAGCCTTATGGCGCGTTTATCACCTTCTGTTGCCATTTTATCCATTCTGTTGTCATTCATTGATATAACAGCTATTTCAGCAGAAGCAAACACAGCATTGATCAAAATCAATAAAACCTGTAAAACCAATGGACCCCATATCGAGCCTTCTTCTAACAAAGTAAAAACCTCCCAAGTAATAGAAATATTACAAAAATAATAACATAATTATTATAACCAGTCAATATTCATTTATTATTGAACGTTTCCTTGAATTTATTTTAAATTTTTAATTACCCCTAAACTTTTTTAATAAAAAGTTGATATATTTTTAGATATATTGTAAAATAAAATAAGTATTTCGTGTGGAGGAAAACATGTTTCTTGAAGCTTTAATTTTAGGAATAATTGTAGGTTTTATTAGAAGAGGAAAAATATCCAGACTGGCATACATACATTTTAGTGCCAGACCCTTGATATACATATCAGCTCTGTTATATCTTGCCATCATAATAATGAATTTAGGTCTTTTTAATTACAGCTCATACTTGTACTCGATTTTTCTTTTACTTTCATATATATTTACAACATTGTTTTTAATAGCAAACATCAGTATGAAGTTTATGGCTGTTCCATTAATTGGACTTGGATTAAATTTATTGGTGTTCTTAGCAAATAATTTTAAATTTCCATTATCTTCAGAAGCAGCCATACGGTTGTATGGACCAGAGATGAATGAGCTGTTAAACAGCGGCAACATACTGTTTTTTACTCCTGCTGAGAGTGCTTCCTTAAGCTTCTTGGGCAATGTAATAACCATTGGAAGCTGGATAACAGTCAGCATAGGGGATATCATTTCAGCCATAGGAGTTGTGTTGGTTGTTCAAGCTATTATTTCAGATAAGTTCATTCAAAACAGAAGCAGAATCACATTCTCCAAAAATATATTCAGATAACAAAAGCGCTTAGGTTGTCATCCTGAGCGAAGCGAAAGATCTCATCTTTTGTACGAGAGATTCTTCACCTTCAGTTCAGAATGACAAGAAGCGCTTTTTTTATTGTTTATTACTAATCTCTGTAAGTGCAGTTGCCAGCCCTGCCAGTCCTTGAATTTCTGATGGCACAATAATTTTTGTTGCTTGACCGTTTGCAGCCTTTTCAAATGCCTCAAAGCTCTTAAGAGTTAAAACTTCCTTGTTGAGTTCAACTTCTTTTATCATTTTCAAGCCTTCTGCAGTTGCTCTTTGAACACTTATAATTGCTTCCGCTTCACCTTCAGCTTCTCTTATAGATGCTTCTTTTTTAGCTTCTGCTCTTAATATTGCAGCTTGTTTTTCTGCTTCTGCTTCCAAAATAAGAGATTCCTTTTTACCTTGTGATACTAAGATAGCAGCACTCTTTTGTCCTTCTGCTATAAGTATAGATTCTCTTTTTTCTCTTTCCGCCTTCATTTGCTTTTCCATTGCATTTTGGATTTCCTTAGGTGGTATAATATTCTTAACTTCTACACGATTAATTTTAATTCCCCAAGGGTCAGTTGCTTCATCTAATACAATACGCATTCTTGTATTTATGATTTCTCTGGAAGTCAATGTTTGATCAAGCTCCAAGTCTCCTATTATATTTCTTAATGTAGTTGCAGATAAATTTTCAATGGCTGACATTGGTCTGTCGACGCCATATGTATAGAATTTAGGGTCTGTAATTTGAAAAAATATTACAGTGTCTATCTGCATTGTTACATTATCTTTAGTAATTACAGGCTGTGGCGGAAAATCAACCACTTGTTCTTTTAAAGATATCTTCTTTGCTATCTTATCAATTAGCGGAATCTTAAAGTGTAATCCAACTCCCCATGTAGTTTGATATGCGCCAAGACGTTCAACCACATATGCCTGTGCCTGTGGAACTATCCTGATATTTGTTGCCAATAAGGCAATAATTATTATAAAAATAAAAATTAAACCAATAAATTCCATTCATTACCTCCGTTTATTTTTTTTTCACTATAAGTTTTACACCTTTTATATCCTTTACAACAACCGGCTCGTTCTTTTCAATTATTTCATCGTCAACTGATCTTGCAGACCACATTTGACCTTTAAGCTTTACATAGCCTTCATTATTAAAGTTGTTAATTGTGGTTTCAACCTTTGCTGTTTCCCCTATCAAACTGTCTAAATTAGTCTTAGCTTTTCCGACCTTCAATTTTTCAACAGCTATAGGTCTTGTAAATATTAAGCATACAATTGACACAATAAGAAAAGCAACAATTTGCACTTGAAGACTTACTCCTGTTAAATAAATTAACCAAGCAACTAATGCTCCCGCAGCAAACCAAATTGTTGTAAGACCCATTGTGGAAGCCTCGATAATAACACACGCAGCTATTATAATAAGCCACGCCCATCCTATATAATCCATAGTGCCTCCTTAAATTTTACTTATATTAATTATATACCACATTTCAATAAAGGTAAACAAATTTCAATCAATTATTCCACTCAATGTCTGATAAGGATTAACATAAGTGTTATAAATGCTTACGGCATAATGAAGATGAGGGCCCGTTGAAAAACCTGTTGTTCCAACTGTGCCTATAATGTCACCCTTTTTAACCTTTTGTCCTTTTTGTACTGCAATTGAATCTAGGTGATAATATGATGTAAAAAGACCCATGCCATGATCTATAACAACCGTATTACCTGGAGAAAGAAGTCCCTCCATGGCAAATGTTACAATTCCGTTGTTAGGTGCTTGCACTTCAGTTCCAATAGGCGCAGCAAGATCCAATCCTGAATGTCTTGAGGAAGACTGTTCATTGTTCACATATCTTATTTCTGCAAAATCAGTTGTCAGCTCTCCTTCAACAGGCATAACAAATGTGCCCTCCCATAGCTTTTCAGATAAAGACTCGGTTCTTGCAGGCTTAACAAGCTGTACAAATTCGTATATTGCAGCATTGTCATTGTTTGTTTCGTTCATTTCCTCAGTAACAGTAAGATATTGAGTTTTAAATGTTTTGTTCTTTACCTCAAAGGAGCTTGAAATGGTGTATTCTGCATTTGTACCTTCATTTACAACAACATTTGCATCATATGCTCCGGGTTTTGTAGTTAAATCAATAGGGCATATAAAAACACTTTTATCTTTGTATTTGTACATTTCCGTTTGTGTTTTCACTGCATCAGTATTTAGCTTCAAAGTTTCATTGCCATTTAAATTATCCACCGAAACAAGCAAAATATTGCCTGGGTAATTTTCTCTTGTTACAATTTCAACCTTTGCCGGTTTATCTATATTAACATTAAATGTTAATAATTGACTTCCGTAAAAATCATAACCTTCCTTCAACAGCCACTGAGCCTGGCTCTCTACCTTATATTCCCCGTCATGTTGGAGATTTTTCAAAACCTCCTGCAAATTTGTGCCCGTGCTCACTAATTTTCCTTCAGAATATGCACGGATCACCTGACTGTCCGGAACCTTTTCATAAGCAATATTCAATTCATCATTTTCACTGATTATTATGGCATCATTTTTTACAGAACCATTTAGCATTCCTTGTTTTTTAACATAATTACCGTCTATATTTCTAAATGTCCAATCATAACTTATATCTGGATTCATTTTGCTTTCATTGTAATCCAAAAAAGAGCTGTACAATGTTGAATCAATATATACATAGGAAAAGTTTTCGTCTAGCAAAAGTTCCTTAGTTTCGCTTTCATCAATTATATAAAGGTTATTTTCCTGGGACACATATACCTTTTTATTTTTTATATCAAAGCTTAGTTTATAATAATCTGTTTGGGAATTCTTTTTAAGAAGTACTTCGTAAGATGTCAAATCAGATATGCTGTCTTCTGTTTTATTTTTTGATTTTAATGCTTTTATTAATGTTTTTCCTTGCTCAGAATCACCAGACATAGACATTTTTTCGCCGGTTTCCAAGTTTATGATTTCAATTTCCGATACTTTTTCGACTAAGCTGCAGCTGGAAAATGCCAGCAAAAATAACAGTAATATAATTAATATGTATGCTTTTTTCATAATACCTCCTTTTGATTAGTTTTTGTATTAACCAAGGTTTTATTCATCATATATAAATTATACTGCATTATATAAATATAGAACATCAAAAAGTATTAAAAACGCAAAAAAATCTCATGTATTACATGAGATCATTATCTTTTCGGTTATTAGTTTATCTTTCTTCTCTATAATAATTAACACCACAGCTTGCAGGTTGAGAGTTTTCCTTTGATTTTTTTATTGATGTGATAACCAAGACTAATGCTGTAATTATAAATGGAAGCATATCATAAAATGCATTTGGTATGGTAATGATTGATTTTGGAAAATAATATTTCAATACATTGAATGCTCCAAATATAAATGAACCAAAAATTGCTTTTGTTGGACTCCATGATGCAAATATTACAAGAGCTACTGCTATCCAGCCAAGGCCGTTAACGCTATTGCTCATCCATACACCGCCATTTATAATCATGGAGCAATACGCTCCTCCAATGCCACAGATACCTCCGCCTAAAAGCAAGTTAATATATTTAAGCTTTGTAACCTTAATGCCAGCAGCATCAGCAGCTGCCGGATTTTCACCGATAGCTCTCATATTGAGTCCTGCCTTTGTATGGTTCAAGTAGATACCAAGGACGATTGCTAATAAAATTCCCAAGTAAACAAAGGGATCATATTGAAACAAAAGCTTTCCAATTACAGGAATATCACTTAATCCAGGAATATTTAAATTGCTGAGCTGCATTGTTATGTTACTTGGTAGCTTTAAGGAGGTTGTTTTGAAATTTACTATCATGTATTCTCCAAAAAAATTTGAAATACCTGTACCAAAAATTGTCAGTGTCAGACCTGTTACATTTTGATCTGCCATATATGTTACGGTTAATACAGCGTAAATTAAGGAACCTAAAAGTCCTGCCAAAAATGCCGCTGCTAAGGCTATTATCAAGCTGTCGCTTGCATATCCGGCCATAAACCCTGCACATGCACCCATCATCATCATGCCTTCAACACCAAGATTCAAATGACCTGATTTTTCGTTGAGAATCTCACCCAAGGTACCGAATAAAAGAGGTGTTCCAGCAAATACTGCTGCCACAAGAAAATTTAAAAATAAATTCATGCTCTTGCTCCTCCTTTATTGTGTTTTGCTCCTAAAACAAATTTATATCTTATAAAAAACTCGCTTCCTAAAATAAAAAACAATATGATTCCCTGCAATACAGCTGCAGAATAGGTGGACAATCCATAGGTGGACTGCATTACGCTGCTGCCCTTTTCAAGAACACTAAAAAGAAATGAAACCAACAAAATTCCAATTGGGTTTAAGTTGGCGAGCCATGCAACTATTATTGCAGTAAAGCCAACGCCTCCTGCAACAGATGCTGCCAGCGTCATATCCGAGCCGGCTGACTGTATTACTCCGGTAATTCCGCTAATTCCTCCGCTTAACAGCATTGTACGAAGAACCACCTTTTTTACATTCATGCCTGCATATCTTGCTGTGGACTGGCTTTCACCAACAACACTTATTTCATAGCCATGCTTTGAATACATCATATAAACAAAAACCACTACAACAAAAATTAATCCTATTATCCATCCAAATTGAACTCCAAAAACCTTGTCAAGCTGTGCATTGGCAACAAATCTTGCTATTTTAGGAAATCCTGAAGAGCCGGGATCCTTCCATGGGCCATCACGCAAGTACGAGATAACATGCAGAGCAATATAATTAAGCATTAATGTAAATAAGGTTTCATTAGTATTGAACTTGGTTTTAAAATATGCAGGAATCAATCCCCAGAGACCTCCCCCAATAAATCCAACTATAAACATAACTGCAAGTAGTAGAAAATGCGGCCAGTTGCTGTGAAACAAAGCAAAATATGATGAAAACACAGCACCCATTATTATCTGTCCTTCTGCTCCAATGTTCCAAAATCTCATTTTAAACGCCAAAGTAACGCCTAAAGAGGCCATTAAAAGAGGAATTATTATTTTAACTGTTGCCTGTATTGCCATTTTGCTTCTGAAAGCCCCGGAAACAATTGTACCATACAGTTCAACCGGGTTGTATCCTATCAATAATATAAATAATCCGCCTGCTGCTAAAGCAAGAATAAAAGCAAGTATTCTAAGACGCATTATTTCCATTTTAGAGCGTTCTGCTCTTTTAACGGTACGAATGAAGGGTTCTTTTGCTTTTTTATTTATACTATTCATCCTGATCCACCCCCTTTAAACTCATTCCAGTCATCATGAGTCCAATTTCTTCCTTTGTTGTTTGTTTTGAATCTACTATGCCTTTTACCTCGCCGTGGCAAAGCACCATTATTCTGTCTGACAATTCAAGCAACACATCCAAATCCTCGCCTATGAATAAAATAGCCACATCCTTTTTCTTTTGCTCATTCAACAAATCATAAATCAAGTAAGATGAATTAATGTCCAGCCCTCTCACAGGGTATGCGGTTATCAAAACATTAGGATTTGATTCTATTTCTCTTCCTAAAAGAACTTTTTGAACATTTCCTCCCGACATCATTCTGACTGGCATATCTGCATTTTGGGTAACTATGTCCAACTTTTCAATTAATTTTTCTGACAACTCTCTTGCAGGTTTTTTATCTATGAAAAATCCTTCTTTTTTCTTATAGGACTTAAGCATTATATTTTCAACCATGCCCATGGAGCCTACAAGGCCCATTCCAAGTCTGTCTTCAGGGACAAAGCTCATGCTTATGCCTAAATTGATTATTTCATCAGGAGTCTTGCCTATAATATTTTCCTTGTTGCATAGCACAGCTCCGCTTTTTATGCGAATCAGACCTGCAACAGCTTCGCAAAGCTCCTTTTGACCACTGCCTGCTATTCCGGCAACGCCAAGAATTTCCCCTCTTTTTAGTTTGAAATTGACATTTTTTAAAGCAAGAGTTCCGTCTTCATTTTCAACAGACAAATCTACAACATTGAGAATTGTTTTTTTGTTTTTTGTTTCAGGGCGTTCGATTTTTAAGCTGACAGCCTTGCCCACCATAAGCTCTGTTAGTTGATTTTCATTGGTTTTAGACGTTTCTACAGTGTCAATGAGCTTTCCCTTTCTCAGTATAGCCACGCGGTCACTTATTTCCATAACCTCATTGAGCTTATGAGTTATAATTATGATTGCACTTCCTTGTTCCTTCATTTTGCGAAGAATTATAAACAGCTTTTCAGTTTCTTGAGGAGTCAATACGGCTGTAGGCTCATCCAGTATGAGAATTTGCGCTCCTCTGTACAAAACCTTCATAATTTCAACAGTTTGTTTTTCACTTACGCTCATGTTGTAAATTTTTTTCTCAGGCTCTATATCAAGGCCAAATTTATTGCTGAGATTCAAAATTTTTTCTTTCATTATTTTTGGTTTTTCATACTTTCCCTTTGTGCCTAACACTATGTTGTCCATTGCATTAAACACATCAACCAATTTAAAATGCTGATGAATCATCCCAATGCCGCAATCAATAGCATCATTTGGAGAACCTATGGTTACCTCTTTTCCTGCAATTGTTATGGTGCCTGCATCAGGATAATAAATGCCGGAAAGCATATTCATCAATGTTGTCTTGCCTGAGCCGTTTTCTCCCAGCAAGGACAAAATTTCACCATATTTTATATTTAAATTGATGTTGTCATTGGCAACAACGGTGCCAAACATTTTTGAAATGCTCTTTAGTTCAATAGCGTAATTATTTTCATTTAGCTTTAACATGCCTACTCCTATCTTAGCCTCTTAAATATTTAATAAGTATGACTCATAAAACTACAATGTCATCCTGTGCAATAGCGAGATGACTAACCCTATTATTCAGAGTCATAAATCGTTGTGCTATTGCTCAGAATGACAATACAATTAATACATTATTTTACTTCTACGGTTTTAAAGTACCAGTTGATTCCTCCGGTAATAGTTGCATCATCCAATGTTTTTCCTTCTTCTCCAACTGTCTTACCGTCGTTTGTTTCAATAACTCCGTCAAATACGTTGAAGCTTCCATCTATAATTGCTTTTTCTGCTTCAGCTATAGCTTCCTGTGTACCTTCAGCTGCAACACTCTCATTAAGTGGTGATATACCAACCATACCCTCAATCATGCCGCCATAATAATTTTCGCCCTTCCAAGTTCCGTTTATAACATTTTCAACTGCAGTTTTATAATAAGCTGACCAATCCCATACTGCTGAAGTAATAGTTGCCTTTGGAGCATCCTTTGACATGTCTGAATTATATCCTATTCCCCATTTTCCAGCCTTTTCAGCTTCAAGTTGAGGGTTAGGAGTGTCACAGTGCTGTGCTATTACATCAACACCTTCTGCTAGCAAAGCTTTTGCTGCATTTGTTTCTTCTTCCGGTGAATACCAGCTGTTAGTAACCTTTACAAGAACCTTTGCTTCAGGATTTACTGAATAAACTCCCATTGCAAATGCATTGATGCCGCCTGTAACCTCTGAATTTTCTTGTCCCATTGCTGCAACATATCCAATTAGGTTGCTTTCAGTTTTTAAGCCTGCTGCAATACCGCTTAGGTATCTAGCTTGATAAATTCTTCCGAAATAATTATTAAAGTTTGAGCCGTTGCTTTTGTATCCTGAACCATGAGAAAGTATTACTTCTGGATATTCAGCTGCTACTGCTTCCATTGTGTCCATGTAGCCCCAGCTTGTACCAAAAACAATGTTTGCTCCTTCTTCAATAGCTTCAAGAATTGCTGTTTCAGTTGCTGTTGGGTCAGTGTCATTAACATTGTTCTTGCGAATGATTTGGCTGTCGTCAAGACCCAGTGCTTTTTGCATTCCAACTATTCCCTGATCATGTGCGTATGTGTAACCTGAACCGTCAGCAGGGTTTCCTATATGAATAACTGCCACTTTTATATCTTCCTTTGCAATTGCGGGAAATACGCCTTCTGTATTTTCAGCAGGTTCTTCAGCTGCAGGTGTTTCTGTCTTTGGTTGTTCCGGTGCAGGTGCCGGTGCATTAGATGCGCAAGCAGAAAGAGAAAAGATTAATACAAGTGATAAAATAATGCTAAATAATTTTTTCATTTTGTTCTCCTTATTTTTTTTAATATCTTTTATATATGATAAAAAGTTAGACAAAGTAAATTTGTTTTTCTTTTTATATCATTCGTAAGGGCATACGAGGGAATGCATCAAATTAGGATTAGGGCATACAAAAATGCGCCTAGAAATCCAGACGCATCATATAAACTATGTAACAATCAATAGTCAAACAATTTACGGCTGTTTGGTAGAAACTCAGGATCCATATCATCCACATTATATTGATGCGTTAATATTTAATTTTCATAGTACTTCTTTGCAGTATTATTATAATATAAGAAATAGGAATAAGCAACTACTATTTTTATATAATTTTCGTATTATTGTATATTATTTGATAATAAAACAAAATATAATTCGTGTTTATTTTAATGACAAACCAACCGGACAATGGTCGCTTCCCATGTATTCAGGGCAGATAAACGCATCCTCAATCTGGTCTTCAAATGATTTTGATATTACAAAGTAATCGATTCTCCATCCAATGTTTCTTTCTCTTGATTTAGCAAAATTAGACCACCAGGAATAAGCATCCTCCTTGTCAGGATAAAAGTATCTGAACGTATCAATAAAGCCGGCTTCTATTAGCTCTGTCATTTTGTTTCTTTCTTCATCTGTAAAGCCTGCACTTTTTCTATTGGTTTTAGGATTTTTTAAATCTATTTCCCTGTGTGCCACATTTAAATCTCCACACATTACAACTGGCTTATTTTCATTTAATTTTAAAAGATAACTTCTGAAGTCATCCTCCCAGTTCATTCTGTAATCAAGCCTTTCAAGTTCTCTTTTAGAATTAGGAGTATACACATTTACAACATAAAATTTTTCATATTCAAGGGTTATTACTCTTCCTTCTTTATCGTGTTCTTCAATTCCAATTCCATATGCAACGGATAAGGGTCTATGCTTGCTGAATACCGCTGTCCCGGAATATCCTTTCTTTTCAGCATAGTTCCAAAAATCATAATACCCTTCCAATTCAAGCTCTATTTGACCTTCCTGCAGCTTCGTTTCCTGCAAGCAAAATATATCAGCATCCAATTCCTTGAATGTATCCATAAATCCTTTATTTACACATGCTCTAAGCCCATTAACATTCCAAGATATTAATTTCATACAAACTCCTTTTATTAAATTTTGAGCGGGTTTGAGACCCGCTCTCCACTTATTAGTGTAAACACAACAAGGTTCCCAGAAACCAACAGCAATCTTTGATTACGTGTAGGGGTTCTTACTTCTCGTCACACTTAAGCACTCCACCCTGAGAAAAGTTTTCAAATTCCATTTCTCTGATGATAATTCTAACAGCTTCCTTTGGACAGTTGGCAGTTTCAACAACTGCTTGTGTTACTTTTTCAGCCATAGCTCTTTTTTGCTCCAGTGTTCTTCCTTTAAGCATTTCTACTTGAATTATCGGCATAGCTTCCTCCATAAGTTATTTATTTATAATTATTTCTAATTATTTTCTTATTAATATATTTAGATAATGTTGTGAAAAGCATGGCTTGATACAGCACATTAAATTCCACTATGTCCCCTAATTTATATTCCATTTGACAGTCATGAATATCTAAAATAGTGTGGTCACTGCTTGCTCCCAGCACAATCATATCCTTGTCCTTAGGAACCAACTTTGATGAATCCCCTAAATCTTGATTGCCTAATGCAACAATGGCCCTTTTTCTTATTCCTCTGTTTTCATAATGAGCATGCTCTCCAAAAGCATTGACCATAAGCTCTCCAATAGGATGAGTGGGTTTTTCGTTAATTTCAACTATTTGTGCCTTCAATACAAATGTATCCTTATGTAATCCACTTATATAAGTATTCCAATATAACGGCAAATCTTGCGTGTTAATAATGCCTTCTCCAATGCGAAGATGATTAATTTTTTCTGGCACACCGCCATTAACCAACAATGGCAACGTGGTTGTTCCGCCTCCGGATACAATGTGAAGTTTTCTTTTCAATAACCTTTCTATATCCTCTGCAGTTTCTGCCAGCTCATTTAAGTTTTTTGACGTAGGTGCCACTGAGCCATAGCAGCTTAAATTAGATCCTATTCCTTCCAGCACTAGATTTTTAAGCTCATGCTCAACAAATTCCGAAAGGTCGATTAATTCATTTCTGGTAAATACACCTTCTCTTAAATCACCCAAATCATACATCAAAACAACACCGTATATTTTGTTTTGTTTTTCAGCTTCCAGGTTTAATCTCATCAATGTTTCCTTTTCTGATACAAGGCACATGTCACTGTAACGAACAACATCCTCGATTTCACAGAACATTGGAATTCTTACAAGAAGAAGGGGCGTTTTAATTTTCATGTTCTTTAAAGCTCTTAATTGTTCGATTCTTGAGCTTCCTAACTGCTTACAGCCGCCTCTTAACATTGCACGAGCTGCTGAAACTATTCCGCCAAATCCTTTTATGATACCGGCAACCTCTATACCATTATGATTGCACAATTCTGTTATAATTTTTGTGTTTGAGTAAATTTTTGATAAGTCAATTTCAAGCATCGGGTATCTTTCCATATGACTCTCCTTCTATTTTTTTGAATTTCTTAAACTTTCGAAAAATAATTTTAATATATTTGAACAATCCTCTTCTAATACTCCAAATTGTACATTAATTTTATGATTTAACTTATCCATTTGAACAATATTTAGTACCGAGCCACAAGCTCCGGTTTTAAAATCCTTGGCTCCTACAACCAACCTTTCTACTCTTGCATTTACCAGAGCACCTGCACACATGGAGCATGGTTCCAAGGTAACGTACATTGTGCATCCTGGCAGCCTCCAGCCCCTTAAATTGCTGCAGGCATCCTTTATTGCACACATTTCTGCATGGAGAGTTGCATCCTTTAAAGTTTCCTTTTGATTGTAGCCTCTGCCTACAATTTCTCCGTTTCTTACAATGACGGCTCCTATTGGTACCTCATTGATTTCATATGCTTTATATGCCTCCTTCAAGGCTTCCTTCATAAAAAATTCATCCATACTATACCTGCATACTATTTTCATTTATTTAATTATAATTTATTATTTGCTCATAAGTCAATACATATGTCTTTTATTACCTGTTTACTTTTTATCAGGCAAAACTTATAATTAAATTACAAAATGTGGAACATTTTGTCGAAAATATAGTCTATATAAAAGGACATTTACACTTTAGGTCAAATAGGTTAAAATGGAACGGCAAATGTCATTCCGTTACAAGGAGGACACATGAAATACATATTAAAGAAAATATCAGTCATGGGATTATGTATAACCTTAAGCGTCAATTCAGTTGCTTATGCAGGGGTTCTTGATGCTATTACAGATACGAGCACTACTGAAGAAATTAATGAAGAAATTGAAAACAAAACAACAGATTCAGATGAAACGATGCCTATTAAAAATGCAAAAGCTCAGTCATCATTTTCCGATATAGAAGATCATTGGGCAAAAAAATGGATTGATAAAGCAGTAGCTCTTGGATTTGTATCAGGATATGAAGACGGCACATTTAAGCCCGACAGAACTATTACCAGAGCTGAATTTTCAAAATTAATGAACAGTGCATTACATACAGATAAGAAAGCTGCATTAAGCTTTTCAGATGTAAACAGTAAAGAGTGGTTTTATGAAGAGGTGCAAAAATCTGTGGCTTCAGGGTTTTTCTCAGGCTATGAAAATAATACCTTCAGACCAAATAACGCAATAAAGCGAGAAGAGGTTGCAAAGGTTGTAAGCTCTTCAATAACAACCGGAGAAGCTGACGGTGAAGGAGCTACCCTGCTGTCAGATTACAGCACAATACAAGATTGGGCAAAAGCAAGTGTAAATGCTGTCTACAACAAGGGCTACATACTTGGTTATCCAGAAGGCGTATATCGTCCAGAAAAAGCATTGACACGTGCAGAAGCAGTGAAAATTATTTATGAAATAATAGATAATGAAAATATTGAGCAGGGCTTTAACATTACAAATTACAATGAATTATATACAAGTGCTGTTGTTGTGGGAGATTTAAATATTTTAGACTCAGTAGGAACAGGTAATGTTTATTTGAAAAATGTTGTTGTTCTTGGAGATATAATTGTTTCTGCTTCAAATGTAAGCTCAGTTGAGCTTTCCGATGTTAAAGCAAGGAACATTATTGTAGTAAACGAAAACAACCCTGTTAAAATAGTATGCAACGACAATGTGTCAATTGCAAGCACACATCTTCCACCTATAGTAACGGTTCAAAGAGTTGGAATCAATGTAAATATATAGCAGACACGGGGACGTTTCACTCATCAGACACGGGGACGTTTCACTTGTCTTTTTTGAAGACACTTGAAACGTCCCCGTGTCCGCACGGTGTGTTTTTAGGGGATGTACCTTTTAATAAAAGGTACATCCCCTATTCTACTATATTTTTTAATCTAAATTTAAATATTCTTTTGTATTTTCGAAGCTTCTATCATATATGTGAATTGTATCACTTAAATCTTTTGAACTGTCGTTGTTGTCTCTTACAAGTATATCTAGATAATATCCCATCTCTTTATAGTCATATGACATTTCATAATTGTAACTGCCTAATCTTTGGAATGCATCTTTTGTTTGGCTAAATTCATCATTAATATCTTTTATTAAATATGGTCTTATTTCATTAAAATCTACTGAATAGGATAGATCTGATTCTTTAGCATTATTTCTTAATCGAATATTAAAATCATAGTCGTCGTTAGAATAATACTCTTCATCAAACAAGTAGTAGAATCTGTTTTCTTTAAATTCCCGAGAATTAAATAGTTTTGATGCTATTTCATCCTTAACTTCATTATTCTCATTACCCTTATTTATCTTATAATCTCTTATTAAATAGCTTCCGTCATTCATATAATATACAATAACCATATTATACATATAGTAATCACCATAGTCATAATTTTGATTCGAAATAATCTCTCTGTGAAGATCTATGATTGTTTCAATATTTTCCTTATCTCTAAACAAAATTACATTATTTCTTTTAATAAATTCAGATAGTTCTGTATTGTCTTCAATTTCAACGTAATTGTTAATCTCATTGTAAATGTAACTATTATTTCCTACATAGGCCATTTTTACATCTTCTGCATCTGGTACTACGTTTTTATACTGATTAGCGAACAAAATTGTAACTCCTGTTGCAGCAATAAATACAGTCATGCTTACAACAAATACCTTAATTGACAGCTTAGAAATTCTAAATGATTTTTCAATCACTGCAATAATTATATAGTATGTTAATGTTGCCATTAATAAAGAAACTGTTATTTCATTTGTTAAATTTCCATTGTAGGAAATCACTGAAAATAATGCAGGAACTATCAAGCATGCCAGTACGGAAACGAAATATTTAAAACCATCAAAAGCTATGAAGTTTCCTGTATTTTCGTTTTTTCTTCTCTTTAACATTTTGAGTGTCAGAAGTGATATAAATGTCAATATAGATGCTAAAAGCATGAAGTATACAACATTAACTGATTTTTCACTGTAGACAGCAAAATATATATAATCCAGTTTATAGAATTTTTCTATAAACATATCCATCAATACATTTGCACTGAATCCGGGAACCAAGTTTTCTAATATAGAAAACATAAACTGTATTATTAAGAAAATTATACCCGGAAGTGCAAAGTTAAATATTGTCATAACTCCTGCAACCAATGTATTTCCTGATAATATGGAAGATAGAGCTGCTAAGAATATACCTGCTGACAGCCACGGAATTATCATTTTAAAGGATTCCAAAATTCTGTAGTCTAAGCCTTGAAACATAACTGATAGCACCATTAAACCCAATAAAAACGCAGCAAATATTAAATTTATTATTATATTTACCGATATCTGCTCTACAAAGTTGGCAGGCTTGGATTTGTAGTAAGCAAGCTTTGAATCATTGTGTAAAAAACTGTTGTCTATATGGCAATTAATAAAAACCAAAGCAAAAACTTCAAATATTCCAAATACTATAAAAAATTCCCCATCTGATCCTAAAATGTATGGTATTAACAAAGTAGTTACGAATATTATTACTGTTGATAGGAAAAACCAGTTTTTCTTTCCTATTAGTGAATATAAGAATAGTTTTGAAAACATATTATCTTTTTTCTGTTCCATATCCGGCGCCTCCCAGTTCAGTAATAAATATTTCCTCAAGGCTCATTGAAAGCTTATCAAACAACAATACCTTGTATTTCTCATCTAATTTATTTTTAAATTCATCAACATTACCTGTCATTGTACAAATGTATATGCTTCCTATTTTTACAGACTTAATTATGTTGAATTCATTATATTTAGTAGAATCAAATTCACCTTCAACAGCAAACTGAACTCTTTTTATTTCATCCTTCATTTTTTCAAGGTTTTCTTCCTTTAAAATTTTGCCTTCATGCATTATGCCAACCTTGTCGCATATGTTGTCTAGTTCTTTTAAATCATGTGAAGAAATAATTACTGTCATTTCATTATCCATTACTTCTTGTATCAAGACATCCCAAAATTTTCTTTTAACTACTGCATCTAAGCCATCTACTATTTCATCTAGCAGCATTAACCTTGGCTGTGCAGAAACTGCCAAAATAAATGCAGCTTGCTTTCTTTGACCTTTTGACATTTTGTTTAAATTTTTATTTTTATCAATATTAAAGTAATTAACCAATTCATTAAATTTATTTTCAGACATATTTTTATACATTAACTTTTCATAAGTAAATAATTTGCTCAGTGTATATTGATAAGGGAAAAATAAATTGTCCTGCACAAAATAAAAGTCCTTTATTATTTCAGAATCTTCTTTTACCTCTGCATCATCATAAAAAATATTTCCTTCATCTTGTTTGTAAATCATCATAATGTGTTTTAACAATGTAGTTTTTCCACATCCGTTAGAGCCGACTAATCCATATATTTGGCTAGTTTCAGCGTTGATGTTTATATTGTTTAAAACCTGAAATTCTCCGAATTTCTTGCTTAAATTATTTATTTTTAACATATGACCTCCTATCCCTTATTTGGGTTCAGCTCTTTCTTTACTAATTCAATTATATAATCATCTTTTAACCCCAGCTCCTTTAAGGAGTTAACTGTTTCGTTCAGTTTATCTTCCATATTTTTAATATGTACCCTCCTTAACTGATCTGAACTTTTAACAAAGTTACCCTTACCTTTGACAGTATAAATATAATTGTCTTCTTCTAAGCTTTTATAAGCTCTTTGTATTGTATTGGGGTTTATTTTTACCATTGCTGCCAATTCTCTTACAGAAGGCAGTTTTTCATCAGGCTTCAATGCTTTTGAAAAAATTAGCCTTATAATTTCTTCGTAAATTTGTTCATACAAAGCCTTTGAGCAGCTATTATCAATCTGTATCATTTCACACCTCCCATCAAATATTGTTGTAGGCAATCTTTTTGTTTACATATTCTGTCAATGTTCCTTCATATATTTCTTTAAGCTCTAATTGATTGTAATCATCAGGTACTACAAGAGAAACCTCTTTATTAAAAGGAACTATGCCTCTCAATAAGTATGCAACAAAACTTGAGCATACATAGTAGTACTGTCTTTGAAACGGTATATTAAAATACATTAAAAATACATTCAAAAAACTATATTTAAAGCTGTTTGGCTCAGCTAAAAATCTTTCAAGCCTTCCAATAATGATATTGTAATCAGCGTCAGATACTTCCAGCTTGTATATTTTGCATTTTGTATTTGGAAACATTTTAAATACTCCACTATTTGCATTTTCTTTTACAAATCCTCCGATTAAAGGAAACCATGTTATCTTTCTCCCAAAACTAAACATAGTTTTACAATCATCATCCAAAGAAATTGAAATATGATTATATGGTTTTTTTGAAACTGCTTTTAATGTTTTAGATATTACTGTATTTGTTTGAGTTAAAACTATATTTATCTCTTTCATAACTTACTCCTATTAATATTACTTTAAACATAAGTGTATTAGTACACTTAGTACAGTAACTGTATTATATAGCATAGTACACTCTCTGTCAATATATTTTATATTACAAATATAAGACAACCTGTGGGGGACGGTCCTTTTTGGGACTAAAAAAACAGAAGAAAAAGAGGACGGTTATTTTAAGACCAAAAAGTCTCAAAAATGACCGTCCCCAGCGGGTTGAGGGGATTTAAATTATTGAATACAACCAAAAGAACAATGGTATTGTAAATAACGAAATCAAATGAGTAATTACAACTATCTTGGAGCCAAATTCTATGTCTCCTCCGTATCTTTGTGCAAGTATAGGCATCAGCACAGCAACCGGCAATGATGCGTATATAACGTAGATTTGCTCAATCATTTGATCAAGATTTAAAAATTTCATTATGATAATCATTAGTATTGGTGATGCAATTAATCTGAAGAATGTAGCAAAATATGCCTGCTTGTTTATGAAAGAATCTTTAACGCCAATAGTTGCTATTTTGCTTCCAATAATAATCATGGATAACACAGTTGTCACATTAGTTAGCAAATCCAATAAATTAGTTGCAAACAAAGGCAATGGAAGTTGTGTAAAATACAAAATCAATCCTATGTAAACCCCTAACATACCGGGATTTAAAAACATGAATTTATATCTGTTTTTTATTTTTTTCTTACCTAAAAGCAAGGATACCCCATAAGTCCACATAAATATTATGTTTGGAGTATGAAACATTGTTGCATAAAACATTCCTTGAGCTCCATATATTTGATACGCAAGAGGAAATCCCATAAAACCGCCGTTCATTAAAGCAACGGAATACTTGATCATTTTTTTCTTTTCATTATCACCAGTTTTTACAGATGCCATATTACCTAACAATATGAGCATAATATCAAAGATTACAGCTATGCCAAGCAACATTGCTCCTGTTCTCAGCTGATCAAAAGAAAAATCAATGTTCATTGCATTAATTACCATTGCAGGAGTTGTGATATTAACTAACAAATATGTAAGAGAGCTTTCTCCATCATCATTTAAAATTCCCTTGTTTCTTAAATAATACCCTACTGCCATTAATATTGCCATCAATATAATGCTGTTAATCAACGTAGTCAAAATCATAACTTACTCCTTAGCTTTGTCCAATTTCATAAAAGAATATCATATACAATATGGAATTTCAAGCAAAATATTTAAAAGTCCGACATAATCGGACTTTATATAATTTCTGTAATTAATCTAATTTATAACCTTCAAGCTCTCTATCATTTGCCAAAATAAAATGTTCGGGTTCTATTTCTACCCAGTGAGGTGGATTTTTATCATAGTCAAAGTGACATCTTGCAGGATCATATGCTTCTATTATTTTGTTTCTCTCCACTCTTGGATTAGGAGTGGGGATAGCTGACAATAATGATTTGGTATATGGATGCAGAGGATTTGCAAATAATTTTTCTGTCTCTGCCAGTTCCACAATTTTTCCTTTGTGAATAACTGCAATTCTGTCTGATATAAAACGCACAACGGATAAATCATGAGCAATGAACAAATATGTCAGTCCTTTTTTCTTTTGAAGATCATCCAGCAAGTTTATAACTTGAGCACGTATGGATACATCAAGAGCTGATATTGGCTCATCTGCTATTACAAGCTCAGGCTCCATAACCAATACTCTTGCTATTCCTATACGTTGTCTTTGCCCACCGGAAAATTCATGAGGGAAACGGCTTGCAAATTCTGGAAGCAAGCCAACATCTAACAATGCCTGCTCCACCATTTTTTTTCTGTTTTCCTCAGAGCCATAATTTTTTAAATTATATAGCCCTTCTGATACTATATAATCTACCTTTGCTCTTTCATTTAATGATGCCATGGGGTCTTGGAATATCATCTGTATTTTTCTTGTAAGTTCCCTGTCCAGTTCCGTATCAATTTTACCGCTTATTTTCTTGCCTTTATATATTATTTCACCGGAAGCAGCTGGATTTATTCTTATGATGGCTCTTCCTATGGTAGTTTTTCCTGAACCAGATTCGCCTACAAGGCCAAAAGTTTCTCCCTTGTATATGTTAAAGCTTACATTGTCAATAGCTACAAATTTTTTGCTTTTTTTACCAAATTCAACCCTTAAATTCTTTACTTCTAACAGTGTTTCTTTTTCATTATTCAATGATATCACCTCTCTTTGCGCCCATTTCCTGCATTTTTTTAATTAAAGGAGGTGGTTCTACCTTTGGAGCTCTTGGATCTAACAGCCATGTACGCGCTTTGTGAGTAGGACTCACTTCAAAATATGGAGGTCTTTCCACAAAGTCTATTTTAAGCGCATGAGGGTTTCTGGGTGCAAATGCATCACCCTTTATTTCCTTAAATAAGTTTGGAGGTGTTCCTTTTATTGAATATAAAGCTTCACCTTTTACTCCCAACTGAGGCAGAGATGATAAAAGCGCCCAAGTATACGGGTGTTTAGGATCAAAAAATACTTCTTCTGAAGATCCTAATTCAATAATATCGCCGGCATACATTACAGCTATTCTGTCAGCAACATTTGCAACTACTCCAAGGTCATGAGTTATATAAATGATGGTTAACTCATATTTGTCCTGCAGGTTTTTCAAAAGCTGCAGTATTTGAGCCTGTATGGTTACATCCAGTGCTGTTGTAGGTTCATCACATATTAATATGTTTGGATTACATGCAACCGCTATAGCTATAACAACTCTTTGCCTCATACCTCCTGAAAATTCATGAGGATATTGCTTATATCTTCTTTCTGAATCTGAAATTCCAACATCATTTAGTATTTCAACAGCAAGCTTTTTTGCTTCCTCGCCTTTTAAATTCTGATGAAGTTCAATGGATTCCTGAACTTGTTTTCCAACAGTCTTTAAAGGATTTAATGAAGTCATTGGATCCTGAAACACCATGGCTATTTCTTTACCTCTTATTTTAATCCATTCATCTTCTGTTTTAAACTTAGCCAAGTCCTGACCTTTGTACATTATACTTCCAGAATCTATTCTTCCGTTAGCATCCAAAAGTCCCATAAATGATTTATTGAAAACTGATTTGCCTGAACCGGATTCACCAACTATAGCCAAGCTTTCACCCTTATGCAAATCCAAAGAAGCCCCTCTTATAGCCGTTAATTCCTGTCCACGAAGATTAAACTTTATTACTAAATCTTCAACAGATAATATTATTTCACTTTTAATTATTTCTTCAATAGATTTCTGTGCCATATTTACCTCCTACACGTGATTTCTTGGATCAGCTGAATCTGCAAACACATTGCCAATCACATAGAAGGATATAGTTACAACAGATATAACTGCAGCGGGGAAGAATAATTGATATCTTTGATTTGGATCCATCATCAATGCTCTTCCTTCATTTATTAAGTTTCCAAGTGATGGTATATCAACAGGCAATCCCATACCTATATATGATAGAAAAACTTCATTTCCTATAGCTGCAGGTATTGCCAGTGCCATTCTAAGCATAATAACAGATACTAAATAAGGAAGTAAGTTTTTTGTTATAATTCTGCTAGTAGGTGTACCAAGACATCTTGATGCTAAATTATATTCTCTGTCTCTTATTATTATAATCAGATTACGCACAAATCTAGCCATTTGAAGCCATCCGGTCATACACATGGCAAAAATAATTGTAGGAATGCTTGGTTTCATAATATAAGTCAAAATAATGAGTACAACTGTTGATGGTATATTATCCCATACATTATATATTTCAGTAATAATTGCATCTAACTTTCTTACATAGCCCCATAGAGCACCAATTGTTATGCCAACTACAGCTTCAAATAATCCTACTGTAACGCCTATGAAAAGCGAAGTCCTTGTTCCACTCCAAATACGTGCCCATAAGTCTTGTCCTATTGAATTAGAGCCAAACCAAAATTCCTCATTAGGCTGTACGTTTCTATATTGTAGATTAGTTTCCGGGTTTATATATAATTGTGTAGGGCTTTTTTGATTAGGTAAATAGGGTTGAATTAATGTAAATAATACTACACATGCTATTAAAATTAAAAGTGCTACTGCAACTTTATTTTTCATAAATACTTGAATTGTTGATCTCCAAAATGAATAATTTGAATATCCAATCAACTCACTTTTTGATTCATCATAATCAGCAAATTCAAACAGGGATGGATCTATGCTGTCAGCTTTTTTATTAATAATGTTCTTGCTAGTCATTATCTGGATCCTCCTTCATTTCCTAACTTAATTCTAGGGTCAAATGCTGCCATCAAAATATCACCCAACATTAATCCCACAATTCCTATAGATGAATATAAAAGAACTAATGCCTGAACCAAAGTGTTGTCCTGTCTTTGTATTGCAGTAACTAAAAGTCCTCCGGTTCCGGGAATTGAAAATAATGATTCTACATAAATAGAACCTGAAACGGTATATAATATTGATGCAGGCAAATACTGCGCCATAGGTACAAATGCATTTCGCATTACATGTCTTACCATTATTTCTTTGTTTTTTAGTCCCTTAGCTCTAGCTAATCTTACATAGTCTTTATTTAATTCATCAACCATGTAACGTCTAATCCACATAGCATAATAAGCAATATTAACAATTGATAAACATAAAATCGGCAATATCCAACTTTTAGAATCTGTTTTGTCATATAATAGCGGTAAATTAAATAATTCTGTTAAAAACACTTGTATCAGCAAATAAAATATGACAGCAGGAATAGCATTAGCGCCAACTACATAACATGTTCCAAACTTATCCCAAAACCTACCTTTATACCTAGCCATTAAAATTCCCAGGCTAAGCCCTATTACTAATGATACTGATAAAGATACCAACCCGAAGCGCAATGATGTTATTAACTTATCCCCTAAGATTTTTGTTATGTCAACCTTAGGTCTGTAAGTAATTGATTTTCCAAGGTCTCCTTGCATCAAATCTCCGTAGAAGTCTTTTAATTGTATATACCATGGATTTAAAAGCCCTAAATTTTCCAACTTAGCTTCTATTTGCGCTTCATCCAACTTATCAAAGCTTGAGCCAAAATACCCCTCAATAGGCATTAATCGCATTAGTAAAAATACTATTGTCACGACAATAATTAGGGTTAAGAATGATCTCAGAAGCCTTATTATATAATACTTCATAATAACGTCTCACTTTCTTTTTTGATTCAGGTTGTTTATGATTAAAAGAAATAAGGGCTACAAGAGCCCTTATATAAGAACTATTTAGCTGCTTCCTTTAAAGCTGCATCACGCTCTGCTTGCCATTCATCTTGAGCAGCTTCAAATTCTTCCATACTAATTGGGTCAGCAAGAACTTTAGCTCCCTTCCATGTCATTGTTGCTATTCCAAATGGCGCATAAGGTCTATCAAAAGGAAGTACTGCCGTTGCTACATATCCATCTCCACCACTTACATTGTATGGAATTACAAAAGCATTATCAATTAAGTATGCTTCCGCATTAGCAAAAACTTCATATCTCTTTGTTAAATCTATAACCTCTGCTTTTGCTTCATTAACCATAGCCTCATATACATCATATACATTTTTTCCATCTGCATTTACTTCTGTTGTATATTCAGGGAAATTGTAATTTCCATCACGCACAAATGGATCAGTATATGTTTGAGGATCTGCATAATCAGGACCCCAGTTAACTTTCATCAATGAATAATTTCCTGCTCTTCTTGTTCCATCAAGGAATCCTGTTGGTGCATGTGGAAGTAATGTAATTTCTATATAATCTGTTCCAAGAACAGTTTCAAGCTGTTGTTTAACAACCTGTGCTTCCAAAGCCCAGTATGAACTGTTTGTATTGTAAGGCATTAAGATTTTAACTGGGAATGTTGCACCTGCTGCAGTTAACTCTTCTACTGCTTTTTCCTTATAAGATTTAGCTTCTGCTTCATTAAAGAAATCTACACCCTTTAATTCAGCTAAATTGCCTGTATCTGTAAAATCCAAACCATTCTGAGATGCAAAGTTTGGAGGTGTAATCGTATTAATTATTCTATATTCAGGATTATATGGGTCTTCAGTAGTCATTGATGCAATTCTATTGAAAGAAGACATAATAGACTTACGGAAATTACTGTTGTTTACTGCAATTTTCCAGTTATCAGGTTCATATTCTGCATCAAATGTCGGTTTAAAGTTAAATGTATAGAAATATGTGTAAGTTCCTAATCTATCTGGAGATACTTTATCTTTAAGTTCCGGATTATTCATCCATTCATCTAGATTTGCAGGAGGAATAATGGCGTGAGAAACCTCTCCTCTTTTAAACAATTCTCCACCTAAAGCCATAGCTTCTTTATTGTACTTATAGTTAAGCCCTTTTACAAGTATGCTATCCTTATCCCAATATGATTCATTTTTTGTAAGTATTCTTTGCATTTGGGGTTCAAATTCAGTTAAAAGAAATGCTCCATTATATAATAATGCAGAGTTAGCAGTTCCAAATTGATCTCCCATTTCTTCTAAAAATGGTTCATAAACAGGGAAGAAGCTTACATAAGTCAACATAGACTCAAAATAAGGCACTGGATTCTTAAGCGTATATACTAATGTATATTCGTCTACAGCTTTAACTCCAACTTGAGTAAAATCAGTTATTTCTTCATTGAAATACGCTTCAGCATTCTTTATAACAGAATAAACTAAATTAGCAGATTCGGATTCATTACCTTTTGTTAATATGTACTTTGCAGATGAAACAAAATCATTTGCTGTAGTTTCTGCCACTTCATTACCTTCATAATCAACCCACTTAACTCCCTTTCTCAAATGGAAAGTCCATTCAAGACCATCATCTGACACTTCCCATGACTCAGCTAAAGCAGGGCGAAGCACTCCATACTTGTCATATTGAGCAAGAGCATCTATAAGATTTGCTGCAACACTCATATCAACCCAAGTTGTATTTATTAAATAGTTAAGTGTTGTTATTTCTTCAGCATAAGTATACTTATATACTTGATCTTCAGCGTATTTTCCGCCTTCTGTTATATCCTCCTCTGCTGCAGGCTCTTCTGCTGGTGCAGGTTGTTCTGATGGTGCAGGAGTTGTTCCACCGGAACATGCGGTCAAAATCATTGTAAGTACCAACAATAGTGATAATAATTTTTTCATTTTCCCCTCCAATTTTAATATATAATAAAATTAGTATAAACTAATTATATTAACAAATTCTGTAAAATCGTTTGCCCTATTTATAAAAAATGGTGCACCTGAGAGGAATCGAACCCCCGGCACATGCCTTAGGAGGGCACTGCTCTATCCTTCTGAGCTACAGATGCACGTTAAACTTATTAATGAATATTACACTAATTTTTAATTTTTGTCAATATTAATAGAGGATTGTTTCTTTTTATACAATTAATACTTATACTGACTTTGAATTAAAATAAAACTTTGCATATTAACAAAATACTATCATTGCAATAATTAAAGGCACTTCTAATCCTTAAAAATATTAATATGATTTACTCACCTTTTTAACATATTAAATTTATTTCAAAATATTAAATTATTACCAATTTTATATTTACAATTTTATCCAAAAATCCCCCTAAAGAATCTAAATATTCTTACAAATATATTTGCTTTTTCTATTGTTTGATTTACAATTGCATCTACTTGTCCAATTTCTTTGTCATTTACAAGAATACTTATAGTTCCTATTTTATCCCCTGTTTGCAACGGTGCCTTTACAGTATCATTATATGAAATTTTTGTCTTGATTATATCATCATTTTTTATTATTTTATTAAAATCAACTGCAGGAAATACAGCGACCTTGCCATCCTTTGAATTGTTTATATAAACCTCATCCACTTTCTGCGACATGTCTGTAAGCTTATAATAACTGAAATTATTTTTACCATATTCCAAAAGCGTCTTGGTCTTATTTAATCTATCTTCATGAGTTTTTGCACCCATAATGATTCCAACTAATCTAAAGTCTTGTTCTGCTCCAGCTACAGGCATGGTTGATACCAAACAAATTCCTGCTTTGTCTGTATAGCCTGTCTTTAGTCCATCAGCACCTTCTATAACACCAAGTATGGGATTTGTTGCTTCTTTGCTGAAATTTCTTTCTGGAACTACAAGTGCTTTTAACTTAGTAACTTCCAACAATTCAGGATAATTAGTCAATATGTGTCTTACAAGCTTGTATATATCTGATGCAGACATGTGATTTTGACCTGTTTCTGCGTCATTTATAGGCAAACCGTGAGGATTTACAAAGCTTGCTGACAAAAGTCCCAATTCTGAAGCTTTTTCATTCATCATCCTAACAAAATTGTCTTCTGTCTTGCCTACATGCTCAGCAATTGCAGTTGCACAATCGTTGCCTGATACAACAAGCATGCCCTTTACAAGCAGACTTAACTTAACAGTTTCTCCTGACAATAATCCAAATTTACTTCCTTCGGTTGCAGCAGTATGTCCACTGATTACAACATCATCATCTAAAGAGACTTCTCCTTTTGTAACAGCATCCATCATTACAAGGTATGTCATTAGCTTTGAAATGCTTGCCATTGCCAATTGCTCATCTATATTATACTCGTACAATATTTCTCCCGTTTCTAAATCTCCTAATAAAGCAGCATTAATATCTTGATTTATGTTTATTTCACCAAATACAACCACATTGGTCAACATGATTATTAAAAGGCATAAGGATAGCACCTTACTGATTTTTCTCATAAGTAACCTCCAATCTATATTATTTTTATTATATAATAATTTTCGACAAAATGCATTATTAAATTTAGATATGAGCATGTTAATAATTGACTTATGATTTTATATTTTCCATATTAAAAGAGGCTATAGCCTCTTTAATATATTCAATAAGGGCTTTGCCCGTCATTCAACGGTTTCAGTGGGAGATTGAACTCCCACTGAAAAAATCAAATGCCTCCCGCCTATAGAAGCGGGGGACATTCAATTTAGTTATAAAGTTATTTTTTCCAAACCTCTCATAAATGGCCTCAAAGCTTCAGGAATTGTTATTGAGCCATCTTCATTTTGATAATTTTCCAATATGGCAGCAAATGTTCTTCCTACTGCAAGACCCGAACCATTTAAAGTGTGAATAAATTCAAGCCTGCCCTTGTTTTTTGGTCTGTATTTAATATTTGCTCTTCTTGCCTGAAAATCTTCAAAATTTGAACATGAAGAAATTTCAACATAACGATTGTAGCTAGGCATCCATACCTCCAGGTCATATGTCTTAGCTGAACTAAATCCTATATCTCCAGTGCATAGTTCAACAACTCTGTATGGAAGACCTAGACACTTCAATATTTCTTCTGCAAAATTAGTCAATATTTCAAGCTGTCTGTAAGAATCCTCAGGAGTTGAATACATAACCATTTCAACCTTGTCAAATTGATGGTTTCTGATTAAACCCCTTGTGTCTCTTCCTGCAGAGCCCGCTTCTGCTCTGAAGCATGGTGTATATGCAGTCATATAAATTGGCAAGTCTGTTTCTTCTAATACTTCATTTCTGTAAATATTTGTTACTGGCACTTCAGCTGTTGGAATCAAATAGTAATCTTTTTGATTCAGCTTGAACATGTCTTCTTCAAATTTTGGAAGCTGTCCTGTTCCAAGCATGCTTTCTTTGTTAACCATGTAAGGAGGAGCTATTTCAGTAAAGCCATGATCCAATGTATGTTTATCAAGCATATATGTAATCATTGCTCTTTCCAATCTTGCTCCTAAACCTTTAAACAATGAAAAACGAGTTCCGGTTATTTTGGTTGCTCTTTCAAAATCCAATATCCCAAGATTAACTCCCAAGTCCCAGTGTGCTTTTAATTCAAAGTCAAACTTTCTTGGTTCTCCCCACTTTCTCATTTCCTTGTTGTCTGTGTCACATGCACCGATTGTAATATCAGGATTTGGAGTATTGGGGATTTTCAAGAGCTCCTGTTCTATTTTAGCGTCAATTTCCTTAATATTAACCTCAAGAATCTTTATCTTTTCTGCTAAATTCTTCATTTCCTGAAGGATATCAGTTACGTTCTTTCCGTCCTTTTTCAACTGAGGAACCTGCTTAGAAACTTTGTTTTGTTCAGCCTTCATATTTTCTGCCTCAACAAGATTTCCTCTTCTCGCCTTATCCAATTCTAATACCTTATCAATGCTTAAATCCGGATTCCTTCTTTTTAATAAATTAACTACTTCCTCCGGATTTTTTCTGATTCTTTTAATATCTAACATATTTACCTCTCTATATGGATAATACATGTTTTTGTTAAGTGATTATTTTATATGTATTGCCGGGGTAATAATGCACAGTGCTTCCGATTCTTCATCGTTTGAGTTGTAAATCATATGCCCGTTTCTTTCAGGAACACAAATGCTGTCTCCCTTATAAACAGTATAGGTTTTTTGTCCAATATGACATTGAATTTCCCCCGTTAATACATAAATGCAAATCTTTGATTCATGTATTATTGTATCTTTACTAACCCAAGTTTTTGGCTTCAATTTAAACAAAAATGCTTCAACACTGTTTGTCTTGTCCCCTTTATCTAATATTGGAGTTATAAACTCAAGCTCCACATTTATATTTCCAAATTTTATTTTTGTTCTTTCTTCTTTCTGAATTGTTACAATATTTTGGTCATTATCTTCCATAAACAAAACTGACATAGGAATATCCAAAGCTTCTGATAATCTCTTCAAAACTGCTAATGAAGGAGAAATCAAGTCTCTTTCAATTTGCGATATATAGCCTGATGTTACGTTTATTTGTTCTGACAGCTCAACTATAGTTAAATTTTTATCCTTTCTGATACTTCTTATCTTTTTCCCAACCAATTTAATCCCCCCACACATACTACTGTGTAATTATTATATAACAAATATTTCAATTGTCACTCAAATATTTATCAAATTATTAAAATTTAGAAATATTATATTTATGGTAACATATAATGCAATTACTAATATAATTCCATATGGCAATTTAAATAAATTAAATGGTTGTAACCCATTAAGTATGATTTCTTTGATTTGTCATTCTGAACGTTAACAAAGAATCTCATAATTTGAACAATTCGGAGATTCTTCACTTCGTTCAGAATGACATAAATATACATTTTGGGTAATAATCATATTATTAATATACTGTAAGATTAATTTAATCTTTTCATATTATTCATAATATGATATAATACTCTATTAAATATCATTTTGTTATTTATTGTTTTATGCAAAAGGGGATATAAAATGGCTGAATACAATGACAAATATTTAGAAGAAGTCAACTATCTTGAAGAAATAATTGATTTATTGAAATATAATTTAGATATTGAAAATGAAAAGCTGGAAGAACAAAAGGTTGATCTTATTGCGGCAAGAAAAGAAATGTGGGAAAATACAACTCACTCCTCTACAGATTATGATAAGCTGTCAGATTTGAACCAATATTTAAGTGCACTTCAATCACAGACACTCAGCTATACAGAGCTTGAAAAAAGAATAACTAAATACGAAAAAATGATTGATAATCCATACTTTTCTAGAATTGATTTCACTGAAGATGGCTATGATGACACTGAAAAAATATATATTGGTCTATTTAATTTAATGGATGAAAATACCCATGAAATAAAAATCTATGATTGGCGAGCTCCTATATCTAGCTTGTATTACAGATCCGAGCTGGGTCCGGTACAATATAAAGCACCATCCGGCATAATAAAGGGTATAATTTCTTTAAAGAGGCAATATAAAATCACTAAGGGCAAACTTGAATACTTTTTCGACAGCACTGTAAACATTGTTGATGAAATGTTAATGGAAGCCTTATCAAAAAATATGACCTCAAAAATGAAGACCATAGTTGAAACCATACAAAAACAGCAGGATTTGATCATCAGAGACTTAGATAATGACCTATTAGTGGTTCAAGGAGTGGCAGGAAGCGGAAAATCCTCCGTTGCACTTCACAGAATTGCATTTTTGTTGTACCAGGGTCTTAATTTAAAATTAAGCGCCAACAATGTTATAGTTATTTCACCTAATACATTATTTTCTAAATATATTTCCAACGTACTTCCTGAGCTGGGTGAAGATAATATCAGTGAATATACTTTTGAAAATATATTTGTAAAGCTATTTGAAAATAAACTGTCTTTGAAAACCAAAAGTGAAAATTTTGAAAATATGATTTGTGCAAAAAACGAGGAAATGAGAAACTTTTTAAGATCCTATGATGAATTTAAAGGTTCCAAGGTATTTCTCACAATAATAGAAAGGTTCATTAAATATTTTGAACGAAATTTAATAAATTTTGAAGATGTTTACTTCGACGGTAAAATAATTGAAACGCGTCAGCTTTTAAAATCATTTCTCACAAGCGGTAAACTGGATATGCCTCCTGCTAAAAAATTAAAAATTATTGAAAGCAGAATAATGGATAAGATCCATGATAAAAAGAATATCAGAAGAAGTAAGATTGAAAAAGCAGTTAGCAGATCAAATAACCATGAATTTGAAGTAAAAGCCTTTACAAGAGTTCTAGCTGCCAAAGAAACCTCAGCTTTTTTAACTAATATACACAAATTTACCGAATTTAACAGCTACAATTTATATAAAAAGCTTTTTAGCAACAAGAAAATATTTAAAAAATTATCTAAAGGTCTGTTGCTGCCTGACAATATTGACAGAATAATTGACTACACAAATGGGGCTATTCAAGATCCTTACAACATTCCTTATGCAGATGGCATAGCCATGATGTATTTAAAGGTAAAAGCAGAGGGTACTGATTCCTTAAGCAGCATTAAACAAGTAATTGTGGATGAAGCTCAGGATTATTATCCAATGCATTATTATTTGCTTAAAAGCTTGTTCAAAGAAGCGAGATTTACAATTGTTGGTGATATTAATCAGGCTGTTGAAAAGAAAACCAGCCTATCCTATTATGATGACATAATTTCTATTTTTAATTTTGAAAAAAGCAATAAAATATTTTTAAATAAAAGCTACAGAAGCTCCTATGAAATAAGCAGGTTTAGTGAAAAGCTTTTAGACAAAGAATTAAAAACAGAATATTTTAAACGTAATGAGGAAGAACCTGAAATTATTTCCTTGAAAGATGAAAATAGCATCGAAGAAAAAATTATTGAGAATATTGATAAATACAAATCTCATGGATATAATTCAATTGCTGTAATATGCAAAAATAGAAATGAAGCTGCAAATTTGTATTTCAGGCTTAAGGGAAAAATAAACATCAAGCTGGTTGATTACATGGGTGAACAAAATCTTACAGGAGTAATAATTGTTCCGGTTTATTTAGCAAAGGGATTGGAATTTGATGCTGTGTTGGTTTATGGAGCTGATGACAATAATTATAACAATGTGTTTGATAGGAAGCTCTTATATGTTGCATGCACTAGGGCGCTTCACAGATTATCTTTATATTACACAGGAAAGATCAGCAGGTTTATAAAATAAATAATTAACCACCATTGAAAACTCGATGGTGGTTTTATAATAATAAAAAATAAATGAACAATGAATAATGAACATTGAACATTGAACAGTACAAATATACATCTGCGATGTATATTTGGAGCGGGTGATGGGAATCGAACCCACACAGCCGGCTTGGGAAGCCGGAACTCTACCACTAAGCTACACCCGCATATTATATATACTACATCATTCTTTTGAGCTCACGTTAGCTTATATGTTACCTAACTAAGCGATTCGCACCAAATCGAAAACCGTGATTTGGGCTCTCTGCTTATACCACTAAGCTACACCCGCAATACCATAATTATAAAACAACTTACCTTAAAAATCAATATTTAATATATAGAATAAATATCTGAAAATTCTATGTTCACCATTTCAATTCTATTGTTAACGTAATTTATTTTTTCATCAAATTCAGGATTTTCTATTGTTTTTGCAGGCAACTCAACCCTGAATAAACTTCCCTTGCCAACTTCACTCTCAACACTGATATTCCCACCATGCAATTCTACTAACTTCTTAACCAAAGATAAACCTATGCCGGTTCCCTCTGCATTGCGGGAGAGTGACTTGTCTGCTTGATAAAACCTTTGAAATATATAATCCAGATGCTTTCTTTTAATTCCTGTTCCTTCATCCTTTACAGAAATTTCAACAACATCGCCTTTATCTGATATATTTATATATATCCTTCCTTTTGGCTTAGAAAATTTAATTGAATTTGATATAAGATTAAGCATAACTCTTTCTATCTTAATTGAATCACAGGCAATTATTTTCTCTTTTATGTCAGTATCAAATATTATGCTTAAATCCTTTAACTTAACATATTCTTTTACTGAATGTACAATATTCTCGACAACCTCAACGATATTTACATTATTTAAATTCATTTCAAGGAATCCTGAATTACCCTTTGCTAAATCTACAATATTATTAACAAGTTTTGTGAGTCTGTAACTGTTTTGCTTTATAATATTGTTATAATCAAGAATCTTCTCTTTATATTCTTCTAGTTTATTGTTTCTTAAATACATGTCCATCATTTGATTGGCAGAATATATAACACTTATAGGAGTTTTTAGCTCATGTGATACATTTGCATATATTTCATCCTGGATTTTTAAAACCTTCTCCATTTTTTCCTTATCCTTTACTTCCTCGGTTATATCAACTGTAAGTACAACTATTTCAATTACTTGTCCATCAAACCCTAGTAAAGGTTGAAATACCATTTTTAAGGTTCTATTATCTCCTTTTTTGCCCACTTTCATATTTAAATTGCGTATGCTTTTATTATCCGCTACACTTTTCATAAATTCTTCAAAAATTACATGAGGATTTTCTGAAAATAATTTGTTAAATATTTTACCCTTAACATAAGATGATGGAAATTCAGAATTAGAACCAATTATATCTGTGTATACCTTGTTATTGCATTCTATTATTTTAAAATCCGGATATGAAAATCTTAAAAAGCCTAGACCAAAATTGTTAATTATACCATTCAATAAATCATATTGGGTTGAAATTAATTTTACTTCAGCATTATTTAAGGTGTCAGTTATATCTCTCATTGATATAACACCTGTAACAAAATTACCATTACTGTCGTATATGGGAGTTCCATTAACTTCCTTATATTGTGTAGCATTGTTATTACTTATTTCAATAATAAAATTTCTAATGTTTTCGCCTTTAATGACTTTTTTGATAGGTAAGTCTTCTGGTACTATTGAATTTCCATTAAAATAATTAAATTTAGAATTTTTACAAAAATTTTCATACTCTTTTATTGTTTTAACTTTAGCATTATCTCTGGCAATTTTATTTACATTAATAAAATTACCTTTATTATCAATAATTAAGATTTCTTCACATGTATTTTCTATAATTGCATTTAATTTTTGGTTTTGTTCTTCTATAATATTTCTGTTATTAATTCTATCAGTTATATCTAGCACTGTATGAATTATAAACTTTTCTTCGCCTTTTATATGAATTGATACAAAGGACTCCCCCCAAAATTTATTGCTGTTTTTATATGTGTTTTCATTTAAAAAAACGGATTTGCCTGTGTTCATAATGTCCATAAATAATCCTTCAAAGTCTGTATTTATTGACTTTGGCAATACCTTTTTAAAGTTTTCCCCAACAAAAATACCCTTCTTGTTAATATATTCTAAATATTTTCTATTATATCTCAGTAAAACTCCATGAGTAATACTATAAGCACCTACTCCGACCTCATTAGACAACAATGGACTCATTTTATATGGTAGTTCTACTATTTTAAAATGTTTTATATTTTTAAAATAATATATTTTATCTCTTTCTGCTCGCTTCTCGCAAGCTATAGTGACATATTTTGGTTCCAATTTTTTATTAAAAATATAGCCATTATAGCTATTTACTATATTTTCAATTTTTATCTGTGCATCGATTCTTAACATCTTATTTAATATTGATATTGTTTTCCCAATTAATTCATTTCTACAATAGCCGGTAAGATTTTCAAAACTCCCATTTACATCGATAACAACATTATTTTTAATATGTAAAAATGCCTTTTCAAATCTACTGTTATGAATACGTTTCATAATAAATTATCTTCCTTAAATAAATTGATATATTTTGTCATATTCTATAAGATTATATATTATTTTTACATAAAATAGATAAGTAATTTTCTAAATATATCGACATATTTCGACATTTAAATTAATTAACTAGAGCTACTGAGGAGATTCGAACTCCTGACCTACTGATTACGAATCAGTTGCGCTACCAGCTGCGCCACAGTAGCAGTTCTGTAAAGCAGGTTTAACCTGCTCATTTTAATTTAATACTTTTCGGACAAAATGTAAACTGTTATTCATCAATTTTTTGAAAAATTTCTTTGATTAATGTTACTTGGTCTATAAACACTTTAATTCAAATAATTTATCTTCCTTTTCCGAAACAAATTACCACGTCAAAATATGAAGTATTAATTGTTAGATTATTGCAGAATTTAATTACTCTTTTTATTTCCATGGAAATATAGTAACAATACCTGATCCCTTACATATATTATAATATACTATTTTAATATAAGGAGTGTATATATGGAAAACAATAATAATAACAATATTCCACAAATTTATAACAACAACGATAATTATAACATGTACGAGGACATGAATGATGTATACAGCACCAGATATGACAGATACGATAACAGATTTGACTATTCCAACTATGATAGGATGTATGACAGAAGGTATGACAGAAGATATGACAGAAGATATGATAGAAGATATGATAGAGATTATGACAGAAGAATGAGATATTATCAATATCCATATTGCGACAGATATGGAAGATGCGAAAATCCTATTTGGTGGATGTTTTGGCCATTTCTCTTTTTATAATAATTATGGCATTCATAAAGATAACGGGACGCATTGCGTCCCTAAAACTTTCTGCTGCCTGGCTTAACAGGAACAGATCCGTCATTACACAATGGGCATGAGTTTGAATCATATGTTTCAAATTCCAATTCAACTGCGCTATAAATAGGAAGGTGAATTTCGCTTGATTTTCTATCAACAATACAACCTATGCCAATTACTTCTCCCCCATGATTCTCCAGTACCTTTGCTGTTTCTACGGAGGACTTTCCTGTAGTTACCACATCCTCCATTATTAATATTTTTTCCCCAGGTTTAATTTCAAAACCACGGCGAAGAGTCATTACATTATTTTCTCTTTCGGTAAATATAGCTCTTATGTTCAATTGTCTTCCTAGCTCATAAGCTGCTGTTATTCCACCCATTGCAGGTCCCACTACCACATCAATGCCAAGATCCTTTACCTTATCAGCCACAATTGATATTACCTTTGCGGTTTTATCAGGATACTGCATCAATTTAGCACACTGACAATATCTGTTGCTGTGCTTACCTGATGACAGTAAAAAATGTCCTTCCAACAATGCTTCACATTCCTTCAATACTTCAACTACATCTATGCTCATAATTTCCTCCTCTTTTTTTTCATAATAGTTTTTTAAAAATAAATTCAGAACAACTTAAGCGCTATTTTACTTTTTATTATTTAAACGATGCCTCTTATTTCATCTAATGTCTTTATATTTTCTTTGTCCATATACTCATTTAGACCCTTAATAATATCTACAACAATGTCTGGTTTAATAAAATTTGCAGTACCTATTTGAACCAGTGTGGCACCTGCCATGATAAATTCTATTACATCCTCAGTGCTTTTTATTCCGCCTAAGCCGCAAACAGGAATTTTAACAGATTTAGCAGCTTCATGAACCATTCGAAGTGCTATTGGTTTTACGCAGGGACCAGATAAACCGGCATAAACATTATCAAATACTGCTTTTCTTTTTTTGATGTCTATTGCCATTGATTGAATTGTATTTATAAGCGATAAGCCGTCTGCTCCTGCTTCCTCGCATGCTATTGCCATATCAGATATACTTTCTGCATTAGGCGATAATTTAACCATCAATGGTTTTTTACATATTCTTTTTACCTTTGAAACAATATTATAAGCCACTGAAGCTTTAACTCCAAATGCCATCCCTCCGGTCTTTACATTGGGGCAGGAAATATTCAGTTCTATTAAGTCCACATTTGAATCATTTAATTTATATATGCCTTCAAAATAATCTTCCTCACAGTGACCACCAAGATTTGCAATTATAACGGTATTATAACTCTTCATCCTTGGAAGCTCTTTAAGTATAAAATTATCAACTCCCGGGTTTTGAAGTCCTATGCTATTAATTAAGCCCATGGGTGTTTCCCACAATCTTATTCCTGAATTTCCTTCTCTTTGGTTAAGTGTTAAACCCTTGCTACAAATACCTCCAAGGATGGATAAATCATATATTTCAGAAAACTCTTCTCCAAATCCAAATGTACCTGAAGCAGTTAAAATTGGATTTTTAAATTCTATACCCATTGCATTTGTTTTTAAATCTGCCATATAATCACCCTTTATATTAATTCTTCGCTGTTAAATACAGGACCATCCTTGCAAGCTCTCTTATTTCCATTCTTAGTCAATACCGTACATCCAAGACATACTCCCATACCACATGCCATCCTTCTTTCTAAAGAAACATAGCATTTAACATTTTTTTCTTTACAGCTGTTTACAATTTTGTTCATCATTATTTCCGGCCCACAAGCAACAACCGCGTCATAGCTAGCGTAATCAATAAAATCAGTAACGAAACCTGTTTCTCCCTTATGGCCATCTTCAGTAACAACAACTGTTTCAGCAACAAGTTCTTCGAACTCTTCAACACAATAAACACAATCCTTAAAACCCAGATATACATGAGCTTTTTTATTCAATTTTTTTGTTAAATATAGTAATGGTGCAATTCCTATACCTCCACCAATAACCGCTATCTTACCATGTAACTCATTTAAATTAAACCCATTACCCAGAGGACCGAAAAGCTGCAGTTCATCTCCAGCTTTCATAGTACTTATTTTAGTAGTTCCTACTCCTTCGGTTCTGTACATAAATGTAACTGTGTTTTCTTGTACATCATTAACACTGATAGGGCGAGGAAGCAAGAATGAATCGTCCAATGTTTTTAGCATAAAAAATTGCCCAGGATTAATTTCTCCATTGAATTCAACTAATAATTTATATATTCTATCTGTTATAAAGTTATTTTCTACTATTTTGCTTTTAACAACCTTCATTTTTCCTCCATAATTTCGCAAATACATAAATAGCTGATGAATTTCATCAGCTATAGAATTAATTTTGTTCATATGCTGTGTCACAGTATACACAGCGATATATTTTTTTTGTTCTGTCAGTAAGCTTAAATTTATGAACAATTTCTTGTTCAACTGATGTAATACATCTTGGATTCTTGCATTTTGCAATATTATCTATTTCTTCAGGCAATTCAAGCTTAATTTTATTTTTGATTTCGCCTTCATCGATAACATTGATGGTTATGTTAGGGTCAATAAATCCAAGCACCTTCAAATCCATATTAATGTTGTTTTCTACTTTTATTATATCCTTTTTACCCATTTTATTACTTTTTGCATTTTTTATAATAGCAACGCTGCAATCCATTTTATCCAAGTTCAAATACTTATATATTTCCATTGCCTTGCCTGCTTGAATATGATCAATTACCAATCCTTTTTCAACACTGTCTATTTTTAACATTATTTCTCCACCCCCAACAATTTCATTATCAAAGCCATTCTTACATACATTCCGTACTTAGTTTGTTTGAAGTAACAAGCTCTAGGGTCCTTATCTACCTCTACTGATATTTCATTGACTCTTGGCAGAGGATGAAGTATAATCATATCCTTTTTTGCATTTTCGAGTTTTTCCATATTTATAATGTAGCTGTCTTTTAATCTTATATAATCAGCTTCATTGAAGAATCTTTCTTTTTGAACTCTTGTCATGTACAAAACATCAATTTGCTCCATAACACTTTCAATTCTTTCCACTTCTTCAAATTCTATATTATTCTTAATTAATATTTCTTCTCTTATATAATCCGGAATTCTAAGCTCTTCTGGAGATATTAATACAAATTTGATATTTTTATATCTTGATAGTGCTTTTATAAGCGAATGAACCGTTCTTCCAAATTTTAAGTCTCCGCAAAGACCTATGGTAAAATCACTTAATCTGCCTTTTAATGATCTTATGGTAAGTAAATCTGTCAATGTTTGAGTTGGGTGTTGATGTCCTCCGTCACCTGCATTTATTACTGGTATGTGAGCGCTTTTAGCTGCAACCATTGGAGCTCCTTCCTTAGGATGTCTTATAGCAGCTATGTCAGCATAACAAGCAACTGTTCTGATTGTATCTGCAACACTTTCTCCCTTTGCAGCTGAGCTTGATTCTGCAGAGGAAAAACCCATTACACTTCCACCAAGCCTAAGCATTGCTGCTTCAAAGCTTAATCTGGTTCTGGTACTTGGTTCATAAAACATTGTCGCAAGGACTCTTCCCTTGCATACATCTGCATAATCCATTGGATTTGCAATTATTTCATCTGCTAAATTTAATATTTCGTCTAACTCTTCAATTGATAAATCCAATGGTTCAATTAAACTTCTTCCTTTTAACATAAATCCTCCTTTTTAGCCTCTCTGGACTAATTTAAAGTATTACCACTTATTAGGTTCTCATTCAAAGCATACGCAGGGAATGCATCAAAATGGGGTTAGGGCATACAAAAAGTCTTCCAGGCACAGCAAGGAAGACTATTATCTCTTATACGTTGTCCTTCCCAGCCTCTCTGTGCCAGATTAAAGGTTATTTACTTTTAACAAGCTTATCTTATAATATTTAGTTCAACATGTCAACATATTTTTAACTTAAATATTTTCATCGTCCAGAGTTTTGTTTAATTCAGGTGCAGCCTGACTGACAATTTTAGTAATTCTTCTTTCAACCTCCTTTCTTGGTAGCCATACCTGCCTTTCACATGTGGTGCACTTTATTCTAAAATCTGCTCCTACACGGAGAATTTCCCAATCATAACCACCACATGGATGTTTCTTTTTTAGTTTTACTACGTCCCCCACATTTAATTGCATTGGCATAATAACATCTCCTTACAAGATTTAATTAAACAGTAAATAATAACTTTTATCTTAAGTGCAAGAATAAATAGTTTTTCTCTACACTGATTCAATAAATACATCCATAAATACATTAGTCTTTGTTTAATCAATTGTATTTATTAAATCATAACTGCATTGTCAGATTCAGCTATAGTTTCTACAATATCATACATATTAGAAATTTTACCAACCTCTAATTTGTCCTTAATTTCAAAGAAATCTAGACATGTTCCACATGAAACAATTTTTACTCCATCGCTTTCCAGCTTCTTTAAATCATCTAATGATTCAGAGCCTAGAGCTGTAAGCTTAACCCCCGAATTTAAAAATATTAAGAAGCTTGGGTATGGCTTTGTTTCCGATAAAGTATAAAGAAAACTTTTCATCAAAATTTTACCTAAATCATCAGAACCCTTACCTAATTTATCAGAGCCTATTACAAATCCTTTTTTCTCTTGTTTAATTTTATTCAGACTGTCCTCTGCTGCTTTTTCAGTTGAAGCCTCACAGGAGGTCATTTCTTCCTTATTTAAATATATGTAAATACCATCACTTTTTTCTTCCACATTTGTGTTATATTCCAGCTTGTTTCCAAACTTTAAAACATTTTCTCTGGAAGTTTCATTATCTACTATTACTGTAATTTTATTTTCGCCTGCATCTACTTCTTTTTTTGTCATAATAACAGGCTGAGGACATACTTTTCCTCTTGCATCAACTATTTTCATTTATCCACTATTTCTCCTTTAATTTTTGTAAAAACCTTTATATGAAAGATAATTTAATATTAAATTGTTATCATAAAATATTTTGCTTGATTCAGAACTCAAAATATTTTGTGTAAGTTGGCTATCCTGTAAAAATCCTATCAACGGAGAGCTTAAAGCAAATATTATGTACAGCACTATAACACTTTTTATTAATCCTGTTCCTGCTCCAAATATTCTGTTAGTCAAATTCAAAAGAGGCAGCTTGAATATTACGTTGATTAAGTTTGATATTAAGACCAAAATAGCATAAATAACAAGAAATGTTATTACAAAACTAATAGATCTAATCAATATTATACTTATATTATCTACAAATACTGTAAAAGTATCAGCTTGAGTAACATCACCTACATTGATTATATTGCTCAGTACATTTTTCAGTTCAGCAGGAATGTCTTTGGATTCTTCAAATGTTTCCAAGAGCTTCACTGACATTTTATCTTCAAAGAAATCACGAACCTTTACAAACAGCTTTGTATTATTTAACAAAAAGTTTTCTGTGATATAATAAAATTCCTTGCTTGCAAAAAATGCAACCACAACTCCTAATGTATCAAACAATGTTTTTATAAATCCTCTCCTGTAGCCTTGAAAACATGAATAGCCTGCAAAAACAATAATTATAATATCAATGTAATTCATACAAACCTCCTTTTATCTTTAGTACATATTTATTTTATCTGACCACTAATAAGTTTATTTTTAGATAAAATGTGGATGTCATTGCCTACTGCAATAAAATCAGCAATACTGCCTTCTGCATCTTCATATATTTTATCTGTTTTTAATCCATGAATAAGATAAATACTATTTTTATTATATACAAAAACCTTATCATCGTAAACCTTTAATTTCTGAATATCTCCTGGTGCTTCATTCAATCCGGTTAACTTGCCTTCAAAATTATATGAAACTAATTCAGTGACTGCATCATGTTTGTATAGTATGTAAATTTTCTGATCTACAATATTAATTTCATAGTCCAATATTTTATTATAAATACCATTTTTCCACATCAGTTTTCCATTTGTGTTGATGTAGTAAACATTATCTGTTCCTATTACTACAACATTGTTATTTACAATCTGTATCTTTATCAATATCTCATCATTAATTTCGCTGTTCCAAAGCTCCACATCATCTATTAAAATAAAATATACTGTATTTGATATTGAGTTGTTTTCAAATCTCATAGTAATAAGAGAATAGCCCTCCGATTTATCGCTTATGGATACACCTGTAATATTATCATCAAATACTTTGTTATCAACAACTACCTCATTTTTGCTATTCAAAATATACAAGGAATTTTGACCTGTACCATTTTTAATAATCATGTATGTCTTGTCATTTTCACGTGAAACATTTACAATATCACCTTGTATTTCAGACATTACAAACTTTTGATTATTTTTATCCAACACCTGAATTGTGTCTTCCATATCCCTGAATATATTGTTATCAGTAACAAATACTTGTTTAGAAAATGAGCCATCTTCATTTTCCCAAACTATATTATTTTTATAATCAAGAAAAATAATTTTTTGATTATTATAAGTTATAATACCATCATTAAAAAATTTAAATTCATCGAGAGTATCTAATCTTGTTTTTTCTATATCTTCAACATTATATACCTTCTTTTCATCTAATAATGTCAAAAATTCTTTTCCATATGTAAAAAATATAATTCCTATAATTATCACCATAAAAATTATAATAAAAGTAATTAGCTTCTTCATATTTTTACCCTGATGTTTGATTTAGCATATTCAATAAGGGCTTTGCCCGTCAATACATCAAACAAAGACGTTAGTCTTTGTTTCATATTTTGTATTTATTATATCAAATTTAAGAGCATATTGCATTAAAAATTAATTAAATCAATTTCATATCAAAAGAAAATTGCATATGCAATTTTCTTTTGATAAACTAAATTCCTGATATTTCATTTAATGCTTTTACAGCTGCCATAATATCTGACTTATTATTGAAAGGTCCTACACCAAATCTTACAGCACCTATTTTTTCGGTCCCGATTGTTTTATGAGCCAACGGTGCACAGTGAAGTCCCGGTCTTACTGCTATATTGTATTCTGTATCTAATTTAAAGGCAACCTCTGAGGAATCGACATCCAAAATATTAATAGGAACAACTCCACATCTATTGTCAATATCTTTAGGACCGTATATTTCGATTTTAGCGTTCTTTTTTAATTCATTGATGAATACATCAAGAAGTTTTTTTTCATGGCTGTAAATCGATTTTGTGCCTCTGTTTAAAATGTACTTTAACCCAGCATTCAGTCCTGCAATGCCCGGAAGGTTGTGAGTACCTGCTTCTAATTTATCCGGATAAAAGTTTGGCTGGAACATGCTGCTGGATTCACTGCCGGTTCCTCCTTCTTTCAGCTGCTTAATTTCTGCATCACAATTTATGAGAAGGGCTCCTGTACCCTGTGGTCCAAGAAGACCCTTATGTCCCGGTACAGCCAACAAATGTATATTGAACTTTTTCATATCAATATCCAACACTCCAGCGCTTTGTGAACCGTCAACCAAATATAAAATATTTTTTTCCTTGCACATTTGTCCGATTTCTTCAATTGGCATTATCGTTCCGGTTAAATTCGAAACATGTGTTGTCACAACCAGCTTTGTGTTGCTTTTTATTTTTGCTCTGATATCCTCAACATTTACCATGCCGTCTTTTCCGCATTGTACTATTGTATTTTCTACCCCATATTTTTCCAATTCTTTAATTGGACGAAGCACGGAGTTATGCTCCATGGTAGTCGTTATAACATGATCTCCGGGATTTAAAACACCCTTGATTCCCTGATTTAAGCCATCTGTAGCATTGAAGGTGAATATAACCTTCATGGGATCGTCAATATTAAACAATTGAGCCATAAGCTCTCTTGTTTCATATATAACCCTTGCTCCTTCAATGGCCATTGCATGGCTTCCTCTTCCAGGATTGGCTCCGTATTCAGTCATTGCCCTCATAACACCTTGGTATACTGTCTTTGGCTTTGGGTATGTTGTTGCAGCATTATCTAAATAAATCATAATATCACCTGCTATAGTAGTTTTAACATATTATATGTTTGAGATTGCCTGTTTGATAATAATTAATCATTATATACAACTTTGCCGTTGCATATTGTGTACTTTACCTTACCTGAAAGCTCCCATCCTATGAAAGGAGAATTACTTGATTTAGAACTAAAATCTTCAACCATCCACTTTTCTCTTAAATCAAAAATAACTAAATCTGCCTTTAATCCTACCTTGATTCTTCCTGAGCTTAAATTATATAAATTAGCTGGATTGATTGTCATTTTCTCCAACAATTTACAAATGTCTAAATAATTTTTATTTACCAAAAATGTTATTCCTAAGGATAGTGCAGTTTCTAAGCCTATAATACCGCTTGGAGCATTTAAAAACTCACGTTCCTTTTCTTCCCTGCTGTGTGGAGCATGGTCTGTTGCTATTATGTCAATGGTATTATCACTCAGCCCTTCAATTATTTTTAACCGATCTTCTTCAGTCCTTATTGGAGGATTCATTTTTGCATTTGTTTTATACTTTAGTACATCTTTCTCTGTCAATGTAAAATGATGGGGAGATGCTTCTGCAAAAATATTAGCTCCCTTGGATTTTGCAAATCTTATTATATCTACTGAACGTCCAGAGCTTATATGCTGTATGTTTACTCTTGCGCCTGTTTCTATAGCCATGATGCAATCTCTGGCTACCATAACATCCTCAGCAAGTCGTAATGCTCCTTGCATGTTTAGTTCCTTTGATATTTCCCCATGATTGATACCTGAATTATAAACCAAGCTTGGATCTTCTTCATGAAAGCTTATTGGAACATTGAGCTTTTTTGCTGTTTCCATTGCTTTTAAAGCTATATTTGAATTCATTATTGGAAAACCGTCATCGGTAAAACCCACAGCACCTAAATTCTTTAAGAGCTCCATGTCAACAATCTCAGCGCCATTTAAACTCATTGTTACAGCCCCTGTCTGCAGTACATTAATTGGGGATTCTTTTGTTTCATTCAAAATATATTCAAGAGTTTCCTTGTTATCTACTACAGGTTTTGTATTAGCCATGCACACAACTGTGGTAAACCCCCCTCTTACTGCAGCCATTGAACCAGATTGAATATCTTCCTTATATGTTAGACCTGGGTCCCTGAAATGCACATGAACATCTATCAAACCTGGAGCAACTATTTTTCCTTCTGCATCTATTATTTCATCAATGCTTTTTAAAGCAATATTTTTCTCGATTTTAGCTATTTGATTACCATCTATGAGGATATCTGAAATTTCATCCATTTTAGTTTCCGGATCAATTACTCTTCCGTTTTTAATCAGCATCATATATATCACCTGTTATATAGTATATAATAATTATACCACAATAACTTTTATTTTAAAGAAATATATTAACATTTGGTAATTTAATAGTTTTATGATATTATATATGTATTAAAAACCGGAGGTTACTAGTTACTATGTTTAAAGCTGCAATATTTGATTTGGACGGAACTTTGCTGGATTCTGTAGAAGACCTAGAAAGAGCCTGCAATTATGCATTATCAAAATTTAATCTTCCTCAAGTAGATTCTCAGAAATATAAACTGATGCTTGGTCACGGAAGGCGTAAGATAATCGAATCAATAGTCGCTGAATTTTTTGGATACGAGCATAATGAAGTTGAAGAGAAATTTCTAGAATATTATAACGAATATTATGATGTCCATATGTTTGACAACACTAAGCCTTTTGAAGGAATAATGGATATGCTGGATGAGTTAAACAATAAAAACATTATTACTGCAGTCTTGTCAAATAAACCTCATGATTTTACGTTGAGACTGTGCGAAAGATTTTTTAACGATAAAATAAAATACTCATCCGGTCTCAAGGATAATTGCATTGCAAAGCCTGACCCTTCTTCTCTTTTAGGTATTATAGATGATTTGAATTTAAAAAAGGAAGAATGCATTTATATTGGAGATACTGAAATAGATATACAGGTTGCTAAAAACGCAGGCATTAAATCATTGGGAGTATTGTGGGGCTTTAGAACACAAGCCATGTTGGAGCATGAAGAAGCTGATTATATTGCATCAAATATACATGAAATGATCGATATCATATTGAAAATATGAGATTCTTAGGCTACGCCTTAAAATGACAGAAGGAAATTTTATCATTTTTATCAAGATAATGGGAGGTCATTCCTCCCATTATTTTATATTTTAAATTGTTATTTCAATTTTTCAAGAAGTTTTTCAAATTCTTCTTCCTGTTCAATTTTGTAAGTTTCTCGCTTAGTGTAATGAGTGTGAAGCAATTTATGTGACAAGTGGCTGTTTGGTTCCTTCAAGAACTCCTCATAAAGCTTCATAACCTCAGGATTCTTGTGAGACTTACGGAGAGGCAATGATTTATCCAATTCGTAAAGTGCATTTGCTCTGTTTACCTTTGGATTTACATCCAGTCTTGCCTTTGCAGATACATGGGACTGTCCTCCTCCATGCACGCAGCCTCCAGGGCATGCCATAACCTCTATGAAGTGGTACTGTTTTTCTCCTGATTTTACTGAATCAAGAACCTTTGCAGCATTTGCAGTTCCATGAGCTACTGCAATCTTTACCTCTGTGTCCTTGCCATCAATAGGAAGAACAATTGATGCTTCCTTAACTCCTTCAATTCCCCTAACACCTTGGTATTCAATTTCATCTAAATCCTTGCCGGTCAAAATGTCTGCAACCGTTCTTAAAGCTGCTTCCATAACACCGCCTGTTGCACCGAATATAACTCCTGCTCCTGTGTATTCGCCCAATATGCTGTCAGGCTGTTCGTCAGGAAGATTTCTGAAGTTTATTCTTGCTTGCTTAATCATGTCCCCAAGCTCTCTTGTAGTCAAGGAAAAGTCAACATCTCTTAAACCGTCTACTTCCATTTCAGGTCTGTTTGCTTCAGTCTTTTTTGATGTACATGGCATTACAGACACGCTTACTATTTTTTTAGGATCTATGCCTGCTTTTTCAGCAAAATAAGTTTTTGCAATGGCTCCAAACATCTGCTGAGGTGATTTGCATGTTGAAAGATTATCTAAAAATTCCGGATAGTTCATTTCACAGTAACGTATCCACCCTGGTGAGCAAGATGTTATCATTGGCAATTTTCCACCATTTTTAACTCTGCCTAACAGCTCAGTGCCTTCTTCCAATATTGTAAGGTCGGCTGAAAAGTTTGTATCAAATACCTTGCTAAAGCCAAGTCTTTTCAAAGCCGCAACCATTTTACCTGTTACATCTGTTCCAACTGGATAACCGAATTCTTCGCCTAATGATGCTCTTACACCAGGGGCTGTTTGAACAATTACATACTTTTCTGGGTCATCAATAGCTTCCCATACATCATCTGTATATGTTCTTTCACGAAGTGCAGCAACAGGGCAAGCTTGAATACATTGTCCACAATAAACACAATTTACATCATTCATGCTGAAATCAAATGCAGGGGCAACCTCTGTATTGAAGCCTCTCTTTGTGAAATCTAACACGCCTATGCCTTGGACGTCTCTGCATGTGCTTACACAGCGCCCACAAAGTATGCACTTACTTGTGTCTCTTATTATTGAATGGGACAAATTGTCTACTTTAGCTTCTCTTTTTGCTCCTTCAAACTCGATTTCTTTTATACCAAGCTCATCACAAAGCTTTTGGAGCTCGCAGGTTCCATTTCGAAGACACGTTAAACATTCTCTGTTGTGATTTGCAAGAATAAGCTCAACGTTCATCCTAACTGCATTTCTAACCTTTGCAGTATTTGTTCTTACATTCATTCCATCCTGTACCTGAAGAACACAGGAAGCAGGAAGATTACGCATTGGAACACCTTTTATATCAACTTCAACAACACATACTCTACATGCTGCTATTTCATTTATATCCTTTAAAAAGCACAGAGTAGGTATGTCTATTCCAGCTTCTCTGGCTGCCATTAAAACTGTATAATCCTTTGGAACGCTGACTTGTATTCCGTTTATAGTTACATTTACTTTATCCATAATTAACACCAGCCTTTCTACTTCTTAATGATGGCATGGAATGTACAAGCATCCATACATGATCCACATTTAATACATTTATCCTGATTTATAATATGAACTTCCTTAACCTTGCCTTCAATTGCTCCAACCGGACAAATTCTCGCACATCTTGTACAGCCCTTGCAATCCATAGTAATTATATATTTTAAAAGTGATTGGCATACACCGGCTGGACATCTTTTTTCAATAACATGAGCTTCATACTCATCTCTGAAATATCTTAGCGTAGACAATACAGGGTTTGGTGCTGTTTGACCAAGACCGCATAGAGATGTTTCTTTAATGTTTAGAGCCAGCTTTTCAAGCTTGTCTAAATCCTCCATTGTACCCTTGCCTTCTGCAATTTTATTTAAAATTTCAAGCATTCGCTTTGTACCTTCCCTACAAGGAGTACATTTGCCGCAGGATTCGTCAACAGTAAAGTCAAGGAAGAATCTTGCTATATCAACCATGCAATTATCTTCATCCATTACTATCATTCCGCCTGAGCCCATCATGGAGCCAACTTTTGTTAAATTATCGTAATCAATAGGAATATCAAGATGATCTTTTGTTAAACATCCGCCAGAAGGTCCTCCTGTTTGAACTGCCTTGAATTCTTTTCCGTTAGGGCATCCGCCTCCTATGTCATAAATAACTTCTCTCAAGGTTGTTCCCATAGGAACTTCTACCAGCCCTGTGTTGCTTATTTTTCCTCCAAGAGCAAACACCTTAGTTCCAGGGGATTTTTCTGTTCCAAAGCTTTTAAACCATTCCGAACCATTCAAAATTATTTGAGGTACATTTGCTAATGTTTCAACGTTATTTATTATTGTAGGCTTACCCCACAAACCTTTATTTGCCGGGAATGGAGGCTTATTTCTAGACATTCCTCTCTTACCTTCAATTGATTGCATAAGAGCAGTTTCTTCTCCACAAACAAATGCTCCGGCTCCTAATCTTATTTCTATATCAAAGTCAAAATCTGTTCCAAAAAGATTTTTGCCTAACAATCCAAGCTCTTTTGCTTGACTTATAGCAATTTCTAATCTATGAACAGCTATAGGATATTCCGCTCTTACATATATAAAGCCTTTTGTAGCTCCTATGGCATATCCTGCTATAGCCATTGCTTCAAGTACTGCATGAGGGTCTCCTTCAAGCACACTTCTGTCCATAAATGCACCTGGGTCTCCTTCATCAGCATTGCATATTACATATTTTTGATCTGCTTTGTTTGGTGCTGCAAAGCTCCATTTCATGCCTGTAGAAAAGCCTGCACCGCCTCTTCCCTTCAAACCCGAATCCTTTACCAACTTGATGGTTTCTTCTGGTGTCATTTCTGTAAGCACCTTGCCAAGTGCCATATATCCGTCACGAGCTATATATTCTTCTATATTTTCCGGGTTGATTAAACCGCAGTTTCTTAAAGCAACTCTTTTTTGTTTCTTATAGAAAGCAACCTCACTTAATGGAGTTATTTGTTCATTTTTAGCACTTTCATCAAATAAATATTTACGTACTATTCTGCCTTTTAACAAGTGCTCCTCAACAATTTCGTCAACTCTTTCTATTGTCATTCTTGCATAAAATGTTCCTTCAGGGTAAATTATTACTACAGGACCTTCCTCGCAAAGACCAAAGCATCCTGTTCCTATTACCTGAACTTCATTGTCCAAATTAACTTCTTTAATTTTATCTTCAAATCTTTGCTTTATTAAAGCAGACTTTGAAGAGCTGCATCCGGTTCCGCCGCAAACCAGGACATGTGATCTGAAAATTTTCATAGCTTCTCCTCCATTCCTAAGAACTGACTACTGCGCACCTATTGTATATTCACGAACTACTTTGTTGTTAACTAAATGCTCTGATACAATTCTCTTTGCTTTTTCAGGGTTTACATGAATATATGTTACCTTTTCTTTACCGGGAGCATACACTTCCACTATTGGTTCATAGGTACACATTCCTATACAGCCGGTTTGAACTACTTGCACGTTATTTAAACTTCTTTTTGCAACCTCTTCAACAAGTGTTGTCAAAACAGGTCTCGCTCCTGCTGATATTCCGCATGTTGCCATTCCTACCACGACACGTATATCCTTATCTGAATTGCGCATTTCAACATTTTTTATAGCTTCTTCTCTTAACTTTTTTAATTCGTCCAAAGATTTCATAATATGCCCCCTATTCCTTGTACTTAGATAATATTTCAGGTATTTTCTTAGGTTCCAGTTTGCCGTAAACATCACCATCAATCATCATTACAGGAGCTAAACCGCAGCATCCTAAACACCTTGTAGCTTCAAGGGTAAACATGTTGTCAGCAGTTGTTTGACCAACCTTCACATTCAACTCTTTTGATAACTTGTCCAAAACCTGCTGAGAACCCTTTACATAACAAGCAGTTCCCAGACATACGCCTATTTTATGCTTTCCTTTTGGCTCAATTGAAAATTGAGTGTAAAATGTTGCAACACCGTAAACCTCAGCCAATGGAACATCCATCTCATAAGAAATGAATTTTTGAACTTCAATTGGAAGATAGCCGAAAATTTCTTGAGCTTTATGGAGTGCCTGCATCAAATTTCCTTGATTCTCGCTGATAGAATCAATATACTCCTTAAGAAGTATAAATTGCTTTTCATTAGCCCTTACATCAAGTCCCTTAATCAAAATTAAAACCTCCCTACATTTTGGTCGAATAGATGACATTATTATAGTTCTTTGTTAATATAATGTCAATTGATTCATTTATTTTTGTTTTTTTGTATATGAATGTTATATAATAATTACTTTTGTTAATTATTTATGCCATATTTTAAAAAATCAATTACTATTTATAAGATTATTATGTACAAACAATTATCAAATACTTTATAGTATATTCAAAATTTGGCTAAACAGAATAAAATTAACACAAAATAATTTTTATAAATGTTTCAATTTTATGCAAAAAAATCATTGCTACAGCAATGATTTCTATTTTCTGATTATTCTTCTATTTTCAACAAGTCCAATATTCTATTTAAATCTTCATTATTAGTGTATTCAATTTCTATTTTGCCTTTATTTTTATTTTTTTTAATATTAACCTTGGAGGAAAATCTTTCGGATAACATTTCTTCTACATAAGCAATAAATTTATCCTTCTCCGGAGCTGTCTTTCTTTTTGGTTTTTTTGAATCTCTTACCAGCTTTTCAACTTCTCTTACACTTAAATCTTCTTTAATTATTTTATCCGTCAAGAATATTTGTCTTTCCGGTGGTAAACTTAAAATAGCTCTTCCGTGTCCAGCAGAAATTTCATTTGCAATGATTTTATTTTTCACATATTCATCCAAATTTGAAAGCCTCATTATGTTTGTAACATAAACTCTTGATTTTCCTACAATATTTGAAACTTCCTCCTGAGTTATTCCGTAGTGCTCCATTATAAATTCATAGGCATTTGCTTCATCTATGGGATTTAAATCTTCTCTTTGCAAATTTTCAATTAAAGCAATTTCAGATGCATTTTTATTTTCTATATCTCTTACAATGCAGGGTATGCTTTTTAAATTAGCATTTTTACAAGCTCTCCATCTTCTTTCACCTGCAATTATAGTATAAAATTCGCCATCTTTTCTAACAATTATAGGTTGGATAACTCCATATTTTTTTATGGATTCTGTCAGCTCATCAAGCTTATCCTGCTCAAATATTTTACGAGGCTGATTTGGATTTGGGCATATTAAGTTTGTATCTATTTCTTCTATTCTCTGGCTGTCTTCTTTTTCTAAATCATCTGGTATCAATGCTGACAAACCCTTGCCTAAGGCCTTTCTTTTTACTGCCATTTTATCCTCCTTAATTGTTTTTTATAATTTCTTCAGTTACCTTTAAAAATGCTTCGCTTCCGGTTGATTTATCATCATATAGCATAATTGGCTGCCCGAAGCTGGGTGCTTCAGCCAATCTTACATTCCTTGGTATTACTGTTTTGTAAACCTTGTTTTTAAAATACTTTTTAACTTCTTCTACAACCTGTATAGATAAATTAGTTCTTCCGTCAAACATATTTAGAAGGACTCCTTCTATTTCAAGCTTGGGATTTAAGTTCTTGTTCACAAGCTTTACGGTATCTAAAAGCTGTCCAACTCCTTCTAATGAATAATATTCGCATTGTATGGGAATCAGCACCGTATTTGAAGCAGTAAGTGCATTTAAAGACAATAAGCCAAGTGATGGAGGACAATCAATTATTATGAAATCATATTTTTTATCTAATAAATTCATTTTTTCTTTCAGCGTTTTTTCTCTAAAACGAGTGTTAGCAAGCTCAATTTCAGCACCTGCCAGCTGTATATTTGCAGGTAGCAAATCAAGGTTTTCAATTTCAGTCTTGAGTATAACCTTGTTTATGTCAATATCCTCAATCAATACATCATAAATTGAGTATTCCAAATTATTTTTATCAATACCAAACCCGCTAGTTGAATTGCCTTGAGGGTCAATATCAATGCTAAGTACCTTTTTTCCCTTTATAGCAAGTGCCGCACACAAGTTAACATTGGTAGTTGTCTTGCCTACTCCGCCTTTTTGATTGAATATGCTTATTACTTTAGCCACTTAATCACCCTCTACACGCTTTTTTTCGGAATTTTTACCCTAATTTCAATGAATTCATCAGATTCTTGCTGCTCAAATTTTGCATCTATTCCAGTTTTCACAATTTCATTGTATGCGTTTTTAATTGTATTAATATAAATTTTATAGTTTATGAAATTTCTAACATAACGCTTGTCCCTGATTTTCTTTTCATTAATATCCTCAGCTATTGAATTGACAAGTTTTTCTGTTTCACTGACATTAAGATCCTTTTTTATGATTTTTTCTACTATACTTAACAAAAGCTCCTCGTCATCTAATTTTAAAAGAGCTCTGGCATGGCGCTCACTTAAGTTACCTTCTCTGAGCTTTTCCTTTACAGATTCAGGAAGTTTTAAAATTCTCATTTTATTTGCAATAGTTGACTGTGATTTTCCCAACTTTTCAGCCAATTGAGTTTGGTTTAAACCAAAATCTTCAATAAGTCTTTCAAAAGCCATGGCTTCTTCAATGAAATCCAAATCCTCCCTTTGGAGATTTTCTATCAGAGCCATAGCAGCTGATTCTTCTTCCTTCACTTCAATTACAACTGCAGGAATTGTTTCCATATTTAAAAGCTTTACTGCCTTAAAACGTCTTTCGCCTGCTACTATTTCATAAATATCATCATATATTTTTCTTACTGTTATAGGCTGTATAATGCCATAGTTTTTTATAGATTGGCTTAATTCCTCCAATGCTTTGTTATCAAAGACCTTTCTTGGTTGATTTTTATTAGGAATTATTTTTTTAACATCGATATTAATAATATTGCTTAACAAGAATATCTCCCCCTCATTACAGTTTTCACAGTTTACACTAATGGTTCTTTGCTTGGTTTTCCGGCTTTTCTCGGGTATTTCAAATTAGTTGCTTCACATTTTTCTATTATAACAATTTTTCTTACAATATCTGTTCCCGGCAATTGTATTTCTTTTATCTCTTTTATTTTTCCGCCTAATTTTTTTATTGCATTTTCAGAACTTACTATTTCCGTGGAAATATTCTCGCTTTTATATGCTGCAAAGTAACCGCCTACTTTAACAAATGGAAGACAATATTCGCTAAGAACATTAAGGGGAGCTACAGCTCTTGAAACACATATGTCAAAGTTTTCTCTGTAATCTTTATTTTGTCCAAATTCTTCAGCTCTTCCGTGAATAAGTTCAATATTTTTTAAATTTAAAGCTTTTGCAACCTCAGCCAAGAAATCAATTCTTTTTCTTAGACTGTCTAACAGTGTTACTTGATAATTGTCATTTATTATTTTTAAAGGATATCCGGGAAATCCTCCTCCTGTACCTACGTCAATCATGCTTTTTTTCTCATTAATATTATCTTTGTTAAGCAATAAAATACTGTCTAAGAAATGCTTCACATAAATTTCTTCGTCATCTTCTATGGATGTTATATTTATTTTTTGATTCCATTCCTTCAATAAGTCTCTGTACTTAATGAACTTGCTTTCAATAAGGCTGCTGTATGGAATATTTAGTTTTGTAAATCCATCTTCCAATGTTTTTATCAAGGCAGACTCCTTTAAATCTATTTATTATTGTAAGTCATCATATAAATTAAAAGCACATTTATATCTGATGGTGAAACCCCCGATATTCTTGATGCCTGACCTATTGAATCTGGTCTTATTTTATTAAGCTTTTGTCTTGCTTCCAACCTTAAGCTTCCAACTTGGTCATAGTCAATATTTACAGGAATTTTTTTGTTTTCAAGCTTTTTAAACTGTTCAACCTGATTTATCTGCTTTGCAATATAGCCTTCATACTTTATGACTGTCTCCACATAATCCTTGATTTCCTTTTTCAAAAAAGGCCTTTTCTCATCAAGTTCTGATGTATTTTCATAGTTTAGTTCAACTCTCTTTAAAAGTTCATAAAGACTCAAGGGCATTTTAAGAGATACGCTTCCTATGCTTTCTAATATTTCATTTATTTCCACTTTTGGAGTTATTTTTATATTTTTAAGTCTTTCAATTTCATTTTCGATTTGTTGTTTCTTGTTTTTATATCTTTCATATCTTTCCTCTGTCACAAGACCTTTTTCATAGCCCTTTTCGGTAAGTCTTTCATCTGCATTGTCTTGTCTGAGTAGTAATCTGTACTCTGCTCTTGAGGTCATCATACGGTAAGGTTCATTTGTTCCCTTAGTAACCAGATCATCTATCAATACGCCTATATAGGCCTCAGAACGGTCTAAAACAAGAGGCTCTTTGTTTTTTAAGCTCATGGCTGCATTGATGCCTGCAATAAGTCCTTGAGCAGCCGCTTCCTCATAGCCTGAGCTACCGTTAACTTGACCGGCAAAAAATAAATTTTTAATGCTTATAAGCTCTAAGCTAAGTTTAAGCTGTGTGGGGTCTATGCAGTCGTATTCTATGGCATATGCAGGTCTCATTATTTGAGCATTTTCCAGACCCAGCATTGACTTGTACATTGAAATTTGAACCTCATATGGCAAAGAAGACGACATTCCTTGGATATACATTTCCTTTGTATCCAAGCCTTCCGGCTCAACAAAAAGCTGATGCCTTTCCTTGTCAGAAAACTTGACTACCTTGTCTTCAATTGAAGGGCAATATCTTGGGCCAATGCTTTTTATTACTCCCTCATACAATGGAGACCTGTTTAAATTTTCTCTTATTATTTCATGTGTTCTTTCAGTGGTGTATGTTATATAGCATGGAACCTGTTGTATATTTATTTTATCTGTCATAAATGAAAAAGGAATTATTTCCTCATCACCTGATTGTGCTTCCATAATTTCATAATTAATAGAATCAGAATGTATTCTTGCAGGTGTGCCGGTCTTAAACTTTCTAAGCTGTATACCTAAATTCATCAAGGATTCAGAAAGTTCGTTGGCAGGTGCCAGACCATCTGGTCCTGAGGAATAATTTAATTCACCAATATAAATTTTTCCCTTTAGGTATGTTCCGGTTGTTATTATGACTGCTTTAGCATTGTAATATGCGCCTAACCTTGTATATACATTGAAGCTTCCATCATCTTTTAATTCCAGCCTTGTTGCTTCACATTGCATAATCCTGAGATTATTTTGGTCTTCCAAAACCTTTTTCATTTCAGTATGATACTTTCTTTTGTCAGCCTGTGCTCTTAAGGAATGAACTGCGGGTCCCTTTGAACGATTAAGCATCTTACATTGTATCATAGTTTTATCTATATTTAAAGCCATTTCTCCGCCCAGAGCGTCGATTTCCCTAACCAGGTGACCCTTTGCAGTTCCTCCTATGTTAGGATTACATGGCATCATTGCTATTGAATCAAGACTCATGGTAAGCACTATGGTCTTCATTCCAAGACGTGCGCTTGCCAAGGCTGCTTCACATCCTGCATGACCAGCTCCAATAACAGCCACATCCACGCTTTCAGCAAGAAAATCTCTCACTTTATCTTCCATTTTGTTCCTCTTTCTAATTGCTATTTCCTTTTTACTTTCCTATGCAAAATTCATTAAATATTTTATCCATCAAATCATCACTCACTGACTTTCCAACAATGAATCCTAAATATTCCATGGCCTGCTTTAAGTCAATTTCTATAAAATCTATGGTCATATTTTGATCTATTGAATTTAAAACATCTTCTAAACTATTTTTACATTTTAAAAGAAGATTTTTATGCCTTACATTGTTGATAATCAAATCATCACTTACATTTATGATGCCTTCAAAAAACATCCTGTTGATTTTTTCTATTATGTCGTCTAATCCTACATTTTTTAAAACTGAAATATTTATAGCTTCCTTTTCAATATTTTCATGCATGCTTAAATCTAATTTAGTTTCTAAATCAGTTTTATTTTTTATATAAATTACTTTTTTATTTTTGATGTAATTCAATATTTTCTCATCATCTTCTTCAAGCTTTCTTGATGAATCAAAAAGCATAATTATTAAATCTGCTTCATCAACTTTTTGAAGAGCCTTTTCAACTCCGATTTTTTCAATCTTATCAGTCGTTTCTCTAATACCTGCAGTATCAATTATTCTTAAGGGAACTCCCTTGATGTTCACATATTCTTCTATGGTGTCTCTGGTTGTTCCAGGTATCTCTGTAACTATGGCACGATTTTCATTTAACAAAAAATTCATGAGAGAGGACTTGCCTACATTTGGTTTTCCCAAAATTACAGTTTTAATGCCTTCCTTGAATATTTTTCCCGTATCTGCAGTTTTTATCAGCCTATCAACCTTGTTTATTATGTTTTCACTGAATTCTTTTACTTTGTTAATAGTTACTTCATCCTCGTCATACTCTGGAAAATCTATATTAACCTCTATATTGGCAAGAAGATCCATAATCCTTGATATAATTTCATTGATTTCCTTTGAAAGTCTTCCTTCCAAATGATTTACGGAAATTTCATGGCTTGAATCTGTCTTGGAATTAATTATATCAATTACAGCCTCTGCCTGCGTCAAGTCAATTCTACCGTTAAGAAATGCTCTTTTTGTAAACTCTCCTCTTTCTGCTAATCTGCATTCATGATTTAATACAGTTTCTAAGATTTTTTTAGCAGAAATTATGCCGCCATGACAATTTATTTCAATGATATCCTCTCTTGTGTAGGTATTTGGACCCTTCATGTAGGACATCAACACTTCATCTATTACCTTGTTGTTTTTATCCACAATATGTCCATAATGAAGATATCTTGGTTTTAAATTTACTGCCTGTATTTTATTTTTATTATTAAATATTTTTTCAGCAATATTTAATGCATTATCTCCACTAATTCTTATAATGTTTATGCCTGCATTGCCGGGAAATGTGGCAATTGCAGCTATTGTATCAGTATTCATCTTACCACCGCATCTTTCTAATTACATATATTCTACATTAATTTAGATGAAATGTACATAATAAATTAAAACATTACAAATATAACCCGGCTAACCGGGTTATTTGTGACAAGGGGACGCGTGACAAGGTGACAAGGGGACGGGTGACAAGGGGACGGGTGACAAGGGGACGGGTGACAAGGGGACGGAGTTGTTGTCATCCTAAGATGACAACAACTCCGTCCCCTTGTCACCTGCGTCCCCTTGTCACCTGCGTCCCCTTGTCACCTGCGTCCCCTTGTCACCTGCGTCCCCTTGTCACCTGCGTCCCCTTGTCACCTGCCCTTGTCACC
>JBFXKO010000012.1:0-79545 GCA_050173715.1 Sedimentibacter sp.
AATTTTTTTCCTTTTTCTTTATCACACTCATGGAAATCGTTATTTTTGCTCGTTTTCATGTCGATTTATTTTAATATCTTTTTTTACCCTTTGATTCTACTTGATTCTAGACATCGAAATTAATTCAATAAATTTACAATTTGTAACTTTTTGTTGTTTTTTATAGCATTTTTAAGTATAATTTAACATATACCCAGTAAAATTTCATTAAGGACTGAAAATATGAAAATAGGAGAAAGGATTCATTACCTCCGTATTCGAAGTAATCTTACGTCTAAAGAATTAAGCAAAATATTAAATATTTCCGAATCATCTGTTTCCTTAATTGAAAATGGTAAGAGAAAACCAAGTCTCGAAATTGTTGTAAAAATTGCTGGTTATTTTAAGGTAACAACTGATTTTCTTTTAGGTGTTTCTGACTCTTCACATATGGATGCATATCAATCCGAAATTGATATTTCTATCGTTTTAGAAAATATTATTGCCTTAATAAACAATCAAAATCAATTTTTTTTAGATGGTAAAAACGTTGATAAAAAAACAACAGCATTATTAAAGAATAACCTTAATTGCATATTGGATAACATGAGAATTATTACAAAATAACTAAGCACTAAGGCTTTAACGTTTAATGTAATTGAAAAATCTATTAAAATCTGATATAATCATAAGGTATTATTTGTATGTAAAAAAAAGGAAGGACTAATTATGATAGTTTTATCATGCAATGATGTTTCAAAGGTCTATGTGGTTGACAATATTATTGAAAATATATCATTCACAATCAATGACAATGAAAAGGTTGGATTAATAGGTCTCAATGGAGCTGGCAAGACTACCTTATTTAATATATTGACTGAAAACCTGGAACCCGATACCGGCGAAATATATAAGGCAAAGGGCAAAAAACTTGGCTATTTAAAGCAAAATACCAATATTGAAAGTTCTGGGAGCATTATGGATGAAATGCTCACTATTTTTGATGATGTAATTAAATTAGAGGAAGAGCTTCATAAATTATCACATAAAATAAGCAACTTCACTGAAGATGACAATCAAGAAGAACTGACTGCTCTTATGAATTCCTATGCTAAAATGAGTGAGGAATTTGAAGAAAGAGATGGATACAGCTTCAAGAGCTTAATTAAGGGAGTGCTGAGAGGATTAGGTTTTTCTGAAAATGAATTTGATAAACCTGTTAATTTATTAAGCGGTGGTCAAAAAAGCAGAGTAATGCTCGCTAAACTCTTGCTGGAAAAGGCAGATATTCTGATGCTGGACGAACCTACAAACCATTTAGATATAGATGCTATTTCATGGCTTGAAAAATATATCAAGGATTTCAAAGGTGCTGTTATTATTATCTCCCATGACCGATATTTCCTTGATAACACTGTAGAAAGAATTTTTCTCATGGAAAACAAAAGTTTAAAAGCATACAATGGCAATTACTCTGAATTCATGAAAAAAAGAAAAATAGAGCTTGAGCAGGAAATGAAGCACTACGACGAATATGAAAAGGAAATAGAGCGTCAGGAAGAAATGATAAAAAGGCTTCATGATTATGGAAGCAAACGAAATATAAGGCAAGCCTTCAGCAGGCAAAAGGCCTTGGATAAAATTAAAAAAATGGATAAGCCAACTGTAGAATCAAGGAAGGTGAAATTAAGGTTCATTCCAAAGGTTAAAAGTGGCAGGGATGTGTTGTCTGTAGAAAATTTATCTGTAAGCTACAATGAGCATCAGGTTTTTAAAAATATTGAACTAAATATATACAAGGGTGAAAGAGTTGGAATAATCGGTCCCAATGGAATTGGAAAATCCACCTTATTAAAGGTAATTGCACAGAAAATAATTGAATATGGCGGCTCAGTAAACATAGGTCATTATGTGAACATAGGCTATTATGATCAGGAACAGACTAATCTTGACTCAGAAAGCACTGTAATAGATGAAATATGGGATTACAATCCTGATTTGAATTATTATGACATACGCACAATGCTTGCTCAGTTTTTGTTTAATGGTGATGATATGTACAAAATAATCGGTGATTTAAGCGGCGGAGAAAAAGGAAGATTATCCTTGTTAAAGCTTATGACCTCCAACGCTAATTTCTTATTGATGGATGAACCTACAAACCATCTGGATATTGATTCAAAGGAAGTGCTTGAGGACGCTCTCTTAAATTATGAAGGAACAGTCCTGGTAGTGTCCCACGACAGATACTTTTTAAATAAAGTGGTCAATAAAATTTATGATATGTCCAATGATGGCGCATTTCAGTATTTAGGCAACTATGACTACTTCCTTCAAAAGAAGGCAGAGTTGGAGGAAGAGGACGACGAGGTTATTGTTTCTAAAACGAAGACACAGTTGAATGCTGAGAAAAAAAAAGAACGTGAAAACATACGGGACAGGCAACAGCGAGAAAGAACAATCAGAAACTTAGAACAAGAAATTGAAATGCATGAAAATAAAATTTCCGAATTAGAGTATAAATTATGTCAACCTTCGACATATAATGACAAAGTTCTAATTATTGAGTTAAATGAAAAATTAAACACTTATAAAAGTAATTTAGAAATTTTATACACACAATGGACAGAAATTTTAGAAAATTAAAAAAAGTTATCCACCCTTTGTTAATTAGTTGTGGATAACTTTTCTGCAGTATTGCAAGTATCAACAGCTTTATCAACAGCTGTTGATACTTTTTTTAATTTTAACTGTTAATCAATTTGCAAGTTCTAAATTTGGCATTGCATTCAATGAAGAATCTGCAAATTGTTTATTTAAATATTTATAATAGCCGGCACATCCGATCATTGCTGCATTATCCGTGCATAAAATGGGCAAAGGTCTTGTAAATTTATAATTATTCCTCAAACATTCATCTTGAAGCATTCTTCTTAAATATGAGTTGGAAGCAACACCTCCTGCTAACGCAATTGTGCTGCAATTCTTCTTTTTTGCTGCTTTTATTGTCTTCATTACAAGGACTTCAACCACTGCTTGCTGAAAGCTTGCTGCAACATCCTCTACAACTATTTCTTCATTCTTCTGCTCGCTGTTGTGAATATAGTTTAAAACTGCCGACTTTAGACCACTGAAGCTAAAATCCAGCGTATCATCATCAATTATAACTCTCGGGAATTTAATGGCATCCTTATTACCTAGCTTTGCAGCCTTATCTATCAATGGTCCTCCGGGATACCCAAGACCTATTGCTCTGGCAATTTTATCGAATGCTTCTCCTGCTGCATCGTCTCTCGTCTTACCAAGTATTTCGTAGTCGCCATAATTTTTTACATAGACCAAATGTGTGTGTCCTCCTGAAGCAACAAGGCAAACAAATGGAGGTTCTAATCCCTTATCTTCTATATAATTAGCACAGATATGTCCTTCAATGTGATTTACTCCTATTAATGGCTTATTCCAAGCATAGCACAGCCCCTTTGCAAAATTCACACCCACCAGCAGAGCTCCAACCAATCCTGGACCATATGTAACAGCAATGGCATCTATTTGCTCCTGTGTAACATTAGCCTTAGTTAAAGCTTCCTCGACAACATCATTGATATTTTCAATATGCTTTCTTGATGCTACCTCAGGTACTACTCCACCAAATTCCTTATGTATTTCTATTTGAGATGATATTATATTTGACAAAACATTTCTTCCGTTTTCAATTACTGACGCAGCCGTTTCATCACAGGATGATTCTATGGCAAGTATCAATACATTATCCTTCATTTATTTTTCCTCCATGTTACAATTGTTCACATTATACTGCAAAAAATTTCAGTGCGCAAGGACATAAAAAGGGATTTATACTAAAGTATAAATCCCAAAATTATAATTCTATCCATTATAAAATTAAAAATTTAGTCAAGGGTTGCTTTGCCTTTTTTGTTGGTTCTCCATACGTGAAGTCCCAATGCAAGACCTATAACACCATATACCATAAATGTTCTGAAATATTCACCTAAGAGAGCATTACCAAACAAGGACAATCCAATTTCAGGAGACATGATAAACATAGAATTAAACAGTATTGTACCAACTATAGCATGTCTGATATTTGCTTTTTGCGTTGAAGCACCTCCAACCAATAATGCTGCAACAGAGAACATACCTATTTGTGTATGAGCGCCATATGTATTAAGCGTTCCCATATTTTGTAAATACATAATCTGTCCCCATGCTGCAAATACTGTTGACATAATAGTAGCTATTATTCTTGTTTTATCAACATTGATGCCTGAAACCTCAGCTATGTGCTGACTTTGACCAACACTTCTGAAATCCTGCCCTAACTTGGTTTTTAATATTTTTTCATTGAATATACATAGAGCTATAATAAATACTCCTATTATAACAGGAACCTTTCTTACCATCATTAAGCTTGATTCAGTTACTATAGCGAATAGACTTATTGCTATTAACACAAGACATATTACAGAATTAATAACAGTCATCATTTTTTGATTAGAGTTAAGAGTAATGCTGTTTTTGTTCTTTGATAATCTCAGTACCTGAAGCACTAATACAGCTGCAGCTACAATTAAAATTGCCCACATAAATGGTATTTCCATTATGCTGTCAAGTGCATATTTTAATCCGCCTTCTTCAACCTTCACCAAGTCAACAGTCATTCTTACGCCTACTCCGTCCGGTTTAATCATAGGATGATCAGCAGGAACCTTTATGATAACGCCAACAACAAACAGAAACAAAAATTGGTAGATACCATTTGCAAAATAACCTACTATTAAGCTGGCTATCATTTCCTGACCTCTTGTTTTATTGTATAGAACTCCTGTACAATATCCAAATAAAGCTGCTATAGGAAATGCTATTAGGAATGTGAGTGCCATTCCTGAAAATCCACCCATATTAAAATATCTTACAATAGCTATGGCTATTTGCCCTGCCATTGCTCCGACAACTATACCAAAGTTGAGTCCAAGACCTGCAACAACGGGAATTATTAAAGACAATACCAAAAATGCATTTCTAAAAAATCTGCTTGATAATTCAGTCAAGAAATAATTCATTGTTACGCCATCTGAAACTAAAAATCCAAATATAGTAAATGCAATAAATATAATTGTAACTATATTATCCGCAATCCAAGATGAATTTCTCTTTACACTTAGTCTTTCTCCAGAGGATACATTATTCATTATTTACCGCCTCCTTTAACTTGTGTTAAAGCATAAAGGATTATACCATTTTGAATTACCATACGAAGTATTTCTGAAAGGTCAGTTCCTTCAAACAACTGATTTGCTACAGGTAAAGCTGTAGTTAATAGCCCTTGGAATATAATTGTTCCGATTATAACGTGCGAAACCTTAGCCCTTGAAGCTGTGGCACCGCCAATTAATACAGCAGCGACCGCAGGGAAAGCCATCATCAAAGGTGCATTATAAAGCTGCGCATAGCCGTAACCTTGTGAATAAACTATTATACCTACTGCACCAAGTACAGTTGATAATATATTTGCTTTTACTCTGTTTGAGTTTATATTAATACCTGATGCTTGAGCAAATCTCGGATTAATACCTCCCGCTGAGATAGCTATACCAGATTTTGATCTGAAATAAAGCCATACTACTAAACAGCATAGTAAAAATATCAATATCATACCTGTTGGTATAATTAATCCCTTGGTACCGCCTACAGTAATAAAACCATCCTCTCCAAAGAAAGCAAATCTCCAAAAATCACTTAATATTTGTGCTCCTTCTACAGCATCCAGCTGGACGGTTTCTCTTAAGCCCTTACCCATGAACCATCCCATTTTAGTGCTTGTGAAAGGTATCATGAGCCATGCAAGGCACATAAATGCAGATATAGAAAAACCTGTATATGTTGCTATAGTCATTTCAGAGCCTTTAACGGCATTTAACAGCTTACCGTATAAGTATCCTAGTACAACCGCAAATACTATAGCTAATGCTATTGATACGAATAACCAGGATGCACCCATAAAACCAAATTCAATTGCTAAGACTATTGCAAATAGTCCACAAACAATACCAATAGGTAATGCAAAGTTTGGTCCAGTTCCTGATTGAATAGAAGGTACCATGGCAAGTACCAAAATACCGTTCATTCCAGAACGTTTAATAGTGTCACTTAATAATGTTAATATGGAAATATCAAGTGCACCACCTGCAATTAAGAGTATTATCCAAAATATCCCAATGATCAAAGTCGGCAATCCTATTTTATTAACCAGCTCTTTAATATTAAAACTCTTATTTTCCTTTACTTCAACCATTAAGCTTCACTCCCTTCTGTATTATGTCGGCTACCTGACATCATCAAGCCAAATTCAGCATCTGGTGCATCAGGAGGTAGAACTCCTTCAACCTTGCCTTCACAAACTATTACTATTCTGTCACTAATGCTCCTTAATTCTGCAAGTTCAGAGGAAGTCATTACTATTGTCATACCATATTCTTCATTCAATTTCTTAAGAAGATCCAACACTAATTTTTTTGCACCTATGTCTATTCCTCTTGTTGGCTCTGATACCAACAATAGTATAGGGTTTAATGTTAATGCTCTTGCAACACAAACCTTCTGTTGGTTTCCACCACTGAGCCTTCCTGTTTTTTGAAGCGGTGATGTACATCTTATATCAAGTTCGCCTATCATTTGCTTTGCATGTTTTCTTATTTTTCTTGAATCCTTAAATCTGAATGGTCCATATTTATTTAAAAAATCATTATTAATTTGCATTGCTGAGAAAACTATATTTCCCTCTATGGATTCATCAAGGAGAAGTCCAACTCCTTTTCTGTCCTCACTTACAAATGCAAGTCCGGATTTAATGGAACCCATAGGATCATTTAATGGCAGTTTATTGCCATTAAAAACAACTTCACCTGTTGCAGGGTATATACCCATTAGACCATTTGCAAGTCCAAGCTTTCCTTGTCCTGCTAAACCGCCAATTCCTACTATTTCACCCTTTTTTACCTCTAAATTAATTCCCTTCACTCTTTCTCCAGGCATTGATACTTTAAGGTCTTTAATGCTTAATATAATTTCGTCGCTTTTATTTTTATTTTCCGAATCAGTTCTGTCGATTGAAATTTTTCTTCCAACCATCAGCTGTGCTATTTCAAATTTATTTGTATCCTTAACATCCTTTGTTGCTACATGCTCCCCGTCTCTCAGGACTGTAACTTTATCTGCAACATCTATTATTTCATCAAGCCTATGACTGATAAATATTATTCCAATTCCTTTTTGGGCCAGTTTTCTTATGGCATTAAGCAAGTTTTTAGCTTCTGCTTCTGCTAAAACTGCAGTTGGTTCATCGAATACTAAAATCTTTATTCCTTCCTTGTCTATTTCACGAGCAATTTCTATAAACTGCATATGCCCTACAGGAAGACCTGCTACCGGCAGAAATTCATCAATATCCATATCAAGAACATCAAGAGCTTTTCTGGCATCTTCGTTCATTTTTATGGCATCTAGTGATTCCAACCGTTTGCCTAACACCTTGGAAACAGCATTCGGCTTTGTTATTTCCCTGTTTAATTTAATATTTTCAGTAATTGTAAATCCTGGTATAAGCATAAATTCCTGATGCACCATTCCGATACCCATGGACATAGCATCATGAGGAGTCTTTATACTTACTTCCTGTCCTTCAATTTCAATTGTTCCTTCATAGCCCCCCGTTGTATGAATAACAGGCATGCCGAAAAGTATATTCATTAATGTTGATTTTCCGGCTCCGTTTTCTCCAATGAGGGCAAGTATTTCACCTTTTTTTAGCTCAATATTTATATCCTTTAATACTCTGTTTCCAGAGTATTCTTTTGAAACATGTTTTAAGCTTAGAAGGTTATCACTCATTTTTACCTCCTGTAAATTTAATTGATTTCTCATAAAAAGGAATGTAACGGAAGTTCATCCTCGAAATCCCGAAACATTCCTTAATCAAATACTTTTTTATTAATTAAGCATTAAATTACTATAGTATATGTTCTTCTCCATATGTTAAGAAGTCCATCATTATCAATCTGAATGTTGGATATTCAGTTGAGCCTTCTATGTAAGGAGTAGTTGAAACTGCTATGCCATTAGCATATTCAGTCATTAATTGTTCTAATACAGCGGTATCAAGTTCTTCGCCAACTTCACCGTTAATCCATTTAATAGCATATTCGCTAGCTGCAACTGTGTTCATCATAGCAACTGGAACTGGCCATGTTGAGAATCTTCCAAGAACTCCACCTTCTTTAAGCTTTTTAGCTGTTTCAGAAATAACCTGTGCCATTGCATCAACAGTGTATCCAGTTGATTCAATACCAAGTGCTGATGGGAATCCATGATATGGTGATGGGCAACATGGTTGTGGATATATAGCGCCTGCATCAAAGCTAGCTTTTATTAATGGAGTTTGCATTGCGCAGTTTGTTGAGAAGAATGCTGTATCCTTTCCATATTTTTCTACCATCTTAGGAACATCTTCTAGTATAAATTGTTGTGCACCTGGTACACCAGCATCTCCTGTTGGGTCTGGAGCTGTAGCATCAACAAATTCAAGTCCTATTTCTTCACATTTTTCAATCATAAGGTCTCTTCTAGCTGAAAGAAGAACAACTGACATATGTCTTGGGAATGAATAATGTACAAATGTTTTAGCTCCCATTGCTTTTGCTTGTTCAGGGATGCTGTTACCCATTCCTAATTCATCAGGTTGAAGAATTAAATCTGCTCTTGCTGCAACGTCAGGAGGATTTTCCTGTGGAGCACAATAAGCTATAAACATATCTTCACGAGTTTCCAATAATTTATCTACTGCAGCATTTGTTCCTGGAACTGCCTGATTGATAATTATTGCTTTAACTTCTGGGTCAGAACCTATTTTAGTAATAGTACTGATCATTTGTTCTTGTTCAGTCATGAAGTTATCTGGCCATAATACGTGAGAAACTTTGTCTTCGCCGTATTTTTCTACCATTTGTTGAGCTGAACGATACTCTTCTTCATTTTGAGAAAGAGTGTTTGTTACGATGGCAATTTTACCTTCAAAAGCTTCCTTTTCAGCTGCAGGAGTCTCTGCTGATGGAGTCTCTGCTGCCGGAGTTTCTGCCGGTTTTTCAGCCGGTGCTGGTGCTTCTGCTGGTTTGCTGCATGCTGCTAAGCTAAAAACCATAACAAGCACTAATAAGATACTTATAACCTTTTTCATTTTGTCCCTCCTAAATTAAATAAAAATATAACCATGATTTATTATAATTGAATATATATAAATTGTCAAATAATTATTACTTATGTTAATTCTGCTAACTTTATAAAAAACTGTAATTTTTGCATTTTAATGAAAACGGTTATTTATTAAATGGACTTATTTATATAAAAATCGACACGTTTTCATTTTTAATTTTTTTGTAAAATACCGTTTTCAAGCCGAACGTGATATATATACATATTTTACTAATTGTTTTTATAATTAAAAACAATACCATAATAATTATTTATTTACTTGTATAATTATTTTTTAATCGCATAATAAAAAAGGGGATTACACTCACTCCCCCTTTAAATATTTACACTCATAAAAATAAAAATTATTTCAAGCCATCTAAAAATTTCTTCATTTTCTTTTTTTGCTCTGTACTTAGAAACTTCTCGAAATTTTTTAAATCTTGAATTTTTTTGTTATATTCTTCTTCTCCGTACTGTTCTTTAAGCTTTTTGCTCATATTTTTTGCATCTCTTAAGATTTCATCTTCAGATTTGCCGTTATACTTTTCTTTAAATTCTTTAAATTGCTCATTATTTATAAAATCATTGACTTTTTTGTCATTTGCAACTTTTTTAAATTCCTTGCTTTCTGTGATTTTATTTACTTCATTGTCATCGAAACTTTTAAAATATTTTGACATCCATATACCTCCATTTCTATTACATGATATGCTGTCATGGTGAATAGATTACAAATTAATTTTTTGAAAAACAGATTTATGTGTAACACAAAGCAAAAGCTTGAATAAAATGTAATATTAAATACGCTGCTAAGAAGGTGATATTATTCCTGTTCAAATATTGTTATATTTATTGGCTGCAAAATATATTTTTGGAAGCAGCCAGATGCCCGGCATGGTTTCAAAGCTTTCAGGAACTACAAAAAACCTCACAGCTGGGATAATGTCAGATCCACAGAAAATTGAAAACATAATCAGCATGGTACGCACAGTTGCCCCCCTTACATCTGCTCAAACAGTATCAAAAGTAAATACATACCTGCCGCTATTTGAAAAAGTAAGCACTTTGCTTGGCATGTACTCTTTTTTAAACAGAGCACAAACATTCAGACCAATTGAACCATTAAATGCAAAATCACCTGCTGATATGATGTCAGCATTAATGAAAAACGGAAATATTCCGGTTAGCAAAATGCTTGCACAGCCACTTATTGCAAACAACATGGATAAAATCATGGGAGCAGTGGCATCCAATATGATTAAAAATGGTGGTTTAAATGATTTGCTTAAAAACGGAAACATAAGTGACATGCTCAATAACGGAAATTTAAATGATATGCTTTCGGCCTTCAACAATTCAGAAAAAGGCCCTTCAGACAAAAATAGCAACCTAGATTTAAACAGCCTCATGGAAACATTCATGCCAATAATAAGCAGCATGAGTTCAAACAGTTCCAATGGTAACAATCATGATGATTATGAATCTGCCGGAAGTTATTCAAATAATTATGATGCCCCTAGAAAGGTTGAGCTTATAAACGAAAGCAAGCTCCCAGAGGATGAATCTAATAATGAATTTACATATGACGATCAATACAATAAATATGATAAGATTAATGATAAGTTTAAAAATGATTCATATGACAGAAATTATAAAAAAGAAAGATATGACAGCTATGAAAAAGCTGTAAATTATGATGATCACAAAAACAACTACAATGAAAAAAAAGACAACAACCAAAAACCTATCCGTATTAAGCAAAGAAAAAGACGTTAATATTAAACAGAAGGATTTATGCGCAGCATAAATCCTTCTTCATTATTCATTGTTCACTGTTATACTATTTCCACTGCTTGGCCTATGTCAAACAAGTATAAATAGCATGCTTTTACTTTTTTCCCTGAAATTTTTTCAACTGCTTCCTTGTAGGATAATATCTGAGGGCTGTACTCCTGTTTTATTGTTTCTAAATGTCCGTCTTTTATTCTGTCAGTTTTATAGTCTATAATTACAACCTGATCATCCTCATAAAAATAACAGTCAATAATTCCCTGTATGAGAATCATATCATACTTGTCCAAGGAATGAATTATTTCATGAGCATTCTTTTTTATGACAAAGGGCACTTCTCTTTTTACATAAGAGGAAGACAGCATTCTTTTTCCTATATCTGTGCGAAAAAAATCGGCAAGCATTTCAGAGCTCACAGCTTCAGCTTCTTTTTCTGTCAAAAGCCTTTTATGGACCATTTTGTTTTTTTGGTCTGTAATGTTGTCAGTCGTTAAGATTTCATTTAAATTTAAATGCTGCATCACAAAGTGGACTATGGTTCCTATTTCAGTATTTGTAAACATGGTTGCTTGTTCTTTAAACTGAGGCACATCCTTTAACACAGGAATTTTATACTTTACCTGTTCAAGCTTTTCCAGCTTTAATACTTTCAAATCAGTAACTGACAGCTTTGTAGGAATATTTACTGAACTGCTATAGGCATATGTATATTTAAGTCTCCTGTCAATCTCATCTTTCAAAGTGCTGTTGTCATAATTTTTAAATTCAGCTATCTCATTTATGCGCTCAGCTTTTTTTATTGCTTCTTCTTGTTTTAATTTGCCTATTTGTGACAAAGTAATTTTTTCTATGTTCCACTTTGTTGAGCAAGAACATTCTTTAGTGCTGTAATTTATACTATAATGTAAATTACGTCCACCAACTGTCTTTAAAATTTTGTCTGAATCGGCATTTTTAAACAATGCTGTGCAAATCCAATCTAAAAATGAATCCTCATTGTAAATATTGTAAAGAGAAGGCCCCTTCTGCCACTTCTTGATTTTGTTTTCGAACTTGTCAACTGTTCCAATCAATATCAATCTGTCAATAGCTCTTGTCATGGCAACATAAAGCACTCTCATTTCCTCTGACAGATTTTCTATTTTGATAATATTCTTAATAGCTGTTCTAGGCAATGTTTCTCTGTAAATTCGGTCATCGGTGTTTATATATTTTGGAGCAATTCCAAAAAGCTTATGCCTTAAAATGCTTTTTGAGGCATCTGTCTTGTTGAACTTCTTGCTTGTTCCGCACATTATAACAACCGGAAATTCCAGTCCCTTGCTTTTATGAACAGACATGAGGCGCACAACATTGTCATTTTCGCCCAATGTCTTGGCACTTGAAGAATCACCAGAGGATAACTTTAATCTGTCAACATATCTTAAGAAATTAAACAATCCGCTCATGGATGTTTTTTCAAAGTCAAATGCCTTATCCGACAACAGCCTTAAATTAGCCTGCCTGATTTTCCCGTTGGGCAACAAACCAACAAAATAATAATAATTTGTTTCCATCAAAATTTCCCATATAAAATCATTTAAATGAATGTACCTGCTTCGCTTCTTCCAGTCTTCTACCTTGCTTATAAAATTTCTAAGCTTTTCAGAAAGTTCATCCTGACAGTTATTCTTATATTCATATAAAGCATCAATAAAATTATACCTTGGATTCCTGACTCTAATGTGCACCAGCTCCTCTGTAGTGAATGCTCCTATAGTTGATCTCATAACACTTAAAAGAGGTATGTCCTGCCTTATATTGTCAATTATCCTTAACAGGTTTAATATGACCTGAATTTCAATGGTTTCAAAATACCCTGCTCCTCCGTCAAAATAAAATGGAATGCCCTGGTCGTTGAAAATTTCTTCAAATATTCCTGCCCATCCTGAAACAGAGCGCATCAATATGACAATATCCTTGTATTGCAATTTCTCAGGCAAAGTTTCTATTACATCATTTGTTTCTTTATCTCTCCTAATAGGCTCGTTCTTATCTTTTTTTAAAAGAGCGTTGATTTTTTGTACAGCAAGGGCAGCTTCCAGCTCAGCCGTTTTCATGGATTTGATTTCTTCATCTAAATCCTCGTCAGTTGAATTTTTATCTATGATATGGAGCTCTGTAAAGCAGCCATTGCATTCTTCTGATATTTCCTTAAATTCTGCCCCGGGATTTAAAAATACCGATTCATCGTATTCAACTTCTCCTATAGTCTTGTTCATAATGTTATAAAACACATAGTTTATAGAGCTTAAAATTTCCTTTCGACTTCTGAAGTTTTGAGTTAAATCGATTCTTCTGTCATGACCGGGAGAATCAACAACAGGATAGGAATTACTTTTATCATTGAATATTGTAGGGTCTGAAAGCCTAAAGCGATATATGCTCTGCTTTACATCACCTACCATAAACAAATTGTTCTCTCTTTTTATTTGGCTTAACAATTCCTCCTGGAGGCTGTTGCTGTCCTGATATTCATCAATGAAAATATACTTAAACTTAGCTTTGTAGCTTTCCTTAATATCATCCAACCTCAAAATTTGAAGTGCATAATGCTCAACATCGTTAAAGTCAGCAATAGACTTATCCATTTTTTTAAATTTAAAAACTGAATCTAAATCACAAATAATATGGTACAAGGCTCTCATTGGAGGATGCATATAGTTAATATCATGTGCATATTCAGCAAGGCTTTTGTCAGGAATCATTTTCTTAATATTTTTAATAATATCCTTGTAATCCTCTCTTAAGGATTTCACATCATCCTGCTTATCTATATTCACTTCCTCCTTTAATTTGCCCTTCAAAGCCTTTAATGTGGGAAATGTAACACTGTGGACAAATTTTATAAATTCCTTGAAATCAGTCTCAAGCAGGCTTTTAAGCTTTTTGATATTATTTAAATCCTCTGATATTGCTTCTTCATAGGTGGACGGGCCGTCATCCTCAAGGCATAATCTTCTAGCAGATATTAATGCTTCTTCTGCACCTGACAGCAACAATATTATATTTTCATGCACCGCTTTTATCCACATGGAGCTTTTCAAATCATCCTCAGGCATAGAAAGCATATCAACATATACTGAAAGCCACTCTAATGGATCTGGAAAACTCAAAATAAACTTGTAAATATCCTTTATGATTTCATTTAATTCCAGATCTCCCCTGTTTCCGGTAAAACTTTCTACAAACTGTATGAAGCCCGGCTGCTTTTCTGCATAATGATTTTCCAAGACTTCGTCGATTGATTCCTGAAGAAGTATGTCAACTTCATTGACATCGCCGATTCTGAAGCTTGGATCTATTCCGATAACATGGAAATTCTTTCGCACAACATCGATGCAAAATGCATGAATTGTTGAAATATTTGCTTTGCTAAGCAAATTCAGCTGATTGGACAAATGCTCCTTGTCCTCACTTTTTTGTAAGGCTTTAACTAAGGCTTTGTGAATTTTTTGTTTCATCCCAGAGGCAGCTGCATTAGTAAATGTAACAATTAAAAATTTATCTATATCTTCTTTTTCATTTATCAAAAGTTTTATAATTCTTTCAACCAAGACAGTAGTTTTACCTGATCCGGCAGCTGCTGACACCAGTATATTCTTATTTCTTAAATCTATTACCTGTTGCTGGCTTTCACTGAATTTCAAGCATCTTCACCGCCTTTATTTAAAATTTCAAGCAATATTTCATCCTTTTTTAATTTCTTGATTTTTCTGTAGCTGCTTCCATCAATGGAAGGGTCAAACTGGCATACTCCTGTATAATCACAGTATGAGCAAGGGGTTTTTCCTGCATCCTTTCTAAATGGCATTATATCAATATTACCGTCTAATATTTTTTCAGCTAAATCCTTAGCAACCTCATCCGTCTTGTTGAGAACAGCTTTAAATTCCTGAAAGGTTAAAGTCTTAGAGGATTTTGAAGTGCTTCCGTCCTTATTGAAGGATACCGGAATGATATCAGACTTCTTATTAGACAATAAATCCTTGTCCATGTTAATAATTATGTCTGAGTCTTCAACAATGTAACCCTTAAGAGACAACTGTTTGAATATGGCATTTTCGGAATCTTCTTTAGCTATTTCATCACCATCAATCATGGGGTCGTCTATGCAAAAATAATACGCTCCACCAATTTCAGGCTTTGATAAAAATAATCTTTCTCCGTTTTTAATAATTGCAGACATATACACCAAAAGCTGCAGTTGAAGCCCTTGAACAGCATCAGATAAATCAATTTCCTTGTGAGATGACTTGTAATCAATTATGTTTACATACACCTTATCATCCTTTTTCAATACATCAACTCTGTCGATTCTCCCTTGAAAGTATATGCTTACTTGATTAGACAGCTTAATTTCAACAGGTTCAATGAAAGCCTGCTGGTCACTTTCGCCTATTACCAGCTCTGTGTACATTGGTCTAAAATTTCCTTTTTTAAGTTGTTCAACGATTGTATTGGCCGCTCTGTTAACAAGCCTTTTAATTTTTTCCTTCATGTACTTGTTGCGCTCATTAGCATCAAAGGCTGCATAGTCCATTTCACCATCCTGCAATATTTTCTCGGAGCAAGATTGAGACATGGAAAGAACAGCATCCTTGTCTATTTCAAAAATATTGGTTTCCGGCTCTGTAATGTGTTTTGTGAACTGCTCAACTGCCTGATGATAAATATTTCCCAGATCATAAAATTCTACCTTCTGCACTACTCTTGGTCTAGGTTTAATCACATTTTCCATAAAAAACTTAAATGGGCAGGCAGCAAAACTTTCAAGCCTTGAAACTGACATTGTCACAGGCCTTGAATGTATTTTATCCAAATTACTCCCGGTTATTTTTAGAGCCTTATTTTCATACAACAAGCCCTGTTTTATTAAATCAGAAATATGTGATTCGTTTGATTCATACCAGGCATAGACATCCTTCCACATATCTGCTATTTCATTGCCTTCAACAAAATCTCTCATTTTAGAAACAAGAAAATCTACCGTTCCTTTGTTGTTGGATATATTTTCATCTTCATCAGTGCCATTTAAATCAGATTGCTCCTTCACATCAGGAAACAACTGTTTCAGCTTTTCTGCATACATTGAAGGTTGAAGCGTCCTACCATCAACAGTCCCCATAGCATAGCTCAAGAACAGCTTGTCTATAGCATTTGTAAAAAGCTTGTACAAAATGTGCTTTTCCTTGTATATATAATAATTGGAATCATTTAAAAGGTTGATTCCAGACCTTGAAAGAAGCTCTCTTTCTTCATCCAGAAGAAGACCCTTTTCATTATTTTTAGAATCAAGCTTTCCTTCATTTGCACCAATAATAAAAAGGACCTTTGAGGATTTGAATGAAATTTTTTCAATTTCTCCCACCGTCACTTTGTCCAAGGTTGGAGGAATTATACTTATTTTAACCTCATTAAGGCCTGCTTCAATCATTTTTCTGTATTCCAGAGGAGTTATTTCACAAGCAGCACCTGTCAGAACTATCTGCTCAAAAATGTCCATTGCATAATTCCAAACTTGGGCATTTTCGCTTGACAGCTCATAATTATTTGTTCTTTTAAATATTCCAACCTGCTTTTCTATTTTTTCCTGAACCTTATATGTTTCTAAAAATTCAAAAACAAACAATGTAATATCTAATGTTGTTTTTAATTCTTTAAATTTCTTTTTTGAACTTTTTAAACCAGAAGTGAACTTTTCACGAAGCTTGTTAAAGTATTCTAAGTTATCCGCATTAAATTTAAATTCCTTGAACCATTTATCTCTTTCTATTCCGTACTGCAGTGCAAAGTTTTCCAGCTTGCTTACCTCGTCATAATCCAAGGAAGAGAATCCGGCTTTCAAAAATTCAAATACGCTGTCATGCTTGAAATTATAAATAAACATATCCAACAAGGACAATATAAACTTCGTCAGAGGATTTCCCATTATGTCCCTTTTAGCATCTAAAAAGTAAGGGATTTCATATTGTGTAAAAACCTTTTTAATATTGATTCCGTAACTGTCCATGTCACCTGTAGCAACTTGAATATCCTTCCATCTGTAGTCATGATCCCTTACCAGAGAAATTATTTTTGCAGCTACTTTTTCTGTTTCTGAGTATGGATTTAAGGAAGAAAAAATTTGTATGTTGGAAGTTTCCTTCTTGTAAGTATCAGAATTTATAGAAAACATATTTTGTTCAATGACTTCTGTTTCATTGCTAAGTTTTTTGATATTGGCAGGTACTATATTTACTTCTGTTTCAAGTTCATTTATCAATGCTTTATAGGTGTCATTAACAATTTTGAACGCTTCCCAATCTTCAGTGCAATGAGGATTTTTTAGAGCTTCTGAATCTATATTTAATGACACAGTAACATTCTTAGAATACTTGATTAATTCCTTAATGATTCTGTGCCTTTGTGTGTTGAAGCTTTCAAAGCCATCTATCCATATGATGGAATTTTTAATATAATCTGACTTTTCTATTAAAGAAATAAATAAATCCATTTTATCTTCTTCATCATAAAAGGTATCTTTTGTTCTGTTGTTTATTTCCTTGTAGACTTTAATTATATCTTCAAGCTTTTTATTCAAAAGCTGGTTATCATCCTCTTTTACCTTAAATTTAAGTATTTGTTCAAGAAATTCAACACTTATGCAATCTTGCTTCAATTCACTTATAAGAGCATCAAATTCTCTCAAAAAACCCTCTTGCTTATATGCTTTGTTGAACAGCTGCAATTCGTCCTTTTTTTCATCGAATATTTGCTTCAACAGCATTATTTTCCCGTAAGAGTTAATTTCCTGTACCTTAAGTCCTCCAACCTCCTCAAAAACCTTGTAGGCAAGTCGGGTGAAGCTCAATACCTCAGCAGACATAATTCCATGGTCATTTATTCTTTCAATAAGCTCATATTCTGTCTGATATGTCATTTGTTCAGGAACTATGAGTATTAAATTTGTATTGTTGTTCTTTTTTATTTCTTTGTGTATATCATCGTAAATATAAGTTGTCTTGCCGGTCTTTGCTCGCCCTGCAACAATATTTAATCCCATAAACCCTCCATGTAATATTGAACATTGAACAATGAAAATTGAACAGTGAACAATTAATGAAGAATTAAGGCTATGCCTTAATTCAACCATAACTATTCATTGTTCATTGTTTTATAAATGTTTCTGTTATCCAGCAGCCAGATTTTATCTGTAAACTTGCCTTGCTCTACACCTTCTAAGGCATGTTCAAAGTCAAACATTCTGGCATCAATTATATCTAAAAAGTGCAACAGCTCTGATTCTGGAGTCATTGGCTTCTTAGGACTTCCAAATTCCGGCTCATAGTGGTGAGATAAAACCATGTGCTGAAGGACTATGCTTTTTTCTCTATTAATTCCGATTTTTTCACCTTCAATTTCTATTTCCTTAATGCCCTGAATAATGTGTCCTAAAAGCTTTCCTTCCATTGTGTAATCTGAAACAACCCCGTATTCATCAGATTCCATTTCAAGTATTTTGCATATGTCGTGAAGAATTACTCCTGCATACACATAGTCCATTTTAAGAAAACTATAAACCTGACCAAGTTTTTCTCCTGACTGCAACATTCTAAGGGTATGGTACAAAAGCCCTCCCATGTATGAATGATGATTTTTCTTTGCTGCAGGGTAATAAAATAATTTATTGTTGTATTTTAGAACAATGTTTTCAACCAACAATTTTATTTCCACATCTTTTATTTTCTTTATATATGATTTAACCGCATCCAGCATTTCTTCCTGTGCAATTGGCGCTGATGGTATCAGCTCGGAAATTGCTATGGAATCTGTGGGCATCTTTGCTCTGATTTTATTGACCTTAAGCTGTTTGCTTCCATTCCATTCCAAAACCTCTCCTCTTACTTTTACAATTGAATTATTTGAAATAAACTCTTCTTTTTCAGGTGAATATTCCCAAATTTTTGCATTGATTTCACCGCTCTTGTCGACTAATTCCATATCTATGTACTGTTTTCCATTTGTAGTTTTCTTTACTTCGAAGCTTTTAACCAGGTAAAAGCCATCTGCTTTTTCACCTGCTTTAAGCTCTGAAATATTTGTATTTAAATTGGTCATGCTCTTCATCTGCTCTCTTGCTTTATCGTTTAACAAGTCTCCAATACTTGCCTGCCCCATAATTTTGCCTCACTTTACAATTTAATATAACCATTATACCATATTAAACATTATGATTAAATAAATTTTTATTATAAGCCATACTTTATAAACACACATAATAAAAGAGGTTATATTTCTATAACCTCGAATAAATATTTTGTTTACAACTTCTTTTTCCAATATTTTTTAATTTTCAATAGCAATACAACAAATATTAATACTACCGGAATTAATACAGGAGATGAAGATACAATATTTACTATTAAATTTCCAAATCCTCTGACAATTCCGTTAACAGTGCTGATAAATCCTTCCTTAGCCCTTTCCCAAACACCTTTTTCACTTTGAAGAGTAAAATTAACTTCCTTAACTTCCTCTACTTCCAAATCAATTGTTGACATTGAAGCTCTATCATTGATATCTGCAAGGCTTATGTTAAGAGCATCTATTTCTGTCCTTATTCTTCTCAGTTCATTTTCAATTTGAAGCATTTCTTCAACAGTAGTTGCTTTTTCAAACAAATCCCTTAAATGCTGTTCTTGCACTTCAAGATTTTTAACCTTGTTGTCCTTTTCGTAATATTCCTTTGTTACATCACTTTCATTTACGGATTTTCTTCTTATATCCGTTGTCTGTTCCAGGAATGCTATCAATTCGTCAAATGTATCCTTAGGAACACGAATTCTCAAGCTTCCATGCATGAGCTTTTCATCATTATAAACCTGATATACCTCAGTGTTGTTATTTTCTATAAATCCACCTAATTCTTCAATTTTTAAAGCTGTTTCATTGAGAAATTTATCATAATCCTTAGTTTGCACATACATGCTGCCGGTCTTGATTATTTTCATTTCCCTTGTATCAGCAGCCATTAAACTTATTTGATCGGTAAATCCTTGACCTCTTACACTACGATTATCATCTGACTTGGCTTTTTCTTCTTCTTCTTCTTCTGCAATAGAATATTCATAGTTTCCATCGTTCATATCAGGAGGCATAGATCCCATCGCAGGTTCCATTGGTGCTACTTGAGGAGCTTCTGCGGTATCATAAGCCAATTCATTGTTTGATTTTTTCATCAAGACATTGTTATTAAGCCCATATACAAGCAATATCAAGGCTAATGAAGCTGCCAAACCTCCGTATTTCACCCATTTAAACTTGCTGCTTCTTGTCTTTTTATGAACTTCTAAAACCTTAGCTGTTTCTGCTTCTTCAGTTTTAGGCAATTCTGTATTCATAAGTTTTTCGTGAAGTCTCTTGCAATATCCAGCAGGTGGTTCCTCATCAGGCAATTCATTCAACATTTGTATAAGCTTTCTGTATTCCTCCAGCTCCTTGCTGCATTCTGTGCATACTTTCAAATGCTCATCCATTAATTTTTTTTCTTCTTCATTTAATTCATCATCAATATATAAGGACAAATTATCTCTAACATCATTACAATTCATATCATCACCACCTTAGCACTGAGTTTTCATTTCAAATTCAATAATATCTTTTAAACCTTTTCTTGCTCTGTTTAGTCTGGACTTCACTGTTCCCAAATTACAAGACAAAATCTCAGCAATTTCGCTGTATGAAAATCCTTGAATGTCCCTCAGCACAATAATTGTTTTATAATCATCATCCAATTTATTTAATGCATCGCTAACAAGTTTAGATGTAAAGTTTTTATCTACCAAAGCATCAGGGTTTCCAGAGTCATCAGCAATTTCCCTGTGAATCTCACCATTCCCGCCTAAATCAATATTTTCATCTATAGACATGGTATTTAAATTTTTCTTTCTTTTAAAATCAAGGCATGTATTTACAACAATCCTATACATCCATACCTTGAAGGTTGACTGCATATTGAAACTTTGAATACTTTTATACATCTTAATCAATGATTCCTGAGATGCATCTTCTGCATCTTCAACATTTCGAAGCACTCTCAGAGCAATGTTGTAAGCAATTTTTTTGTAATCCTTAATAAGCTCTTCAAAAGCATCAACATTACCTTTGCGACTTTCTTCCACAAGCCATAGCTCATTGCCTTTCATTCTTTCACCCCGTTCGGTTATAATATTAGACGTAAGAATTATTTTATTTGTTCCAAATAAAATTAATTAATATAAGTCTTTACAAATTGCACTGCAGATCTGCAAAATATTTCTATATATTAACAAATTGTTAAATAGATTTCTCCCATAATTGCCTTCCATATTGTAGAATTTTATTTATTATAACATCTAGGAAAAATAATATCAATATAACAGAAAACAAAAAACGCCTCTTACGAAACGCTTTTTGTATTGGCAACAGCTTTACTTTTCATTCATCGATAACTAAAGATATCATAGCCCCATTTTTAAAACTCAATTTCTCCTGCTGCTTTTTCGCATACACTTACAATTGTATTGTTAATTATAAGCTCCTCACATTTATTTATGTCTTCATACAGCGGTCTGTCTTCCTTTAACATTGGGACAACTTCTCTAACTGCATTGTATACAGGTAAAGTTCCCTTCCCAAGACCATTATTGCCTCTTAAATCAATTCCCTGACATGCACACATTATTTCCATTGCAATAACTCTTCTTACATTTTCCATTATTTCCTTCGCCTTTCTAGCTGCTATAGTTCCCATGGAAACATGGTCCTCCTGATTTGCAGATGACGGTATGCTATCAACAGAAGCGGGATGAGAAAGCACCTTATTTTCAGAAACCAGAGCTGCAGCAGAATACTGTACAATCATAAAGCCGGAATTAAGTCCTCCATGCTCTACAAGAAATGCAGGAAGCCCGCTTAATGCAGGGTTAACCAATCTTTCAAGTCTTCTTTCAGAAATATTTGCAAGCTCAGATAAGGCTATTCCTAAAAAGTCAAAGCTTAGTGCCATTGGTTGCCCGTGGAAATTGCCTCCTGATATTCCTTCTCTTGTTTCTGGGAATATAAGCGGGTTGTCGGTAACAGAATTTATTTCAATCTCAACCTTTTCCTTAACATAGTTTATTGCATCCTTACTAGCACCGTGTACCTGCGGAGTGCATCTTAATGAATAGGCATCCTGTACTCTTATTTCCCCCTGTCTTGTTGTCATTTTGCTGTCTTTTAAAAGCTGCAAAAGTATTCTTGCTGAATCCATTTGTCCCTTGTGAGGTCTTAAGTCATGAACCTTGTGGTCAAGAGCATCAACTATTCCGTTATGTGCTTCAAAGCTTAAAGCAGCTGCAATATCGGATACCTTTACAAGATTTAAAGCATCGTATACAGTCAAAGCACCTACTGCTGTCATAACCTGTGTACCGTTAATTAATGCAAGGCCTTCCTTTGATGTCAGCTCTATAACCGGAATTCCAGCCTTTTTCATGGCTTCTTCGCCATCCATAACCTCTCCCTCAAATTCTGCCTTGCCTAATCCAATCATAGGAAGCACCATGTGAGATAAAGGAGCTAAATCTCCGCTTGAACCAAGAGAACCCTTCTGAGGAACTATGGGATGGACTCCTTTATTGAGCATTTCAATCATAGTTAAAATAGTTTCCAACCTTGCTCCTGAATATCCTTTTGCCAGGTTATTTATTCTTAATAAAATTATTCCTCTGACTATTTCTGTTGCAAATGGATTACCCGCTCCAACTGCATGAGTTATAATTAAATTTTTCTGAAGAAGCTTTGATTCTTCCTTTGAAATGGAAACATCGCTAAACTTTCCAAAGCCTGTAGTGATTCCATAAACCACCTCTTCATTATCCACAAATTCATCAACTATTTTTCTTGATTCATTAATTTTATCTACTGCAGATTTTGACAACTCAACCTCATAATAATTTCTGCATACTGAAACAACTTCTTCAAGAGTTAACGTATTGCCTGTAATAATAACCTTTCCCATTTTATCCTCCTAAATTTTTTAATCAATTTTAAAAAAGAAAGAGGCAAATTTCAGCGTATACAAAATACAGCTAAAATTTGCCTCCTATGTCTATTATCTATAGGCTTATTTTATGCTTACATTATATTACAATTTCATAATCTTGTCAAAGTTTACTTTTCATCATCATTTAGTAAAATTAACTTTGCATCTACCAATGCAGGAACATCGCCGCTTATATTATTAGGGTAGACAATAATTTCATCTTCGGGCTCAAGTGATGAATGAATGAAATTTGTAATACTGTCAGCACCAACCATTATATCATATTCAACGTTGCTGTGGGACAAAGCATATATTCTCATGGTACCGCTTGTATCTCTTGAAATTTCCTTAACAATAACATTTATTTTAGAAGCCTCATCATAAAATTTAAGCATTTGATTACTTCCTGCAAGCTCAACATAATCTGCTATAAATTGCTCGCCCACTTGCAAATCAAAATCTCTTGCTTTTTTTAGCTTTATTTCTCCTGTGCCTTGAGAAACAGTTACGCTATCCTCATTTATCTGGTTTACTGTGCCATTGATTCTTGTAATTTCTTTACCTTCAGAGGTTACTCTGACATTGTAATCATGATTTTCATCCAGCACCACATCAAATTTTTCTCCCTCCAACTTGTTGATTCCAACATATTCACCTATGTACAGGCTTTTAGTTCTTTGTGGATCAACATTGTAAACATCTACTTTATCTCCATCTTGAACGTGAAGGCCGTTATCATCTATTTTTATAATTTTGCCTTGTGCTGTGAATTTGGAAGGCTCGCTTTCATTCACAATTAAGTTTTTTTTATTTTCTATGTTTTTACCTTCTGGTTCCTGCGGACTTTTTTCACAGGAAGATAATAATGCTACTATTAAAATAAACAATATAATATTTAATCTTTTCATACTTTCCCTCCATATTCTACTCAATATATTTACCAATAAAAAAACATATATTCTGAGATATATATTTATTTCTTTTTGTTTATAAAAATATATTTGCAAATCATGTCTAGCTGTGCTATATTAAAATTGTTTTAAAAAAGAACAAATTACCATATGATTATAAGAGGTATAAAATGGATTCATTAGATAAACAAATCATAGAGAATATCGAAAAAGAAGGAAGAATTTCACACGAAGAACTTTCAAAACGCTTAAATTTATCGAGACCGGCAATTCATAACAGAGTAACTAAGCTTGAAGAACAAGGAATAATTTCAGGCTATAAGGCTACAATAAACTGGGTTAAACTGGGGTATACGACTAATGCCATGATTTCTTTAAGAGTTAGGACAACAAACTACGACGTGTTGCTGGAACAGTTAAAAAACCTGGCAATAGCAGATTTGGTTATCGAAGAATGTCATATAGTAACAGGTACATGGTGTATATTAATGAAAGTAAGATGTATATCACCTCTAGGTTTAAAGGCATTGCAGGATGAGCTTCATAAAATAGAATGCATTAAAGAATCTTCAACATCACTTATATTGTCATCACTTTATGATTAAACAATAAATATTCATCTTTAAAAAATCATAATAAAAAACCAGCTAAGCTGGTTTTTTTACTTAATTCCTTCTAAAGCTTTGTCAACAGCTTCCTTGATTGCATTGCTTGTTTTGGTTGCTCCTGATACTGCATCGACATCTGTGGAATCAGCTTCTTCAATTTTATCTGGCAATTGATCAATTGCTTTTGAACCAACACCTTCTGTTTCCTTTTCTCCGACAACGTCAACATTAACTATGTCATCGCCATTAACCTCTACGGTTACTTTTACTTCTCCGCCATAACCCTGAGCTGTACCTTCTAAGGTTTGGTTTTCACCATTACCGGTATCTGTTGCGTCTTCAGTTTCATCACCGACTGCACCTTCACCAGCAATGCCATCTTCTGCATCTTCTGCTGCATCCTCTACAACATTATCATTCTCATCCCCATTATCATCAGCACATGCAGCCAAGCTGAAAAGCATAAGTACACATACCATCAATGCTAATAACTTTTTCATTATAGCCTCCATTTATGAATTTAACTTCACAAATAGTATAACCAAATTAATCCCAATCATTAAAAAATTAATAAATTGTTAATAATTATAGTCATAGCACTTAAAAAGGCAGCTATCATAGCTGCCTTCATAATTATTAATTATTTTACTGTAAGACTGATTTCTTTTCTTAATTCATAAGCTTTTGCAATTGCTCCTACTAAATCGCCATGACCATCCTTTAAGCTCATAGTAGCTGTTGAAGTTACATCAGCAAGCATTGCTTTTTCATCAGCTGTTAAAGCATCATATTTAGCTTTGTCTTCAGGTTTGTCAGAACCATCCTTTAATGGTCTTCCGTTTAAATCAGAAGTATATTTTGCAAACCATTCTTGAACTTCTTCAACTGTCATGCCTGTAAATATTTCTTCATATTTTTCAATTTGGTCAGCCCAAGTGCCGGTTCCCATTTTATAGTCTTCTCCACGGTCTAGCTTAGTTTCCCATGCAGCAACTTCAGCAACGAAGTTGTCTTCAGTAGCAGTTATAGTACCATCTACTTTTTCATCATGATTTTCATCATTGTTGTATGATTGTCCAGGGAATCCAGTAAAGTGTGGCATTGAAGCTCCATCATAGTTAGGAGTTGCTACTTCTAATACATCCATCAATAAAGCAACAATTTTACCATCCTTATCAAACAATGCATTAGCAAATACTTTGTTCAAGCTGTATACCTGTACGTCTTTGTCATCCTTTCCAGGACCAACACGTGGAACATTGAATACTACAGTACCTTGAGAAGCAACCTCAGCTACATCTGTTAATGGCACGCGTTTTTCAAAAGATTCTTTTATAGCTGCAACAATGTTTCCATGAGCGTCATTTAAGCTCATAGTAGCTGTTGAAGTTACATCAGCAAGCATTGCTTTATCTTCAGCTGATAATGCATCATATTTAGCCTTGTCTTCTGGTTTGTCAGAACCATCCTTCAATGGTCTTCCGTTTAAATCAGAAGTATATTTTTCAAACCATTGTTCTACTTCTTCAACAGTCATTCCTACGAATAATTGTTCATATTTATCCATTTGATTTGTCCAAGTACCAGTATTCATGTGGTATTTGTCGCCACGTTCTCTCTTGGTAGCCCAGCCTTCAACCTCTGCTAAGAAGTTTTCTTGTGTATCAGCTGTCTTTCCATCAACAACTTCATCATGATTTTCATCATTGTTGTATCCACCTTGTCCCGGGAATCCGCTGAAGTGTGGCATTCCGTCTCCATCGTAGTTAGGTGTTGCAACTTCTAATATATCTACTGAAAGAGAAAGTATTTTTCCGTCCTGATCAAACAATGTATGTGCAAATACATCATTTATGCTGTATACAGGAGTTTCAGTATTATCTTTGCCAGGTCCTAAACGACCGGTGCTAACAAGTCCAAAACCTTGGTAAACTTCAGCTGCTGTAACATCTTCAGGCTTTACTTCTTCCTTCACTTCTTCAACTGGTGCTGGATATTTAGCAGGATCTAAAGCATTGTTAACTGCATAAATTATAGCTTTGCTAGTATATGTAGCTCCAGCTATTACATCAACTTCTGTAGAGTTAGCTTCAACTATTTTAGAAGGAAGCTCAGCTATAGCTTTTGAACCTATGCCGTTAGTTTCATTTGGACCTTCTGCTACTACGTTAGTAATCTTGTCTCCTTCTTTTATAACGGTAACCTTTACTTCGCCTCCAAAACCTTTGCCAACACCTGTTAATGTTTCAGGCTCAACAGCAGGTGGAGCTTGTGTGTTATTGGCACATGCTGCAATGCTTAGTAGCATCATAACACAGAGTGCAACAGATAATAATTTTTTCATTTTACCCTCCAAGTATGGTTTGAATTATTATATAATGCTATCTTTTTAACTTATATGTGTATTTTGTTAAAATATCAACAATATAAGTTAAAAATTATGTAATCTAACTTTTTTTATGATAACAAATATAATGTTATTAGTCAATAGACTATTGTTAAAAAAATTTTAAAACTTTGTCATTATTTTCAATATATTGTCACAAAATTTTGTTAATCACTTTTAATTTAAATTAGGTTGCATTAGTAATATATAATTCAAAACACTCAAATTTTAATAAGTAGATAAACAATAAATACTTTTAAAATAAATAACAATCTAGAAATAACTTTATTAAATATGTAACAATGATAACATTTTTTTAATGCTTAAATTCTTTATATGAAATATTTTTAAATGCTCGTTTTTTGTCAAATGTCATATTTTAATAACAAAATATTCCACATAAAGATTATGTTAAGAAATTCTATCATCTGCTTATATAATCTTAATACCTACCTTAATACTTTAACAAAATACTTATGTAGCTTGTGTTAAAATCATTTCATAAAGAAAGGATGATTAAGGTGAATGCAATTATAATAATAGCGGTTATAGCAGTTTTCTATGTTAATTATATTTTTATCGACAATATTTACAAAATTGTCGATAGTCCTATGGAGCCAATACATGTTTCTAAAAAAATTTCTGCTGGTTCTTTAAAGGAAGCTCTCATCTTGGGTGATGATGCAACATGTAGAAAAATCTCTGATTTATTAAAAAAACATAATATATCAACAGATATATTAAATGATATTGATGATATAGATAAATCATATCCATATAAATATATACTTGCATTGTTTAATGATGATTTAGAAAATCTTACGGCATGCTCAATAGCTGCTAATATTATGGAAGTCGACAATATAATTGCAATATGCAATAAACAATATAATCAAAAAATTTTTGATGAAAATCATATTACAAGTCTAAGAAGCAACACTTCAGCGACCGAAATTGTTTCTTTACTATTAAATTTTCAGCATAGAAGGGGAGCATGAGATGTTTACGATTAAAAATATTAAAATGAATTATACCGAAATTATTGTATTTGGGACCTTATTGATAATTATATTGGGCGGTTTAATTCTAAGTCTGCCTATTTCTTCAAAAAATGGTACATCAACGCCATTTATTGATTCACTTTTTACTGCAGCTTCAGCGTTTTGTGTTACCGGTCTCATTATTTATGACACATATACACATTGGTCCACATTTGGACAAATTGTAATATTGATTCTTGTACAGGTGGGCGGACTAGGTTTTATGACAGTAATCACTTTATTTTCTATTTTTCTAAGGCGAAAAATTGGACTAAAGGAAAGAAGATTGCTGATGGAGTCAGCAAACACATTAAAAATTGGCGGCATTGTGCTTCTTGTTAAAAAAATTTTAATAAGAACATTTATATTTGAAAGTATTGGAGCAATATTATTAACACTTAGGTTTTATCCAGCAATGGGCTTAAAAGAAGGATTATATAATGGTATATTTCATTCTATATCGGCATTCTGCAATGCCGGATTTGATTTAATGGGTAAATATGGCCAATTTTCCTCACTTACAACCTATGTGGATGATATAGTAGTTAATGCGACCATTATGTTGCTCATAGTTATAGGAGGTATCGGTTTTGTAGTTTGGGATGATATTGCTCAAAATTATTTTCAATTTAAGAAATACCAGCTTCATACAAAAATAGTCTTGGTAACAACTGCCTTTTTAATAATTGGAGGAGCACTTATATTCTTTGTAACAGAATCAAACTACAGCATGATAAACATAAGCTTGAAGGAGAAAATCCTTGCATCTTTATTTCAAGCTGTTACTCCTAGGACTGCTGGTTTCAATACCATCGAATTATCTCAATTATCTGAAGGTGGAAGCTTATTGACAATGCTGCTAATGATTATTGGAGGAAGTCCAGGCTCTACAGCTGGGGGTATAAAAACAACTACTTTCATTACATTGATGATTGCTGCAGTGTCTTCTGTAAGACAAAGTTCTGATATAACAATTTTTAAAAGAAGACTTGAAACGGATTCTTTAAAAAAAGCAAGCGCCATAACAGTTATATATATATCAGTAGCTTTTGCAGCAATTATGCTTATAAGTGCTGTTCAGAATTTTTCTTTGAAAGAAATTATGTTTGAAGTTTTTTCTGCAATTGGAACAGTTGGTTTGAGCTTAGGAATAACTCCGTCACTCAATGCATTTTCTAAAGTTATTATAACTATACTTATGTACTGTGGTAAGGTAGGGGTATTATCCATGGCCGCTGTTTTAGCAGAAAAAAAAGAGCCGTCTCCGCTGAGCAGGCCGTATGAAAAAATTATAATAGGATAGGAGATATTATGAAATCAATATTAATTATAGGAATGGGTGCATTCGGACGTCATTTGGCACTTAAAATGTCTGAGCTAAAAAATGATGTTATGATTGTTGATAAAGATGCAGCTATAATAGATGAAATGTCAACAATGGTTACAGACGCTCAAATTGGTGACTGTACAAAAGAGGATGTATTAAAAGCACTTGGTGTCGGCAATTTTGACATATGTTTTGTTACCATTGGCGATACTTTTCAATCTTCATTAGAAATCACTTCACTTTTAAAAGACTTAGGAGCTAAATATGTAATATCAAAAGCAAGCAGGGACATACAAGCAAAATTTCTTTTAAGAAATGGAGCAGATGAGGTTATATATCCAGATAAAGATATGGCTGAAAAACTGGCAATACGCTGCAGCGCAAACAATGTTTTAGATTATTTTTCTTTAACTACCGAATATTCAATATTTGAAATTCCAATAATGCAGAATTGGACTGGTTACAGCATAGAAGATATTAATGTAAGAAAGAAATATCATATCAATATACTTCTTATAAAAAACGGCAACAGCATACTGACCATGCCAAAGGCTGATTATGTTTTTAAAGAGGATGATAAAATAATAGTAATCGGCAATTCTGAGGAAGTTTTGAAATTCACAAATAATATTTAATTTTATAAAAAGTGCCGCAATTTAGAATTGCTAAATTGTGGCACTTTTTTATTCATCTGCAAAACGGTATCCAACTCCTATTTCGGTTAAAATAAATTTTGGATTTGAACTGTCTTTTTCTATTTTTCTTCTCAAACTTGCCATAAATACTCTTATGCTTTTAGAATCTCCAGATTCACCATACCCCCAGACTTCCTTGGATATCTGACTGTGAGTTATGACTTTTCCTCTGTTTGTAATCAACAATATTAATAATTTAAATTCAATAGGTGTTAGATGAACTTCATTATCATCTACATAAACTCTATGTTTTTCAATATCTACTGTTAAATAATCCAATTTATATACATTTTCCGGTGTGTGAGAAATTTCTCTTTCTATGAGTCTTTCCATTACCCTTATTCTTGCCAAGAGCTCTCCCATTGAAAATGGTTTGGTTAAATAATCATTTGCTCCAGCATCAAGTGCGTAAATTTTATCGCTGTCTTGCTCTCTTGCTGAAACAATTATTATGGGTATCTCCGAAACATTTCTCACTTGGTTAATTATTTCGATTCCATCCATATCAGGCAAGCCTAAGTCCAACAGAATTATATCAGGATTTTCAGTACAAAAAAACAATATTCCATCATTTCCGTTTCTTGCTGAAACAATTGAGTAGCCTTTAGCTTTTAAAGCCATAGTCATAAAATTGACAATTTTATTGTCATCTTCTATTATTAATATTTTTTTATTCATAGTACCTCCAATGGAAGTGTAATCTTAAATAACGCTCCGCCTGTTTTTAAGTTTTCTACTGTTATTGTGCCATCATGGGCCTTTACTATTTCCTTGCATATTGTCAGTCCAAGACCAACTCCCAGACTGCCATCCGCAATATTTATATGGTGGGTAACAAAGCCTTCAAATATGTTGTCAATGATAGATGGTTCAATACCCTTTCCGTTATCTGACACCTGGAATATAATTGATTCATCATTAACAAAGACATTAATATAAATCTGAGCATTTTCTCCTGAATGTTTATATGCATTGTCTAATAAGTTTACTAAGACTTGAACAAATAACCTTCCATCAACAGGAACAAGAACAATTTCATCAGGAATAGATACATGAAGCCTACCGGAAGCATGAAGCTGTGGCACAAGTGTCAAGGCCTGATTTACAATATCATCAACAGCTTCATAACTTTTATTAACAGTAAGTTTTCCTTCACTAATGCGAGTCATGTCCAGAATATTTTGCACTGTCTTCATAAGCCAAGTGGATTCATCATATATATCTGATGCAAGTTTTTTTATATTATCAAATTCTAATTTTTCATCACGTATCAGCTCACTTGCACCTTTTATGCTTGTTAAAGGAGTCCTGATGTCATGAGATATGCTTCTTAACAGAGTGCTCTTTAAACGTTCGCCCTCCATATCTATCTTAATTTTTTGCCTTTCTTCATAAATAAATTCTCTATCTAGCACAATGGCCATTTGATGCACTATTGTTTTAATTATTATGTCATTTTCATAAGATAATGAGGAGTTTACATTAACTATATATACTTCTCCTCTTTGCTTTGCGACCCCTTTTATAGGTATTAACATAATATGTTCCTTTTTGATTGATTCATAATCAGGCATACCTTCTGAACTGTAAAATTTCTGTTCATTATTTAATTTTACATAGCAATCATACCCTACATAATACTTTATATAATTTATACCTTTTAAAATGATATTTTCGTTCCCGGTTACATTAAAAAAGCCTTTTGTAATTTCATATAAATTTCTCGCTGTTCTTTCATTACGTTTTGATACTTCTGTCTGATACTGTAGCTTTGATGTCATGGTACTTGAAATTAATGATGCAGTGAGAAAAAACACCATAAGGATAATATCTTGAGTATTGCTTATAGCAAGACTGTGAATAGGCTCTGTAAAAAAATAGTTAAACAAAAGAACGCTGATAATTGCAGCCGCTGCACTAAAAATATAGCCTCTGGTTATTATTGTAACAGTTAAAACTCCAACTATAAATACCATTAAAGTATTTTCTTTTCCTATTCCTAATTTATTCATTGCTATTGACAACACAGTTGATAAAAAGCATATGACAATAACACTTAATGAATATTTTAAATTCATATATTTAAATTTGTTAGGTTTATTATAATTCATATTATTCTCCGCAATATTTTATAGCAATATTATACCACAGCTTGTTAAAATATAAATGCACTTATTTTGATTTTTTATTGTAATAGCTTATAAATTTTAGTATACTAACATTATTAAGCAGGAGGTAAATATGAAGGTAGTTGCATTTAACGGAAGTCCAAGAAAAGAAGGAAATACATATGAGGCTATTAAATTAGTAGCTGAACAGTTGGAAAAAGAAAACATTGAAGTAGAAATAATACATGTTGGAAATAAAAAACTACAAGGTTGCACAGCTTGCAGCTCATGCTTTAAAACAAAAGATGAAAGATGCATAATTGATGATGAAGTTAATGAATGGATTCAAAAAATGAAGGAAGCTGACGGAATAATTTTTGGCTCACCTGTTCATTTTTCTGACATTGGAGCAACTATGAAAGCATTTCTCGACAGAGCTGTATATGTTGGAAGTGCAAATAATGGACTGTTCAGACATAAGGTTGGAGCTGGTGTTGTTGCAGTAAGGCGTTCCGGGGGTTTGCCAGCATACAATCAGCTTAATAATTACATCGGCTATACTGAAATGATTATGCCTACATCAAATTATTGGAATGTAATATATGGCGCAAAGCCAGGTGATGCCTCAAAGGATGAAGAAGGTGTTCAAATAATGAGAATACTAGGGAAAAATATGGCCTGGTTATTGAAGTTAATTGAATTTGGAGAAGGCAAAATTCAAAAACCAGAACCCGAAAAAAAGACATCCATGAATTTTATAAGATAACAAAAGCGCAGATTTTCGTCTGCGCTTTCTATTACTCTTCATTAGTTTCACTGCTGCATTTAATTTCATAATCCTGCAATGTTTTTATAGTTGGATTTTTTCCGCATATAGGACAGTCGGGATTTTTATCCAGATTTATAACATTGAATTCCATTTCAAGTCCATCAAACAATAATATTTTGTTTCTTAATGTTGTTCCTATTCCTGTTATTACTTTATATGCTTCAGCAGCTTGTATGAAGCCCATGGCTCCGGGTATTGCTCCTAATACTCCTGTTTCTGCACAGGACATGCCGGAGGTATTTAAATTTGGATATAAACATCTATAACAATGCCCTTCATCAGGAATAATGGTTGTGTTGGTTCCGTCAAATCTCAAGACACCTGCTTCAACAACCGGTTTTTTCATAAAATAACATGCATCGTTTATAAGATACCTGGTTTGAATGTTATCAACGGCTGAAATAACCAAATCATATTCGCCAATAATTCTTTCAGCATTTTCTTTTGTTAGGTTCTCAATATATGTATTTATTTTTATTTGAGGATTAATAGATTGAAGCATAAACTTAGCAGATTCTGCTTTTGGCATTCCTATGCGTGAAGAAGCATGAAGCACCTGCCTGTTTAAGTTGCTTAATTCAACAGAATCAGAATCTACTAATCCAATTGTTCCCACACCTGCCAAAACCAAAGCAAGAGATGACGGAGAACCTAGACCACCTGCTCCTACAATTAATATTTTAGTTTTTGCTAGCTTCTCCTTAGCCCCTTCATAATCAATATCTTCATTTTTATAAAAGTTCTTAAAAGCTTCTTCAGTTTCATTGTTGTCATATGAATTTATATCCATATTAAATAAGTCAAATAATAATATGTCATTTAGTTTGCTACCGATGCTCAAGATTTGCTTTACTGTCTCAATAGAACAAATTGTCCCAGAAACTGCTGAAGCAAAGGGAACGATACATTCTGTTGCATCTTGATTTAATAGCTCAATAAAATTCAATAATTCCTTTGAATCCTTTGTTGTGTTAATTGCAAATTTCCATTGACTAATTACTGAAAATATTGTAGGAATAAATATAATATTATTTTTTATAACTTCAGCTGTTTTCTTAATAAAGCTAGAGCTGCCAAGGACTATTCGAAAATCTGAAGCATTTTCCTCATCTTTTATCAGCTCAATTTCAACATCATTGTTTAAATCCAACGCATGTACAAACAAAAAATCATATCCGTTATTATCGTCAAAGCTACAATTTATTTTTCCAATTCCCATAGAAGCCAGATATAATGTTAACGGCATAAGCTCTTTAACGTTTTCACCATAAACAGAAACTGATGATTCAAGCAGCTTTTTTTGTCCTTGACCGCTGATTTCAGGCATAATAATATGCCTTAGATATCTGTTAATTTGTTCTTTAGATAAAATCATAATATACCCCACTGAATTTTAATGATAATTAGTTTCTTTATACTTTGAAATAGCATTGTGTAATGCAGTGGCTGCATTGTTTGAGCACTTTAGCTTTTGCTCAGGAAGTCCTCCCAATGCATTGTTGACATCATCATTTGTAATATTAGTTGCCTCATCTATTGTCTTTCCCTTTGCAAGGACTGTCAGCATGCTGCTTGCAGCTATGGCTGCTCCGCATCCAAGTGTTTTAAATTTAATGTCATGTATTTTATTATCCTTAACCTTTATGTATATAGTAATTTGATCACCATCTGCAGCATTTTTCATATGACCTATTGCATCAGCATCTGCTATTTCACCTAAATTCCTAGGATCAGAAAAATGATCCATCACAATTTCATTATACATATAATCACCTTCCAGCATTAATTAAAGGGAGGTTAATCCCTCCCTTTAATTTTATATTTTCCTTAGTACAATGTCAATGATTAATCAACAAATAACGCAGTTGATAAATATCTATCCCCTGTATCCGGCAATAAAACAACTATTGTTTTGCCTTCATTTTCAGGTCTTTTAGCTAGCTCTGCAGCTGCCCATAATGCAGCTCCTGATGAAATACCAACCAATACTCCTTCTGTCAATGCTATTTCTCTTCCTGTTTTAAATGCATCTTCGTTTTGTACAGTTATAATTTCATCGTATACTGATGTGTCTAATGTAGTCGGAACAAATCCAGCTCCTATCCCTTGAATTTTGTGAGAACCGGCTGTACCCTTTGATAAAATAGGAGAATCTGTAGGTTCAACTGCAACTACCTTAATTTTTGGATTTTTTTCCTTTAAGAATTTTCCAACTCCTGTAATAGTTCCGCCAGTACCTATACCTGAAACAAATATATCCACCTTGCCATCTGTGTCTTCCCATATTTCAGGACCTGTTGTAGCATAGTGTATTGCAGGATTTGCAGGATTATCAAACTGTGCAGGAATATAAGAATTTGGAATTTCCTTTGCTAATTCTTCTGCCTTTGCAATAGCACCCTTCATACCCTTTACACCATCAGTCAATACCACTTCGGCTCCATAAGCCTTTAACAAATTTCTTCTTTCAACGCTCATTGTTTCAGGCATAGTTAAAATTGCTCTATATCCCTTAGCAGTTGCAACACTTGCTATTCCTATACCCGTATTTCCGCTGGTAGGTTCTATTATTGTTGAGCCTGCCTTTAGTATGCCTTTTTCCTCTGCATCCTTTATCATTGCATATGCAATTCTGTCCTTAACGCTTCCTGCAGGATTAAGGTATTCCAATTTTGCAATTAATTTTGTTTTGAAATTATATTTATTTTCATAGTTTGTAAGCTCCAACAAAGGTGTCTTTCCAATTAATTCAGTTACACTTTTATAAATATTTGCCATATTCGCTCTCCTTATTTCATAGTATTTTTATATGTTTTGTATGTTTTTAATTATATGCCATATAAACTATTATGTCAACAATATTTTTATTAATTAGAATCTACCCTTATATTAATGCTTAATCACACAATATTAAATGATATAAAGCCCCCTCCAAGGGTTGTTGTATTGTACCATAAAAGTAAATCAATATTTTTCTTGATTCCTTCATCAAGTATTTCAATGACAGCGCCGCTTAAATCTTCTTCGTATTCCAATGAAACCAATGTAACCCAATGCCACTTGTCAAGACAAACTTCTTCTCCATTGCAGAGATTTAAAAATGCCAGCGGAATATCATTTTTCAAGGAAAATTTTATAAAATCCACCACTTTTTCAAAGGATGGGCGCATTTTCTTTTTCTTTGGTACATCTACAGCGTCATAACAAAGCTTTTTATTCTTGCTTTTAGAGTATGAAACTAGACCATCATAAAAAATATTTGTGCTGTTTACTCCTTTAATTGTTGGAGTAACATGCTCCCACATTTCATTCATAATCATTAAGCTTTCATTTTTACTGATACCAATATTTTTTCTGCTATATAATATAATATTAGTCGCAACAGTAGGCCCGCAGCCAGCCATCCTTTGCCACGGCTTTTTATACCACTCCTGATTGCACCCGTAATATTTTTTACTTGTTACTTCATCCAATATTTCAAAATATTCAAGATTTTTGATTGATATTTTTGTCATAATTTTTCACCATTCAATTCTTCAATTCTTCCTACTCTATTTATTATATCATAAGTAGGGATTTATTCTCATTATTATATCATATTTTAATTTATTCTATGTTAATTTTACTGATGCAACGTTTTCTTTTTTGATTGACTTTTCTATAATTCAGTATTATAATTTAGTTAAACGTTTAAATAGGACAATATTATGAAAATAACAATTAAAGAAATAGCAAAAGAATCAGGTGTATCCATTGCAACTGTTTCAATGATTTTAAATAACAAGGATCAAAACATTACAAATGCAACACGCATGAGGGTTTTAGAAGTTGTAAAAAAATATAACTACATACCAAATGCAATGGCCGGAAGCTTAGTAACTCAAAAAACACATATTATTGGATTAATACTTCCTGACATAACAAATCCATTCTTTCCCGGCATTGCAAGGGGCGCAGAAGATAAAGCAAATGAGTCAGGTTACAGCATAATATTCTGCAATACTGATGATAAGCTTGAAGTTGAAGAAAAATATATTGTAACTCTGACTAAAAAAATGGCAGATGGCATAATAATTGCTCACTCTTCAAACAGTGTGAAAATGTCTGAAATACTTGAAAGATGCAAGGTTCCCATAATTTTAATCGACAGGGACTTTTATTCTGAAAATATTCGCGGAAAAGTCTTAGTTAATAATTTAGAAGGTGCATATAAAGGAGTATCTTATTTAATAGAAAAAGGATATAAAAAAATAGCATTTTTATCAGGTTCTTTAAAAACAAGAACAGCTCTAGATAGATTATATGGCTATAAAAAGGCTTTAGCAGAAAACAATATAGAATATGATGACAAATTGGTAAAGTATGGCGAATATAAAATCGATTGGGGTAAAAACGGTGTAAATGAATTGCTGTCTGAAAACAAAAATTTTGATGCCATATTTTGTGGTAATGACCTTATTGCTATTGGCGCTATAAAGGAACTAAAAGAAAATGGCCTTAATATTCCTGGTGATATTGGTGTAATGGGATTCGATGATATATATTTGGCAGGACTGGTAGAACCTGCACTCACAACAATAAGACAACCTAATTACAAAATGGGTTATAAAGCCATGGAGCTATTGTTAGAAAACATTAATAGCAATGATAAAAATAATAATAAAAACAAATTAAAAACTATAACTCTGGAAACAGAAATTATTGAAAGAAATTCAATATAACAAGAATAGGAGGAGTTTCCGTGAAAAAAGGAAATCTTTTAAATTCAGAAATTTCTTATGTAATAAGCAAAATGGGACATACCGATTCGTTGACAATCGGCGATTGTGGGCTTCCTGTTCCCGACAAGGTTCAAAGAATAGACCTTGCAGTTTATAAAGGTTTGCCTGAATTAATACCGGTATTAAAGGCTGTGCTAGATGAACTTTTTATTGAAAAAGTTATACTTGCAGATGAAATTAAAAAAAAGAATCCTAATTTAAATGATGAAATAATTGATATTATTAAATTAACAGAAAAAGAAGAAAAAAGAAATATTGAAGTGGAATATGTGCCACATTCAGAATTCAAGAAAATTACTGCTGGCTCAAAAGCGATAATAAGAACAGGTGAGTATAAATCCTTTGCTAATATAATTCTAATTTCAGGAGTATCATTTTAGGTGGTGATTGAGTGAAAGAAATAACAGTATCAATGAATCATATTACTAAGGAGTTCTCTGGTATCAAGGTATTAAAGAATGTAAATTTTAATATTTATAAGGGAAGCGTAATGGCACTTGTAGGAGAAAATGGTGCCGGCAAATCTACTTTGATGAAAATACTGACCGGTGTTTATTTAAAGACCGAAGGCGAAATTTATCTAAATAATAGATTGGTTAATTTTAACGATACACATTCTTCACAACAAGCAGGAATTGCTATTATACATCAGGAGCTAAATCTAGTAAAAGATCTTTCAATCGGTGAAAATATTTTTCTTGGAAGAGAACCAGTTTCTAGCAAAAAACGAATTTTATGGAATGAACTTTTTAATAATTCAAAATATTGGTTGGAAAAGTTAGGCTTAAATGAAAATCCAAGGACTATTGTGAAGGACATAAGCATTGGTAAGCAACAGCTTGTTGAAATAGCAAAGGCTCTGTCTCTTGATGCAAAAATTATTATAATGGATGAACCAACCGGTGCTCTAACACAAACAGAAACCAAAAAATTATTCGATGTTATTCGCGATTTAAAAAAGGATGGAAAAAGCATAGTCTACATTTCACACAGGTTGCAGGAAATTTTTGAAATCTGCGACGATGTGACTGTTTTAAGAGATGGTGAGCTGATTGGCGAAAGTCCTATTGATAATACAACTGAAGATCAAGTAATTGAAATGATGGTTGGAAGAAAGTTACATGAACAATATCCCAGAATTGAAACAGAAATCGGTTCAGAGATATTGCGAGTTGAACATCTTACAAATAAATTTATCAAGGATATTTCCTTTTCTTTAAGAAAAGGAGAGACATTAGGGGTTGCAGGTTTGATGGGTTCTTCTAGAACTGAGCTCATGAGAACCATTTATGGTATATACCCATTTAGCGGAGATATTTTCTTAAATGGTCTTAGTGTTAAAATTCAGTCGCCCCTTGATGCATTAAATCTTGGTATTGCTTATGTTTCTGAAGACAGAAAGTCTAATGGAATCATTACTGAAATGAATGTAAAAGAAAATATAACGCTGTCTTCATTAAATAAATTTGAAGGTTCCCTTGGCTTAATAGATAAAAAAATGGAAGAAGCTGCTGCTAATAGTTATCTAGATAAATTATATATCAAGACATCAGGAATAAATCAATTATTAAAATATTTAAGCGGCGGAAATCAGCAAAAAGTTTCCATAGCAAAAAATTTAATTACCGAGCCTCAAATTTTAATATTGGATGAGCCTACAAGAGGTGTTGATGTGGGGGCAAGAAAAGAAATTTATGACTTAATCAATAAATTTAAAGAAGATGGCATGAGTATTATAGTGGTGTCTTCTGATATACCTGAAATATTGGGAATTTGCGATAGAATTATGGTAATGCATGAAGGAAAAATTTCAGGGTTTTTAAAGCCAAAAGCGACCCAGGAAGATATTATGACACTGGCTGTAGGAAAGGAAGTGTATGACAATGAACAAATCAGTTAAACGGCTCCTTAAAAACAAACCATTGATTGTACTGTTGGTCTCTTCTGTAGTTGTTGCATTGATTAATCCCAGGTTTTTAACATGGGGCAATATTTTAACAGTTCTCAGACAAACATCCATTAATGCAGTAATTGCCACGGGAATGACTTTTGCAATTTTAATTGGCGGAATAGACTTATCTGTTGGTTCTATCTTAGGATTTTGTGGAGCAATAGCTGCTGTTATGATTTCATCTGGAATAAATGTTTTTATGGTTTTAATTGCAACACTGGTATTAGGAACTATAATAGGTTTTTTAAATGGAACTTTGATTACTGCAGGTCGACTGCAACCGTTTATTGCAACACTTGGAACAGTCACCTTCCTAAGAGGAATAATACTTGTTTTTACACAAGGTAAACCAATTAGCACAGGCAGTACAAATGCATCAGAAGCTTTTGGAGAAATTGGAACAGGGTTCTTAGGACCAATACCAATTCCTGTATACATAATGATTTTTGTATTTTTAATAGCTTATTATATTTTAAATCACACTCGTATTGGTAGATATATTTATGCTACCGGCTCCAATGAAGAAGCTACCATGTATTCAGGAATTAATACAAATAAGGTTAAACTATTTGTGTATTCGGTTTCAGGTATGATGGCAGCATTAGCCGGAATTTTAATTACTGCAAGATTAGGTTCTGCACAGCCAACTGCGGGAGTCGGCTATGAACTTGATGCAATAGCAGCAGTTGTTTTAGGCGGTACCAGCATGGCTGGAGGATTAGGTACAATAGCAGGAACTGCAATAGGTGCTTTAATAATAGGCGTTTTAAACAATGCTCTAAACCTAATGCAGGTATCATCTTATTACCAAGATGTTGCTAAAGGTGTTGTTATTCTAATTGCTGTACTTCTTGATAGAAAGCAAAAACTATCAAGATAAAATAAAAATTATTTTATTTAATGGAGGATTTTATGAAAAAATTTTTAAGCTTACTTGTTGTTTCTTTATTGTTGTTATCTTTATTTACAGGTTGCAGCACAACAACTACAACTACTAATGAAGAGGTAAAAACTATCGGTTTAGCAATTTCAACATTGAACAACCCGTTTTTTGTAGACCTTGAATCAGGCGCAAAAGCTAAGGCTGATGAATTGGGCGTTAAACTTGTTACATTGGACTCACAGGATGACTCAGCAACAGAAATGTCAAACGTAGAAGACTTAATAAATCAAGGCGTAGATGTAATTATGATAAACCCTACTGATTCAGATGCAGTAAAAAGTGCTGTAGAAGCTGCCAATAAAGCTAAAATTCCTGTAATTACTTTAGACAGAGGAGCAAACGGCGGTGAAGTAGTATCTCACATAGCTTCAGACAACATAGCAGGCGGAAAGCTTGCAGGCGAGTACATTGTTGAACTATTAGGAGGCAAGGGCAATGTCGTAGAGCTTGAAGGTATTCCGGGAGCATCTGCTGCAAGAGACAGAGGTCAAGGCTTTAACGATGCACTGAAGGGAACTGATATAAAAGTAATTGCAAAGCAAACTGCTAACTTTGACAGAGCTGAAGGATTATCAGTTATGGAAAACATATTGCAGGCACAGTCTGAAATTGACTCTGTATTTGCTCACAATGATGAGATGGCTCTTGGAGCTTTAGAAGCTATTAAAGCATCAGGAAGAGATATTCTAGTTGTAGGATTCGATGCTACTGATGATGCTAAGGCCGCTGTAGAAAGTGGCGAAATGGCTGCTACTGTTGAACAGCTTCCAAAAGAAATAGGTTCACTTGGAATTGAAACAGCAGTTAAAATATTAAACAATGAAAAAGTTGAAAGCATGATACCTGTAAATTTACAGTTAGTAACTAAAAAATAAGAACACCGCACAACGCAATCAGAGATTAATGTTAGCACCCGGAGCCTTGTTGTATTGCAATAGGAACATATTAAAATCCCGCAATGCGGGATTTTTTATATGTTATATAAAATTTTCGAAAGAAATTCCTTTGCTCTCTCATGGGTTGGGTTTGTAAAGAAATCCATAGGATTGTTTTCTTCTAATATTTGTCCTTCATCCATAAAAAGAATTCTGTTTGCAACACTTTTTGCAAAGCCCATCTCATGAGTGACAACTACCATAGTCATTCCCTCATCGGCCAATTCCTTCATCAAATTTAATACTTCTCCGATCATTTCCGGGTCAAGAGCTGAAGTTGGTTCATCGAATAACATTATATCAGGCTTCATGACCAGTGAGCGCACTATAGCTATTCTTTGCTTTTGCCCTCCTGATAACTTGTTTGGATATTCATTCTTTTTTTCTGCAAGCCCTATTCTTTCAAGAAGCTTTATTGCATTTTTCTCTGCCTCTTCCTTAGACTGGAGATTCAACTTAACTGGAGCCAAAGTAATATTTTCCATCACTGTTAAATGAGGAAACAAATTAAAAAGCTGAAACACCATTCCCATCTTTTGTCTTACTTTGTTTATGTCGCAATTCTTGTCTGTGATATTTTGTCCTTCGAAAATTATGTTTCCTGAGTTTGGAACCTCTAGAAGATTCATGCATCTTAACAATGTGCTTTTTCCTGAACCAGAAGGACCTATGATAACAACTTTATCGCCTTTATTTACTTTTATACTCACATCTTTTAACACATGGTTGTTCCCAAATTTTTTATTTACATTTTTAATTTCTATCACTTTGAGAAAGCCTCCTTTCCAGTCTTTTTTGCACAACTCCCAAACCAAGAACCATTATGAGGTAGCATATTGCAACAGAATACAATGAAAAAAACGGGTCAAATGTCCTGCTTCTTATTATATTCCCTGCATTAGTTAAATCTATAACCGGAACGAATCCTACAACGGAGGTTTCCTTTAAAAGAGCAATAAATTCATTTCCAAGTGCCGGTAAAATATTTTTTATTGCCTGTGGCAAGATTATTAAAAACATTGTTTTGCTGCTGTTTAATCCCAAAGATAATCCTGCTTCCATTTGACCCTTATCTACTGATTCAATTCCTGCACGAGCAATTTCGGCTACATATGCTCCTGAATTTATGCCAAATGTCATAATTGCAATAAAGACTGAATTGTCTAAGTTCGCAAAAATTGTATAGTACATTATCAAAAGTTGTACAACGACAGGAGTTCCCCTTATCACTGAAACATAAACGTTGCAAATTAAATCAAATATGAAAAGCTTCTTGTTGTTTTTAGCACTATATCTTATTATTGCAACCAAAAGTCCTATTATAATTCCTATTAAAGTTGCAAAAAAGGCAATTATAATTGTATTTTTAATACCCGTAAAAAATAATTTATATCTTCCTTCTTCAATAAATGTCCTGCTAAAACTTATTATAAATTGCCCGTATATATTTTTTAAATTTATTATGATTTGTTCCATTATTCCTCCACAACATTAAAACAAAAGGCGATGTTGCTGTAAGCAGATCGCCTTTTATAACTCATCTTACTATCTTACTTTGAATGATTGCCTATAAATTCTTCAATTTTTCCTTCATCTAAAAGTCTTTGAAGAGTTGCGTTTATAGATTCAAGAAGTTCGGTGTTTCCTTGCTCCACTGCTATGCCATATGCTTCGCTTATTTCTCCGAACTTAGCTGTTACAAGCTTATCAACGTTATTTTTTACTATTTCTTCTGCAGGAAGCTTATCAATAACAACTGCATCAATTCTTCCTGTCAATAAGTCCTGAGATGCTTCCAATGCATTTCCATAAGTTTTAACCTCAGCTCCTGAATTATATAAAGCTCCATCTTCTAAATTGATTGCATCTGTTACTGCAAGATCACCGGTTGTTCCCAATTGAACTCCTATTTTCTTGCCTTTTAAATCTTCCATAGATTTAAGCTCAGCATCTTTTGTTGAAATAATATTTTGAATTGATTCAACATATGGTATTGAAAAATCTATTGATTCTTCTCTTTCAGGAGTAATTGTCATTCCTGCTGCAACAAAATCTGCTTTTCCTGCTACAAGAGATGGAATCAAGCTGTCGAAATCAATATGCTCAATAACAACTTCCTTTCCTAAATCTTTTGCAATTTCCTGAGCTATGTCAGCATCAACACCAACAACTTTTTCCCCTTCAAAATATTCGAAAGGAGCAAATTCTGCATTTGTATACATTACTATTGTATTATCTTCTTCATTGTTTGCTTGCTCTGCCGGTGCTTGATTCGTATTGTTATCAGCTGGCTGCTCTTGATTTGAATTAGAGCTGCATCCTGTAAATAATGCAAAAATCATTGTCATAATTAATAAAATAGATATTATTTTTTTCATTTTCTGCCTCCAAAATTTTTGTTCTCTTTTTTTACATAAACGTATATTAGCACTTCTTGAAGGCATTGTCAAATATTTTTTCACTTTTATGAATAAATATATATTTATTCTAAAACTGCATTCTTATTCTTTTAAACGACTCATTTTTATCACTGCAGGGCAGAATTCTATTAATACCCTTTCTTGATAAATATTGCTATTCATACCGCAAAGCATCAATTGGATCTGATTTTGCAGCCTTCTTAGCAGGATAATACCAAAAAACACTCCTATAATCATAGAAAATGCTACTGCTATTACTATTGATGCAGGATTCACAACTATAGGAAGAGAAATAATGCTTCCTCCAATCATGACTAATCCAATTCCAAACATGGTTCCAACAATGCCTCCTATAGCTGACAATGTGGCAGATTCAATTAAAAATTGAAACAATACATCCTTCTTAAAAATATTTTTCATAATACTCTCCCAATTTTAAAATGCATTCAATTTTAATATACTGACAAAGGAATTTTATTTCCATAACTTTACCTTACACTTTGATTCATAACCTTACATTATTGTAAGCTTAATTTTTCATTAAATTTTTTAATTTTTATTATTAATTTCTATATTACATAACTCAGGCTGTCTATTTAATAAACAGACAGCCAAAGCAGCAAGTTATAACAATTAAAATAAAACTCATTCAATAAGGGCTTTGCCCGTCATTCAACGATTTCAAACCTTCCCTCATATTTTAAGCTCCTGTTTCATTTATGTAGGACTCATTTAAAAAATTTTTCATAAGCCTTCGAGCGTTATTAAGTTCTAAGTAAAGTTCCTGCTTGGTATGTTTTGTTATATTCATTTCTACTAAATTTCTGCCAAGCACATCTCTCCAAACAATCATTGTCCTGCAAAGCGGATTAAGAGACATCAATGCTTCTTGAAAAGAATCATCAAATGTTTTGTTTTCAAATCTTCTAAATATTTCGTTTCCCTTATCAGATTCTGTTAAAAACAATCTGCATACTTCCTTAGCTGTGTTGTTAAGCATGTTAGAGTCTACTTTATCACCTACATTTAGAGTATAGTAACTACTGCTAATTGCATTGTAAGCTAAATTAGCAGCTTTATTTTCATCGCCGGTAAGTCTGAAGGCGACGGTATACACTTTTTTAAAATAGTTGTCTAAATTCAAGGTAGTCCTCCATTGCTATACACAAAATATTATCAGAATAATAACATAAAAATTGAATTAGCGCCGAGATTTGTAATAATTAATATGTTTCCATGTAAAAATTAATATGTTTTAACTTCATAAACTTGATTGTAGATAAGCACATCAACATAAAACATATTTTCTTTATGGTGTATTTCCATTGCACCGTTATATTTTTCCAATGATTGCTGCACGCTGCTTAATCCCATGCCATGTCTTTCTTTATCTACCTTTGTTGTTATAAGCTTATTCTCTTTATAATTTAATTTACCCTTAAAAGAATTCGAAACACTTATATACAAAACGTTTCTATCCAGTTCGACAGATATTTTAATCAACTTTTCTTCACAACACCGTGCTGCTTCAATGGCATTGTCAAGTAGATTTCCCAGCACAACGCTTAAATCAAACGGCCTTATATTAAGCTTTTCAGGAACATTAATACTAATATTTGTTTTCATTCCAAAAGAAACTGCTTCATTAAGCTTGTAATTTAATATGCTGTCAATTTCAGAATTTCCTGACTTTGAAAATTCATTTGAATTATCTATACAGTCAAAAACACTTTCCAGGTAATTAGCAGCTCCTTTATTGTCATTGTTTTCAATAAGTGTCTTAAGCGACAGAACATGATTTTTCACATCATGCCTAAAAACCTTTAAGCTTTCCTGTGACTGCTTAATTATTTCAAGTTGTTTTGAATATGCGTTGTTTTGCTGCAACAGAAGTGCTTTCTCCATTTTTTCGTCATAAGACTTCATAAGGACATCATACAAATAAAATACAAATACATTTATAACAAACATTATTACAATGCTGATAAGGATTGCTGTCAAATTTTCTGATTGTACTTTCAAAACAAGCATGAGAGCCAAGATTAATGTGCCTGCCGGTATTACAAATATCGATAGCCAATGAAGAGACGATACCTTTACATCATTTTTGACTAATTTAAAGTTTGATAAAAACAGCATAACATTGTAAGTTACTATTTTTATAGTTATAAGTCCTGCAATTATTACTAAATCTGAATTTTTAGATAATATGTCTATGTTAAAGTACCTCATTACCAGAACTACAACTGACTCAATTGTCATGAGAACCATATAAATTGAAATTGTTGCTAACACTCTTCTCTTTATGGTTGCTTCATAGTTATATGTGAGCAAGTAAAACATAATTAAGTTGGCTACAACATTAACTTTGGGATTGTTAAATTCTAAGAATAAAAAACCCATAACAAAATAATACAGTATATATGAAGCAACTTCAATTTTTCTGTCAGTTTCATTGCAGTCAAAAAAAATCTTCATATATCTGTAAATAATATAGGTGCCGAAGGCAGAAGTTATCAGATAGACTGCAATGACGTTATTTGTCATGACGCATCCTCAGCTTTCTTTGCATAAGTTTTTCACGGACAGCTTTACGGTTGTTTTGACTTATTGTTAAAATTTCCTGATTAGACATTTTCACATATTCATAGGTGTATTCTATACAAAAATTAAAATTAATTAAATAGGATTTATGTATCATAACAAAATCCTGATTGCTTAATTGCTCTTCAACTGTTGATAATTTTCCGTAAAAGCTTTTTGTTTCATCTGATAATACAATGTCAACCTTGCGCCCATTGCTTTCAAAGTATAATATATCGTTTATTTTCACACTAAAGGTAATATTACCGTTCTTATATTCAAAAAAGTGATTTCCCTTGTCTAACAGTTTTATCGCTTTTAATAATACTGATTCAATTTTTTCCTTGCTGAAAGGCTTTATTAAAAAATTAAGCGGCCTCACTTCAAAAAGTTCCATAGCATAGCTTTCTTTGCTGGAAATATAAACTATTTGAGTATACTCATCATTTAATTCATTTCTAATTTTTTTCCCAACCTCAACCCCATTTATTTCGCACAATTCAATATCAAGAAATATAATATTGTAACTATTACCATTATATAAAAAATTACATAGCTCTTCTCCTGAATAATATACCTCAGTTTCAATTTCTTGATGGATGTTCTCGCTTATTTCACATAATATGTCCTCTAACTGTTGGCATATAACCTTTTCATCATCGCATATAGCAATTCGTAACATTTTATCCCCACTTTACTTCTTATTGCTCAAATATCTTTTCTTATATTTTATGGTGCTGTACCTGCTTATTTTATTTATTATTTTATAATTTGCAATGCTTCCCACCACACCGACCACAGGTATGCCCTGCACGAATTTTGATGTGAGCATTGAATCTGATAAAACTTTTGATGTGTTGATTATTTCTTTATTTAAATCATAATTAAACTGTATGTGATTATCAATTTTATCTCCCAACAAATCAACCTTATGGTTATATTTACGCTGAGCTTCGTCCTTAGTAAGCGCTGCATTGATTAAATTTAATATATATACTTTTTCTTCTTCAAGCTCATACAAAAATCCATAGCTTAATGAAATTTCATAAATTGTTTTTAAAATCATAGCTGTGAACAGGGGTATGTCTGGAAGTCCCATGCCCAACAGACCCATACCTGCTCCTTCTATGGTTGAAATTGATGTATTTAGTAAATTGCTTTTCTTGGCATGCTTATCGATTTTGTTAAGAGTCCAAGTGTTTAAATTTCTGTTTACTTTATACTCGTTGACGTTATGATTAATTTGGATTTTATTTTTATTGTACAATTTTTCAATATACTTGGTTCCGTTTTGAAAAATTATCTCAAATGCTTTGAAGAATGCCTTATCCAATGAGTTTTTCAATGATTCAGGAACCTTTGACTCCACCTTATTCACTATAGGCTCTAACTTTTCCTCAATAATATTTTGTTTTTTGTTAAGAATTTTTTGTTCCTTTTTTTCAAGCTTGTTTAAATGTTTTTTAATTATATCCATTAACTCATGTCTCCGCCTTCCAATATATCCTAATGTCATTCTAGTATAGGAGAGGTTAAGAATTAAAACTGTTCAGCAAAATCCTTAACTAAAATTGTAGTCCACAAAAATTTCATCTTTTTCCTCCGATGTATGTATTTTTATTACAATATAATATAATTATTGATTGTATGCAATAATTTTATCCAATTATGGCGCATAAATTCTTATAAAACATTAATTTATGTGGTATAAATCATCATTATAAAGCATTTTATTTATTTCATAGTTAAAATTAGATTAAAACTTAATTAAAAAGATATTATTAATAATAAGAACACCTTGTTGTTTCAATAAAAAAAGCGGAATTAAAAATTCCGCATATTTCATATTTTATTTATTGTTTATATGTTAGCTGTTATAACCGCACCCATTGCCTTTGTGCTTACTGCATTTTCTCCTTTTTTAGCTATGTCAGCAGTTCTAAAACCAGCCTTTAACGCTTTTTTAACCGCATTTTCAACTGCATCCGCTTCCTCATAAAGCTTCAAGGTGTACTTTAACATCATTGAAACAGAAATAATTGTTGCAATAGGATTTGCTTTTCCTTGACCGGCAATATCAGGAGCAGAGCCATGGATAGGCTCATACATTCCATAGTTATTGTCTCCTAAGGATGCTGAAGGAAGCATGCCTATGGAGCCAGTTATGACGCTTGCTTCATCAGACAAAATATCTCCAAACATGTTTTCCGTAACTATTACATCAAATTGCTTTGGGTTTGTAACCAGCTGCATTGCTGCATTGTCAACATATATATGGCTTAACTTGACATCAGGATATTTTTTAGAAACTTCCTCCACTGTTTTTCTCCAAAGCCTTGATGTTTCCAAAACATTTGATTTATCAACACTTGTGACTCGTCTATTTCTTGTTTGAGCAATTTTAAATGCTTGTTCTGCAATACGTTCAATTTCATATTTTGAGTATTCCATGCAATCGCAGGAATAATCTCCTTCTGTGAATTTCTTACCGAAATAAATTCCGCCTGTTAATTCTCTTAAAATTACTATGTCAAGTCCTCCCTCTACAATATCAGGTCTCAGAGGGCATGCATCTTTTAATTCATCAAACATTATTGCAGGGCGAATGTTTGTATATAGATTAAGCCCCTTTCTCAATGCTAGAAGTCCTTTTTCAGGTCTTAAATTGCTTGGCATGCTGTCCCATTTTGGTCCGCCTACTGCTCCAAACAAAAGGGCATCGCTTCTCTTGCATATATCCAAGGTTTCATCAGGCAGCGGCACTCCTGTTGCATCTATTGCAGCTCCTCCTGCAAGAGCTTCTGTATATTCGAATGAATGGTTGAATTTTTCACCTATTTTATTTAAAACCTTAATGGCTTCGTCAACTATTTCAGGGCCTATGCCATCTCCTTTTATAACTGCTATTTTATAATTCATGAATTTCTCCTATTGTCTGTTTTTAAATTTATTTTGCACATATCCCACAAGTCCGTCGCAGCTGATTATCTGCTGGATAAATTCAGGGAACGGCTCTGCCTGATATGTTTCATTTTTAGTGATATTGGTTATGATTCCGTTTTTAAAGTCCACTGCAACCTCATCCCCCGCTTGGATTTTTTCTTCCGCTTCATCGCAAACAAGGATTGGAAGTCCTATGTTAAATGCATTTCTATAAAAAATTCTAGCATAGCTTTTAGCTATAACACAGGATACTCCAGATGCTTTTATTGCAAGAGGGGCATGTTCCCTTGATGAACCGCAGCCGAAGTTTTTCTGTGCAACAATGATATCTCCATCCTTCACTTGTTTTACAAAATTTTCATCTATATCTTCCATACAATGCTTTGCCAACTCCTTAGCATCAGCCACATTTAAATATCTTGCCGGTATAATTACATCTGTATCAATATCATTTCCATATTTAAATACTTTCCCTTGTGCATTCATTTCTATATCCTCCAGATTATTTATTATTCAATTCATTAGGGTCTGCAATTTTGCCTTTAATTGCTGTTGCTGCCGCCACAGCAGGACTTGCAAGGTATATTTCAGAGCCTGTGTGTCCCATACGTCCAACGAAGTTTCTGTTTGTTGTTGTAACTGCTTTTTCTCCATCAGCTAATATTCCCATGTAACCTCCCAGACATGGTCCGCATGTAGGAGTGCTTATAATTGCTCCTGCATCGATAAATATTTCAGCCAATCCTTCTGTAATGCATTGCTTGTAAATTGCTTGAGTTGCCGGAATAATTATTGTTCTCACATCCGGGTTAACCTTGCGTCCTTTTAATATTTCAGCAGCAATTCTCATATCCTCTATTCTGCCATTTGTGCAGGAGCCTATAACAACCTGATCGATTTTTACGTCACCAACCTCATCTATGGCTCTTGTGTTTTCAGGAAGATGAGGGAATGCTATTGTTGGTTTCAATGTATTTAAATCAATATTGATTATTTCGTCATATTCTGCGTCTTCATCTGCTTCGTAAACTTTATATTCTTTTGTGGAATGCTCCTTCATATATTCGATGGTTTTTTCATCAACAGGGAATATTCCGTTTTTACCGCCTGCTTCAATTGCCATGTTTGCAATGGTGAATCTATCATCCATTGACAAATGCTTAATGCCATCTCCGGTAAATTCCATTGATTTGTACAATGCGCCGTCAACTCCGATTTTGCCTATTATATAAAGAATAACATCCTTACCGCTTACATATTTATTTGGTTTTCCCGTTATATTAAACTTAATTGCTGGAGGTACCTTAAGCCATACCTCACCAGTTGCCATGCCTGCAGCCATATCTGTTGAACCAATTCCTGTTGAGAAAGCTCCTAATGCTCCATATGTGCAGGTGTGTGAGTCTGCACCTATGCAAGTGTCTCCAGCAACCACCAATCCTTTTTCAGGCAACAGCGCATGTTCAATTCCCATTTGCCCAACATCAAAGAAATTAGATATATTTTGTGCTTTACAAAATGTTCTAGAAACCTTGCACTGTTCTGCTGATTTAATGTCCTTGTTTGGAACGAAATGATCAAGCACAACTATCACTTTATCCTTGTCATATACTTTTGTGGCTCCCATTTTTTCAAACTCTGTAATGGCAACAGGAGTTGTAATATCATTGCCCAGTACCAAGTCAAGTTTTATTTCAATAAACTGTCCTGCCTTCACTTCTTTTAATCCTGAATGTGCTGCAAGTATTTTTTGTGTCATCGTCATACCCATTTTAGTATCCTCCTAATTTGCTTGTTGATTTACATACATCATTTTGTTGTTTGAAACTAATGCTTCAATGTCCTTTTCATACACATTTTTCTTTTTATCAGCCAGCTCCTTGAACCTTGCAAAAGCTTCATCTAGTTCTTCTTTGTTTAAATGATAGCCTAATTGTTTTAATTTGCCATTGAAGGCATGTCTTCCTGAATGCTTTCCAAGGACTAATTTATTTGTTTCAAGTCCTATTGATTCGGGGGTTAATATTTCGTATGTTTCCTTATTGTTCATCACACCGTGCTGATGGATTCCCGATTCATGAGAAAAAGCATTTGCTCCCACTATTGATTTGTTTGGCTGTACCTTGATACCTGTAATTCTAGTTAACAAATTGCTGCTTCTCATTATTTGTTTTGTATCTATTCTCGTATCTGCTTTCAAGATATCCCTTCTTGTTTTCAGTGCCATTACTATTTCTTCTAATGCAGCATTGCCTGCTCTTTCTCCGATGCCGTTTATTGTGCATTCTACCTGGGTAGCACCAGCTTTTATTGCAGCCAGTGTATTTGCAACTCCCAGCCCTAAATCATTATGGCAATGTGTAGAAATGTCAACATTCTTAAGAGCCGGGCATTTTTCGATGATTGAAGTTATAAAGCTGTAGTATTCATCAGGTGTTGAGTAGCCTACGGTATCAGGAATATTTATTGTAGTTGCTCCAGATTTTATAGCTATGTTTATAACTTCTGAAATAAAATCCAAATCGCTTCTTGTAGCGTCTTCGCAGGAAAATTCAATGTCATTGCATTTTGATTTTGCATAAGTAACCATTTCTTCTGTTATTTCTAATACTTCATCTGGAGTCATTTTCAATTTGTACTCCATGTGTATGGGCGATGTTGCCAAGAAAACATGAATTCTTGGTTTTACTGCAAATTTTAAACTTTCCCATGCTTTGTCAATATCTTCCTTGTTGGAACGAGCTAGGCTTGCTACTGTACAATTCGTTACATTTTTTGAAATTTCTTGAATAGATAACAAATCTCCGGGAGATGCTGCTGCAAATCCTGCTTCAATAATATCCACATTCATGTGTTCAAGCTGCTGTGCCATTTCTATTTTTTCTTTAATATTCATGCTGCAGCCTGGTGATTGCTCACCGTCTCTTAATGTGGTGTCAAAAATTTTAATAATCTTTTCCATTTCAATCCTCCAATTCTTTTATTTTTTAGTTGAAATAGAACCTAACAATGATTTGACCTTTTTGGAAAATAAAAAATCCGTCCATGAAAGTATAAATACTCCCAGGGACGGATATTATCCGCGGTACCACCCATATTGTTTTCTATAAATAAGTATACGAAAATACCAAAAGAAAACCACTCATCAGATTCTGACAAATCTTAGCCTTTAACGGGGCAGCGTATTTTCCTACTATTTTCAGAAAATCAGCTCAGGAGCGAGTGTGTTTTCAAGACAGTATCGGCTTTCAGCACCGCCGACTCTCTGTAACTTGTCATTTGAAAAGTTTTTTCTCCATCACAGCTTTTATTTTTTGTATTGTTATGGATTTTAACAGAAGTCAGAAAGCTTGTCAATATTAATTTATTATAATTTTTGTAAAATTTTTATTCATTTTTGTCTTCTTCATTGAAATCCTTGAATTTTTTATATTATTCATTTGAACACTCCCTTCTCATTCAGTATAATTTTAACATAAATACATCATCTTTTCAGCAACTTGATAAAAATAATATATATTCTTGCTAAAAGTTACAATCTGGGATTTGATTCATATAATAAATTAAAAATTATATTTGAAAGGTGGCTAACATGTCAAAATATTATTCTGATAACAACAACCTACATAACAGGACTATGACAATGACAGGACAGGGGCAGATAACTGCAGTTCCAAATATCGCAGTTATTCATTTAGGTGTAGAAACCCGAGGAGAAAATCTAGTTAATATTCAGGCAGAAAATGCACAAATAACTCAATCTATTATCCAGGCTCTTCAGCGCATGGGAGTTAGTGATATTAAGACAATTCAATATTCAATAAACAAAGTATATGATTATGAAGAGGGAAGACAAATAGACAGAGGATATTCTGTAAGAAATATTCTTGAAATTAAAACAGCAAATCTAGATAGGGTTGGAAATATAGTAGACATGGCAGTTAATATGGGGGCAAATGTTGTTGAATTGATTTCTTTTGATGTATCAAACAGAGAATATTATTATCAGCAAGCTCTTAACATAGCTGTTATGAACGCAATAGAAAAGGCAAATTCAGTAGCCATGAATTTAAACTCTTCAACTCAGCCTGTTCCAATTAAAATTATCGAAAACAGCACCTCACCAATACAACCGTATTTCAGGCAAGAACTTGCTGCAACAACACCAATTATGTCAGGCAACATAATAATTGAAGCAAATGTAACAGTAGATTTTGCATTTTAATAGCAAGCATTAAAAGAACGAATCTTTTATTTTTCAACGCATTATCAAGGATCCGTTCTTTTACAAACTTTCATAATAATTTATTAATTTCTTCAACTATTTTTAATAATGAAGAATAGCACTTGTTAAAATCATCTTGATTTGCTGTAAAAAAATCATTGCCGAGATACTTTGCATCAAAATAATAGTCTGTTAGATTTGCTAACTCTTCTTCGTGAAGGATTAATGAAGGCATATATTTATGTATAGCGCGATAAATTGTTCTCAAAGAATGTGACTTTAATATTTTATCTTTGTCATCATCCACATAAGATAATGATATTATGTGTTTTAAAAGTTTCTCACCTATTTGCTGACAAGATATACAATGCTGATTGTAATATGGTAAATGTTTTACTGCATTTAAATATTCTAAATCATTCATTGCTATATGATAATAATCATTCTGAATCATGAGCATTCCTCCACAAAATTATTCTATCTTCTAAAATATTTTTTGCCAACAAACTTTCTTCTTGAAATTCATTTAAAGTAACAAACACAATATCGCAATTATATTCTTCTGCTATAGAACGCAATCTTCCTTTTACTATTCTATCAGGAACTTTATTTTCAAAGAGAAGATAAATATCGGTATCACTATTGCAGGTAAACTTATCCTTGGCTACACTTCCAAACAAACCAATTTCTATCAGGTCATTCAAATTTTCTTTTAATACTTCTCTTATTACTAGTTCCGCATTATTTAATAACTTGCCTCGTAAATTTTCTCTTGCTTTAATTAAATCCGGCTGCAATATATTCACCTCTCTTTAGTGATGATTGTTTATTATATCTTTATAAAATTATTTTTTCAATATTCAAAAGTTTATTAATTTCATAAAATCAAAATCAAATTTAATAACTAAGGTTAAATAGCAATATTTTTCTTTATTCAATTTATACTCAAATGGGTCACCCCAGTTAAAACTTTTGAAATCATCCCCAAAAAATCGCCCCTAGCCTGTTTAAATAAAATTTAATCTACTATATAAATATATTATAATTTTAATTGGAATTCAACTCATAAATCCAATATTCACACAGATATTCATAATCTACATTTTAATCCTATAATATAAATATTTGTTATATAATCACTAAAACTTTAAACTTATTTCTATTTTACTTCCTATAGTTTGTGAAATATAATACAAATATTGGACATATTAGGAGGAAGATATGGAAAAAGAAAAAGTATTACAAGATGAGAAAATACCTTTTTTTGAAAGCAAAAAAGGTATAGTCTTTACAGGAGCAATAGTTGGAATTATTGCAATTGTTCTAGTAGCTCTTGGTAACCCAAAAAATATGGGGTTTTGCATTGCATGTTTTGAAAGAGATATCGCAGGTGCCTTAGGGTTACATAGGGCAGAAATCGTTCAATACATAAGACCTGAAATCATAGGACTAATTTTAGGCGCATTTATTATGTCCTTTGCAGGCAAGGAATTTCAATCAAAGGGTGGTTCATCACCTATAACAAGATTCTTTTTAGGTATTGCAGTAATGATAGGCGCCTTAATGTTCTTGGGATGCCCACTTAGAATGGTATTAAGAATAGGTGGCGGAGATTTAAATGCTATTGTAGGATTAGTAGGCTTCACAACTGGGATAGGTATTGGAATTATATTTTTAAACAAGGGCTTCTCGCTAAAAAGAAATTATAAAACCTCAACATTTGACGGTTATGTAATGCCAATAGCAGCAATTGGACTTTTTGCACTTTTAATAATAGCTCCTGCCTTCATATTTTTCAGCAAAGAAGGACCAGCAAGTCAACATGCACCAATTGCAATAGCACTTGTATGCGGTTTAATAGTTGGAGCATTGGCACAAAAAACAAGACTTTGCATGGTAGGCGGTATAAGAGATCAAATAATGTTTAAACAAAATTATTTATTGCTTGGTTTTTTAACAATTATAGCAGTAGTTGCAATAGGAAATATTGCATTAGGCTATTTTAAACTGGGATTTACAGAACAACCTGTGGCACACACAGACGGACTCTGGAACTTCCTAGGAATGTTATTGGTTGGATGGGGTTCTGTGATGTTGGGCGGTTGCCCTTTAAGACAGCTTATACTTTCAGGCGAAGGAAATTCAGATTCAGCTGTAACCGTATTTGGAATGATAGTTGGTGCAGCTATTGCTCATAACTTTGCACTTGCTTCAAGCGGAAAAGGACCAACAGCAAATGGGCAAATTGCAGTTATAATTTGTCTGGTATTTTTAATAGTTCTTTCAATTGCAAACTCCGATTTAATTAAAAAAAATAGTTAAGAGGTGTAAAAATGAGAGTAGATACATGCGGAACTTCTTGTCCACAACCGGTTTTAATGACAAAAAAAGCTTTAGGTAATAATCTCGATGTCCATGAAATAGAAGTATTAACGGACAATAATACTTCAAAAACAAATGTAAAAAAATATCTTTCAAGCAATGGATTCAATGTCGAATTTGAAGAAATGGATGATATATTTATTGTAAGAGGAACAAAATGAAATATACAATAGTTTTTCATACTCAGTCCGGAGCACTAAAATTTGAAAGTAAAATGAGGAAACTTAGTATTCCGTGCTCCTTACAGCCTGTTCCCAGAAAACTAAGCTCTAGCTGCGGCATTTGCGCAAAATTAACTTACGCAGAAAATCCGGATAACCTGGTGGAACCTGAAATTGAGCGTATTTACAAAGAATGTTCAAATAATCAATATGAATTGTTGTATGAAAATGAGTAGCTAATTTAATAAAAATAACCTGACAACTATTTGCCAGGTTATTTTTTTTATAAATAATTGTAGAATTTATCACAACATGTTGACGAATTTTGTAATATTTGATAAAATTTTTATAACGTTATTAAAAAGTTTATCTGGAGGCTCTAATGCATATTCGTAAATATAAAGACAAGTTCGTAATGCAAAAAATATTTATAATTACATTTATTATTATATTTATAGCATTTGTTGCATCAGTAAACTTTTTACTGCAACTAATAAATAATTTCTTTATTAATGACATAGAAAATACTTCTATAAGCATCTCAAGAAATTACGTAAAAAGAATAGCAGATGCAACTGAATCATTAGATACCATCAATAATTTACTTGATGCAAAGCTGGAGCTTGCAGTTAAGGCAATCACTACCCATCATCATAATTCAAATGTCAATGAGCTCATTAAAATTGCATATGAATATAATATAGATGAAATAAATATTTTTAACAAGTATGGGGAAATTTATAATTCTAATAATTTTGAACATATAGGCTGGAAAACATTTGAAGAACATCCTACCTATTATTTTATGAAAAGTCACAAAAAAATATGGCTAGAAGACATCCGAAAGGATACCCTTTCGGATGTCTATTATAAATACGGATATTATAAGGCCAATGATGGATGTTTTGTTCAAATCGGCATCATGGCAGAGAAATATTACAATTTAATAGAAGCATTTGAGATACAAAACTTATTAAAAGAGTTAAATGAATTCTCATATATTATCTGTGCACATTTTATTGATAATTCATTAAATATGACTGAATACAACCATGTTGATGACAATTATGAATTTATACTTGATGAATCAAAAATATATTCAATAAATCAAAATAAAGAATATTTCAATAAAACAAAATATGGAAATGAAGATGCTTATGAAATTTTGCTTCCTGTTATATATGACAATAATAAGATAGGAACTTTAGCTATAGCATATTCATTAAGTGATACTTTGCAATTGATAAAATTGGGTTCAATAGCTGGTGTTGTAATATTAATGTTAATATTTACAATAATAGCATTAATGCTTGTTAATATTAATGAAAGAAACAATAAGCTTTTTCAACTTGTGTACTTCGACTCTTTAACAGGATTACCAAACAAACATTACCTTAATGAATTTCTAAAAGATACAATTAATATAAAATCTATAAATAAAGCAATTATATTAGTTGATATAATTAATTTTAAATTAATATATTTAACATATGGACTTGAACAAGGCGAAATTATTTTTAAAGAAATTTCACAAAAAATTAATAAATTAATTACTAATAAAGAAAAGCTGTTTAGAGTTGCCGGAAACCAATTTGTAATATACATAGAGAACTACAAAAGCAAAGAATATCTAATTGAAATCTGCAATAAAATTAATTCATTTTTTGAATCAACGATTAATGATCTACATATTCATAATAATATAAATGCAAAAATAGGAATTATTGAAATTGACAATTCATATAAAGATACTGACAAAATTTTGAAAAATGTTGAAATAGCTGCAAACAGTGATTTTACAGATGGAAGTATATATAAATTTTTTAATAATGTAATGGAGCAAAAAATTTTAAGAGAAAACTATATTGAAAGTGAGATCAGAAAATTTATAGATTATAAAGATAACAATATAATATACTTGGAATATCAGCCGCAGTTAGAATTAAGAACCAATAAAATTTCAGGATTTGAAGGATTGGCTCGCATGAAGACTGAAAAATTAGGACAAATATCTCCAGCTGAGTTTATTGATATTGCCGAAAAAAGGAATTTAATTTTACAACTTGGATTAATGCTGTTGAGAAAAGCGTGCACTTTAATTAAATGCATTGAAAAGCAAGAATTCAAAAATGTGACTGTGGCAGTAAATGTATCCACAATTCAAATATTAAGAGAAGATTTTTATGATAACGTCATGAAAATTATCGAGGAAACAGGAATAGATCCAAATTATTTAGAGCTTGAATTAACAGAGTCTGTGTTTATGGATAACTTTGACATAGTAAACATTAACCTTCTTAAATTAAAAGAGGCTGGCATTAAAATATCCTTAGACGACTTTGGCACAGGCTATTCATCTCTTGATCGTATAAAAGAACTGCATATAGATACTATAAAAATTGATAAACTTTTCATAGATAGTTTGATTACATCTAACCCAAGCGAAGTAATTACTGGTGATATAATATCATTTGTACATAAAATGGGATTAAATACTGTAGCTGAAGGAGTTGAGCTTCAAGAGCAAAAAGAATATTTAGAAACTAATAACTGCGATATTATTCAGGGCTTTTTATTCAGTAAGCCAATTTCACATGACAAGGCGCTTGAAATTTTAAATAGAATGAATAAATAAAATCCAGTGATACTTTTAACAATTTAAATCAAATGTGGATGTTGCATAGAGCATATTTATGTCATCCGCCGTCAGCGAAGGATCTCATTTGTTGAAATTATGAGATTCTTCGAGCTAAAGCTCTCAGAATGACATGATAATATTCACAAATGCAACAGCCCTATTTTTATTGCTTTTGCTTTTTCTTTAATAACTTTTCATCTGCATATCTCTTATTTTCTATAACTCTGTATTCCACAATTTTTTTAATTAAGTCATATGGCATTGGTTTATTTAATGGTAAATGTATTGAGCCTTTAGTAGTTTTATACTCAGTCAATTCATCCTTAAAAGCAGCTACTCCTGTATCAGCCGGATAAAGCCCTATATAGCCTTTGTTAACTGCAAAGTGCACTAAATTAAATCCATGAATATGAAATGTTGGCATATCCCAACTGATTCTTTCAGTTGCTTCAGGAGCACATTCTTTTATAAACTTTCTTAAATTTTTAAGAACTTCCTGTACTTCAGGAGAATAATTTGCTATGTATTCATCTATTGTATTGCATTTTTTCTTTTCTTCCATTGCGACCTCTCAATTTAATTTTTATTTTTATTTTTTTATTTCAACTAATCTATCATTTACTGATTTGCTCAACAGCTTGTAAATTGTTGCAATCAAGGGTACTCCAAACAATATGCCTGCAATTCCAGCTAATCCACCTCCAGCTATAACAGCTGCAAATACCCATATTCCCGGAAGCCCTATGCTGCTTCCAACAACCTTTGGATAAATAAGATTTCCTTCTACCTGCTGCAATACTACAATAAATACAAGGAATAATATTGCTTGCAGAAAATCAATTGTTATTATAAGAAGAAAACCTAAAGCAGCACCTATATATGCTCCAACCATAGGGATAAGTGCAGTCATTCCAATTACAGGACCTATAACATTTGCATATGGGAATCTTAAAATTACCATACCAAGTGTGCAAAGAAATCCTAATATAACAGCTTCCTTGCACTGTCCTATAATGTAGCTTGAAAACGTCTCATTTGCTGTTTTAAGAATTTCATATAATCTTTTTCTTTTATTATCTTTCATAAATGCTTTTAATAATTTATCAGATTTATTTTTCAAATCTTCCTTGCTTGCTAAAATGTAAATACTGAATGTTATTGCTAAAATTAAATTTACTATAGCTCCAAATGCAGAACCAACAAATGTAACAGTTCCTAATGTCCAATTACCTAGCAGCTCCAAGCTCTTCTTTAGTACTTCTTCACCATTCATGTTCAAATCTTTAACTCTTTGCTGCAACAATGGTATATCATCTGAATGTTCCAGCACCCACTCTACAGCCTTGTCATAAACCGTAGGGAAGCCTTTTATCAACAATGTAATAAATTGGGCAATTTGAGGAATTACAATATTCAGGAAAAATATAATAACCATTATAATTGTTAAAAGTGAAAGAAGAATGCAGACTCCTCTCCTAGACTTATTAATAAAATTATTTTTGCTCTTTGGAAAATATATTTTCTCATAAAAAACAACTAAAATATTCAAAATAAATGCTATAATGGCTCCAAGAAGAAGCGGAGCAATTACTACGTACATTTTTCCTAATATGTTTATAACATCATCAAAATTCAGCACTACTAAAAGTACCACTCCAATAAAAATTATTGTTTTAATGACTGACCTTCGTTTTTTTAAATCATCATTGGTCATTTAAAATTCTTACTCTCCTCTATAGAATTTTCTTACAGTTAATAGTATTGTATACTAAAATGTATATAAAATAAATAAATTTTTGTAAGTACTATTAATTTGCTGTTTTTGCCTTTTTAGGTAACACATACTTCCAACTTAAAGGTGCTGCAACAATTAATAACCCCATATAAATCCATATACCCATATGTATGTTTCGAGAGACAAGATGAAAAATGAATAAACAAATCACTACTCCAATAGATTTAAAATATTTTTCCAGATTTCTATTTTGTATTGATTCATCAATTGGTAAAGAAAAGGGAAGTTCAGTAAAGCAAATTTTCCCTATAAAAGGCAAGGCTGCAACGCTGGCAAGTATTAATACTATTATATCAATTATAAATCTTTCCTTGAAAATCATTATATAAATTACAGCATTTAAAAGCATTAAAGGTAAAAATAAGCGCACTGACACAGCTTGCAATAAACCTTTATACAATCCCTTGAAATTTTTAAATCCTGAAATAATATAAATATATGAACCCTTCCACGCAGATGAATACATAGTAAGCTCTAGAATAGTTGGAATTACAAGTAAGTTGAAATAAAGGAACAAATATTCATAACCACTTACTTCGAAATCTTGCCCTCTCACTCCCATGTTGAATATCATTAAAACAGGAAGCAAAATTCCTGTAGCAAGACCTGGATAAATTTTTAATTTTAAACTTCTGTCACTTCGCATTACTGCATTGGCAAAATAAAATGACTGCTTTACTGTATCATTTCTATTTAAAATTCCCCCAATTAATAATTCAAATATGTGTTTCGAAGGCCTTTCTTTTCCCTCTCCTTCAAGCTTTAATAAAAGCGACTCCATTTTTTTACTGAGCTTTATATAAATTACAAAGCATATTAAAGGCACTACAATTAGTAGAATTGTAAATACATACAAGTATGTTTCTTTTCCGTCGTTAAATATTATTTCAAAGGGAGCTCCAAACCAAAGTATTGGATTAAAGAAATTATGAAATTCAAAATTATATGTAAGATTTTGAAGCTCTGTAAAATCAATCATTCTAATAGCAATTTGATAACCTACGGTCACCAATATTGTCAATAAAATTTGAATTAAATTAATTATATTTTTTAATAATTCACCATCAAAAAATTTTAACACCATAAGATAAATAAATGCTGTTATCAAAAATATGAATAAATCCATTAATAATATTTCTATTAAAAATATTGGAATAGCTGCTACTCCATTTAACATCACAACAGCAATTAATGAAGGTCCTGCTATAAATGCATTGAGTCTAAACATGTAAATTAAAATATGTAAGGTCTTTGATAATGATACAACCCTGCTATCAATTGGTTTAGTCATCAGTATATTTTTATCCTTTGTATCCAATAAAACAAATGAAAAATCAGAAATTAAATACATAGTGGTCATAAAGAAAAATGCACCTGCAAAATATATCATTCGTATCATTTCATCTTGTATGAAATATATGAAAAATCCCATTAATACCCCAAACAACAGATGAAAGAAATACCCTTTTAGTAAAGATGTGCGCTCCGAATCCTTTTTCTTGTTTTGTCCAGCTATAACCGGTGCCCTTCTGGTATCTAATAATAGTTTAGTTTTTAATATACTACGCATAATTTCATAGTCGATGCCCAGTTTTTCAAATAGTATTTTAAATTTATCAAGAATCTTTAAAGATACAAATTCCATAATGTCACCCCTAGCTCATGAATGCTGTTATAAATTTATTGGCAAGTTGTTCATGATCATGAAAACCTGTTACATCATTGAAAATAGATTCTAATGATGTATCAGATTGTTTTTGCATTACTTCCTCAACTGTGCCGTCAATAACTATATTACCTTCATTTAAAAGAAGTATTCTATCGCTGATTTTTTCTACTACCTCTAAAATGTGTGAAGAATAAAATATAGTTTTTCCTGCATTTTTCAACCCTTGCATAATTTCCTTAAACACTAATACGCTGTTTGCATCAATTCCGCCTAATGGTTCATCTAAAAATAAAATATCAGGATTATGAAGCATTCCAGTAATTATCGAAAGTTTTTGTCTCATTCCTTTAGAAAATGTGTGAATTCTTCCATCAATAGCATTATCAATACCAAATACACTCATCATTTCCTTTGCCTTTGAAACTGCATTTTCTGAGCCTATGTCGTAAAGCATCCCTATAAAACTAATGTATTCATGAGCAGTTAAATTATCGTACATATCGGATATCTCAGGGACATATCCTATTTTTCTTTTATAATCAATTTTTCCCTTTACTTTTTCTCCAAACACATAAACATCACCATCGTAATCATCAATAAGTCCAAGAATAATTTTAATGGTGGTGCTCTTTCCTGCTCCATTAGAACCGATGTATCCAATAATTTCACCGCTGTTAACACTGAAATTTATATCCTTTAAAACTTCCTTACTACCAAATCTCTTGCTCACATGCTCTAATTTTAGTACTTCTGACATAATGCCCCCTGAAATAAATCTTTATTTTCATTATACCATAAACTCAAGTATTATTAAGAGAAATGTAAAAAATAATTAATGTTATGTTAAAATTAACGCCTAAAGCATATATTTCTCAGGTAATATATATTCATTTTTAATTTGTGCTGACATAAGTTTTTTATAAATAATCAATATTGTTACTAATACCACGCATGAAGTAATGAGCCACAAGCTCGGAATTGTTATATAATTAATAATAATACTGTTAACAAATGATCCTAACAATGCTCCAATTTGCGCTATCAATGAATTTAATGATAAAACTGAAGCCCTAGATTCATTAGGTATTTCTCCATTGAGTATAACGCCCTCCGGTATATTAGCCATGCCGAAAATCAAATATATTAAAGTATAAAATACAATAAATAAAATCATATTTGTCTGTAATGCAGTTACTATTATAGCCACAACTAGAATGCTCCTAAACAATACATACACTTTTTTGGGATTTTGCTTGCTAAATAACTTACTTGAAATAATATTTCCTGCCATGACTGCCGTAAAATACATAAAAGCTATAACACCAAGAAGAAACATTGAACTTTTATCTGGCATCAAAGAAATAAAATGTGGCTGCCAATAAGTTTCCAAAGAACTTAATAAAAAACCAGTTGAAAATACAGAAATAAATATGCATATTATATTTTTGTTTTCAATTACTAATTTTGAACTGTTTTTAATATGTTCTATCAATGATAGTTGATTTTTATTTTCATATACCGCTGTTTCTTTTATGAATACTAATGCAAATACTAAGACAATTATTGTTAATATTATTCTTATAATAAGTGTCAAGTCATACATTCCTATTGAAGAAAAGTATTTCATTGATATTTCAGGAAGATATCCTCCAGTTAATGCTCCTGCAGACAGCCCCAGAGCGTCTAATACACTTATCCTAGTTGTAACAACATGAAGCTTTTCCTTACCAAATTCATTAATATATGAATCTATGAACAAAGCCTCAAATGACCCAGAAGAAATAGCTCTGTTTAATCCGTAAATCAACATTCCTAAGCACAAAATTACAAAACCATTTCCAAAAAGAATAACTATTGAAAATAACATAGATATTATTAACGATAAACAAAATGTCTTTTTTCTACCTATTATATCTGCCATTATTCCTGTTGGTAATTCTAACACAATTACAGTAAAAGAATAAATTCCTATCATGACGGAAAGTTTGCTAAGCGTAGAGCCTTTATCTATTAATAATAAACTGAAAACAGGTACAAGAAGTCCTGTAACAAATGAATTCAGTAATAATATGAAAGAATATAATTTTACTCTCATACTTAATCCAACCCTTTATCATCATTTAAATCGGCTCTATATGCAATTAAGGCGTATTCATATGGGTGTGTATTTTCAGAAGCTTTAGAATGCTCCTTTATAAATTTTTCAATAATATTAAATAATTCATTTGCATCCTCAGTAGTTAAATGTACAACTCCAGTATTTTGATCTAATAATCTATTTCCTTTTTTAAATTCTTCAGCCAAAAAATTTCTCTTATTAGCTATTAGTTCTCGAAAACCTGTATAAGTCATGTTTAAAGTATTTCTTGCCAATACATCTCTTTCAAGAGATAAATCATCATTAATATCCTGACCAATGCTAATAGTTTTGTCTGATAATCTTAGGTATCGTGCTGTTATACCGTTTATAACCTCATTGTGGTCAAATTCAATAATCCCTATCTGCTCCAGCTTCTTAATGTGATGCTGTGCTGATGAAGGTGAAATCTCCAATTTGTCAGCTATATATTTAGAGGTTACGGATTTGCCTTCTCTGCCCATTATTTTAATTATTTTTTGTCTCACAGGAGACATAAGTATTTTCAGTTCGTTATCGGTTTTAAGTACTATATAATTTTTCTTATCCATTTTATCCTCCACTATTAACGTTACAATTATTGTAACACTACATTTTATGTAATGTCAATATATATGTTCCAAAAAAATATAAAAACAATAGATATTTATCTATTGTTAGTTTAATGAAAAAGTTAATTTTAAAGTTCAGGATTACATGATATGTTGTAGAAACAACATTGTGTCGCTCCATTCTATTTATCAACTATATTATCTATATTTTTTAACATTATGGAAATTGTTCCGTCATGGTTTGTAATGAATTCAACCTTTTCCTTGTTGCTTAACATTTCATATGGAATATTTATTTCAATTCCTTCATCAGTTATAAATTTCTGCTTTGTTTTAATTTTGTTTGCATAATTGAAGTTTACCTTTACTTCAGGTTCCTTGATGCCCTTCAATTGAATTTCTTCATTGTATGCTTGCTTTACATCATTATCTTTAAATACTTTTTCAGATATTTCTTCAATATTAATATTTAATTTTTCTTCTACATTTTCTCTGATAATATTTTTCACCTGACTTTTCATGAACATATCATCGTCGTAGTATTCCTTGATTAATTTGTCAGTTGTCTGTGTTATAATTTTTACCTTTTCTTTATCCGGTTTTTCTTCCTTGCATTCTAATAGATGTTTTGAAATATAGTAACAAGGTTCATTATAAACTTGGCACTTTTTCTCTTTTACAAATATTTCAAGGCTGTTTAAATCTACAAATATAAATTCATCGATTTTTTGAGTAGCTGAAGGCAGGGAACAAGGCTGCTCAATAATTATATTTTTAGTAGATTCTTCCTGCTTTGTGAAATGAATATAACCTTTTTTATAATTAAGTTTCAGAATTATCATGTAATCCTTATTAAATACGTTAGCTTGTACAAAAAATAAATCACAAGGCTTGATGTCTGGATTTTCTGCTATTAATTTAAAGAAAAATTCTGAAACCTCATTGGAAAATTTAATAAAATCATCATTGTTTAAATATTCTCTTATTAAATTTATAAAAAATCCCACTTCACTAACAAATTTTGTTTTCTTTAAATCTGCATCGTTGTAGCACTTTAAAATGTGTTTTTCTGTGTATTCTCTCATTTGATCATTAAATGACATTAAGTTTTCAGAAAGAACCGGTATTCCTAAACTAGTGTCTAATATATGCAATATTGCTTTTGAAATCGAAACGCTCATAATTACCCTCACTTATTTGATTATTTTATTATACAGTATGCTTTGATTATTTGCCAATAAAAAATACCGGGTATTCTGGGGACGGACCTTTTAATAAAAGATCCGTCACTAATCGTTCCTTGCCCTGCTTATATTTTGCTTTCACTCTTACTCATCTTCTCCTTTTGTTTCTAAAAAAGGCGAGTACATCATTAATGCATGATTTTCTGTTATATATTCTTCATCAAAAAATATTCCATCTGTATTATATCGTCTGCGATATAGCTCATTATGTCTGCTAAAACCACCCCAGTATTCGCTTTTAAACTGATGATTCTTTTCTATTATTTCATATTTGTAAATTGGTTGATTATTACATAACCAACATCCCTCTAAATAGGACTGTCCAACTTTTACTTTGAGTTGAAAGATTTCTTCTGTATCATTTCTTATCATCAAATCTCTATAAGGATAAACACATGTGGCACCGCTACCGAATGGTTGAGTGCGTTTTGAATCCGGAAATACATCATAAGAATGGCGATAGCGCTCAATCACTGTCAATGGAGTGTGGAGAGTCATCCAATATATTAAGTTAGACAACTGACATAAGCCGCCTCCTGTTTCCATTGTGTAATTTCCACAATATAAAACCATTCCAGGTACATATCCCTTTTTTGCAGTTGGTCTACCAATAAGCTTCCAATAACTAAATGTTTCACCGGGTTTTAATATGATTCCATCAACATTTCTTACAGCAATCTTTAAGTTAATAATCTTATTATACTGATATAACATATCCACTTCTTTTAGTTCTCTAAGCAAAGGAGTTTTATGTGAAAAATATTCATATTTTAAATTTTGTTGTTGCTTATCATGAGCGAATTTGATTTTCCCGGAATACCAAAAGATATATCTTGATAATGTATAATATAACTTTCCTGCTGATAAACGTATTTTGCTACGTTTTATTATCTTCATACTATTTGATATATCTAAACTTTTCAAACAAAATAACCTTCTTTCATTACTACCTAAATAATTTCTGGATTAGACCTATAGTGACTGAAATAACCTTACAAAGTCTCAAAAAGGTACGTCCCCAGCGAGACCCAGCGAGACTCTTATTTTTATTATCGCACATATTTTCCCTATATACCATAATAAATTGCTATTTTATCAGACGATTATTTTGTAAAATAGTTCCATAAATTATAAAATCCCATATGTTCATTAAATTTACGGCATTCCTTTTACCTCAAAACTTACGCCGTTATTGTCAATATAATAGTATTGAAATATTTATTTACCTGGTATAGAATAACTACATGAATATCAAAAATATTTGGAGATGGAAATGACATATATACAAAACAACACCAAGGAATTCCGAAATGCCAACTTAGCATTATTTTTAGGAGCATTTAACACATTTGCAATTTTGTACAGTACTCAGCCAATTTTTCCTAATTTGGCTCAAGAATTTAATTTATCACCAGCAACTGCAAGTTTATCATTATCTGCTGCTTCAATGACATTGGCTGTAAGCTTGCTTATAGTTGGTTCAATATCAGAGGTTTTTGGAAGAAAGATAGTGATGTCCACTTCCATCATGCTATCATCCGTGTTAGCAATTCTAACTGCGTTTGTGCCAAACTACCCTTCACTTATTGCTATACGAGTCTTGCAAGGATTAGCATCTGCAGGCCTTCCAGCAATAGCTATGGCATTTATCGGCGAAGAAATAGAGCCCAAAAGCATAAGCACAGCCATGGGACTTTATATAGGCGGCAATACGGTTGGGGGAATGGCAGGAAGATTAATCATAGGAACATTGACAAATTTATTCAACTGGAGGATTGCTTTAGGATGTATAGGAATAATAGGTCTCATCAACAGCATTTTATTTATTAAGCTTCTTCCTAAATCCAGAAACTTCAACGCAAGAAATTTTGAAATATTAAATTTGACTAGGACATTAATAAGCCACTTTAAAAATCCTAGACTTCTATGTTTGTACGGAATGGGTTTTTTGTTTATGGGAAGCTTCGTTTCATTGTACAACTATATTGGATTTCAGTTGATAGCTCCACCGTACAATGTAAATCCAACGCTAGTAAGCTTCATTTTTGTACTTTACCTTGTGGGTACCTTCAGCTCTTCATTTTTAAGCAGAATGTCTGACAAATATGGAAGATTTGAGATTATAAGACTGTCTACCATATTTATGCTTGCAGGTGCATTAATAACATTGGGAAACTCATTATTATTTAAAATATTAGGTATAGGAGTTTTAACCTTCGGTTATTTCGGATGTCATTCAATAATCAGTGCATGGGTTGGAAGAATTGCAACACATGATAAAGCACAAGCAAGCTCGCTTTATTTGTTCTTTTATTATGCAGGTTCAAGTATCGGAGGAACAGCTTCAGGCTTATTCTTGGAGTCACACGGATGGCCGGGAGTTATTAGCGTAATCATATGCTTTGTATCTGTTGCCTTTATAATTACCTTTGCTCTTTCAAGATTAGTAAAAAAAGAAACATTAAGTGTTTGAAGACTTATTATTTTAGCCTTCAAGCACTTGAAAATAGATATATAACAAAATACCGTACATACAGAATTGTATGAACGGTACGCCTATGCTAATACAAAAATAAATCCATTAAAAATTACTTGTTTAAATTACTCCACTTTCTTATTATTATCGCATACATTTTCCACATTGACTATAAAAAGTTGCTATTTAGTATGACGATAATATTAGTAAATATGTTCCAGCATTAATAATAAAAGCCGTATATCATTCACAAATATACGGCTTTTATAAAATTTTATTATTTATTTCATTTCAAATTCTTGAAGTGTATTGTTTTCTAATTTTTCTGTATTTCTTCGTAGTCTCCCATCTCTGCACCTGTAATCACCCATTTATCATCAATTTTATCAACATGGAGTGTTATGGGTCTTCTTGCGGCAGAACCTCCCTCTTTCAGTTCAACACTTGTAATTTCAATTATTGTTCCTTTTACAATATATTCATTTTCATCTGTTTTTTCTACAGACAAAACATCGATACGTTCCGGCCATGGGCTTGAAAGTTGCCTTCCTGGAGCATTTTCGGAATCTTTAATCCACTTTACAACCAATTCAGCAGATACATAATCTCCATAATATTTTTCCATTGTATCTTTTATTATATCTTCAGGTGCCAAAAGTGAAACCATCTTTAATTGTCCCCCAAAGTCTTGAATGAATTTTATAACTTCATTTTTTTCTGCTTCATCTGAATTAATGTCACCAGATAAATCCCATTGGATACTTTGTATATCGCCTTTTTCAAATTTAACCATAAAAGTCGGATATGTTAAAGCTTGTGTGACCATGCTTCCTTCAGCAGGTGTTTGCAAATTTGCATGGATATATGCAGTACCTGGAGTTACTTCAGTTATGCTATCAACAGCGATGCTATATCCTCCTGTTTGTTTTTCGCCTGCAGATACTAAAACATAAATGTAATCGCCGTCTATCAATGAGTAAATGCCCTTTGTCATATAATTTTTATTGTATAAGTTCAACAAAAGTGCATTGTCTTCAATTGACTGTCTATCAACAATTTCAAATTCTACTGATCTTTCAACAGATATTATGTCGCCTTCTTCTCTAATAATTACAGCACGGAGAGAATTATCCCACTGAACATCAAATCCTAATGTTTCTGCAGCAAAACGAAGAGGTACAAATGCTTTTTCATCTACTATCTTTGGTGAAATTTCTAAATTTACACTTTCCTCTTTTAAGGAGCCTCCATCATTCTTTATTATTTTTGCGCTGTTCTTTCCAATTGTTAATTCAATAGTTACTTCATCAGTGTAAATTTTTATAGTTCCTGCTTGTAAATCACTTTCGACCTTTGCTCCCAGCTTTTTCATAAATTCATTTAATGGAACCAATGTGCGGTCATTTTCTATAAAGGGATTTAAACTTACCTGTACCCATTCATTATTTATTTGTATTTTAATGTCACTATTAACATTTATATTATTTGATACAGCAAACACTGTACTAGTAGAAATTATTGTACAGCACATACCAATAATAGCTGCCTTTTTAATTTTTTTCAAATTCATTTTCAACCTCCTAAAATCTATTATTAACAACCTTTATATTATTAGACTCAATATTTATTTAATTTGTTCCGCAAAATTATTTTTTCATTATATTACCAGGAAAGCAAGATAATAAAAAATTACGGCATTGTTTTACAATTGGGGTCATTGTTTTATTGTTAACCTAAAATAAACATTAGGTTGACATTTAAAACAATGCAATATATAATACTTAAGAATCGAGGTGGAGTATGTCAGTAAAAAATGAAGTATTACTTATATTAGAGCAATATAAAGGTCAAAGCATATCTGGTCAGGAATTGGCTGAAAAACTTGGAGTTTCAAGAACGGCTGTGTGGAAAGCAATAAATTCATTAAAAGAAGAAGGCTACTTGATAAGCGGAGTTTCCAACAAAGGCTACTTATTGTCACCCTCTTCTGATGTTATGTCAGCAGAAGGAATCAAGTCATTTTTAAAAAATGAATATCAAGGTCTACCTATTACAGTGTATAAAACCATAAATTCCACAAACACGGAAGCAAAAATGATGGCAATGCAAAATGCTATACATGGAACAATTATTATTTCAGAAGAACAAACACAGGGTAGAGGTAGAATGGGTAGAAGCTTTTATTCCCCTGCAGAATCAGGAATTTATATGAGTATTATTTTAAAGCCACAGTTAAATATAACTGATTCTGTTTTAATTACAACAGCTACAGCAGTTGCAGTATGCAAATCAATTGAAAAATTCACAACACAAGAGCCGAAAATAAAATGGGTCAACGATATTTATATTAATGACAAAAAAATCTGCGGCATACTTACTGAAGCAGTGACCGACATGGAAAGCGGAACTATTAACAGTGTAATTGTGGGAATTGGTTTAAATGTCAGGACTGAATTTTTCCCTGCTGAACTTATAGAAATAGCTGGTTCCATATTCAATACTAATGATGACAGCTTTATACGCAACCAGCTAGCAGCAGAAATCATTAATAATGTGTTACTCATGTCCGAGAATATTCAAGACAGAACCTTCTTAGAATTTTATAAGGAACGCTCCATGATATTGGGAGAAAAAATAAGATACTTAAAAAACAACCAATGGTTTGAAGGCTATGCCCATGACATAGACGAATTTGGCGGGTTGGTAGTTTTTCACGAGGACGGGCAAAAGGAAGTCCTTCATTCAGGTGAAATTTCAGTAAGAAAACAAAATTAAAGGAGAAAATTATGACAACAATGAAATTAACAACATTAGACATAACACAAATAGGAATGTTTACTGCTTTGACTGCAATAGGAGCTTTCATCACCATACCTGTTGGTCCAGTGCCAATTACTCTTCAATCATTATTTGTACTGCTATCAGGAATTATATTAGGTTCAAGAAAGGCTATGCTATCACAAGTTACATATGTATTGCTGGGACTTTTTGGTCTGCCCATATTTTCAGGTTTCACCGGTGGATTACAGACCATGCTTAAACCAAGCTTTGGATTTTTACTGGGATTTATTTTAGCAGCTTATATAGCAGGTAAAATAACAGAATATGAAAAAGCTTCAATAAGAAACTTAACACTGGCAGTATTTGCAGCAACCGTGGTGATGTACGCCATAGGTCTTCCGTACATGTACTATGTATTAAATATTATGCTTTCAAAAGAATTAAGCATTATGCAAATTCTTAACATAGGGATGTTCATGTTTATTCCGGGAGACACATTAAAGGCAGTTATAGCTGTGTTTGTTGGTAATAAACTTATAAAGAGAATGTAATAGAAAGGCAATCTTTCATTTTTGCAAGATTGCCTTCGTATAAAAATTATCTTCTAAAATCCTCGCTTGGAAACAAAAAGAACCATCCCCAATATTTTCCTTTGTTTATACATAGCTTACCACTTCTATACCTTCCACTTGTATTAATTTCTTTAACTCATTTACCATTTCAACAGAGGGTCTTTTAAAATCTCTTGAAGGTTTTTCCATACCCAATGCTTCATACTTTTCATCACCAAAATTATGATATGGCAATAATTCTATTTTAGGATTCTTAATGTTTGTCTTAACAAATTTTACAGTCTCAATAATATTTTCTTTGTCTGCATTAACTCCAACAATAAGTGGTACCCTTACAACAATATTATCATTTACCTCATTAAGTCTTTTAATATTACTTAATATCTTCTTGTTGCTTACTCCGGTAAATATTTTATGTTTCATGTCATCCATATGCTTTAAGTCAACAAAAATTAAATCCAGCTTTTTTAATATATCTTTTATTTCTTCAAATTCAAAATATCCTGAAGTTTCTATTGCTAAGTTAATACCCCTGTCGTAAAGTTTATTAACCAACTCTCTCAACATATGCTGTTGCAAGGTTGCTTCTCCACCTGAAAAAGTGACTCCACCTCCTGAGTACCTATAAAATATTTCTTGTCGTTCAATTATTTTAAGCAATTGTTCAACTGAATACTTATATACAAGGTTATTATCAATATAAAGTCCTTCCGGGTTAGCGCACCATTTGCAACGAAGAGGACATCCTGCAAAAAATATAATTGTTCTTATTCCCTCGCCGTCATTAACTGAAAAATTTTGTGGCTCCATGAAATTTCCATATAAGTTGTTCATATAATTTACCTAATAATTTTCATGTGCTGTTCTGGCTATAATTGCATCTTGCATGCTTCTTGATAGGTTCACAAACTGAGTGCTATATCCTGCCACCCTTACAAGAAGATCCTTGTAATTTTCAGGATGCTCTTGAGCCTTTCTCAGTGTTTCAGTAGAAATTGTATTAAACTGAACATGGAATGCTCCTAAAGCAAAGAATGTCTGTATCACGCTTCCCAGGTTGCTTTGTCCTCTCTTTGTATTTACTAAATCTTCATTTAATCTTAGATTTAATAATGTTCCTCCAGAATGAATATCCTGATTTAGTTTTGCTGCAGAGCGCATTGCTGCTAAAGGGGTTGATTTGTCAGAGCCTGCAAAAGGAGATACCCCTTCTGATAAAGGCTCCTTTGCCTTTCTACCGCATGGAGTTGCACCAACAACCTTGCCTGTAGGAAGGTAATTAGATATTCCCATAAATGCTGTATTGAAATTATTGCCATTGATGTCTTTGTATTGATGACCTTCCTTATAATAATAATTAGCCATTTTTATGGCTATGTCATCAACAAAATCATTGTCATTACCATATTTAGGAACTTCTAAGACCATTTGCCTCAATTCATCATAGCCTTCCCAGTTTGCATTAAGAGCATCTATCAATGTTCCCATATCAACTGCCTTATCTTCAAATACCAGCTTTTTAATAACTGCCAATGAGTTTGATGTTACAGCTAATCCAATACCAGTCAATACAGGTCCTAAGTTATATTTAGCTCCAGCATCAACTAAATCAACACCTTCCTCCAAGCAATTTTCTATGCAGGAGGATAAAAATGGTCTTGGTACTAATTCCTTGTGCAATTTCTGTGCTACAAGGGATGAAATAACAGAATGCTCAATTAAATTATCAAATTGCTTGTAAAATGCTTTTTCAACTTCTTCATAGCTTTCAAATGTTTTAGGATTCTTTTCATCAAGACCTATTTGTTCGCCTGTTATTCTTGAGTATCCTTGATTTAATGCATATTCCAGTGCAGCAGTGAAATTAATGTTAACCGCTGAAGTCCATTCACCTGTTTTTCTGAAATGAGGCACAACACATCCGCAGTTATTCCAATCTCTTGCATCCTCCGGTTCATAGCCAGCATTTATAAGCATTTGATATCCTGCCTGGTCGCTGTGTATAGCCGGGAATCCTGTTCCCTTGCTTACTAAATGAGTTACTGCATCTAAAAATTCTCTCGGACAATCCTGATGAATTCTAACACTTAATCCAGGTTGGTGTGTTTTTATTTTTTCAGTTGCTTGTAAAGCCATATATGACAAATCATTTGTAGCATCCTTACCGTCTCTTGTTTTTCCACCCACAGTGAGATTTTGGAACTGATTATATCCAGCAAAAAATTCAGCTGTATTGGCAGAAATTGTCCAAACCCATTCAGACAATTTAAGCCACAATGCTTCTATTAACTCCTGAGCTTCATCATTAGTAATAGTTTCATTATCAATATCAGTCTTATAATAAGGATACATGAACTGATCAAATCTTCCTACATTTAATGCAAGAGGATTTTCAGAAATAATTCCTCCTACCTGTGTAAACCAAACAAATTGAATTGCTTCATAAAATGTTGCAGGAGGGTTTTCAGGAACTCTTTTGCAAATCTGTGCTATTTTTAAAAGCTCTTCTTTCCTTTTGGAATCATTTTCGACTGCTGCCATTTCCTTAGCCTTTTCAGAATATCTGTTGGCATAATTTATGATTCCTTCAGAAGTTAATATAACAGATTCATAGAACTCTTTTTTCTTCATGTTTTCGGCTGTTATATCATTTAGCTTTGATATATGTTCTCTTGCTTCTTTAATTATTCCACCGAATCCTTTTTTAAACAACACATCTTGGTAATCGGGAGTTATTTCACCTACTGCCTGTCTCCACTTAGAATCGTTGTCAACAATTCCAGTATCAACAGCAACTTTTGCAGTTTCCTTTGGCAATTGTGCCAAAAATGATTCCTCAAGAGATTTGCCCTTCCAATAAGGAAATATATTTTTTCTCACATAATCTCTTTGCTCATCTGTCATAACATAAGGGTCTTGAACTCTTTTATCAAAATTGTCCATTTCTCTGTCAACCCATACCCAAGAAAATTCCGGAGTCAATATTCCGCATTTTCTAAATTCACCAATTGCACCAACAATTAATTCTCCATCGAATATTTTTACTTCTAGCTGCTCACATGTATCTTTAAATGCTGTTGCTCTTCTTATAGGTATGGATTTACCTTCTGTTTTTTTGTGTGATTCAGTCCAAATTCTTGCTCTTTCATAAGAAATCGCAGGCTTAGAGTTAATATAGTTTTGTCTTATCATTTCAATTCTTTCAGTTACCATAATATTCTCCTTTATGTTTTAATAATCACTTGTGCGTTATAACATACTTTCATTTTAAAAATAAACAGAATATAACTATTCTGTAATTTTAATATTTAACTATATTTTGAAATATAACTTCTTCATCGTATGGATTATTATACTCATGAAATTCATCAGCTTTAAATGATAAGGCAGCCGGAGCCTTTAAAACATACGCCTTGTTACTAATGACAATTTCAAGTATTCCCTCCGTTACTACCACATATTCCTCTGTAGATGATTTATGTGGCGAGGAAACATGATGAGCCCCAGGAAGAAGCTTTATATAAAAATATTCAAAACCAGTTAGCGGATTGAAGGGAAACACATTGTACAATATCATTTTTCCATCTGATTCAAACACCGGTTCTAATTCATCAATATTCAATGCACTATTGTTATTTTGGCTGTTATTCAAAAATTCTGAAAATGAAATTTTTAATCCTGTAGAAATTTTCCATAATGTCGATATGGTAGGAGTTGATTCTACTCTTTCAATTTGCCCGAGCATAGCCTTGCTAACCCCTGTTAAGTTGGACGTTTCTTCAAGTGTCAGACCTTTTTCAGCTCTTGTCTTTTTTAATGTGTTGCTTATGTTTAGCAATAAATTATTCATCTTAACCTACTAAAATTATTTGTTAATTAATTATATAATTATTGCAACAATAATTTCTAATAAATTAGAAATTATACGTTATATTGTACAATTTATAACCGCAAAATCGTAGCATTATATTGTTAATTTTACTCTATCTATTTTTTCAATATTTTATCATATATTTTAAGATATGCAAGTATAACTTAATAAAAACTATTTTATATTTGGTCAACTAAATTCACAAAAATGAACTGCTATAATTTTCATGCCTTATTAAATTAAACAATTTAAACTTCCACGCATATAATAATATTGTTTGCTAAGCAAATTAAAAAAAGGATGTGATTATTAATTGTATAAAAAAAGCAATCCATTTATACCTGATTCATATTTAAAGGACAATATTAATAAAAACAACAGACCTTATAGAGCTCGAAATATTCTTTCAAAAAATAATTATGCAGCATCTGTATTTTCTCAAGAAAACCCTCAAGAGCCTACTCCGCCGACTGAACAACCTGTTCCGGCAGAGCCTCAGGAAGAACTTCCTCCCGGTGATGTTCCTGCTCTTCCAGCAGAGCCAGGCACAATACCTACAGAAGAGAGAGAATCAGTTGGATACATATCTGTAGGTGTGTTTACTGCTTCGGGCGCCCTGCCTGTAGAGGATGCAGTCGTAACAATTTATACTATTGATGAAGCAGGAGAAGAAAATGCTTTATATCATGTGGTTTCAGATGCCAGCGGTCAAGTTCCTCTCTTAGAGTTACCTGTAGTTTATGACCGTCTTAACCCTTTAGAAAGTTATGAGTATTATTTCAGCACCTATAATTTAAGAGTGCAGGCAATAAATTATTATACTTTCAACATGCTTGATGTTCGAGTATTTCCTGATACAACCACAAATTATATGGTTGATCTTATTCCAGTAGCTGCTGGTCCTGGAGGCCCCGTTCCAGAAATGACATTTGTGATTCCTCCAAGCCCAATAGATATTTCAAATGATTAGGTGGTGTTATTATGAGTATAGAAATTCCAGGCTTAACTCAAGTCGTTATACCGGCTGCTATTACAGTGCACCTTGGTGCTCCTGACGAGTCGGCTGAAAATGTTACAGTATCTTTTCTAGATTATATAAAAAATGTTGCTTCCAGCGAACTTTATCCAACATGGCCGGAAAGTGCCCTTAGAGCTAATATGTATGCAATAACATCAACAGCATTAAACAGAGTTTTTACTGAGTGGTACAGGTCCAGAGGATATAATTTCGATATAACAAGCGATACTCGTTTTGATCAGGCATTTGTTAATAACAGAGGTATTTACGACTCTGTATCAGTAATAGCCGATCAAATTTTTGACAGCTATATTATAAGGCAAGGACAATTAGAACCGCTTTATGCTCAGTTTTGCGATGGTCGTGTTTCTCAGTGCCCGGGATTGCTTCAATGGGGCACTGTTGATTTAGCAAGACAAGGACTTACTCCATATGAAATTCTTCAATATTATTATGGCCAAAATATAAATATTGAAACAGATGCCCCATTGGCTGAAGCATATGAAACATATCCTGGAGTCCCATTGCAGCTGGGAGATAATAATCCATACGTATTATTAATGCAAATTTCATTGAACACAATATCAACTAACTACCCTGCTATTCCTAAAATTCCTAATCCTGTTGGAACCTTTAATGAAGCCACCCAAGCTTCAGTGCAAGAATTCCAGAGAATATTTGGCATGCCGGTTACAGGAATTATAGACAAGGCAACTTGGTACCAAATACGAAGAATATATACAGCAGTCACTGACTTGGCTGAATTAACTTCACAAGGAATTATGCTGAGCGAAATACCTGAATATACACCTACACCAGGTCCAAATGAAGTAATTCCGAGGGTTCAGGCTGTACAGTATTTTCTTAATGTTTTATCCGCTTTCTACAATTCAATTCCTTCTGTTGATATAAATGGAGTTCTTGATTCTCAAACAAGAACAGCTATAATGGAATTTCAAAAAACATTTAACCTGCCAATAACAGGACTTATTGACGAGCGAACATGGAACACAATGTATAACCAAGTAGTTGGTATATTAGACACCTTGCCCCCATCAGCCATATCCCTTCCAAGCCTATTGTGGCCGGGCATAGTTTATCGACAAGGCTCAGAGGGGCCAGGAGTCTATCTTATTCAACAATATTTATCATATATTGCTTCTGTATTAGAAGGAATTACTCCAACTGATCCGGACGGCATATATGGGCCTCTAACAGAACAGGCAGTCAGAGAATTTCAGAATTATTTTGGAATAGATGTAACAGGTGTAGTTGACCAGTATACATGGAACAGAATAGTGCTTATTTATCGCAACTTAAGATTTGGCAACACAAGAAATGTGGGGCAATTTCCTGGAAATAATATAAGCGGACAATAATTTCATCAACTTTAGTTTAAGGAGGTCTAAATGAAAAGTTTATTAGATGTTATTAAAGCTGAAAATCCCATATTGGAAATTCAGTTTAACTTAAGAGATATAGCACAAAACAATTCAGAAATCCCAATGATAATTCCTTCAGGAACCTGTGATTCACAAACATTGAATGCAGTAAAAGAATTTCAAAGAATTTTTGATCTGCCCATTACCGGCAAGGTTGATTATGCAACATGGAAGACCTTAATCATAGAACATAAAAATTCAGCATACAACATAAATATGCCAAGTAATGTTTGCTGCTTCCCTGCGAATTCAAAAGAATATAAAAAAGGTGATAATGATAATGTAATTTATATATTACAGATAATATTAAAAAATTATCACAATAAATATAAAAATTATGCCGATGTTCAATTGACAGGAATATTTGATGAGCAAACAGAAACTGCACTAAAACAGTTTCAAAAATGCAGCAATCTTCCTGTAACAGGAATACTTGACAGACAATCATGGAATACTCTCAACAAAATAAATGAAACCTGCAAATTATATGAATAGTTTTATTAGATAACTTTATTAAAATTCAATGATTAAGAAAGGAGGCCATTGAGTAGAATGAATAATAATCAAAAGTTAAATAATGCTAACGTTCGAGCAATGCATTGAGCCAAATGGAACATACGATGAAAATACTCGCAATGCAGTTATTGCCTTTCAAACTATGGAAAGTTTAGAACCTACAGGTATAGTTGACGAACAAACATTTAATGCAATAGTAGAAGTTTACCGAAGGCAAAGGTACGCAGGATCACCATTAAATAGATAAGATCGTTATTTTTGCGGTCTTGATTTTTCATAACGCAGCAAAAAAGACGGATAATAATCCGTCTTTCAAAAAATTATGAAGAATAAAAAGTATTAGTAATTTTTTTCTTTTTCAAATGCATTGCTCTTACTGCTTTTTTCTTTTTCTTCTTTTACTGGCTTGCTGCTATTTTTTTCTTCATCATTCTCTTCTATATCTTTTTCATCTTCATCAACTTCTTCAACTTCTTCAACTT
>JBFXKO010000012.1:79645-100907 GCA_050173715.1 Sedimentibacter sp.
TCAACTTCTTCAACTTCTTCAACTTTTTTATCATCTAATTCTTCTTCCAAATCATCTTCGAAAACAAATTCAACGTCCAAGCCTTTACTATAAGCTTGTGTCATTTTGTTTATTTCTTTTACTGAAAGTTTAAGAAGTTCATTTACCTGTTCTTCACTGATGTCATCAAATTCATCAGTACTTGCTATTAATTTTTGCACAAGATTTAATTTGCCAGGAGTAACATTCAATTTTCTTGCTTCTTCAACTCTTTCCCTGCCTACAGCTTCAACAGTTATTTCTATTTCTTCTTTTTCTTCAGCCTCTGTTTCATCGTCAGCATCGGCTTCCTCTTCATCATCAGCTTCTTCTTTGTCTTCATCTTCTAAAGCTGTTTCTTCTTCATTTTCTTTGTCTTCTTCATCATCCTTATCTAATTCTTTTTCAATTTTATTTTTTAATTCTTCAGATTTTTCTTCATCCTTGTTAGAAACAGCTATTACAATTCCTGCATATTCATCTTCTGTTAGGTATCCTTCAGCTTCAAGCGCTTCAATTGTTTTTAAAATTGCTTTTTGTATTTTTTCATTATTTACATCTAATTCCTTTACAATTTTTTCTCCGTCATCATTTACCGCTATTACAGATATTACTCTGTCAAATGCATTGAGCTTGTATTCGATTGATGGATTAACATCCAAGCTTACGTATGTAGCAGGAGCTGTGTATGCATATCCTGTTAAAGTTGAAATAGCCAATGCTGCTGCAATACTTCCTGCCTTAGCCATAAATTTAAATTTATTGTTCATATTTACCACCTGTCCTTTTTCATAGTGTTTGTTTTTTATTCTTGAAACAGCTCCATTGTCATACAATATAGCTGCTTCCTTGCCATTTGTTTCTAAAACAATACCTTTCAATTTTGCTCCTCTTTAATAAACCTCAAGTATTCTGAGAGTACGGGATAATCTCCGGAAATTATCTCTGCACCTGCTATTATATATTTTCTATGCCTTTCTAAAATTTTTCTGGGTAGCTTCAAATTATTTTCTAGTACCTTTATTGGCAATAATTTGCTTCTTTTCATGTCATTTAACAAAATTTGATTTTTAGTTATGTATAAAATTGCTTTGGCACATACTATTTTAGTTTTCTTTGCTTTAGGAGATACATTTACCAAATCAAAAAAAGAAAAGCCATATCCTTTAAGTATCTCAGAAATTGCTTCTATTTCCAATTTAGCTTCACTATCATGCTTTATTGCCACCTTGCTCATAACCTCCTGTTTTAAATTAATGTCATCTTCATCAGATTCGCTTTCAAACAAGTGAGGATTGATGGTTACTTCGCAAAAATGCTTTGACTGCTTTTTTATATAATCAAAGAGTCTTCTTTTTATTACCAACTCTGAAAATGATAAAAAACTTCCCTTTTCATAGGAATATGCTTCAATTGCTTCATGAAATGCAGACAATGAAACAGACCATTGGTCATCTGACTTGGTCACATATTTTCCTATGACATTGTTTGCTGTCTTCAATATAAAAAACTCATACTCTTTTAGAAATATATCTGTGTAGTTCTTATCGTTTTTGGCCATAAGGGCTTTGTTGTCAATTTCTCTCATAGAATTATACCTCGTTTACATTATTCGAGACAAACTCTGAAATTTTTAAGGTATGTTCAAAATTAACATATAATAAATGACTAAAATAAATTTCTATGGGAAATATATATTTTGGAGGTGATTATCATGAAATTAAAAGAAATTATGTCAAAGGATATTGCATATGTAAATTCTAATGACTCAATCGAAAAAGCTGCTCAATTAATGAAGCAGTACAATGTAGGTTCCATTCCTATTTGCAGCCAAAATAAGGTTATTGGAATTGTAACAGACAGAGACATTGCATTAAAATCAGTAGCAAACGGACAATTTAATCAATCAGTTGGAGAAATAATGACTGGAAACCCTGTGACCGGAACACCGGACATGGATGTTCATGAAGCAGTAAAAATTATGGGCGAAAAACAAATACGAAGACTCCCTGTTGTTGAAAACAACAGTCTGGTAGGAATAGTATCATTAGGGGATATTTCTGTAGAACCAAAATTGCAGGATAATGCAGAGCAAGCATTAAAAAACATTTCACAGCCAACTACTAACAGACTTTCTTAATGCTTTAAGCTAGAGATGGACTTTACGTGTCCATCTCTAGCTTTATGTTTAATTCAAAATATTTCTTTTTTCTATTTTAAACCCTATGGCGTTTTCGATAGCTTCTAGGGTCTCAAAATCCTTAGGTGCCACAAACAAACATGTGTATCCGCTTTCGCCTGCTCTTCCCGTCCTACCGATGCGGTGTATGTAAGATTCAGGATTTTCAGGAATATCATAGTTGTAAATATGTCCTACCCCGCTTATGTCAAGTCCTCTTGCTGCCACATCTGTTGCAATCAAATATTGTATGTCTCCTTTTCTGAATGATTTCATAATGCGTTCACGTTTGGATTGAAGAATGTCGGAATGAAGTTTTTCACAGTTGTAGCCTCTCAAATGCATTGCTTCATCCAGATTATCCACTCTTATTTTAGTCCTGCAGAATATAATTGCCATGAATGGTCTATCTTGATCCAACACGCTAAACAATGCTTCCTGCTTTCTCCTGTCAGTGGTTTCCACAACTTGCTGTTTGATATTTTCAAGGGTTACACTTTCCTTTTCAACAGAAACCGATACTGGGTTTTTCATGTACCTGTATGCAAGCTTTTTCACCTGTGAGTCAATAGTTGCCGAAAAACACAGTGTCTGCCTTGTTTTTGGAGTTTCCTTTATTATATCTTCTACTTCATTTTTAAATCCCATTAAAAGCATCTGGTCAGCTTCATCCAGCACCAATGTTTTTAATTTGCTCAAATCAACGGTTTCTCTCCCTATATGATCCAGCAGTCTTCCCGGAGTTGCAATAATCATGTGTATATTGTTTTTTAGCTTTCTAACCTGCGAAGCAATATCCTTGCCGCCATATGCAGCCAGTATGTTTATTTCTTTTGCCTTAGTCAGTTTAGTTGCTTCTTCAGTTATTTGAATTGCCAGCTCGCGGGTTGGTGTAATTATTAATGACTGCACATATTCTGAATTTACATCAGTATTTTCAAAAATAGGCAATAAAAATGCAAGAGTCTTGCCTGTTCCGGTCTGAGCTTCAGCTATGACATCCTTTCCTTCCTTAACCAATGCAATGCATTGCTCTTGGATGGGAGTTGGCTCAGTAATACTTAAGTTTTGCAATATATCTATTAACGAATTGCTTATTCCAAGTTCTTTAAAGTCCATTGTGTATCCTTTACCTTTCTTCGCCCATAAACACCATGCAAAGCATTCCTGGGCCTGTGTGGGAGCCAATTATAGGTCCTATGTAATTAATGACTACATCCTTTACATTAATCTCGTTTATAACCATCCTTTTAAGTTGCTCTGCATCCGCCAAACAGTCTCCATGATTTATAAAAATGGTTTGTTCTTGAGGATTTTTTATATTTTGAAGCTCATCAAGCAACTCTCTTATTGCTTTTTTTCTACCTCTTATTTTTTTAACAACATCCAGCTTTCCTTCATTGTTGACACTCAATAAGGGCTTCACGTCCAAAATAGTTCCTACTGCAGCACTGGTAGCAGATATTCTTCCGCCCCTTTTCAAATGGTCCAAGCTGTCAATAATAAACCAATGATTGGATTTAAGCTTGTTATTTTCAACCCACTCAGTGATTTCATTCTTTTGCTTTCCTTGCTTTAACATTTCATTTGCATAAAACACTAACAGCCCAAGCCCTACAGAAGCGCTTTTAGAATCAATTACTGCAATGTCTGCATCCGGAAATTCTTCTAAAACCATATTTCTTGCAATGATTGAATTATTGAATGTCTGACTCAGCGCAGAAGAAAATCCTATGTAAATTACTGCATTTCCTTCTTTTGCATATTTTTTAAATTCTTGTTCAAATGTATATGATGAAATTTGTGAGGTTGAAGGCATTGCACCATTTCTCAGCTCATTGTAAAAATCCTTATAGCTTAATGTCTTTCCAAAATCATCAATGTAATCCTTGCCGTTTATTGAATATGGAAAAGAAATCACATTTATGTTGTTTTCATTTATATAATCAAAGGACAAGTCACAGCTTGAATCGGTCAGTATAACTGTATTCATTATATTATTCCCCTCTTTACTTAGTACATATCAAAGATTATACTTTATAAAAAATATAATTTCAACAAATTATTCTTGCTTAATTATTGTTAAAATAATAATTGTAAGCATCCTGAAGCCATGCTATAAGCTTTCATGTTAGATCTGATCTATTTAATTATATCAGATCTCCAATTTAACAACAAATGGCAATCAAAAAAACCATCTTGAAAATTTTTTATAATTTTCTAAGATAGTTTTATGTTATTTTTAATTTTATGGCTCAAAGCTGTTTCGTATAACCAACACTGGGCAAGGTGCTTCTGCTAAAACCTTTTGAGTAACTGATCCTACAAAAAATCTTTTTACCTTTGAAAATCCTCTATTCCCCATTACTATCAAATCATAGTTTCCGTTTTTTGCTGTTTCTATGATTTTATCAAATGGATCCCCTATAAGAACTTCTTTTTCAACCCTTGTTCCACGAAAATCAAGCTTTGTAACTATTTGATCCAATAGCACCTGCGCATTTTCCACATATTTGCTTTCAAGTTTCTTTTCCAATTCCACACTGTTAGCAATAATTGAACCATCCACCGCATTCCACAGATTTTCATTTCTTTCTTTTCTTCTGTTTTCTGTTGATTTGACTACAGAAATGAGCTTTATGTCTGAATTGTATTTTTTTCCTATTTCTATAGATTTTTTAACTGCGCTAATTGATGCATTTGATCCATCAACAGGAACTAATATTTTGTTCATAGAATCCCTCCTAAATTAATATATATATATCCATTCCTAGACTGCTTAAACAAAATATTAAGAATATAAGAAGAATTATCCTAATTTATCTCCATTTTCAACAAACCTATCAGGCTGAATTAAAACAATCCCATCCTTGGAATAGGTTCCAAGCACCAATACCTCAGACATAAAATCAGCTATTTGTCTTGGGGGAAAATTAACCACAGCAAGAACCTGCTTTCCGACTAAATCTTCAATTTTATATAATTCAGTAACCTGAGCGCTGGATTTCTTCTTTCCTATATCATCACCAAAATCAACCAACAATTTATATGCAGGACGTCTTGCTTTTTCAAAAACCTCTGCCTTTATTATTTCACCAACTCTTATATCTATCTTAGCAAAATCATCAAATGTAACCATATTATCATATTCACCTCGATGTTAATTTCTTAAAACAGTTATAAAACCATCAAGTATCTTGTGGCTGAGTTTAAAACCCTTAGCCAAATAAAACTCCATGGCATTATCATTTCCATTAGATACGAATATAAAAATGTCATCTATTTCATGAAAGGTGTTGAGCCATTCCATAGACATATTGAACAATACGCTGCCTATGCCTCTGTTTCTATACCCAGGTTTAATATAAAACTGTGAAAGGCTTCCCACATCTTCATTTTTAACTGAATCAAAATCAAAGAAGGCATCACAGTGCAATGTTGCAAATCCTCCTGAATATGTTGTTTTAGGAGCGACAGTACTGTAAGCATAGCCGACAATTTCATCATCATCCTTAGCAACAGCTATGTAATTAGCCTTAGAACCTTTTACAGATGGAACCAATCTTGTTTCAAAGCACATGTTGTCAAAGAACTCCGGATGAATACTTGCCTTAGATTTCTGATAATGCATTAAATCATTGCATAAATCCTTTATGCTTGCTAAATTATTCTCAGAAATTACTTCATAACTAATACTCATTTCTTCCTGATTTCTAAAACCATAACATTTAATAACATTATGTTTTTTCATCTTATGTGAATACAACAAGATTCCCGGGTACCCAACAGCAATCATTGATTGCGTGTGCTGGGGTTCTTATTTTATTAATAAGACGGTGGTGTCACAGGATTCAACCACTAAGATTAATCCTTACGTATTAAAACCTCGCATAGCCTTAATTGATTTTTTCAATTAAGTTCAACAAGATTGCAGCTGTTAGCTGCTCCTAATATGTTATTCCACCAAAGCCTTTCAACTTAGTGTTCTTTGGCAGTTTTTTTATATTAAGATGCTAATCCCAGTGTTTGTTTTCTGTTTTTTATCCACAAATCAGGTTTTTCACCTACCTTTCTTTTTATAATATTATTTATAATTGCCCATTTTGACCATTCATTCTTTTTATTAAATTCTTCTTTGTTGTATATTAATTTGTTTTTTAGTATTCTTGGTACCTTTTCTTTTAATATGCTAATTTCCGTTTTCTTTTTTCTAACTTTTTTATTAATGCATTTCGTTTCTTTTCTGATAAATTTTCATTATTTAACTTATTTTCTATACTCTTTACTTTTTTATTATAGTTGTTATAATTTAGTTTCAATAATTCTTTTTGGGACTGTATTGTCTGTCTGGCTGATTCTACCGCATCCTTTGCTTGTCGAATGTTTAAATTATATTTAAAAGCTACATCTTTTTCTAAATCTCCTATTTTACATGCCTCAAGAAGTCGTTTAAATGAATATCGTATAGCAGTACAAAATGTTAACATCATATCATTTAGTGTTTTTGTATATTCCTCTGACACATTAAATAATACTGCTTGTATTGTTATTTTCAATATTTTCATCCCTTTCATTTTCTAATTCTTGAATGGATTTTTGTATAGCTTTTTTTACCTTCCTGCCTCCTCTACTGCCATAAAGTTTTGCGCTAAAACAAGTTATTATGGAAATTAAATCATTAACCATCTCTTCATTTGCTTCTTTTTTCTCATTATGTTCTATCACCTCTACTTTAACGTTAAAGGATTTAGCATATTCTTTTAAATAATTATAGCCAAATCTTGCAAGTCTATCTTCATATTCAATAACAATATATTTCACTTCATCAAGCCGTCTGTACATTTTTATTAATTCTCTTCTGTTATCATTTATTCCACTTGCAACTTCTTCAAATACTTCAACAATATTATATTGCTTTTCTTTACAATATTTAACTAATCTATCTTTTTGTCTTTGAAGATTCCCTGATTCTTGCTGTTCTTTTGTGGATACCCTACAATAAACAAATACATTTCGTTCATTCTTTTGTGATTTATCATTCCCTATATATTTTTCTACATCATCACAATCATATCGTCTATGACCGCCGGCTGTTTTGTATTTTGCTTTTAATAAACCTTCATTATCCCAAATTTTTAGCGTTTTTACTGTAACACCAGTTAATTTACTTACTTCTGATATACTTACCATTTTTCCCATTAGTTTCCACCTCAAAATAAATATATCACATTTTTGATATTTGTATAGTATTTTGTTCAACAAAATGATGATTTGTTATGATTATTTGCAGCTGTTGTTACCTCCTAAACTTAACTTCCTTATTCTATTTATTATTTTGGCTACAATTAATGCATACTAAACCATATTATGAAGAATAAAAATAAGGGTAGTCATCTTTATTAATAATTTATACATTAAGTAAAATATCACTTGCTAATTCTAAGCACTCTTTTCCTTTTAATAAATCTCCGGAGCATTGAAGCAAGAAATTATTGCCTCCGCCCTTGCCGTTTATTAATGTTTTGCATTGTTCAAAAATGTTTTTTATGTCAAGAATTAAGTTTTTGGACTGACCTATGATCAAGCTGCAGACATTGTCAACTTCTGAAGAAAGCACTACCACACAGTTATCATCCTCAGTTATTTTAGAACAAATAAATCTTAAATCCTTTACATCATTGTCTGAATATACAAAGACATAACTGATTCCGTCCTTAAAAACTGCCTTTTGTTTAAATTCCTTTGCTTTATAATCATTAAGTTGACCGTTTAATATATTTAAATCCTTTTTAAGCTTCTTGTTTTCATTCAATATTTTTTCAAAATTGTCCAGGAGCATATCCGTCCTGCAGGTTAAGCTAGAGGCTAAGCTTAAAATGTTCTTATTTTTTGCAATATAATCATTCAATGCTCTGTTTCCGCATAAAAATTCAACTCTTGTTCCATTTTTGTACTTTTCAAATTTAGTTACCTTTAAAATTCCTATTTCACCTGTATAGTTAACATGAGTGCCTCCGCAGGCACAATCATCATATTGTTCTATGCTGATTATCCTCAAATAATCCAGTTCAATAGGTGCTTTTCTCAAATGTAGTTTTAAAGCATCCTCATAAGCATATGTCTTGGCAGTCACTTTTTTATTATCATATATTATCTTGTTACTAAGAATTTCAGCATGCTCTATCATTTCATCAGTTAATGGAATATCAATATCTACTGTTGTATAGTTGTCGCTTAAATGAAAACCCACCGTATTTCCGTTAAAGAGCTCTGCAAATACATATGATAATATATGCTGTCCAGTATGCTGTTGCATATAATCAAATCTGATACTAAAATCTATGACCACTGAAACAGTCCCGCTGACAGGTTCTTTCAGAAAATGTATTATTTCCTCTTCTCTTTCCCGAACATTAAAAACCTTTATTCCATCAATGGTTCCTTCGTCCTTTGGCTGTCCTCCTGACATGTGAGGATAAAATATGGTTTTATCTAATATCACTTCGTAATAATCTTCTTTTTTAGTGCAGCTTATCACCTCTGCATCCAATTTATCTATATATGAATTTTCCTGGTATACCTTGTCACTTGTTATCAATTTATATCTCCTGTCTTTACTTTTATATAATAACATAATACCAAAATAACTCTAAAATTTAAACAATAAATTAAATAAATTGCGAACTATAAAAAAGAAGATAAAAATTATCTTCTTTTTCCCCTTTTGCTGTAATCCTCTTCAATTTCCTGTTTCCAGCTTGAATCAACCTTTTTACCCTGTCTGAAACAGCTTACTGCTTCACTGACTACCTTGTAGTTAAGCTCTGTTCCCGCATGGTCGCAGCAGAAGTTGACTGCTCTGTCCACATTTATTCCAAAACTTGATGCCGTCTCTATAAAAACTTTTATACATATAAAAAAATATAGAAATCTTATTAAATCACTATATTCATATCGTCATATAAAATAAAAATTCATTGTTATTATTTTATTGCTCAACTATTAATGTTTTATTGTCACCACGGAGAAAAGCTGTTATACTTTATTCATAATCGTTATATAAAAGTGAGGTATACTATGAACAGATGTTCTTGGTGCGGCAACGATGAACTATATGTAAAATACCACGATGAGGAATGGGGAGTACCTGTTCATGATGACAAAAAACATTTTGAATTTCTGGTTCTTGAATCAGCACAGGCAGGTTTGAACTGGTTAACAGTGCTTAGAAAGCGTGAAAACTACAGAAAAGCCTATGATGATTTCGATGTAGACAAAGTATCAAAATACGACGATAGTAAAGTCAAAGAATTGTTGCAAAATGCAGGCATAATAAGAAACAAAATGAAAATAGAAGCATCCATTAACAATGCTATACATTTCATTGAAATTCAAAAGGAATTTGGAAGCTTCGACAAATATATTTGGAGTTTTGTACATAACATACCGGTTGTTAATCACTGGAATGTACTGTCAGAAGTGCCTGCTACTTCAGAGCTTTCTGACAATGTCAGCAGGGATTTGAAGAAAAGGGGCTTTAAATTTTTAGGTACCACAATAATATATGCACATTTACAAGCAACTGGCATAATTAATGACCACTTAACAAGCTGCTTCAGACATACAGAAGTATAAAAAGTCTTATATCTTAAACATCCTGAGCTGAACACTAGATATAATCTCAAACTAACTATATTTCACTCTTTGTAAGCAATTGCTTCCATTTCAACATTAGCATTAAAATGAAGGACATTGGTGGGCACAATTGACCTTGCAGGCTTATGTTCTCCAAAATATTCGCTGTACAAGTCATTAACCTTGCTCCAGAGTTCTATGCCAGGTATATAAATAGTTGTCTTCAGCACTTTGCTTTTATGGCTGCCCCCTGCCTCCAATATATGGTCCAGGTTGGAAAAAACAGCTTTTACTTGTTCTTCAACAGTTCCATTAACAAATTCACCTGTATTGTTATCAAACGGCAAAATTCCCGATATAAATATCATTCCATTGTGTTCAACTGCTTGAGAATAATGTCCGTTTACCTTTAATGCATCATTGGTTTTAATAAATTTCAATATCTCTCTCCTTCTACTAAGCATAATAAAATTATATGATTTAATTACTACCGGTTAATTTTTTGCGTTTTTCCTCATATTCATCTTTTTCCATAAAGCCATTGATATACAAATTCTCAAGTTCCTCTAATCTTTTTTGAGAATCAGTTTTATATTTATAGCCTTCTGTATTCGATTCATCATTTGTAACAATAATGTCTTTTATATCAATTAATTTTCCAGCATTATTACCTTCTTCAGAGCTTTTATTAACAAATTTGTCAGCACTTCTATTATCAACTTTCCCACGCTTAGTGAATACAATTATAATTATTGCTGTAATCAAAATGAGTGGAATTAGCTGTGGTACTGCTCCTACTGTTCCCAACAAAGCAAATATAATTCCAACAATAAAGCCTATAGGTGGCTTGCCATTACCAGGACTTCTGTAAAAATTTCTATTCATAGAGATACTCCTCGTCTTTCTTTGTTGCAATAATAAAAAAATGTAAACCTATAATTCAATATTATATCATTTACATCGAATTATTCTACATTTATTTAAGTATGCCTCAGGAAATATTTATTTCTTATTTAATATAATCTTCTTTAATATTGCATGAACCGCTCAATCAGAAATTCCTGTATAATTTCATGGCAGATTAATATTGCAAACATATAATATAATAAAATGTTTTATGGCTATTTAGGAGGTATACCTTGTTAAAACCATACCGTGTTCGGAATATGTTTGTCAGAAAATCAGAGACTTGTGGCAATTCAAATAATTTAATAAAAGAAAATATAAAATATGGATTCTTAGAAGTAAGTGTATATAATAGAGATGAAAACAAGCCACTTGAAAATGCAGAAGTACGAATTTCTTTATTAACCATATCAGGACTGTATCAAGAAAAAGGCGAAGGAAGAATAATTACAAGTGTTAAAACAGGTGTTAATGGCTATGCTCCCCTCTTAACCTTGCCGACACTAAACAGGCTGCAACGAATTGAAGATAATGTTAATAGTTTATACATCATGGTTATTGAAGCTGAGGGTTACTATAACGCATATGCATTTGATATTCAAATTTATCCAAATATAACAACTTCTTATAGAATAAATCTTATTGAGGATGATCCAAACGCTAATGCAAGATATGAATTTTACATTGAACCTCAAATTCCCGGACATTTATAAAATATGAATAATAAAACTTAAACGCAATTATATCAGCAAGACATAGTGGAAGGAGCCTATGCTTCAGGAGAAGAAAGCATAGCTTCTTTTTTACTTTACTATATAAAATTAAAAAATAGCAAAGTGTTTAAATTGCACTTTGCCATTAAAACAATCACTATTTACTTATAAGTAAAACATTTCATCACATAGCTCTTACGAATTTACGGAATATGAATAGCTTCACCGTGAACTGCATGTGCTGCTTCATGGAGCACTTCGGCAACGGTTGGATGCGCATGTATTGTAGATGTGATTTCATCAACTGTAGCCTCCAGTCTTATTGCAAGTGCTCCTTCTACTATTAAATCAGTAGCTCTAGGTCCTGCCATATGAAGCCCCAATATCTCACCCGTAGCTGCATCAGTAATATATTTTGCTATGCCTTCTGTATCTCCTTCTATCATTGACTTTCCGTTAATATACATTGGTGCGATACCTACTTTAATGTCATATCCTTTTTCCTTGGCTTGCTCCTCAGTCATACCTACACCAGCAAGCTCAGGCTTTGTATAAACACAATAAGGGATTGTTTTAAAATCAACTTTAGGCTTTCTATTCATTATTGTCTCTACAGCAACTGTTCCTTCTGCTGATGCAACATGAGCAAGCATAACGCCTCCATTGCAATCTCCTACAGCATAAATATTATCAATATTTGTCTGCATTTTTTTGTTAACTAATATTCTTCCTCTCTCAGTCTTTACTCCGATTGCATCTAAATTCAAATTATCAGTAACAGGCTTTCTTCCAATTGATAACAATACCTTTTCAGCAGGTATACATAAATCACCTTGAGCTGTTGTTGCATTTAACATAAGACCTTCATGTGATTCTGAAATTGATACTACCTTTGTGTTCAAATAAATATCAACACCATCTTTTATCAACTTTTCTTTCAATGGCTTGACTATATCTTTATCCATGTTAGCTACTATATTTGGAAGCATTTCAACTATAGACACCTTGCATCCTAATGTTGAATAAACACTTGCTATTTCTGTCCCTATAACTCCGCCGCCAATTATAGCCATACTTTTTGGAACCTCATTTAATGAAAGAACATCATCACTGGTTATAACTCCAGGCAAATTCACACCAGGCAATGGAATTATCACTGGTTTTGAACCTGTGGCTATTACTGCACAATCAAATGTTACTGTTGTTTCTGATCCATTGTTCTTTACAACTATTTCATTTTTGGATTTAAAGCTTCCTTCTCCAACAATTTTTGTAACCTTATTGCTTTTTAACAAGCCTTCTACTCCACCGACTAACTTTTTAATTATTTTGTCTTTTCTTTTTTGAAGCTGGTTCCAGTTTATTTCAGCTCCTGTTATATCTATTCCTATTTCTTTAAATTCGTTATTTACACTTTCCATTTCAACGGAAGTGTGTAAAAGAACCTTTGTAGGAATGCAGCCTCTGTTTAAGCAAGTGCCTCCCACCTTATCCTTTTCGATAAGAGTTACTTCAGCTCCTAACTGAGCGGCTCGTATAGCAGCCACATAGCCACCGGGGCCTCCTCCTAAAATTACTATTTTCATTGTCTCCTCCTACTTGTTGTATTACAATAAAAGCAGTCCCGGCTTCTCAATATATACTTTTAATTTTGCTAAAAATTCTGCAGCTACTGCACCATCTACTACTCTGTGGTCTGCTGTTAAGCTTAAGCCCATCAAAGGCCTTATTTTAATTTCTCCATTAACTATCACTGTTTCTTCTTTTATTGCATTTACGCCAAGTATTGCGACCTCAGGTTGGTTAATGATTGGTGAGAATGATTCAATTCCATACATTCCTAAATTGCTGATTGTAAATGTTCCGCCCTTTAGTTCATCTGGTGACAATTCATTGGCTTTAGCTTTTTCTGCCATAGTTTTAATTTCCTGAGAAATTTCTTTAAGTCCTTTAACATTAGCATACTTTACAACCGGCACTAAAAGACCTTCAGGAAGTGCAACTGCAACGCCCATATTTACATAGTTTCTTGTAATTATTTCATTATTTTCCAATGAACTGTTTAAAAGCGGGAATTCCAATAAGATTTTTGATAAAATCTTTACTAAAATATCATTGTATGATACTTTAAATGTATCCTTTAGCTCTTCTCTTAATTGTTTCATTGCAGTTGTATCGACTTTTATGTTGAATGTAACTGTAGGTGATGTCTGTTGGCTTTCAAGCATCCTTTTAGCTATTACTTTTCTCATCATGCTCATTGTCTTTCTGAATTCTTGAGGAGCTGCATATTTTTCTAATTCTTCGCTCAATTTAAAATTAACCACATCATCCTTCATTATGCGTGTATCTTTTTCTATTTTGTTTATATCAATACCAAGTTTATCAGCTACAACTGCTGCTGTAGGTGATACCTTTTTGTTTTCTTGTTTTGGCTGTTCTCTGTAATTTTTAATGTCATTTTCTGTAACAGAGCCATCTGGTCCTGTACCATTAACTAAATTAATATCTACTCCTAAATCTTGAGCTAATTTCTTTGCTCTGGGTGATGCTTTAACTCTACCACCTGGTGCTTTAATAGCCGCAGGCTCTTGCTTAACAATGTCTTCAGTTTTAACTTCTGATTTTTCTGATGTATTTGCACCTGCTTGCTTTAATAAATCAGTTATGTCCTCATCAGCAGTGCCAACAATGGCTACGGGAGCTAATACAGGAACTGTGCCTTCTTTAACTAATATTTTTCTTAAAACACCTTCGTTTATTGCTTGAAATTCATTTGTTAATTTATCTGTTTCAACTTCAAAAAGAACATCGCCTGATTTAATCATATCTCCTTCTTGCTTTCTCCAATTTGAAATTGTACCTTCACTCATAGTGAGCCCTAACTTAGGCATTACTATAAAATTTGCCATATTTTCCTCCTTTTAAAGATTTATAGATTAAAAAAGCCGTTAATTTGTGCTGTTTCCAAAACTTTTTTGACTTTTATCCGCTTTGGACCATTTCGTGTTATCTTAAATACAAATTCTTGATTTTCAGAAAATTGTATTTCTCTTTCTCCATCAAGTGCTATAGTGCCTCTTGTGCTAGAAGTATAACTGTATTCTCCGTTTAAATTTAAAATTAACGGTTCTGATACAGATACCGGGGTAACAACACCTGCGGCTACAGCTGCTAATATTTTATTGTTCTCATTGTTTAAATCCACAAAAGCTCCATAATCATCATTTGGTGAAATTATTTTTTTACATCCCACAATAGCAGAAAAACCTATGGATGCAGGGTGGCATCTTGAAACAAATATTTTTTCTATTTTGTCCATGTCCCATATTGCTTTTGAACCTACGAAGGTTTCTTTAGATATAACTGCATCAATAAGAGCTATATCTATAAGCTTATTGTCTTTGTAAATTTCAATTCTTTTATCACTTTCCGTAAAAAGGCTATTGTCAAAGAGTCTTGAAGCAACTGCTGCTGCAGCCATTCCAGCAATGGTTCCTTCCATCATAACAGGATAAGCATTGTTAGTTCCGGTTGATATGGATATTAATGGCGTGTCTTTTACAGCCTTTGCAACAGCGCGGTTTGTACCGTCACCACCAAGCACTACAATGCATCCTACATTTATTTTTTCCATGTATTCTGTAGCTTTAATGGTATCTTCTATACCATCGAATTTATACATATTTATTACATTTATTTCACATTTTAACTCTTCACATGAATTTAACTTATCTTCGACTCTGTATCCCATATTATAAGAGTCAGGCATCATGTAGACTCTATCAACACCAAGTGCTTGAGCTCCCAGAACTATTCTTTCCACAATATTGATTTTTTCATTGTTATCTATTACAGTGGCATGAGACACCAGCCTACGAATATCCTTGCCTGATGCGGGATTTGCTATTATTCCTATGGAAATCATGTGCACCTCCTGTTGAGCTTAAAAGGCGTAGCTTTAATAATAATTATTAAAGCTACGCAAACTATTAATTAAAACAATGATTTGACTGCAGCAACAATATCCTTATCATTTGGCAATACATAGCTTTCAAGGTTAGAAGCAAATGGTATAGGTGTATTTAATGCTCCTACTCTTTTAATTGGAGCATCTAATTCAAAGAAATATTCTTCTGCTATTAATGATGCAACTTCGCCGGTAAAAGCTCCTCTTTTAGCTTCTTCGCTCACTAGGACTACCTTGTGTGTTTTTTCTAATGATTTCAAAATTGTTTCTTTGTCAAGAGGGAATAAGCTTCTTAAATCTATGACCTCAGCATTTATTCCACCCTTAGCCAAGTCTTCTGCAGCCTTTAATGAATCAAGCACTTGACGTCCATATGTTATAATTGTTACATCTGTACCTTCTTTTGCAACAGCAGCCTTTCCAAATGGAATTGGTGCAATTTCGTCTTCAACTTCGCTTTTAACAGAATACAACACTTTATTTTCCAAGAATATAACAGGGTTGTCATCATCTATTGCTGTAAGCATAAGTCCATATGCATCCTGTGCATTTGAAGGATATACAACCTTAAGGCCAGGCACATGAGCTACCCATGCTTCAAGAGATTGAGAGTGCTGTGCAGCAGCGCCGATGCCACCGCCTGCAGGCAATCTCACAACCATAGGAAGAGCAAGCTTTCCACCAAACATGTATCTCATTTTAGCTGCTTGGTTTACTAATTGATCCATACCAACTGTAAGAAAGTCAACAAACATCAATTCTGCTATTGGTCTTAAGCCACATGCTGCTGAACCAACTGCAGCACCTATTATAACGCCTTCTGAAATAGGAGTATCTCTTACTCTCATTTCACCAAATTCGTCCCACATACCTGCTGATACTCCAAAGCATCCGCCAAACTTTCCAACATCTTCACCGAAAAGAAAAACATCAGGGTTTTCTCTCATTTTTTTGCTCATACCTTCTCTGATGCCTTCTGCATAAGTCATTTTTTTCATCTTACTCTGCCCTCCTCAACTATATCTGTATATACATCCTCAAGAGCTGATTCTAATGTAGGTAAACTGCTTTCGTTTGCAAATTTTTCTGCTTGTACTATCATATTGTCAACAGTTACATTTTCATTTTTAATTTCATCTTCTGACATAATATTATTTTCAAGCATATATTTTTCAACCCTAGGGATTGGGTCTTTCTTTAACCAAGCTTCTAATTCACCTTCAGGTCTGTAAACGGTCATGTCACCTTCGAAGTGTCCTCTCCATCTGTATGTCTTACATTCAACAAGTGTAGGTCCTTGTCCTTTTCTAGCTCTTGCAACTGCTTCGCCAACAGCTTCATAAACTGCAAAAACATCATTGCCATCAACAGTTACACCTGGAATATTATAGGCTGATGCTCTTACTGAAACATCTGTTACAGCTTGATGTCTTGCCTGGCTTACAGAAATTCCATAGCCGTTATTTTCACAAACAAATATTACCGGTAATTTCCAAACACTTGCTAAGTTTAAAGCCTCATGGAATGTACTTTGATTCGTTGAAGCATCTCCAAAGAAGCATACACATACTTGATCAGTTTTTTTGTATTGAGCAGCTAATCCAGATCCCACAGCAATATTGTGACCTGCTCCTACTATTCCGTTAGCTCCCAATATTCCTTTTGTTGCATCAGCTATGTGCATTGAGCCACCCTTGCCTTTGCAATAACCTGTTTCCTTGCCAAACAGCTCAGCCATCATATTGTCTAAGTTGCCGCCTTTTGCAATTATGTGCCCGTGACCTCTGTGAGTACTTGTTATGTAGTCATCATTTCTTAAATTTGCACAAGCTCCTGTTGCAACAGCTTCCTCACCTATATAAAGATGAACAAAGCCCGGAATCTTGCCTTCTGCGAATAAATCCTTTGCTCTTGATTCAAATTTACGAATTTTAAGCATTGTTTCATACATGTTTTTAACTTGTTCGTTTGTAATGTTCAAAATATTACCTCCCATCGTTATTTTGTTTCTACTCTACACTTGCCACGGCAACTTCTACTGAAAAATATTATCTCCAAAGCTAGTAAAATATATACCGTTTGTATTTATAAGTAGCAAGATATATGCCAACAGTATAAAATTAATATAATTGTATAATGCTATTTATACATTGTTGAAATTTAAGCATAAAATTAATATCTTAAAAAATTTAATTAATATTGTATTAAGTAAAAAGTATATAAAAAAGTATCAATATGAGAATATTTTCTCATATTGATACTTTTTTAAAATTTAGAGCCATAATAAAGTCAAAACAGTCTCATATTGAGAATTTATTATGAGACTGTTTAATTTATTACAGCGCTAATTTTTCAATTTTATCTAAATCAATAGAATAAGATTTGATTTTTCTGTATATTGTAGCCTTGCTAATATTTAAGTCATTTGCAGCTTTTATTACGTTTCTGTTGTTTGCATATAATGCTTGAATTATCCTATCCTTTTCCACTTCCTTAAGATTAAAGGACATTATTTCAACATTATTGACAGTGTTATTTTGCTTTTGCAACACTACATTATTGATAATATCGCCTTCAGACATATAATAAGCCCTTTGGATAATATTTTTTAATTCCCTGACATTGCCAGACCATTCATGCTGCATTAATTTTTCTTCAAAAATATGGCTAAAGACTTTATGCATACCATCATTTTCTCTATTGAGATCATTTAAAAAGTATGTTGCAAGCTCAATAATATCTTCTTGTCTGCTTCTTAATGGAGGTATTCTTAAATTAATAACATTTAATCTATAGTATAAGTCTTGCCTAAAAGAACCATCGCTTATTTCTTGTAACAAATTTCTGTTGGTGGCTGCCACCACTCTCACATCTAAATCTCTTTCGTAAGTGCCACCAATTCTTACAATTTTATTGTTATCTAATACCCTTAAAAGCTTTGGTTGAATATCTAAAGGAACTTCGCCTATTTCATCCAAAAATATAGTACCGCCCCTTGCCAGCTCAAATTTTCCTGGCCTTCCTCCCTTCATTGCCCCTGTAAAAGATCCGCTTTCATAACCAAAAAGCTCACTTTCAAATAATTCTTTGGGAATTGCAGCACAATTTATAGCTATGAAAGGACCTTCTCTTCTAAAGCTCTCATTATGTATTGATTGAGCATACAATTCCTTTCCTACACCACTTTCTCCTTCAATCAATACAGAACAGTTTGTTTTCGAAATTTTCTTGGCTGTTTTTATGAGCTCTTGCATTCTTGCATTAACTGTAATAATGCTGTCAAATGTATAGTTTGCTTTAAATCCTGCTAACTTACTTATTTCTTTTCTGATTTGCTTGGCTTCTCTTATTAAAAAGACTGCACCAATTACTTCGTCACTCATAATTATAGGAGATATAGACAATGAGCAATCAATTTTTTTATCATTTATAAGCAATGTTATATCAGAATATTTTATCTTTTGCTTGTTATTAAATATGTTATTTACTATATTGAAATCCTTAAATGCTTCTTTAATATTTATGTTGTATACTTCATTTTCATCTAATTTAAAAATTTCAGGTATATGTTGATTAAATTTATAAATCTTCATTTCACTGTTCATAATCATTATGCCATCAAGCATTGAATCAAAAGCAGTATCTATAAGCTTATAGGATTCAAGTATAGCAAATTGTTTTTCAATACTATTAGCACTTGAAACTACAATGCCGTAAGTATGCGCTTGTACATCTTCTGCTCTGCCTGACAAATCAAAACTGCCTATTAATTCTCCCTTAGAGTTGTGGATTGGAGCTGCTGAGCAAGTCCACCTGTGATGATATTCGCAGTAATGTTCTGCTCCTATTACCTGAATAGGTTTATCCATTGTTAGGCATGTGCCAATAGCGTTGTTCCCAACACTTTTTTCATCCCAAATAGAACCATGAACAAAATTTAACTTTTTGTGATTCTCTTCTAAAACCTTATTAATAATAAGGTCAATTATTATTCCGTTTTCATCTGTCAAAATCACACTGTAGCTCGTATCCTTAACTATTTGAAATACATCCTCCATAATGGGTCTGGCTACTTCTATCAATTCTTTTCTTTTATTTATACGGTCTTGTAATATTTCATCTGAAACTTTTCTTCCTCTGCCTGACTCAAAATCCACTTTCATATTTACACATCTATACCAAGCTGTTAAAATTTCTGGTCTCATGTCTTTTGATACTTCATTATGTCTTACAAATCTTTCCCAATTCTCTTTTAACTTAGTAAGCACCTCGCATTCCTCCATTTCAAACTGATAATTAGTTTTATTTTTATTAAGAATTGTGCCATAGGTGAATTCTGTAGATGCTGCCCCTTTGGAGCCGCAAACGGTTTCCCTTTAAATAATTATATAGTACTTTTATATATTGTACTACAAAGAGCATTGTTTAACAATATCCATTTGATGTTGATAGATGACTTCCTATATTTAGCATATTATTCTCCTGTAATTTGACTTGTTGTTTTTCAATATCTTTGCATTATTTTTTATTAACCATTATTTTATTATACCCCATAATTTTTTAGCAAACTACTTTTGTATAAATCCTGTCATTAATTTAATACTAAATATAAATAACTTATGAAAGAAAGGACATCCAATGAAAAATAATAAAAATAGAATGAGAGATAGAGAAAAAAGCAATTCTGATTTAAGAAAGATGGAGCCAAAAGACAATGCAGATGTCGGAATAGTTAATGGACAAATATTAGGTGTTCATGACGGTTCTCATGAGAAAATGAGACCAGAAATTAAACAACATAAAAGATAAGGTAGGTTTAACTCAACTGTCATCCCCGCTAATACAAAGATGACAGTTTTTTATTGAATTCAAGATTTATCTTATCCCATTGCCACTTAACCTAAATCAACAATCCACGCATCATTTATATAATCATTCAAGATCTTTCTTGATAAATTAAACCAGCTTTTACATTCATCCAATAAAATTGAATCACTTGTAACTATTCTCTCCATTTTAGACAATACCACATCGGCATTTGGAACTAAGTCAACCTCTGTAGGAATATTCCACATTTCAGAATATTCGAGTATTTTACTTTTGAGATTACCTGAATTAGATACCGGTGCATCTAAATAAATTTTAACTTCTGGAACCGATAGATCTTTTAAAGTTTTTCCTATTAATTCAAGAGCCAAATCAGTTTTATCAATAATCCTGTAAGTTCCCCTCAGACCTGCTAAATCTCTTAATGTACCATCTTTTCCAAGCAAAATAACACTTCCAGAAAGGGCTACCTCAAGAGTTATAATCAAATTAAACCCATCAATAAATAAACATCCGTCTTTTGCATATTCGATGGGAAGCATTTTTGATTTTCTTTGTTCATAATTAATTTGTGTGGCTGTTGTTCTTTGCAAAGATGTTCTTTCTCTTGCTGTAAGTTGGAAATGGCTGCCCACAAATTCAACTATATGCTTTATTTTATAACCACGATCTAAAAGACACTGGACATCTTCCTGCGCAACTTTCAGCCTTTTAATATTTTCTTCTGAAAAAGATTTAGTGTCTCCCGGGTCAAAACCCCTTCTGGTTATTTTTGTTGCCAATATATTACCTACTTTCAATATTGTTCGTCAGTATTTCACTTTATTATCTTACGCAAATACTTTCAGTAATTTTATTATTAACATTTTACCAACATTTAAATCAAACTTGAATATTTTAATATATTTACTCTTCTTTAGCACTTGCGAAGTGCCCAGTCTGCACAATTGAGGGCTGGTCCCACTGTCACACAATCAAAATAGATACACCAATAACTGATATAATTGCTCCTAT
>JBFXKO010000013.1:0-100274 GCA_050173715.1 Sedimentibacter sp.
ATTTCAATACATCTAATGTTAAGGTTCAGCTAGATTTAAGCAAGAAATAACTGAAAGAAAACTCTAATTTCAATACATCTAATGTTAAGGTTCAGCTGATATGTTATTGTATCAAACAAGCTTTTATCGTCAATTTCAATACATCTAATGTTAAGGTTCAGCAGATATGTTCCATTTTCTAATTCGTAGTCGTAATTAATTTCAATACATCTAATGTTAAGGTTCAGCTTCTGACAGTTCATATAAATTAGAACAATCATTATAATTTCAATACATCTAATGTTAAGGTTCAGCAAAGTATTCTGGACATGGTCCAGGGTGGTGTTACATTTCAATACATCTAATGTTAAGGTTCAGCATAATCAAAGAGATTCCTTATTCAAAACTGGGTAATTTCAATACATCTAATGTTAAGGTTCAGCGTATCTTTTGCCATTACTTGTTTTAAGATTAAGCCAATTTCAATACATCTAATGTTAAGGTTCAGCATATCAACTCAAAATTTATATAAGCGAATGAAGACATTTCAATACATCTAATGTTAAGGTTCAGCGAAAATTGCCTGACTCATCATTCCAATAATGAACCCAATTTCAATACATCTAATGTTAAGGTTCAGCTTGTAAGTCCATTTACCTTTTGAAAAAATTAAAACATTTCAATACATCTAATGTTAAGGTTCAGCATAATTCTTGAGCAATATATAATCAAAAAGGTGTAATTTCAATACATCTAATGTTAAGGTTCAGCAATCAGTATTTATCGTTTATAAAAACGGAAAAGTCATTTCAATACATCTAATGTTAAGGTTCAGCATAGACGAAACCCTGGATAAAATGGAATATGAAATATTTCAATACATCTAATGTTAAGGTTCAGCGCAGGCATAAAATAACCTTCTTGAAAAATACCACATTTCAATACATCTAATGTTAAGGTTCAGCGTAGTTACAGCTTTTAAAGTTGGAGACGTAGAAGTATTTCAATACATCTAATGTTAAGGTTCAGCTAGAAGCTTTTTATGAAAAGACTGTTGAATACATATTTCAATACATCTAATGTTAAGGTTCAGCGTGCTCTGCAGGATATAGCGAACACGGCTGAAACATTTCAATACATCTAATGTTAAGGTTCAGCGACGTTAGGTGATATTAAAAACGATGGTTATAGTGCATTTCAATACATCTAATGTTAAGGTTCAGCATCACCTGCTACATATCGGATTGTCCCAATATAAGGATTTCAATACATCTAATGTTAAGGTTCAGCTAAATTATGCCAACTTGAATTGTCCATTGAATATATTTCAATACATCTAATGTTAAGGTTCAGCTGTATCGTCAAATATTTTTATAAAATTATTAATAAAATTTCAATACATCTAAATGTTAAGGTTCAGCAAAGTAATTGTACTCCCTATCATACCTGATGCAATTTCAATACATCTAATGTTAAGGTTCAGCCAACATTTTTTTTACCAAATCTATCTATAATATATATTTCAATACATCTAATGTTAAGGTTCAGCTGTATCGTCAAATATTTTTATAAAATTATTAATAAAATTTCAATACATCTAATGTTAAGGTTCAGCTAACGCCTTGTATTCTTAACTTATTTATTCAATTATATTTCAATACATCTAATGTTAAGGTTCAGCTATCTTCAAAAGTTTTAATTCTAATACTATTAATATTTCAATACATCCAATGTTAAGGTTCAGCTGCCCATTAAAATGTTTGATATATAAACGTTTATTATTTCAATACATCTAATGTTAAGGTTCAGCGAATACAGCGACAAATATAATAAATACATAAATGCATTTCAATACATCTAATGTTAAGGTTCAGCAAGGAAGGTTATAACATGTAAAAAGTTTATAATATATTTCAATACATCTAATGTTAAGGTTCAGCTATTAATTAAGTAAGAAATGAATAAGGAGTTGAAAATTTCAATACATCTAATGTTAAGGTTCAGCAATAATAGGATATAAGAAAATATTTGTTTATGAGTAATTTCAATACATCTAATGTTAAGGTTCAGCCAATATATTATATAGTTTGTTTATTATTCTCATATTATTTCAATACATCTAATGTTAAGGTTCAGCAGAGAAACAAAATATAATTGCAATTGGGATTATTTATTTCAATACATCTAATGTTAAGGTTCAGCGAAAAATTATATTACAGATGGCAATGATGCATGGAAATTTCAATACATCTAATGTTAAGGTTCAGCGATAGACGTATTATTCCTACAGTTTGGATTAACTATTTCAATACATCTAATGTTAAGGTTCAGCAGTTTTAAGCCCTGAAAGTAACAAAGATTATAGATAATTTCAATACATCTAATGTTAAGGTTCAGCCAAATACTCAACTTACATTTGATGATATTTTAGGATTTCAATACATCTAATGTTAAGGTTCAGCCACCTGCATCACCATAAATGGTGCCAATTATTTTTATTTCAATACATCTAATGTTAAGGTTCAGCGTAGGCATGGCACTATTGACTACGGATTAAACACTTAATTTCAATACATCTAATGTTAAGGTTCAGCTATTATCCTACTCCGGCTGCATAAGAGGTTATTTAATTTCAATACATCTAATGTTAAGGTTCAGCATATGAACGATAAACAAATTGAACTCTGTAAACCATTTCAATACATCTAATGTTAAGGTTCAGCGTTTTGATAGTAGTATTAATATAAAAATTAATGCATTTCAATACATCTAATGTTAAGGTTCAGCGTAAAGGTTTGGGAGTAACACCATCAATTAATGAATTTCAATACATCTAATGTTAAGGTTCAGCTTAATTTCCTGAAATTTAGCCATGTTATAATTATATTTCAATACATCTAATGTTAAGGTTCAGCCGCTTTCTGACTGTTTGTCACTAACTATAAAATTAATTTCAATACATCTAATGTTAAGGTTCAGCTATTCTTTGTGTGGCTTATACCACATATCTTCAAAATTTCAATACATCTAATGTTAAGGTTCAGCTCTGTGTATTCGTCCCTATACTGTTGCATTTCGTCTATTTCAATACATCTAATGTTAAGGTTCAGCTTGCATATTCTGTACATAAATCCTTGTCTATATAGATTTCAATACATCTAATGTTAAGGTTCAGCGGTGAAACATGAATAGTGTTGTATTGACAGGTAGACATTTCAATACATCTAATGTTAAGGTTCAGTGTTCAGCTGATAAAAATGGATTTAGATATAATATAGGGAAAGATTTCAATACATCTAATGTTAAGGTTCAGCTAAAAGTTTTATTTTATTAGTTTAAAAAATAAGCAATTTCAATACATCTAATGTTAAGGTTCAGCTGTTGTTTTAATATCTTTATTGGCATGCTTAAACCAATTTCAATACATCTAATGTTAAGGTTCAGCTTAGAAGCAATAAAAATAAGATTCGAGATGAGGATTTCAATACATCTAATGTTAAGGTTCAGCTTATTGCCTTGTCGCACCCTTCACGGGTGCGTGGATATTTCAATACATCTAATGTTAAGGTTCAGCCATAGTTGAAGTTAGACTTGTACACATCGAATGCATTTCAATACATCTAATGTTAAGGTTCAGCACAAAGAAGCTATATATAAGTTTGGCATGGGCTTATTTCAATACATCTAATGTTAAGGTTCAGCAATATTCTAACAGAACTAACTGGATTAAGAAGTTTATTTCAATACATCTAATGTTAAGGTTCAGCAAAGAAAATATAAAAGTCGGCTATATCGTAAATAATTTCAATACATCTAATGTTAAGGTTCAGCGGACACAGTGTCCCTTTTTTTATTTTAGATTTATATATTTCAATACATCTAATGTTAAGGTTCAGCGATAGGAGCGTATGCTGTCGATGTCGCTTCTCCTGGATTTCAATACATCTAATGTTAAGGTTCAGCCGTAGGCAGATTGTACACTTAACTAAAATTGCCAAATTTCAATACATCTAATGTTAAGGTTCAGCTAATCTCTGAGCTTGATCAAATATCTTTTCTCTTTATTTCAATACATCTAATGTTAAGGTTCAGCTATCTACTGCTAAGCTCACTTTAGCTACTGCTAACCCATTTCAATACATCTAATGTTAAGGTTCAGCCTTATAAACCTCTTAAGGATGTTATCGGTTGGATTTCAATACATCTAATGTTAAGGTTCAGCCTCTTTCCCAAGCAATTTAAAAGCTTCAAGTCTAATTTCAATACATCTAATGTTAAGGTTCAGCCGCCGTTGCATTTGCATATTCGCTTCCAATCAGAATTTCAATACATCTAATGTTAAGGTTCAGCATGCTCTAAGACATACATTTGCTACAAGTTTATTATTTCAATACATCTAATGTTAAGGTTCAGCTGAATGCCTTGAAGGTAGTTTGTACGCTTTGTTGATTTCAATACATCTAATGTTAAGGTTCAGCAAGATATCTCCCTTAGTATCAGAGATAGTTACAAGATTTCAATACATCTAATGTTAAGGTTCAGCAAAACACATCAAGCATTTCTTGCATTACCTCTTTATTTCAATACATCTAATGTTAAGGTTCAGCAATGCTTCTCATGGAGAACTTTTAAAAATAGTATCATTTCAATACATCTAATGTTAAGGTTCAGCCGGTAACATTAAAATTAATAGACCCGCAACAATAGATTTCAATACATCTAATGTTAAGGTTCAGCAAAAGTATAGAATCAGCAAAAGAGAAAAGAGAATATTTCAATACATCTAATGTTAAGGTTCAGCATAATTTCCTTCCATTAATATTTCAGAATGGCAGTTCATTTCAATACATCTAATGTTAAGGTTCAGCTTTTATAAGTATAACTGTATTTGGTAAACAAGCTGATTTCAATACATCTAATGTTAAGGTTCAGCTAATACTTGCTAAGACTAGAGCATGGGAATTCTAATTTCAATACATCTAATGTTAAGGTTCAGCTTATAGACAGCTTAAAAGGTTATCTGATTAAAGAATTTCAATACATCTAATGTTAAGGTTCAGCATATTTGCCATTCTGCTAATTCATAGTAACTACCATTTCAATACATCTAATGTTAAGGTTCAGCTAAAGCGATTGAAGCTGAATTATATGGATATAAATTTCAATACATCTAATGTTAAGGTTCAGCGGAGTAAGAGTACATATTTTCAATTCTTTTGCATCATTTCAATACATCTAATGTTAAGGTTCAGCAATGGCTGGAGAGAATAGGCTCCAGCCTAAGTACCATTTCAATACATCTAATGTTAAGGTTCAGCTGGCATCTGAAGGAGGGCAGAGAGAAAAAGCTCTAAATTTCAATACATCTAATGTTAAGGTTCAGCTTAAAGCGATTGAAGCTGAATTATATGGATATAAATTTCAATACATCTAATGTTAAGGTTCAGCTATGCATTGGCATCTAAGGAGCGTTTTTTCTTTTTAATTTCAATACATCTAATGTTAAGGTTTATGGATTAGTTATTTCAATACATCTAATGTTAAGGTTCAGCATATTATTATAATAAATATAAAAATGATTATAATAAATTTCAATACATCTAATGTTAAGGTTCAGCCTAAGTCAATATCAAAAGTGATTAAAAATATGGGGATTTCAATACATCTAATGTTAAGGTTCAGCAAGATATCAGAACACTTAATACTTAAAGCAGCACAATTTCAATACATCTAATGTTAAGGTTCAGCTGTGCGTTATACTATTACCCCCTAATTTACTAATGCATTTCAATACATCTAATGTTAAGGTTCAGCGTTAGAAAGCTTATTGAGGAAGTGCTGGCTGATTAATTTCAATACATCTAATGTTAAGGTTCAGCGTTAGAAAGCTTATTGAGGAAGTGCTGGCTGATTAATTTCAATACATCTAATGTTAAGGTTCAGCGCTACAGGATTTGGTTGTTCGTTGATGATTATAGAATTTCAATACATCTAATGTTAAGGTTCAGCTTGACACCTCAACAGTATTATGAGCTGGCAAAAAATTTCAATACATCTAATGTTAAGGTTCAGCGGAAATTGAATTTAAAATCCCAGGAATGAAAGAATTTCAATACATCTAATGTTAAGGTTCAGCCGGTTGTGGTTCTGCCATAATATCACCTATATTTAATTTCAATACATCTAATGTTAAGGTTCAGCATAAGAATCTAACAACTTTTATTAATTATGGTGAATTTCAATACATCTAATGTTAAGGTTCAGCCTATTTGCTCATAAGTAAAGCCTTTGTTTTTTAAATTTCAATACATCTAATGTTAAGGTTCAGCTTATTGCATATTGACGTTGTTTTTAAATACTGGAAATTTCAATACATCTAATGTTAAGGTTCAGCTTCAAATCTCCTCTAATTTTATTTGCGGGAATTGATTTCAATACATCTAATGTTAAGGTTCAGCTAACTATTCTTACATCGTTTCGCTTTAATGTGCTAAATTTCAATACATCTAATGTTAAGGTTCAGCATGTGGACATATTGAACAAGCCAAACAACACGCTTAATTTCAATACATCTAATGTTAAGGTTCAGCGGATATAGCTTCTAAGTGGGGTTCTGCAAGTAGATTTCAATACATCTAATGTTAAGGTTCAGCCTCCTGACAGAACAGCTTTCCAAATGGTTATATCATTTCAATACATCTAATGTTAAGGTTCAGCTTTCTGCTGGTCTTGGCATCTGCTACCATCTATTTGTATTTCAATACATCTAATGTTAAGGTTCAGCTTACTATATGCTTTAATTTGTTAGCTTTATAATATATTTCAATACATCTAATGTTAAGGTTCAGCTTTTTCAGAAAAAAGTCTTATCATTTAGGTTATTAATTTCAATACATCTAATGTTAAGGTTCAGCTTTCAAATCTCCTTCAATTTTATTTGCGGGAATTGATTTCAATACATCTAATGTTAAGGTTCAGCTTACAGGAATGTCAGGATATTTTTCTTTTATAAAATTTCAATACATCTAATGTTAAGGTTCAGCAATTATAAGGTAAAACAAATCAAATCGGAGGTAAATTTCAATACATCTAATGTTAAGGTTCAGCATCTATACAAAGTTTAAATAAACAATTAGCAGGAAATTTCAATACATCTAATGTTAAGGTTCAGCGTTTTAACTGTTTCTTTAATTGTGTAATTTTTAGAATATTTCAATACATCTAATGTTAAGGTTCAGCAAAGACTTTTAAAGAATATTGATTTATAGGTGAATTTCAATACATCTAATGTTAAGGTTCAGCTACCGTTTAAAGTTGTTGCAATTACAATATTTTAGATTTCAATACATCTAATGTTAAGGTTCAGCAGTTTCATTTGCTGGATGTCTTCTAAAGTGTAAATTATTTCAATACATCTAATGTTAAGGTTCAGCTTAGGCAAAGCTTACGTGCCTTTGTTTGTAAGGATATTTCAATACATCTAATGTTAAGGTTCAGCCTTCTGTAAGCGCAGAATGCAAAATTGTTGTCCTTATTTCAATACATCTAATGTTAAGGTTCAGCAGAATTATTAACCATTAGAATTGAGATTCTCGAAAAATTTCAATACATCTAATGTTAAGGTTCAGCAAATATTTTTTGTGTTTCTTGTAATACTGTTTATTAATTTCAATACATCTAATGTTAAGGTTCAGCATGAAATCTAATGGAGAATGGACCACTGTAAATGAATTTCAATACATCTAATGTTAAGGTTCAGCCAAGAGGTGACGTATGGGGAAAATAGACAACTGATTTCAATACATCTAATGTTAAGGTTCAGCCGTTGCCTTTATAGTCGCTTTGCCCTGGTTTGCTCCATTTCAATACATCTAATGTTAAGGTTCAGCAAAGTTAGAAGGCTTTTGACCATACAGCTCATGGATTTCAATACATCTAATGTTAAGGTTCAGCTAATTTTTATGCATTTGTGATAATATATCGTTGAGGATTTCAATACATCTAATGTTAAGGTTCAGCATCAAAGGTGCACAGCAATTCATCACCTGTAATAGATTTCAATACATCTAATGTTAAGGTTCAGCTTTAATTTAATTGTTATTACTACGGGACTGCTTGTATTTCAATACATCTAATGTTAAGGTTCAGCCAACATCCATATTAATATCAAGAGCGAATCTATTACCCATTTCAATACATCTAATGTTAAGGTTCAGCATTCATAATTGATGAATTTAGAAAAGATCCTATTTTATTTCAATACATCTAATGTTAAGGTTCAGCAAAACTTCTCCAGAACCAAAAGCATTGGCATGTACATTTCAATACATCTAATGTTAAGGTTCAGCGCTATACTAGGACAGTCTAACAATGCACTCCCAATAATTTCAATACATCTAATGTTAAGGTTCAGCTGACATTTCACGACCTAAGGCATTTAAAAGGATCCAATTTCAATACATCTAATGTTAAGGTTCAGCAAAGTTAGTTGAGATTGCAAGTCAACTAAATGTTCCATTTCAATACATCTAATGTTAAGGTTCAGCTAAGGATACAGCGGTAAAAGCTTTTAACGGTGAAGGATTTCAATACATCTAATGTTAAGGTTCAGCATCACCTCCTGATAAAAAAGGGGAATAAATCCCCAATTTCAATACATCTAATGTTAAGGTTCAGCTATTTATTTATGGCTTGTACTTGGTAGGCGTTAAATATTTCAATACATCTAATGTTAAGGTTCAGCGAAGAAACAGCTTATAGAATTAGAAAAGCTTTTGAATTTCAATACATCTAATGTTAAGGTTCAGCCTTCCATCTAGTGTTGTTTCCATCTTTTCGATATCTATTTCAATACATCTAATGTTAAGGTTCAGCGTAATATTTTTTATTACGTTTGTGGCATTGTTTTATTTCAATACATCTAATGTTAAGGTTCAGCAATCAGACATGGCGAAGAGGAAGCAACAATTTACGTATTTCAATACATCTAATGTTAAGGTTCAGCGTTACTTCATTTTCTACTTGTTGCCTTCCTTGTATATTTCAATACATCTAATGTTAAGGTTCAGCTTTAGCCAAGCTATGTCATCTTTATTTTTAGCTTTATTTCAATACATCTAATGTTAAGGTTCAGCCGATGGAGAAGTCGATGAAGAAACTGACGATACCGAATTTCAATACATCTAATGTTAAGGTTCAGCAAGGCAAAATAACAAGACAATTCACTGGGGATTAATTTCAATACATCTAATGTTAAGGTTCAGCTAACGAATTACCGGATGAAGAAGTACAAGCTATTAAATTTCAATACATCTAATGTTAAGGTTCAGCCCAAAAGAAATTAAAACATATACAAGAGAAGAATTAATTTCAATACATCTAATGTTAAGGTTCAGCAAGAAAAGACAGGAAGAAAAAATATAGTTACTAAATTTCAATACATCTAATGTTAAGGTTCAGCTCACTTGAAAAACAACTAAATGGCGGCTGGATTCCATTTCAATACATCTAATGTTAAGGTTCAGCAAATCTACACAAGCCATTCTATATCCTGCTTTTGCATTTCAATACATCTAATGTTAAGGTTCAGCATTTCTGCTGGATATCATTGAGTAAATCTTTTTTCATTTCAATACATCTAATGTTAAGGTTCAGCGTCGTACTGCTCATTTAAGATGTCGGAATCAATTAAATTTCAATACATCTAATGTTAAGGTTCAGCCTTTCTGTATGTAGGTTCCCATTCTGCATTAGGCACTATTTCAATACATCTAATGTTAAGGTTCAGCACTACATTGTAAATATTGGCAGAGTTTATCCAGTGTATTTCAATACATCTAATGTTAAGGTTCAGCCATAAAGCCAAGCTGAACAGCTAATGTACCCTCTATATTTCAATACATCTAATGTTAAGGTTCAGCTTAAAAAAGAACCTCTAAAGAGATCCTTTTAGAACAATTTCAATACATCTAATGTTAAGGTTCAGCTTATAGTAGAACCAATTATACAAATTACTAAAGGCAATTTCAATACATCTAATGTTAAGGTTCAGCGAACTTTGAGCTATTAAATAATGCGGTCAAGGAATATTTCAATACATCTAATGTTAAGGTTCAGCATAAGGTTTTATTAATTTTAGGAATATTAATTATATATTTCAATACATCTAATGTTAAGGTTCAGCCCAGGACCAAGGCTTTTTAAATAATCATCTAATCTTATTTCAATACATCTAATGTTAAGGTTCAGCATAGAAGATGGAGCAGCATGCTTGCTAATAATAGATTTCAATACATCTAATGTTAAGGTTCAGCAGTGTTTTCACCTATGCCGAACACAGATGCTGCCTCGATTTCAATACATCTAATGTTAAGGTTCAGCAATCATAAACAAGATGCATCAGTGCCAGTTATGGCATTTCAATACATCTAATGTTAAGGTTCAGCCTAAAACCCTTGAAACGCTTGTAATTAGTGCACCGATTTCAATACATCTAATGTTAAGGTTCAGCCTGTCGGCTATTTGCTTTCTATTTCCCACTTTTTATTTCAATACATCTAATGTTAAGGTTCAGCGCTGCAACTCAACTGATGGATGCGGGCAAAAGAAAATTTCAATACATCTAATGTTAAGGTTCAGCTGCGCATTGTCTGTCTTAAACACTTGGTCAAACTGATTTCAATACATCTAATGTTAAGGTTCAGCCTCAGTAAATTAGCCATGTGTTTATTTATATAATTATAAATAATCATTCTATTTTCAATATGAGGTTAATATTTTTCCAATGTAATAAACGACTTTATATAAATTAATAATTTAAAAGAAAAATGTTACTTTTTGAGTAAAATTAGTATTTATTGAAATTTGGCATTGGAAAATTATAAAAAGATGCTCTCGCTATTTTTGCTTTTACCTAATTCCTCTTCAGAAAAATTACCTTTCCCAATAAACTTAATTATTGTTAAATAGTCTTCTAATGGATCAATAGTTTGTTTTAACTCCTGTTTTAATTTTAATAAATTTGAAGGTGTTATTTCTCCTCTGAAAATTGAATTTTGATGATGAGCAAAATACTTTTTGCATATCTTAAATACCTTATAAACTCTTTTTTCATTTACATCATACATTAAAAACGCATAATTATAATTGTAATTTTTACCTGGCATTATACCATCTCCTTTAAATTGAAGGGTAAAAATTTTTTATCTTCAACTGCATATTTAATTAATTTATAGCAATCAAGCCTAATAGCTGTTTTATATGAAACCCTTCTTTTCAATTTTGGATGCATAAATGAATCATTAAGTCTTTCTTCAAATGCTTGTACAAAAATATCTTTTCCCTTTTCATTAAGTATACAATAATTAAGTTTTTTATCAAAATGTTCATTAGCTTTTATCATCTTTCTGTTTGTTAATTCAAATATGGTTCTAAACACAATAACAGGTTTAAAACTTTCACTTATGTCTAATGCTAATGAAAATCTGCCTTCTGATGGGCTGTGCAAATAACTAATCGAAGGATTTAAATGCGTATTAAATATTTCAGTAATTGTCTTTGTATATAATAATGAATTTCCAAAGGATATTAATGCATTTATAGGATTATCTGGAGGCCTTCTAACTCTACTGTTCATCCAAAAATCCTCTTGCAAGAACATATTAAAATAAGAATAAAACCTTTTCCATATTTCGCCTTCAACAAATAATAATTCTTCAACTTTTCTTGATTTTTCTATTAAATTTACGGTATCATTTTTTAACCAATCCAAATATTCTTTCAATTCACTTTTTCCATGTCTGTAATAGTGGTATAAAACCTCATGTATATTTATTGCTATCGTTTTAACAAATGCTTTAGCAATTTCTAGCCTATTATTATTAAACTTTTCAACTTGTTTAACAAGCAATTTACCACTGATTAAATATTCTTTGGGATAAAAAGTTCCTGAGTATTGATTATTGTAATTAAAAAAATGTACCACAACACCAGTTTTCGCAAGAAAATCCAAAAGTTTAGTATTAATAGATATTTCATTCATGCAATATATTTCTCTGACATTCTCAATTGGTATGTAATTATTACCCTTTTCATTTATAAAGGCAAGAGAATTGTCTTTACGTTTTAATTCTCCAATAGAAATTAAGTATTTTGTATTTCTCGGCACAAAATCGCCTCCTTGTATAATGATGATATAGCCACTAAGGCTACTCACCTTTTATTTATAATTTTTCACATGCGATAATAGAAGAAGGTATTCTCCCTTCATCAGATATTATTAACTTAGTTATCTACCTGACGGCTTCCAGATAGACTCCAGTTGATTCATAAGGTATAATCTTTAAGGATAGGACAAAGAATGTTCGCCGCCTTGGGAAGTCAGTTTCTACTGACTCATACCTATTACTTAGTCAATTAGTCCATTCAATGAGGTTTTATGATTCGGCTGGTTGGGAGCCTCAGGCTATACCTGTATAACTCGCAAGGTTGTGTACTCATTAAATGGAATTGGATTCCTATCAGAAAGGAGCTATTGCTCATGTCAAACATTTTATTTAAAAATTTATTTATTTCGGTTGGTATTGATGTTGGTGCAGATTTCAGTTGGATGTCTATTGCGCTACCTAACCAAACCTTTGTAGGAAAGCCATTTAAAATCCTACATTCTGATTTAAACTCCCTAAGCTTAGCTGTTTCTAAAATAAAAGAAGCAGAGGAGCTGTATTCCTTAGAAAGTCGCATCTTTCTGGAATCTACGGGAATTTATCATTACCCACTCTTCTGCTATCTTCGTGATAAGGGTTTTAACTGCTCAGTTATCAATCCTATCATCACTAAGAATAGCACAAATATTAACATTAGAAAAGTACATAATGACCGTTTTGATTCAAAAAAGGCTGCCTTAGTTGGTCTAAAACCAGATTTAAAAGTATCACTTATGCCATCTGACCCAGCTCTCAATTTAAGAAATCTTTCAAGAGAGTATTATGATCTAATGGACAACCGCTCTGCTTATGTGAATAAGTTACAGGGTGAACTGCGAATGGTATTTCCACAGTATTTAAAAATCTTTTCTAAATAACTACAAATACATCTCTGACCTTATTGGAAGAATATACTTCACCAGAAGCATTTCTAAATGCTACAAAAGATGAGATTATTGCTTCCATACGGTCTACTGCAAGATTTGGACTTACATATGCTAAAACTAAGTATATTGCCATAATCCAAGCGGCAAATGATGCAAGTACCTTTGGTTATTCTTTAAACAGTAACTTTAAGCGAATTCGTTTGTATATTCGCTTTATCAGAAACTATGATGATGAAATATCATCTATTCTTTCTGATATGCACGAATTGGTTGATGCTAATGAAACTACTGATTTTGTAAAGCAAATCCATCTGATCGAATCTTACAAAGGAGCTGGATTTTTATCTGCTGTAAGCCTAATGGGCGAAGTCGGAAATTTCTCAGCATTTCATTCACCTAAACAACTTTTTGCTTACTTTGGATTGGATCCTGCAGTAAAACAATCCGGTAAGTATGAAGGCACCAAAATCTCTATGTCAAAACGTGGCTCCAGGATTGCCAGAAGAGTCCTACATACTATGGCTTTAGTTAGCATCAGCAAGAACAAAGATGGTTGCTCTTGGTGCCGTAATGCATAAAGTTTGTAACATTGTATTTGCTATACTTCGTGATGAGAAAGAATTTACAATCATCACACCAAAAGAACATCAAACGAATTACTTAAAAGCTAAATGCGATAAGGCTGCATAAAAGTAAATCCATAGCCTACTTCTTCTTTTTGAGATATTCTCAAAGAGCTTATTAATGTTACCCTTTTTTCAACTTGAAAAAATATTAAAATATTTTTAATTTAACTATTGACATTTCTTAGCTGGACTAAATAAAACAATATTCAAAATAAGCACATTTTTTACATTTTATAGATTTTTCAATAATTGGTACTTTGTTCTGATTTATTAAAGCATCAATAGCATTTATTAAATTATGCAATTGGTCTATATCATTTTTGGTCAATTCTACTACAATAGCTTTCTTGCTTTGCTTATTTTTTTCATCAAATATTAGTTTTCCTTTTCTGACTAATCCCTTATCTTTCAATACATTCAAATAATATAGTAGTTGCCATTTGCTAGCCTCAGTATCTGCATCTGACTTTTTTAATTCAATAACGTATTCTGCTGTTAATTTGTCCAATTTTATGTTATCAATTGAAATTTCGCTATCTTCACCTTGATTATTAATTTCATGTAACACCTGTCCTATATGTACATCTTCACTATCATTTTCAAAATTTAACCTATTACCATGCAAATAACATTGCCTTTTACAATGAAAATAGTAATTTATAAGCGTTCCATTTACATTCATAAACTAAACTCCCTTCATAGTAATTAGATAAGCTCATAATTGTTTGATTCTATTAGAAAATTAATGTTAAATTTTCCATCCTTCAAATATTTATTCCCATCCTCAATATAAATCAAATCACCAATTCTATCATTATAGGAAAAAGAAATGCTATTTACTTCATAAGTAAAATAATCCATTTTTTCAGATATTTCAGATAGTTTCACTCTTCTCTCTGCATAAGAAAGTGATTTATTAGACAAAACATTGTAATAATTATTCCATACATCTCTACCTATTAGAATGCTGCCGTCGTCAAGTCTTATTTCTGTGTTTAAAAATAAAGTAAACTTATTCTTTTCTTCAATTAATTGCATTAATTTTTCAATTTCAATAAATTTGAACTGCCCCAATATCTCAGTTCTGAAGTTTTCTATGCCTTTTTCTGTACTGCTATTTTTTTTCTCTTCAATTTTTTTGATTACATTATTATAAAAAATGTCAAACGCCTTGTTTTTTAAAATGTCCCTAATTTCATTCATACTCAATGTAATTTCCTTTAAGTTCCTTACATCATCTTTATATATCTTGGATGAATCATCCAAATTAAAAAAATATGCCTTACATCCTTGCTTTTTACATGATCTGTTAATTCTGCCTAAAAACTGCTCCTCACTGTCTAGCATAGATATATTCTTAAAACCAACATCCATATCTATATCAACACCAGCTTCAATAACTTGTGTAGCTATTAAAATTATGTTTTTACCTGTTTTTACTTCTTCAACAATTTTATGTCTTTCGTATCTGCTATCATAACCAGTTAAAAGCAATATCTTGGCGTCTAGCTTATTTATTTCAGCAATACTTTTAAAAATATTATAAAAATTCGCCGCTCTTTTTTTGCTTATAAATTCAATCAAAACTTTCCCGTTTAATTTTGAATTATTTTTTGTTCTTATATATTCATGAATTATTTTTTCTGTTAGACTGTCCATTATTTCTTCTTTACAAATGGATAATAATGAATAATCTATCTCAACTCTATTCTTAAACAGGGGATTATTATAATAAATTTCTCTATTATTGATCAAATTTAAAAAATTCTCTTGATCATTACTTAACAAAGATAAGTTAGGTAAAGTTGCAGACATTATAATAATCTTTATATTCAATAACTTCGAATATGCTTTTAGAAAAATAATAAACTCTTTCCAAATGCTGTTTTTATAACTTTGTATTTCATCTAATACTACTACACTGTTTGCTAAATGCAGTAATGGAAATACAGATTCTCTATCTGTACCAAATAATATGTTAAATAACTTAACGTGAGTTGTGATATTAATAGGATAGTGCAGGAACTGTCTTGACAGTAATGATTTTTCATAATCAATATTATCCTTCTCACCTACCCCCATAGTTTTACCGGTACCTTCATTTTCGCATGTCTTTATAGAAGTTATTGAATTAATAACTGCAATATTATTTTTTATATCATTATGATTTTCAAATGTATCGAACAATGTTTTTTTAGTTTGTTCCACTAGAGTATTAAACGGAAAAATATAAAATATCTTATTTAATTCATCATAATGTTCAATCAGTTTCAGTGATAAATTAATTGCCACATTAGTTTTGCCACTCCCTGTAGGTGCTTCTAAAAAGAATATATCATTATCAATATTTTCTAATAAGTTATTTTCACTTTCCAAAAACATTTTTGTTCTAAGCATATTTATATCACTGTTTTTGTAAACATTATTAATGCCTTTAATTCTTGCTCTTTCAATATTTTTGCACACTTTCGTTTCGTTGAATAATTTAAGATATTTTTCAACATCTTCCATTAATCCAAAATCATCAACTTCTCGTTTACTCTGAAATTGAGATGTTGCATAAAAATCACAAGTTACTATCACAGAAAAAATAACTCTAGAGTATATATACAGTGTTACAGAAATCCATTTTTCTTTTTCTTCAAGATCATGCATTATTTTTATAAAACTAATTTTATTTAATAGTTTTTGAATGATTGTAAAATTCCTGTTTAAATAATTAATATACTCTGGCTTGTATTCTTCTTTTAATGCATTTTTTATCACTACAATATACTTATTAATTTCGTCTAAGTAACCATGATGTTTGCTTATTGCATAGCTATTAATAATTAATAACAAAAACAAAAGCATAAAATCTTTATTATCTATATCTTTATGTAAATTCCATAACTTTTCAGCATAATAATTAAAGTAAATAACTGAAGAGGTGAGAGAATGGTTAGGATTTCGTTTCTTAGAAATAACAAATTCTTTATTAGACATTCTCATTGTTTGAAAATCTGGATTACTCTTGCCAAGATCATGACAATACACTGAATTATAAAGAATTTCTCTAAAAAACCTTTTTGATATACTGCTGGATTTTTCAAATATGCCATCTTCAATATTTAAAAATGCTAGGTCTAGATTCTTCTTCCTTATAATTTTATCTAGATATTGTACGCATAAATTCATATGTTTATCTAAAAATTCAATATTTTCGCCATCTTTATGTGCATATAGTTTGTCCATGTTATCAATATTATTTTTATAATCAAACAACGTTATATCATCAAAATACATTCTCTCATCTCCAAAATATTAGTAAAATTGTAGATATTTATCTTTTATCTTATATATATGTTCGTCTGATTTTGATTCGATTCTCATATTGGTTTGAATGAAGCATTTCTTTATGTATTGATTACTTGTTAAGTCAAGTTCCACAGGTAAAAATTCTTCATACTTCCATTTTACGCTATCATCAATATCATCATCAATATCATCATAAAACATTGAATCAATATCAAAATTTGTAATCATAAAATCAGATTCTAAAAATAAGCTATCAATCTTCTTTATTTCACGTAACTTCAAAACTTGTATAGCTTCTTCGCTAATTACTTCTACATTGCCAATATTTGCATAATGATCATTTTTCCCTAAATATGGTATATACTCAAACTTCAAATTTAAAAATTTATCCTTAATCTCACTGAATAATGTACCATCAAGAATTTGTATATATATCGTCCAATCAGGTTTTTCAAGCCATTGCTCATTGACAATCAGATTACCACCTGCTTCTTGAGAAGCATAACCTACAGAATTATTAAATGTTTGAATTTTCTTGGAAATTAATCCTTTTTTATTATTTGTCAAAATAGAGATTCTTAGATCTTTCAATTTCTCATAAAATTCTGGAAAATCATCATTTTCATCTTGGAAGGCATAGCCCTTAAGTCCTAGCACCGCACCAATTATTCCTAATAATGCCACCTTATGAATATTTCCATAAGTAAAGTAATAATAAGTGTTTACATCAGGTTTTTTAAAGAATGCCGTTTCTCCACTTAAATTAAATTTTAATATCTCCATATTTAAATACCTTTTCTTGTAAAAATATTGAAATATTTTGCACCTTCTATTTTACCTTCCAGTTTTGTTGTGTAAGGATTGTAATATATCTCTATTGACTCTATTTTTTCATGTAGTTCATTGGCTAAATTTGCAAAGTTAAGTTTTATTGTTGAAACATTATCATCTTTTTCGAACTCTACAAACTGTGCCATATCAGGCAAGTATAAATCTTTTTCTGTTTCAATAAATATAGCTAATTCATTCTCACAGCCAACTTTTGAATTAGTATTAAATGATGTAGCTGCGACTAGAGCAGCTTCTTTAAATGTTTTATAATCCTCCTCCGTATAGCCATTTGTTACACCTAAATCTTCATATTCCTTATAAACTAATGGGTTTATTGAAAAACCATAAAAATAATGAGCCTCATTGCTGACAATTTTACTTCCAAGTGTTGATGAATTATCCTCTTTTTCTTCATTAGTATCTTTATCTGTCTTATTTTTTGAATTTCTAAACGGTGAAAGTATCTGTTGTTCTTCAACGTTATGACCATCAAATTTGTTAAAGCCTTGCGTTATTTGTACTGCTCCGGTTATAGATATATTGTTGCCTTCTTCCGCAAATGTAGCTCCAAAATTTTTAACATCAATAGCTTTAAACAAATTTTCTAAAACTTTTTTATTATCCTTTTTATCTTTTTTATCTTTAACAACTTTTTCCTCAAATAATTGTTCATATCTTTCGCCTAAGGATTTAGGTCTTAAAACAGTACCTTCTTTTTCAGATTCATCTAACTTAAATGATTTAATATATAAAACCTTTTTACCTTGATTGTCCCACATCCTTTTAATAGGATACTTAAATGCCTTATCGCTTCCAAATGTTTCTCCTGTTGAAATGGACTTTGGATACCCTGAAAAATCAGCATTCCAATTTGACATAATAGATTTTATACCCAATACCCCATATACTCTCTTTTTCATCATATTATTTTCCTCCTTCTTTTTCGCTTTTTTCATAAATTATATTTTTACACAAAAAACCTGCAAGCAATACATCATCATTGACTTCCTTATTTTCAGGCATATACATTATAATCATATTATAAAGATTGTTAAACTTTAAAGATGAAAAATCAATATCATAATTATATTTTTTATATAATCCATTTATTTTTTTCATCAAGTTATCATTGTTGCTACAATTTATTATTGGATTTATGAGAGATTGTTTTTTGCTCGCTGATTTATTTTTTGATAACAAGAAATAAACAACTTGTCCAATTGCAAAATAATATTCATCATCATTCACTATTAAGCTCATTTCCTTATTTTTAGCTTTTTCTCTTAAACTTTTATATACCACATCTAATCTTTCAGCCATTTTTCTATCACCTCCAAAATATTCTAAAACAGCTTCCCTTAAGTTGAATTGCTCTAAAGATTTGAAATAATATCCATTGCTTAGCGTATTCTTCATAATTTTTAACGTGCTTCTTTCAAATAATGGTCGTATAGAATTCTCATTTCCTTTATAAAACCAATTGAAATATGCTGTCCTGCTTTTAATTAGTTCTTCCTTCATTGTACTATTGTTTAATCTTATATCCTTTACCTCAGTAAAGTAATTTCCTGTTAAGAACTTATTAAAAAATAAAGTGTTAATATATCCTTGCAGTTGCTCTAATTTATTCACTCCAGAATATACTAAATTTTCTTTCTTAAAATCATGAACTATGGAATCAACTGGTATAATCTGTTCCACTTTAAAGCCATTTAATTTTGGTGAATAAAACGAAATGTTATCAAAATCATGTATTTCTACTTCCATACCTTTTCTTAGCTTTAAAAAATACCCAGAAAAATTTTCATTTAGTAGCTCTGTATTTCCAACATGTATGAATTTTTCATTACTTATATAAATATTAGTTTTTTCATTATTTAAAAAGTTTAATAAATAATCAAACAATTTTTTTTGCAGTAATACTTCATCTTGAGAAACTAGATATGGAGTATTTACTTTTCTGCTTTTATTTGATAGAAAAGGTTTCTTTGAATTTAATCCAATATTGTTATTTGGCATACCAAAAATAACATCATTTATCCTAATATTATAATCTGTAGAATTATATATATTGGGAAGGTTATATCTTTTGCTTTCTTTCTCATAGTCGTCAATCGAACTTTGAAAAAAGATTTTTAGATAGTTTTTATCATCTTTAATATTATATTTTTTTACTATACTAAAAATATTTTCTTTTAACCATGATTTATGCTTTTCGATTTTAACCTCATCAGGTTTTCCTATTTCATTTTCAACAGAATCATACAGCTCTGTTTTCTTTGGATATAATAGGTTATCAAAGTACCCATCAATTATTTCTTCATTTAATTTATCCTTGATATTATTTTTCTTAATCCAAAAGGAATAATAATTATTACTGTGAATTGTTTTAGTTTTGTCAATAGATTTATTCATTGTTAATAGCTTACTAAGATAATCCATCTCGACAAATTTTTTACTGTTAATTTGATCATAGTTCTTTTTATTAATTTCCAATATGTTTTCATATTTTATTTCTCCATCATCATTAACAAGTATATATGTCCCATCAGATAACACATAATCATCAGTAATTAACTTATCTCCAAACATACCGTACTGAATCAAAAACGTTTTCATAATATCTATAATCAAGCATATCACCTCCCTTTTACATATATTGATAGTTTACAAATCCATATCCTCTTGAATTCAGCTCCAGGATCCCAACACCTAGCGCAAAATAGCCCATCATTTGTGCAGTTTCATTTTCGGCAATTTGTAAAGTCAATTTGTCACCTAATAAATTCACATTTTTTATGCGCAGCGATATAGGTTTTTTATTATCAAAGCTAATATGCGTAAACATCTCAAAGTTTTCGTCTAATTTAGTATCAAAGAATTCTTGGTACTTTTTTATTAGATTTGTCTTTAGTCTTCTTTCATAAACTGCCAAATCATATTTTCCCCTCCAATAACCTAAATCAAATTTTGATACACAAGGTTGTACAGAATATAACTTTTGTAAATATTTTTTAGATATAATCCGACTCTCAACAGTAAGAACCTTTAATTTATCAGTATATTCGTTTGCAAGATACTTTTTAAAATACTTAACTAAGTTTTCATCGACTGTCCTTAATAATACAGTATAAATTCTACCCTCTTTGTATGTTTTATCAGCTTCTAATGGGTAAAAGGAATTAAATGTATAATATTTAAATTTTCTTTCTTTATGAAATTTCTTCATTTCCTCAGTATGCGTAAAGCTTTTATCAACTAATTCTGCTATGGCTTCTGTAGATTTCACTGCATTTATATTTGTTAATAAAAATACCTTCAACTTTAATTCAAATACTTTCATCATTTCACCTCCTTTTCACTTAAAATGATTTATAATACATAAAATGTTACGGTTAATATTTTTCGCAAAATTAATATTGCATAAATTTAAATACATAGCATGTTAAAATTAATATTACATAATGATTATAATATTATTTCATAATTATGTCAATAAAAGATAATTTTTCCCAAGAGGGATATGAGATTAAAATTGGGCTTTGTTATATGGGGATCCTTACGCTTCTTGATCTACGGTTTTTTACTGCATTTCTTTTCTTTCTACATTATATATAGAAACAACTAAACACTGCTTCAGGTAAAACATTGCTTAGAGAAATATTGCTGGGCGCACCTTTTTTGCAGTTATGGCAGCAGAAGTACCAGGTATTCAGACGTCAAACGCTTCTACTACTGCGTTTTTAGAAAATACCGCTATTAATAATTTAAGTATTGACACAAAAAATTTGTAAATTTATTCATTTATACTTTTAAATATCTGCATTTTATAAAATATATAGACTTTCTTGAAGTTTGAAAGAAAATCAAGTTCATCTTTTAAATTTTTTGAAAAAAATCTGCTTTTCATCCCTATTAAATGTTATTTCGTAGATTTTATTTGAATTTATAATTTATACTTATTCATCTTATATATTTTTTTACTTTCATATAACTATATAGCATAAAAACCAGAAATGTACCATTTAATTTTCCCTATATTTTAACTTATTATTAACAAAAATTCCCTATATATATAATGGGGAATGGTAACCTTCGGGACGGCTTAGCTTCTATAGTATATATTTCTTTAATCTTTTTTATATTTAAATATTAGCCCCTGGTGTTTTCTTTGATGTATCATATCCCAACTCATAATAGTGGTTATTGTTAAAGTCAAAGGGTTTAATTATGTCCATTCCAAGTTTTTTATTGTGTGCATTCATAGATCTATGATTAATTTGATTTATGAATGTTATTAATATTGGAAATTTCTCCTTCATCTGCAATCTTGAAAATTCAAACAAGTTGGGCAAAACCTCAGTTCCTCTATATTCTTTGTCTATACAAACAGGTCCATATTGATAGGAATTATCCACTGATAATAAAGTATCCAAATATTTTGTACTTGGCAAATCCTCTATCATTTTCTTAAACAACGGCCAAGTTGCCCAAAACTGCCAAGAAGCCGCCATAGCATAGGCAACTACCCTATCACCATAACACGCTATGGCTAGTCCATTTTCTTTTTCTATTAGCTCTTTAAATTGGTTTTCAGAAAATAAGGTTGTAACAAACCCGTCTGGCTTATCTTCTTCACTTATAGTGTTAATGTGGTATTTCCTCTGCAAGTCTGATACCGAAGAAATATCTTTTAGAGTTGCATTTCTATATTCCATAATAATTCCCATCCTCACTCATTTATATAACTCAATTTTACGCAATTTCATATAAGGTCGTTTTTTTCTCCAGAAAGAAACCTCTGACAAATCAATTTCTTGAACTATCAACATTTCGTCATTGCCTGCTTTATATATTACATCCCCATTAGGATTAACCAGCAATGATTCTCCTACAAAATCCATACTACCTTCTAAACCCACACGATTGCACATAGCTATAAAGACTTGATTCTGCATTGCCTGCACACGAATCTCCCATTCAAACATCTCTAAAGGCTCGTCTTTTGTATTGGCTGTCGGTATGATAATTAAGTCAGCACCCATTGCAGCACAGGTACGGATGCTTTCTGGAAAATGTCTATCAAAGCATATGACAATTCCTACTCGTCCAAATTCAGTGTCATAAACCTTAAATCCGTCTTCAGAAGGATAGTAATAGTCCTTCTCATAAAATTGCTCAGCCTGCATAATATGTACCATCTTTGAGATGCCCTTAACTTCACCCTGTTGATTAATCCAAAGTGAAGCATCGTAACGCTTTCCAACTTTCTCCAGATAAATATTGGGGGAAATATACATGTGATGCTGCTTGCCTTTGTCTGCAATGCGCTTTATCTTCTCATCAGATTCTTTTACGACAAAAGTCTCAACATTTTGCTTTTCATATTGTGGAAAAAAAGGTGTGAGCTGCACCTCTGGAAAGAAAAGCAAATCACAATCCTTAGCCTTGTCGCAGTAGTTGAGAGTTTTGCAAAAGTTCTCTTCTAAATTTTCTGTCATTGACATTTGAACCATTCCAATTTTCATTTTATACCTCCACAGAATTATATAACCATTTATTAATAAATAATACTATATATATTTTATATACTATCAAAATTATCTTAATATTTCTACACAACTTCTTAATCTATATCAAATATTTCCAAATATCTTATATTCAGGAATAACAAAACGTATAGAGGCAGATAGTAACCTTCACCAAATTAAATCATATATTAATTTAGTATACAAAAAGGAAGGGTTTGTATGGATAAGGAGAATCTTGTTTTTGAAGATATAATAAGAAAATTAGGCACTGATGACACCTCTGAAGATACTGTCAGGAATATTTGTGCATCAAACAATACATACAAAGCATTAGTTTCATATATTACTTCATTGCCACCTAAGCAGTTTACACTTTTGTCATCTCTTATAGGCATATTATTAATAGACAACATTGATGCAGATAAACAAATAATACTTGGAAAATTTATTAATAACATAGGTCAGACAATTTTAACAGCAGCAGCTCAAGAGCAAATAAATAAAAGGGATAAATAGTAACTTTGCAAAAAAACAAGCACTTGAATATTAATTATAAATATCAAGTGCTTTTTAAATATTGGTATCTCAATAAAAGACAGCCATTCTTATTAACAAGTATAATTAAATTTAAATAATGAAAGAATTGTAGTTTACATGAACATTTTATATGTTAAATAGCTTAAATGGATATGTGTTGGGTAAATCTGAGATAAATTCTTTATATTCCTTTGTTTTTGGATGCTTAAAACCAAATTTATATGACCAAAGTGCTATTTGAGTAAAGTCCTTTTTCTTCATAAATACTTTGTTGTACTTGTTGTCCCCCCATATGGGCAGTTTTGCATTGGAAAGTTGAACCCTAATTTGATGGTGTCTTCCTGTAAATAATTTTACTTTAAGTAAAGTGAGTGTTCCGTATTCTTCGGTTTCTGTTGCACCAAGAACCTCATATTCTAATTTTGCTAGTTTTGCTTGCTTGTCTTCAGATGCTGTTACTTTTGACATATTAATGGTTTTCAATTTCTTTAAATAGTCTTCTAAAACTGCTTTATTATTTTCGGGCTTTCCGCATACTACTGTCATGTATTCTTTTTGAGTTTCTCTTTGCTGAACCTGCTTGGAAAGCTCCTTGTTAGCAAATTCAGTCTTTGCATAAACAATTACTCCTCCAACGGGTCGGTCAAGCCTTTGAATTAGTCCTAAATACGGATTTTCTTCCTTCTTTTTTAAATATTCTGTTGATGCTGACATCAAATCTTGGTCGTTGGTTTTATCGCTTTGAGATGGTACACCTTGGGGCTTTTCTAAGCAAAGGATGTATTTGTCTTCGTAAATTATATTTAATTCCATTTATTCTCCATTTTTATTTTTAATAATGAGATTCTGCACTATGTTCTGAATGACAAAGGCTGAGATTCTCACCTTCGGCTCAGAATGACAGTAAAGCTGTGTTAATTATATCAAATCTGCATATATCGCTTCTGCAGCTGTTATTAAATCATCTGGTCTTATGATTATTTGTGTTCCTATTACTCCTGCGCTTACTAAGATTTTATCCTGCAATAAAGCTGACTCGTCTATAAATGTTTTATAATGCTTTTTCATCCCCAGGGGTGAGCAGCCTCCTCTCACATACCCTGTATTTTTGGTAAGCTCCCTCAATGGAAGCATTTCTATATTTTTTTCATTCGATGCTTTAGCAGCCTTTTTTAAATCTAATTCGTACTCTACGGGAATGCAGAAAACATACAGTTCATTGCTGTGACCTACTGCTACCAGAGTTTTAAACACAGCTTCTGGATTTTGCCCTGTCTTGTGGGCAACAGATACTCCGTCTATGTGGCCGTCTTCGGCTTCATAAGTCATGTAGTCGTATTCAATATTTAATGAATCAAGAATTCGCATAGCATTGGTTTTACTTAACTTCTTCAAATTATCACCTCTTTTTAATGGTAGGAGATTTCATGCTATTTACTCCATTACTGAAGCAATATGATATTTTTTATTACCATATAATAAACATAAATGTTAAACAGTAAGGCCAGAATAGTTATTGCTACAAACAATGGCTTCTTGGTCTTGTGATGAAACACCATCATTGATGCAATGCTTCCAAATACTCCACCAAGGAAGCTCAATGTATGAAGTGTCTTTTCCTGAACTCTCCATTTGTCTTTTATTGCCTTTTCCTTGTCAAGAAAAAAAACAATGAATGACGCTATATTAATACAGGCAAAATATGTTAAAGTATATTGTAATTTACTCATTTTTTCCTCACTACAAGCTTATTTATTTTCTTTCCTTCACTGACAAAGCGCTCTTCATACTCGGTCATTATGTTGTCTGAAGCGTAAGGGCTGTTGTGCAAATCTCTTGTAAGCACTAAAAATTCCCAATTGTCTTCTTTTAATTGTTCAACTGAATATTCAAATAAATCATTGTTGTCTGTCTTCATATGGATTTCCCCGTTGTCTGAAAGAACCAATTTGTATACATCGAGAAAGCTTTTATGAGTGAGTCTTCTCTTGTAATGAGACGGCTTTGGCCAAGGATCTGAAAAGTTCAAATAAATTCTTTCTATGGACTTTGATTCAAACACATCCTTTAATATATCTCCGTTTGAATAAACCACAAAATAGTTGGGTGGGTCGTTTTCAAACACTGATTTAGCGCATCTATAAGCAACCTTTACACTTTTTTCAAATCCGAAATAGTTGATGTCAGGGTTTTTCAGAGCATTTTCTCTTAAAAATTTACCCTTACCACAGCCTAATTCAACGTGTATGGGGTTATTGTTTTTAAATGCTTCATTTAATTTATATCCTGTTTTTTCCGGTTCAGTTATTGCCTTATCACAGTCTTTCAAATATTGATACTGACCGGGTATGTATCTTAATCTCATATTTTTCTCCTTTAATAATGATGATAAACCAAATGAGATTCTTCGCTACGCTCAGAATGACGACTTCAGCTGCACTGAATTACATAATTCTTATGTAAGATAAACTATATTCAGTAGCAATATAATCAATGGTTATTATCATTCATAAAGAATTTTACATTATTTTATGATAATTAACAATAATAAATTTATGACGAAACTATTCTATTGCAAAATAATGTTAAATCAAGTACAATATCGATATCGAACAATAAGGGGTGTATTATGGATTTTTTATTTAACTTAACCGGTCCTACTTTATATATCATAATATTTTGTGCAAAAATAATTGAAGTTTCTGTCTCTACTATTAGATTGGTTTTAATTAACAAGGGCGAAAGAGTTAAGGGTGCAATACTAGGATTTATTGAAATAATGATATGGCTTATCGTTGTAAGCTCGGTTTTAAACAATATTACGGAAGATCCTATAAAAGTGTTTATTTATGCCATAGCCTTTTCAATGGGCAATTTTATTGGCGTAACCATTGAATCTAAAATTGCTGTTGGGCTTGCATCCATACAGGTTGTGGTAGGTGAAGAGACAGGTGAAATTCTGGCTGAGGTTCTTCGTGATGAAAGCTATGGAGTGACAATTATTGACGGCAGAGGCAAGGATGACAGCAAGAAAACACTTTTATTCATTCAGCTTAAAAGAAAGAAAATTCCTAATGCCATAAAATTAATAAAACAAACTGCACCAAATGCTTACATAACTGTCAATGATATTAAATCAATGATGGGTGGATATATAAAATAATTTAATTTCAAAAAATTATAGGGCGCATGAGCGCCCTTTAATTTTTGTCTTGAATGATAGCCTTTTCCATTTTACTTTACAAATGCGTTGTAAATAGCCCTTATGGCATCTTCAAAGTCCTTATCTTCAATTCCTACTATGATATTGATTTCGCTTGAGCCCTGGTCAATCATGCGTATGTTTATGTTGCTTTCTCCCAACGCTGTAAACAGCTTTGCAGAAATACCCGGCTTGTATGCCATTTTTATTCCTACGGTGGTTATCAAGCTTAAATTCTTGCTTACGGTTACTGCTTCGGCATTGCATTTTACTTTTAATTCTTCAGCCAGCTCATGAGTTATTTTTTCCACGCTTTCTGACGGAAGTATTATTGAAAAGCTGTCTATGCCGGATGGAATGTGGTCAATGCTCAAACCTCTGTCCTCAAAAACCTCCAAGGCCTTTTTCACAACTCCAACTTCATTAGACATATGCTCCTTATGAATATAAAATATGCAGAAGTTTTTTCTACCTGCGATACCGGTAATGATGCTGTCATTTCCGTTTCTTTTAATTTTTTCTTCATCACTTACAATCATTGTTCCGGGGTTATCCGGTTCATTTGTATTTCTTATATTTATAGGAATACCGGCTTGCCTTGCAGGAAATATTGCTTCATCATGAAGCACTGAAGCACCCATGTAGGAAAGCTCTCTTAGCTCCTGATATGTTACATTCTTGATTTGCCTTGGATTATTTACAATCCTTGGGTCAGCCATAAGGAATCCTGACACATCAGTCCAGTTTTCATATATGTCAGCACCAGCTGCAGAGGCTATGATTGAGCCGGTTATATCTGAGCCGCCCCTTGAAAATGTCTTTATGCTTCCATCAGGATATGAGCCATAAAATCCCGGAATTATTGCTTTATTAGACTTACTTAATACTTCACTTATCTTTTCATGTGTCTTATCTTTATTGACAGTTCCGTCATAGTTAAAGAATATAACATCCTTTGCATCAATAAAATCACACTTTAAATAATTTGCCAACAACAATGCACTCAAGTATTCCCCTCTGCTTACAATGTAATCTTCATCGCACTTGTTGTCTAAATTTTGCTTTATTATTTCAAATTCATGTTCTAAATCTATGCTTAAATTTAATTCTTCTTTGATTGAATAGAATCTTTCCTCGATGATTTTAAATACAGGTGTGTATGGCACAGAAAACTTTATGTGTGCATGGGTTAAATACAATAAGTCTGTAATCTTATTGTCTTCCTTGTACCTTTTGCCGGGAGCAGAAACTACAACAAATTTTCTTTCTATATCGCTGTTTATAATATCGTGCACCTTCTTGAACTGCTTAGAATCAGCCATAGAAGTGCCGCCAAATTTTGCAACCTTTAACATTCGTCCCTCCTCAAATACTTCATAATAGCTTAATTACAATAACATAATTTAAAGTAGTTGTCAATAAAATAAATACAATGTATTTGTATCGCATACATTTACAGTATGGAAATTATTTTTTCTAATACATTGATTAATAAATCAATATCGTTTTTATTTACAGTAAGAGGAGGGATTAACCTTATAACAGTCGTGTTTGTTACATTTATCAACACTTCTTCTTTCATTGCCTTTTCTTTAATTAATGAAGCATATTGACCCACATCCAACCCAAGCATCATTGATATTCCTCTCAGGTTTTTGATAACCTCAGGATATTTTTCTTTAAGCTTAGTTAATTCTTCATATAAATAATCAGCATTTTCCTTTATTTCTTTTACAAAGGATTCATCTGTAAGCTTCTTTATTACTGCAAGACCTCCTGCACATGCAACAGGGTTTCCTCCAAATGTTGAACCGTGGTCTCCAACTCCCAGCACATTTTCCAATTGCTTTGAAACAATCATAGCTCCCAAAGGAAGTCCGCCTCCAAGTGACTTGGAAAGCAATATTAAATCAGGCACAATATTGAAGTTTTCATAAGCAAACATGGTGCCGCAGCGTCTGAAGCCGGTTTGTATTTCATCCATAACCAAAATGAAATTATATTTTTCTTTAAGTGATATGAGTGTTTTAACAAATTCTTCAGTTAATGGAATGACTCCACCTTCGCCTTGAATGGTTTCTAAAAATACTGCTGCAGTATTATCATCAACCATTGCTTCAATACTTGCTGAATCATTAAATATGAAGTAATCCACCCCATCAATCAATGGTTCAAAATCCTTTTGATACTTTTTTTGTCCTGTCAGTGCCAGTGCTCCGGTAGTTCTTCCATGAAAAGAATTTTTAGCAGTTAAAATTTTATATTTGTTGTTTTCCTTGCTCCACTTGCGAATAAGCTTTATGGCTGCTTCAGAGCTTTCAGTTCCTGAATTTGTGAAAAATACCCTGCCCTCTATGGAGTTTTCAATTAATGTCTTTGCCAACTCACTTCTGTCCTCATCACAAAAATAATTGGATATGTGAGTGTAGTTTTGCATTTTTTCAGTCATGGCTTTTATGACATCTTCATCATAGCCCAGATTGTTTACTGCAATACCGGAAAAAAAATCAAGATACCTTTTTCCGTCCTTTGTGTAAATATAATTTCCTCGTATTTTGTCTATTTCTAAATTAAGTCTGTTATATGTCTTTAAAATATATCTTTCATCAATCATAACTAACCTCTCAAATCATCAAGAAGCTTAGTTTTCTCCACAGTTCTGTCATCCTTGTACTTAATGATTTTAGCAGGACTTCCTGCAACAACTGCCATTTCAGGAACATCCACTGTCACTACGCTACCGGCTGCAACAACGGCACCCTTTCCTACCTTGACTCCTTCAAGAACCACTGCATTTGCACCAATGAGAACATCATCCTCAATAATAACAGGCAATTTGCTTGGTGGCTCCAATACTCCTGCTATGACTGCTCCTGCTCCTACATGTACATTCTTGCCGATTGTTCCTCTTGCTCCCACAACAGCATTCATGTCAATCATGGTTTTTTCACCTATAACAGCACCTATGTTTATAACTGCTCCCATCATAATTACAGCATCCTTGCCAATTGTAACCATGTCACGTATAATAGCACCGGGCTCGATGCGGGCACTGATTTCATTTGTATTTAACAGTGGAATTGCAGAGTTTCTTCTGTCATATTCCAAGTGGTAATTTGTAATTTGAGGGTTATCACCTAAAAACCTCTGCGCATCAGCATATTCCCCGATGAGAATTGCCATATCACCTGACTGGAATACCTTCATATTGTAATTATTTATATTGTTCACAGAACCTGAAACATAAAGCTTAACAGGCGTGGATTTCTTTGCTTCTTTTATAAATCTCGCTATTTCATATGGGTCTTGTAAAAACATGTTGCCTCCTAAATATTTAATTTTTATTGTTAGAAAAAGTCTTCAGTATTATAAAATCCTGCCTTTTTGTTTGAAAGCTTCAGTGCTAAATCCAGAGCTCCTCTTGCAAATATCTTTTTAGAAAAAGCTGTGTGCTTTATTTCTAATATTTCATCAACTCCGGAAAATATAACAACATGCTCTCCTGGAATTGTTCCTGCTCTGAATGCAAGAGTTTCCACATGGTCTCTTCCTGTTGATTTTATGATATCCTCAGCCAATGTCTTTGCAGTGCCGCTAGGTGAATCCTTTTTCTTGTTGTGATGTCTTTCCACAATATTAATATCAAATCCATTTAGCTCTGCAGAAATGCTTTTTAGTATTTTTCTGAATACATTTATGCCCAAGGATGTATTTGAGGAAAGAAGAACAGGTATATTGTTTCCTGCATCTTTTATTTTATTTTTTTGTTCTTCAGTAAATCCTGTTGTGCATATCAAAAGTGCACAGTTGTTTTTTTCAGCATATTCAATTAAAAAATCAATGTTTTGAATGTTGGAAAAGTCGATTACAACATGGGGTGTATCTGCAATATCCTGACCAACATTCCCATTTCTAGGAGACAGGGAGCCTATTATATTAATATTTTCATATGTCTTTGCTTCCTGCTCCAAAACCCTGCCCATGGCACCATTTATGCCGCAAATTACTATATTCATATTACACCTCTTTCATGCTTTGTTTTATACATTAATGCCGAATTCTTTCATTTCTTTTACGAGTTTTTCCTTGTTTGCTTCTGACATAGGATATAGCGGTTCTCTTAACTCAGGGCTGCATAAATTCATAATTCCCATGGCTTCCTTCACAGGTATTGGATTTGTTTCAATAAACAATGCATTGATCAGTCCATTCATAGCTAACTGAGCTTCTCTTGCTTCAGCAATATTTCCGTTCTTGTAATCTTCAGCCATTTTTCTTGTTTCAGCAGGCAATATGTTTGCAACAACTGAAATAACTCCGTGACCACCAAGGGACATAAGTGGAACTACCATATCATCGTTTCCTGAGTAAACTAAGAAGTCTCTAGGACATATTCTTATTATTTCTGCAACCTGACTTATGTTTCCGGTTGCTTCTTTTATTCCTACTATATTATCAATTTTAGATAATTCTAAAACTGTCTTTGGTTCAATATTCATCCCTGTTCTTCCGGGAACGCTGTATACTATAATTGGAAGAGATGTACTTTCTGCTATTAATCTGTAGTGATTTACTAAGCCTCTTTGAGATGTTTTGTTATAATATGGCGTTACAATCAACAATCCGTCAGCTCCTGCTTTTTCGCAAAACTGGGCTTTTTTTATTGCTGAGGCAGTACTGTTGCTTCCTGCTCCTGCTATAACAGGTATTCTTCTGTTGACTCTGTCAATTACAAACCTTACAACTTCATGATATTCATCATCACTCAATGTTGATGCTTCTCCTGTTGTTCCTGCCACAATTATTGAACCGGTCAGTTCAACGTGCATATCAACCAACTTTCCAAGTGTTTCGTAATCAACCTCTCCATTTGCAAATGGTGTTACCAATGCTACTCCACAACTTCTTACTAAATCTCTCATATCTTTTCTCCTTTAAAATTATTTTTTTATAAATAATTTCATGCCGCTTTTTATAATGACCTACCAAACACGTAAAGCCGCATATTTGGGGTTATGGCAATAAAAAAAGCGACATAAGAGCAAAAGGGCTCTCAGACGCTTACAAAAAACACCGAACCTTCTGCCCAGCACATTGCAGCTCTCTTTTATAGAATTGGGAAGCATCCTATAAAAACAGTATTACATCTCTTAAATGTAAGCCCAGGGAAAAATCCCTTCGGCGAATCACCCTTTCAAAGCAAGCTTTTACTATTGATCATCGCAACCTCTGCAATATACCCATGAAAATATTTAATTTTCATAAGTATATTGCCATAATCAAAATATGTCAATACATAATTTGAAAAAAGTTTGTAAAATTAACTAATAATTTGAATGTTTAATAAAATATATTATATTCTAATCAATTATTATAAATTCACTGCAAATGAATAACCTTCATTTTTCGGGAATATAATCTAACCAAGTGGTTATAAATACTATTATTTTACAAAAAATTTTTTTATTTCTTTGCATTACAAATTTTTTAATGCTTTTTTAAGAAAAATATATTATAATAACAGCATTATACAATTAATTTGGAAATTATTTAAATTAATAATAAAATTTACTGAAATAAATTTACTGATTATAGTTAATTATAGAACTATGTATCGCAAATATAGGAGATGAAAAAAATGTTATGTTCAGTGTGTAAAAAAAATGTAGCAGTAATATATGTGAATAAAATACTTGAAGGCAAAATGCAAACAATGGGACTTTGTATTCCTTGTGCAAAAAAGCAAGGACTTGCTCCAATGGATCAGATAATGAGACAAAGCGGCATGAAACCTGAAGATTTTGAAAATATTAACAGTCAGCTAACAGAGATAATGGGTGACATGGATATGGAAAAATTAACTCAAAATTCCGAATCAGAGGACAGTGAAAATATGAATTCACTTATGAATTTAATGAATTCTGCATTTACAGGAATTCCCGGTTCAAACAACGGATTTCAACCAACTGATGATGAGCATGGCGAAATGGACCTTACAAGCGGCGGCAGCAGTTCCGGTACAAAGGTAAAAGAAAAGGTTAAACGTAAAAAATTAAAATATCTGGATACTTACGGAACTAATTTAACCGAGCAAGCAAGATACGGAGAATTAGACAGAATAATAGGCAGAGAAAGAGAAATAGACAGAGTAATTCAAATATTAAACAGACGCTCAAAAAATAACCCTATTTTAATTGGTGAACCAGGTGTAGGAAAGACTGCAATAGCAGAAGGTCTTGCTGTTAGAATTGCAGAACATACAGTACCCGTTAAGCTTTTCAACACAGAAATATACTTGCTTGATTTGACTGCTGTGGTTGCAGGAACTCAATTCAGAGGACAATTTGAATCTCGTATGAAAGCAATAATTGATGAAGCTAAGAAAGCTGGAAATATTATTATTGTTATTGATGAGGTTCACAATATAGTTGGTGCAGGAGAAGCAGAAGGCGGCGCCATGAATGCAGCAAACATCTTAAAACCAGCTCTTGCAAGAGGCGAGGTGCAGGTAATCGGTGCAACTACTTTGGATGAATACAGAAAACACATAGAGAAGGACACTGCACTGGAAAGAAGATTCCAGCCTGTAATGGTAGACGAGCCTTCAGTTGAAGATTCTATACAAATTGTAAAAGGAATCAAGGATTATTATGAAACGTATCACAATGTTAAAATATCTGATGAAGTTATTGAGCAGGCCGTATTAATGTCAGAAAGATACATCACTGACAGGTTCCTTCCAGATAAGGCAATTGACGTTATCGATGAAGCAGGCTCCAGAGCAAACTTGAAAAACAGTGGTTTGGTTGAGCTTGAAGCCTTGAAAACTGAGCTTTCAGCTATTAAGGATGAAAAAGAAGAGGCAGCTGAAAATGATGATTATGAAAGAGCTGCAGAATTAAAGGTAAATGAATTAAGAATTGAATCTAAAATAAAGGAATTGTCCAATGAATGTGAAAATGTGCATCTTACAACTGAAGATGTAGCATATGTCATTGAAGCATGGACTAAAATTCCTGTACAAAGAATAAATGAAGCAGAAGCTGAAAAATTAATTCACTTAGAAGACAGACTTCATAAAAGAGTAATTGGTCAACATCCGGCTGTAACAAGTCTTGCAAGAGCAATACGAAGAAATCGCTCAGGCTTCAAGAAAAAGAAAAAACCTTCTTCCTTCATATTCGTCGGACCAACAGGCGTAGGCAAGACTGAGCTTGCAAGAACATTGGCTTATGAATTGTTTGAAAACGAGGATGCAATGATAAGGCTTGACATGTCTGAATATATGGAAAAGCACACCGTTTCAAAGTTAATCGGTGCCCCTCCGGGATATGTTGGTTTTGATCAGGCAGGATTTTTAACTGAAAAAATCAGAAGAAAACCATATTCGGTTATATTGCTTGATGAAATTGAAAAGGCACATGAGGATGTGTTCAATATATTGCTTCAAATATTGGAAGACGGAAGACTTACAGATAATCAAGGTAGGACTGTAAACTTTGAAAACACTGTAATAATAATGACATCCAATGCCGGAACAACAATTAAGGGCAATAAAATTGGTTTTGAAAACAAGGAATATGAAGCAATGGAATCCAAGGTTAAGGATGCCTTAAAGCAAGCATTTAGACCTGAATTTTTAAACCGTATTGATGATGTTATAGTATTCAGTGAATTGTCAAAGGAAGAACTCAGTCAAATTGTTGATTTAATGCTGAAGGAAGTAGTAAACGAAGGCAAGGAAAAGAAAATCAAAATTGATGTGGAAGATAAAATGAAAGCCTTTATACTTGAAAAGGGCTACAATACAAAATACGGAGCCAGACCATTGAGACGTGCTATTCAAAAATATATTGAGGATGAAATTTCTGAAGCATATTTAAAAGGAACATTGAAGGAAAACAGCTCTGTGACAGTCACAATAGATGACGAAGGCAAGACTAAATTGATATTTGATTAAAACAAAGGCAGAATTCAGTGAATTCTGCCTTATCTTCTTATTTTTATTTATTTAAAAATCCTACTCCCAGCACACCGGGACCTGCATGTGTTCCTATAACAGCTCCTATTTCTTGTTCTATAATATTTTTAATTTTGTATTTTGCTTCAAGAGTTTCCCTTAAAATTTTTAACTGGTCATAATTTTGAGCATAAAACAACAATACCGTTTTATCAGATAAATCATAGTTATTTTTTTCTATCCATTCATCAAGCCATTTAATTGTTTTGTTCTTTCCTCTGACTTTCTCAATTACATTTAATTTTCCATCTTTTATTTCAAGAATAGGTTTAATATTTAAAAGTGAACCTACTACTGCTTGACCCTTTGACAGTCTTCCGCCCTTTTCAAGATATTTAAGTGTGTCAAGTCCTGCTACAGCAACTATTTTTTCTTTTAAATTCTCTAATTCGTCAACTACTTCATCTATTGTTTTATTTTGGTTTACCAACTCAATTGCTTCGAGTATTAAAGCAAATGTTCCAAGACACACACTTTTTGAATCAATGATTCTTATGTTGTCACTTCCAATCATATCTTTTGCAATGCGAGCTGAATCATATGTACCACTAAACTCTGAGGCTAAAAATATTCCAAGAACCTGGTCACCCTCTAGCAATATTTCACTAAATGCTTCAACAAAAGCTCCGGGATTTACCTGTGAAGTTGTTGGAAGCTTTTCTGCCTTGATTAACTTGTCGAAAAATTCAGAAGAGCTTAGCTCTATTTTGTCCAAGAATGATCCATCTTCAAAATTAACAGTTAACGGAACCATTTTTAAATTGTGTTGATTAATTATATCCTCTGTAACATCTGATGTACTGTCTATTACAATTCTTATACTCATAATAACCTCACATTTTCATTGTCAAAATTTTTGATTCTAAAAGTAATATATTATAAAAACATTAAATAATTCTTAAAAATTCTATAGTTTATAAAAATTTTATCAATCTTCAGTTCATAAAAATGCCCTGCAACATTGCTGCATGGTAGCTAAAATTTATACTTATTATTGAAAAATATATCAATGTTTGTCATTACCTTTATCAACAGTTCTTCTTCATTTGCGTCTAACTGCTGCAAAGCACTAATTACAAGATCCTTGTGAAAATCTTCATGAGAATGGTATGCTGCAATTCCGTTTTCTGTCAGTTTTATTTTTACAACTCTCCTGTCTTTCTCCGAGCGTTCTCTAATTACATAGCCTTTTTTAATAAGGTTGTCTATTGCAGTTGTAAGTGTACCAGATGTAATTCTTAAATCCTTGGCAGTGTCAGACATAGTTCTTTCCCTGTTAATGCCGATGTTGTCTATTACATGCATTTCAGTTATAGATAAATCTGAAAATTCACCAATTTTTAAGCATTTTTCTTCAATGTCCAAAACGAATGCAAAAAGCCTTACAAGAATTTCATTTAGAGCTTCATGATTGCTCATTAAACCACCTCAATTTATTTTGATAATCAAATTATATTTAATTTTCACAAAATTGTCAACAGTTATTTACAAAGAATATACCTCCAAAGAAAGTCCTTGGCTTCTTCTGCATAATCGATATTTATTCTTTTGGTTTTTTCTACAAAAAAATCCTTAAATCCGTCATCCTCTACATAGATTTCATCTCTGGTTAAATCCGTTCCGTTATGAATTTTAGTAATTCTAAGAGCATTGCACAGCTTTCCCGGACCGTTTGATAAGTTCTTTATTTGACTTTTTGTTAAATTTTCAGATGTTTTATTGTATCTGTTTATACACATTTCTTCTATATTATATATAGGTTCTGCTCCCCTAATAAGCACAGCGCTGCATGTTCCCTCCCCTTCTGTAACAAAATTCATGCAATAATACATTCCATAAATAAAATACACATATGTAAATCCGGGAGGGCCAAACATTATCTGTGTTCTTGGAGTTAATTTATTGCCATAAGCATGGCTGGCCTTATCAATTTCAGCAATGTAAGCCTCAGTTTCATTAATCCTTGCCTTAATTATTTTATCTTCATATTTCCTAACTAATACTTTACCAATTAAATCTTCTGCCACAATGCGTGCATCTCTGTCATAAAAACTTCTACTTAATTTGTTCATTATTACTCTATTACTCCCATATTTAAAAAATATGTCATTTTAATGCTATTGTAATTAATTCATTTAAATTCAATAAACATAAAATGACATTTATTTTCTATAAGCAAAATAGTTTTCTGAAATTTTCCTTTGTTTTTTCTGCTATAACATCTATTGAAACTTCCCTGATTGCAGCTATTTCTTCTGCCACATACTTTACATATTTCGGCTCGTTTCTTTTTCCTCTAAATGGTTCAGGTGTCAGGTAAGGACAATCTGTTTCTATAAGCAGTCTGTCTAAAGGAACCTCTTTTGCCACTAATTTTGGTGTTTTAGCCTTCTTGAATGTTACAGGGCCTCCAAGAGAAATATAAAATCCAAGCTTAACAAATTCCCTTGCCATTTCAACGCTGCTTGAATAACAGTGCAATATTCCTCTCGTACCTGAATAATGTTCTTCCTTCATAATTCTGAACACATCCTCGTGAGCATCTCTGTCATGGACTATGTAAGGCAAATCCAGATCCCTAGCTAGACGAATCTGCTCTCTGAACCAAATTTTCTGAGTTTCTCTATCTGAATTATCATAGTAATAATCAAGTCCTATTTCACCAATACCAATTACCTTTTTATTCTTGGCAAGTTCCTTGAATATATTCATTGTTTCATCATTCATGTATTTTGAATCATGTGGATGACAACCCACAGCTGCATATATGAAAGAATATTTATCAGCCAATGCAACTGCCGCTCTAGATGTATTCAAATCGGCACCCGGATTTAAAACTGTTTCAATATTGTTTTCATACAATGAATTTATCAGCCCTTCTCTGTCTTCATCAAATCTTTCATCGTCAAGATGAGCATGGCTGTCAACAAATTTATTTTCCACTTTTCTTTTCCTTCTTCTTGATGTTTCTGTATTCTTTCACCGCTTCTTTAAAGGGTTCATACTGACTGTCGTCCTTTTTGAATGTTAAATCAATTGATGTGTCTCTGCCTGCAAATGCATATATTATTTTAACCTTGGTTTGATTTTTTTCATTTGGCTTCAAATAATTGACAGATTTAATATCTTCCCATCTTATTAAAGCAGATCTTTTATGGATGCCTAAATTAGAAATCATTGTTTTTTTAGTCAGCGGCAAATATAACAGTACCATCAATAATGGCAGCAGAACCATAGTGAAAAATGATTCCAATGTAAATGTATTGGTGCTAATTATTCCTATTAACAAAAATCCTGTCAATACTATTACAAATATGATAACCATGGTACTTATCTTATGTCTTGTTTTATCATCTTCTTCTAAATAAAACAACGTCTTAATGTTTTCCTTTTTATACTTTAAATTGTTTTTAGTATTAGAATAAACAAAGTAAATGGCAAAAACAAAAATCAATGGGTAAATTATTTGTGTTGCAGTCATAATGAAATTCCTTTCTCATATGTAATATTTTATCTATTAAGTTTAGCATATTATCTGCTCTAATTCAAGGAGTATGATACAAAAGAAAAAATGCCTCTATGAGACATTTTTTAATCTTTATTTTTACATTGTACGACAAAAAAAATTCTTTATCAATACTTTATTACTTTTTTCTCAAGCCATGCAGCAAAAAAATACATTATGGCTGCAATTACTCCTAATACGAAAACCCCCATCATAACAAGATCCAGCTTAAATGTCTGGCTTCCGTATAATATTAAGTATCCGATACCTGCCTTGGATACCAGGAATTCACCTACTATTACGCCAATCCAGGATAATCCGATATTAACTCTTATAACACTCATAATACTCGGTATGTTTGCAGGAATAATTACCTTCCTTAAAATTTGAAATTTATTTGCTCCTAATGTTTTTAAAAGTACTATTTTATCATTTTCAACTCCCATAAAGCCTGTGTACAATGTCATGGTTGTAACAACTACAGAAATTGATGCTGCAGTTACTACTATTCCCGAAAAACCCATACCAGCCCACAAAATAATTATAGGAGCCAGCGCTGTCTTAGGCAGACTGTTTAAAATTACAATGTACGGATCACTTATTTTAGCCAGACGTTCAAACCACCAAAGTAAAATTGCAACTAAAAAACCAACTATTGTTCCTACCAGAAAGCCTGCAACTGTCTCAGCAGTTGATACATATAAATGTTTAAACAAACTTCCATCCTTAACAAACTTAACGATCAAATCAAAAATTGCACTTGGCATACTTGTTAAAAATCTGTCTACATGATTATTCTTAGCAGCCCATTCCCACAACACAATAAAAATAACAAATATAAATATTTGCATTATTTTAATAAATTTTTTTTCTCTTTTGATTGATTTTAAATATGCTTCATGTTCCTTAGATATTATCTCTGACGAATTGTTTTTATTCTTCTTCTCCCACATCCAAATCCCTCCAAATCTGTCTGAAATATTCTCCAAACTCCAAAGTGTTTCTGCATTTCATAGGGGTTCTTTCTCCCTGACACTCATTAAAATTGATATCATAAATCTTTTTTACTTTTGCAGGTCTTTCAGTAAATACAATTACTCTGTCTGAAATGCTGACAGCTTCAGGAATGTCATGAGTCACCAATACTGTGGTAATTTTCTCTCTTCTGAGTATCTGACCAACCTCGTTTCCAACAGATAGTCTCGTTTGATAATCCAATGCTGAAAATGGTTCATCCAACAACAACAAATCCGGTTCCACAGCTAACGTTCTAACTAATGCGGCTCTTTGTCTCATACCTCCTGAAAGCTGGCTTGGGTAGTGGTTTCTAAAATTGTAAAGCCCGTATTTTTCAAGCATATTCATTACTTTTTTTCTGTTTTCTTCATTGTCCATGTTTTTTACTTCCAATCCTAAAAGACAGTTTTTATAAATGTTCCTCCATTCATACAATTGGTCCTTTTGAAACATAAACCCCATGTTGTTAGTATTTACTATTACTTCACCTTCAGATGGCTTATCAAGCCCTGCAATTAAATTAAGCACAGTCGATTTGCCTGAGCCTGATGGACCAACAATAGATACAATCTCTCCTTTTTTTACATTCATGGAAAGATTGTCAATTGCTATTGTTTCATTGTTTATTGTATGAAATCTTTTAGAGATATTTTTTAATTCGCATATATATTCCATTTTCTACCTCCGTCATACGTTAAAGCTATTTATCATTATGTTATTCAAAATTGTTAAATTAGTTAATGTAAATATAAATTTTTAATATTAAACAATTAAATTCACATGCTGACTCTCTCAAAACAAAAATTAGTGTAAATTTTACAAAAATGCCTAATAATGGCTGTAATAACAATGTTAAAAATAATCATAATAAAAATAAAACAAATATTTAAAAAATAAAAGGAGTGGAATTATGATAATAATAGATAAGCTGGTTAACAGATTAAAAATGCGCAACACAAAAGAAACAACCCCTGGCAATGTATATATACCAAATGATTTTGAAGTTGAGGAACGAAAAAAGGACGTTGATGCAAACGAAAAATAGGATTAGACATACGCTAATAATCCGTAACATAAAAAACTCAGTTAGCATAACTGAGTTTTTTATTGCCAAGTAACTAAGATTTCATGTACCAACAGAATCTCATAAGAATAATAAAAATTTTATTTAACAATGCTATGCATATTTATGTATTATAATAACATTATTATATTTAAATATAAAATTAATAAATAATTGTTATTTATTGCTTTTGTTTATTTACTACTATTTTTACATGCTTATGCCTTAAATAATTAACTTACCAAAAACCTGTCATGTGACCTTCCTTTATTTATCAACCAGTTTTAATTATTCCATCTTGAATTGTCCTTTAAAGCAAATATTACATACAATTTTATATTTTTACACAAAAAAAGTATAAACAATATTTTTACATATATTACCAAATAAATATTTAATTTTTTAGTTGCATAATTAAAACAAAAGTTATATAATAATCCATAAATTTTATATTTTATTTGAAGAAGGTGCATTGCAATGATTAAAGCGGGTATTATCGGTTCAACAGGCTATGCAGGTCAGGAGTTAGTAAGACTTTTGACAGGTCATAAATATGTAGAGATAAAATGGTTTGGTTCCAAAAGCTACATTAATAAAAATTTTAGTGATGTGTACCAAAATTATTTTCAAATAGTTAATGATAGATGTCTTGATGACAATATAGAAAGTCTTTCTAATGAGGTTGATGTAATTTTTACTGCAACTCCCCAGGGCTTTTGCTCTTCACTTATTAACGAAGAAATATTGTCTAAAGCTAAGGTCATAGACTTAAGCGCAGATTTCAGGATGAAGGATGTTTCTGTTTACGAAGAATGGTATGAACTTAAGCATAACAGTCCTCAGTTTTTAGAGTCAGCTGTATATGGCTTGTGTGAGATTAACCGGAGTATAATCAAAAATTCTAATCTCATAGCAAATCCGGGATGTTATCCAACCTGCACTATACTTTCTATATATCCCTTACTTAAGGAAGGTTTAATAGATGGAAATAGTATTATTGTAGATGCAAAATCAGGAACATCTGGAGCAGGCAGAAGCGCAAAATTAGATAATCTTTTTTGTGAAGTAAATGAAAATATTAAAGCCTATGGTGTGACAAGTCATAGACATACCCCAGAAATCGAAGAACAACTGAGCTATGCTGCAGGCAGCGATGTTAAAATCAACTTTACTCCTCATTTAGTTCCAATGAACAGAGGAATTTTAACAACAGCTTATGCTACCTTAAAAAAGAAATTAACATATGAAGAAATAAAATCAGTATATGACAAGTATTATGAAAAAGAAAAATTCATAAGAGTGTTGAACAAGGATGTATTCCCTCAAACCAAGTGGGTTGAAGGTAGTAATTTCGTGGACATGAATTTTAAAATAGATTTTAGAACCAACAGAATCATCATCATTGGAGCAATGGACAATTTGATTAAAGGAGCTGCCGGTCAGGCGGTTCAAAATATGAATATAATATTTAACATTGAAGAATCAACCGGACTTTTGCAGGTTCCAATGTTTCCATAAAAAAATATATATTAAAAGGAGAGTTGATAATGAAAATAATAGAAGGCGGAATTACAGCAGCAAAGGGATTTTATGCAGCAGGCCTATTTGCAGGAATCAGAAAAAAAAGAAAAGATATGGCATTAGTCTACAGCAATGTTCCTTGTAAAGCAGCAGGAACATTCACAACAAACTTAATCAAGGCAGCACCGGTAAAATGGGATATGGAAATAGTCAAATTATCGCAATATGCGCAAGCCATTGTTGTTAACAGCGGAGTAGCCAATGCATGCACAGGCAAAACAGGAATGGAATATTGCAAGCAAATGGCTGAGTCTGTAGCTTTGAATTTAAATATACCTAAAGAATCAGTTCTTGTGGCATCAACAGGCTTAATCGGTAAGCAGCTTCCAATGGATAAAATATTGACAGGCATTGAAGGACTCGTTCCTATTCTGGGAAATTCCTCAGATGACGGAACAATGGCTGCAGAAGCAATCCTCACTACTGACACAAGAAAAAAGGAACTGGCTTTGGAATTAGAGCTTGGAGGTAAAACAGTTATTATGGGGGGCATGTGCAAGGGCTCAGGAATGATTCATCCTAACATGTGCACAATGCTAAGTTTCATCGCAACTGACATATCCATCTCTAAGGAACTTTTGCAGGAAGCCTTGAGCACAGATGTCAAGGATACCTATAACATGATTTCCGTTGACGGTGACACTTCCACTAATGACTCAGTGCTTTTACTTGCCAACGGATTGGCCGGCAACCCGGAAATTACCGAAAAAAATGAAGATTATTATAAATTTCTAGAAGCACTAAATTATATTAATACCTATTTTTCAAAAAGAATTGCCGAGGATGGCGAAGGTGCAACCTCCTTGTTAGAAGTTAAGGTCATAAATGCAAATGATAAGGAACAAGCAAAAAAGCTTAGCAAATCAATAATAACATCCAATCTTACAAAGATTGCATTATTTGGGCACGACTTAAACTGGGGAAGAATACTTTGCGCAATGGGTTATTCAGGAGCAGATTTCGATCCCGATTTAGTTGACTTATATTTTGGAAGTGAAGCAGGAAAAGTCAAGTTGATAGAAAACGGAGTTGAGCTTTTCTATAACAAAGAGCTAGCTAAGGATATTTTATCAAAGGCTGAAGTGACAATCACAGTCGATATTCAAATGGGCGATGAAAGCGCCACTGCATGGGGTTGTGATTTAACCTATGATTACGTAAAAATCAATGCAGCATACAGCTCATAATTTTATTAAAGGGGAAGAATCAATGGATAGTAATAAAGTAATGGTAGTTAAATACGGCGGCAGCGCCATGGTTGATGATGACATAAAAAAAAGCGTCATGGATGACCTAGTTAAGCTTAAACTCTCAGGTTATAAATTAATAATAGTTCACGGCGGCGGCAATGAAATTAATAATTGGGTTAAGAAATTAGGAATTAATAATACATTCATAAACGGTCTGAGAGTAACAGATTCTGCAACAATGGAAATTGCTGAAATGGCACTTAATAAAATAAACAAGGAATTAGTTCAAATTGTTGAAAAACTTGGAATTAAAGCAGTTGGCATAAGCGGCAAAGATGGAAGCACCATCAAGGTTGAAAAAAGAATTGAAAACAACATGGATATTGGCTATGTAGGTAAAATCATAGATGTTGATACATCATTATTAAAAGTATTGTTGGATAACGATTATACTCCAATTATAAGTCCAATAGGAATTGATGATAATTACATTCAGTACAACATCAATGCAGATGATGTTGCATGTGCGGTTGCTAAGGCAATAAAAGCTGATAAACTTGTTTTCCTCACAGGAATTCAAGGGGTATGCAAGGATCCAAACGATCCATCCACACTGATACCTGAATTGACAGTTCCACAGGCAAAGGAATTTTTAAGCTTGGGATTTGCAGGCGGCGGAATGTTTCCTAAATTAACAAACTGCATAGATGCAGTTGAAAACGGGGTTTCATATGTCCATATATTAGATGGCAGAGTTCAACACTCACTGCTAAATGAATTTTTCATGAATAAGATTATGGGAACAATGATATTAAATTGCCAGGAGGTAATATTATGAATAAATTAAATTATATAGAAGAAGCTGAAAATACTCTGCTTCACACTTATAAAAGATATCAAATTATATTAGACAAGGGTGAAGGCGTATATCTATACGATACAGAAGGTAAAAAGTACCTGGATTTCGCAGCAGGCATAGCTGTATTTGCATTGGGCTACAACAATAAGGAATACAATGACGCATTAAAGGCTCAATTAGATAAATTAATTCACACCTCAAATTATTATTACAATGTACCTGCTATTGAAGCAGCTAAAAAGGTTACAAAGGCAGCAGGTTTAGACAGAGTATTTTTTACAAACAGCGGCACTGAAGCAATGGAAGGAGCCTTAAAGCTTGCTAAGAAATATGCATATAACAAGGATGGTTCAACCGACCATGAAATAATTTCAATGAATAATTCATTCCACGGAAGAAGTCTGGGAGCCTTGTCAGTTACAGGAAATGCAGAATATCAAAAAGCTTTCAAGCCACTGATTGAAGGAATAAAATTTGCAGACTTAAATGATTTGGACAGCGTAAAAAATCAAATTACAAGCAAGACATGTGCGATAATAATTGAGCCTGTACAAGGAGAAGGTGGAGTTTATCCTACAACAGTGGAATTCCTGCAAGGAGTTAAAGCTTTGTGTGAAGAAAATGATATATTGTTGATTTTTGATGAAATACAATGTGGCATGGGCAGAACCGGTTCCATGTTTGCATTTCAGCAATACGGTATTAATCCGGATATTATAACAGTTGCAAAGGCTTTAGGATGTGGAGTGCCTGTTGGTGCATTCCTTTCCACTGAGAAGGTCGGTTCTGCAATGGTTCCCGGTGACCACGGTACTACCTATGGAGGCAACCCATTTGTTTGTGCTGCCATAAGTAAGGTATTTGACTTGTTTGAGTCTAATGATATCATAAATCATGTAAATGAAATTGCACCTTACTTGGAAAATGAACTTGATAAGCTTGTTTCTGAATATGATTTTATTATTGAAAGAAGAGGCAAGGGACTTATGCAAGGGATAGAATTTTCAGTTCCTGTAGGTGATATTATTTTAAAAGCCCAAGAGCTTGGCTTGTTAATAATTACCGCGGGGAAAAACATAATAAGACTTGTTCCACCACTAATTATAACAAAAGAACATGTTGATGAAATGATTGTAAAATTAAAATCTGCAATAGAAGAAACGGTTGCTAAATAAGAAAAACCCCAGCACACAGCAATCAGAGATTGCTATTGGATCCCGGAAACCTTGTTGCTTCGCAATATAAATGCCACTGAACTCAGTGGCATTTTTTATAATTCTTAATTTTTTAATTATTAATTGCTTTATCTACTCTTATTTTTACCTTTTCTTCGCCCATTATTTGTTGTATCTCCCAAATGTCTGGGGAATTGCTTTTACCTATTAGAGCTAGTCTAATTACAGTACTAACATCTCCAACATGGCCTTTGTACATATCAGGATTTTTCTTATAATCTTTTGGCTTTGCTGCATAGCCATTTTCCTGTGCTATTACTCTTATTTTTTCAAACCACTGGCTTTGGTCATCACTATGGTTATATGTTTCTAAATATGCTTTAAGAAGCTTTTTAGCTTCATCTTCGCTTATATTTTCAGGATAGCTATCTTCGATTTTAAAATACTCGTCAAAGAAGTAGCTTATAAATTCAAATATTTGCTGGCAATACATAAGGTCTTTTCTAGGTTTATCTCCACTTCTACCAACTGAAAGAAGTTTTATAATAGAGTCTTTATTCTCTTCAAGTAATTGAACTATTTCCGTCCTATGCTCATTTGCCCAATTTAATAAAAATTCATAAATTTCTTCAACAGGAATTTTAAGTAATACATCTTTGCAAATGTTGTTTAACTTATCTAAATCAAATAACGCACCTGAATTGCTCATTTTCTCTAGGGTAAATCTAAATTCTTCAATAGGACTTTCAGGATTTTGTATTCTCCACTCCTCATAATTAGAATTTAAAATAGTCAAAAGATATTCTCTTACAGTTGCAGGGTGATACCCTAATTCCATATAGAATCCAAGTCCAAGTTCAGGGTCTTTTCTTTTTGAAAGCTTTCTCTTATTACCATCATCCATTTTCATTAAGTGTGCTGTATGGCAGTAAACGGGATGCTCCCATCCTAATGTTTTAAATATTTCATAATGTATAGGCAGTGTTGAAAGCCATTCTTCTCCCCTTACTACATGAGTTACTCTCATTAAATGATCATCTACAACATGAGCAAAATGATATGTAGGAATTCCGTTAGTTTTTAAAATGACTACATCCTGATAATTCTCATGGATATTGAGATTTCCTCTTATAGCATCTTCTATTTCAAAAGTGCCTTCCTCTGTTCCCATTGATTTAAATCTTAAAACAAATTCTCCTTTGTTATCTAAATGAGATTGAACTTCTTCTAGTGTGATGTTTCTGTCCTTCGCCCATTTACCATAGTAGCCTGTGTTTACATTTTCTTCAACTTGTTGTTTTCTTATTTCTTCTAATTCTTCCTCTGTACAGAAGCATGGATATGCTCTTCCCTGTTCAACCAAGTATTTTGCAACACATTGATATATTTTTCCACGGTTGCTTTGGTAGTATGAACCATAACTACCTAATTCACCATCTAACAATGCTCCTTCATCAAAGTTCAAACCAAAGTATTTAAGAGATGAAATAATAATTTCAACTGCTCCTTCAACCTTGCGCTTTTCATCTGTATCCTCTATACGTAGAAAAAAAACTCCTTTGCTTTGATGAGCCAGTCTTTCGTCAACAAATGCTCCGTACAGGTTACCCAAATGAATAAAGCCTGTAGGGCTAGGACCTAGTCTTGTTACCTTTGCGCCTTCCGGTAAATTTCTTTTAGGAAAAACCTCATTTTCATAATATTCTACTGTTTCATTTATATCAGGAAACAAAATTTGAGCCAGTTTTTTATAATCCATTATATCCTCCGTTAATTATTATATATGTATGTTAACCTATAAGTATAAAATTTTCAATATTATTATTTACTTAATTACAGCAGTGTCCACTGACATCTCCGGACTTCACCATTAAATGTATACCTTGTTCATTTGATTGTACAGTTTCAAATCCTATGTTTTCAAATAACATTTTTATCCTTTGGCTGCACTCAGTATAGGTTTTTTCTGCTCCCATATTTACGGCTCGTCTTACCAGCATTCTCACAATTAAATCAGCATAATGTCTGCCTCTGAACTCTTTTATTACGCACACATTGTCTATGAAATACTTCCCGTCTTTAAAAAACAGTCTTCCGGTACCAACAGGTACATCATCTTCATAGGCTACTGCATTAAATGCAAAATCATCAAAATTATCAGTAATATTAATATTTTCTATTAAATTCATTTCTTCAATAAAAACTTTTTTTCTTATTTCCAATGCTTCGTTTATATTATTTTTTCCTTGAAACCATCTTGTTGATATCATGGCTAACCTCTTTAGTTTTTAGATTATTCTATCATAAATGCAAGACGCTTATCGTCTTGCTTCACACCGATACAATGAATACACTAATCAGACAAAGACGACAGTCTTTGTTTCATCAATTGTATTCATTATATCATATTTTTCTTTTTTACAAACTTTTTTGTTTGACATTTTTTAAACAATCTGTTAGTATTTATCTAGCATATCCTTTCTTTATTTATTGTAAAATTTGTAAATATTGATATAATATATATAGAATCAAATAAATTTAGAGGTGATATTATGGCATTAGGTGAAAAATTAAGGGAAATCAGAAAAGAACACGATATGACAAAACAAGAGCTTAGCGTTGCACTGAATGTACCAAGAGATAGAATCAAATTATATGAAATTGGTGAAGAAGAACCATCTGAATTTTATTTGTCAAGTTTTGCACAACATTTTAATATTTCACTGGATGATTTACTGACATGTAAATAAAAAACTAATTTAAAAATATCTGAGCTTAAGGTTATCTGAGGGCAAGGAAAAATTCAGAGTACATAATGTATTTTAATTCCTTGCGCCTGCAAGGAATTTTTAATTTAACAGGAGATTTTATGGATAAAAGGATAGGTGTAGTAGGAATTGTAATTGAAGATTTAACGAATATCTCTGAGGTGAATGAAATTTTGTCACAATATGGCAACATTATTGTTGGCAGAATGGGTATTCCATACAGAGAACGAGGCGTCAATGTAATTTCATTGATTGTTGACGGCACCACAGACGAAATTGGTGCTCTAACTGGCAAGCTAGGAAAGTTTAATGGATTAAGCGTAAAAAGCGCATTATCAAAAAAGTAAAAATTTTAATATTTGGAGGAATCATGAAAAAAATAAGTTTATTATTGGCAATAATTTTAATTGTTGCATTAGCTGTAGGCTGCAGCAATTCAACAAACGAAAATCCGCAACCTGCAGAAAATCAACGGCCTCAGGAAGTGCAGGAAGAACCCAAGGAAGAGGTAAATGTGACAATAGCAGGATTGAAGGGTCCCACATCAATAGGCATGATTAAAATGATTGATGAGAAAGCATTAAGCAGCGATGAATACAATGTTGAATATGTCGCTGAAAGTGCTCCTGATTCACTGACTGCAAAAATTATTAACGGTGACATACAAATTTCTTCTGTTCCCATTAATTTAGCTTCTGTTTTGTACAACAAGACCGGGGGCAAGATTCAACTGATGGCAGTTAACACCATAGGAAATTTGTATATAGTTGGAACTGATGAAATAACTTCTGTTTTAGATTTAGAAGGAAAGACACTTGGCATGAGTGCTAAGGGCTCTACTCCCGATTATGCCATGAACTATATATTGAAGCAAAATGGCCTTGGAGATAAGGTTGAACTTGATTATGCAGCTGACCATGCAACATTGGCACAGTCAGTAATAGCAGAGGACACTAAGGTCGCTCTTCTGCCTCAGCCATTTGTTACACAAACAACCATGAAAAACAACAACGTTAAGATTCTTATTGATTTAAACGAGGCATGGAAGTCAGCATCATCTGATGCAAGTCAATTATACACTGGCTGTATAGTTGTAAATAAGGAATTTGCGAAAAACAACAAGGAATTCATAAATGAATTTTTAAAACAGTATGAAGCTTCAGTGAACTGGGTCAACAAAAACCCAAAGGATGCTTCTCTTCTGGTAGAAAAAAATGAAATAATGCCAAGTGCTCCATTAGTTGAAAAGGCAATACCATACTGCGGAATCACTTTTTCTCAGGCTCAACAAGAAAAATCAGGTTTAAATAATTTTTACAAGGTTTTGTTTGATTCAAACCCGGCTTCCATAGGAGGAAAGTTACCTGATGATGCATTCTATTTTGCACAATAAAAATAGGAAAATTTATATAATATTATTTTGGATAGCAATGTGGGAAGTATTATCCTTGATTATAAATCAAGAGATTTACCTCCCTTCTCCTTTTTCTACCTTTAATGCCCTTGTTGATTTGCTAAAATCAAGGGATACATACATAACTATAGCTTACAGTACCTACAGGACTCTTGCAGGCTTTATAATTTCTTGCATTTTAGGAATCATAATTGGATACTCTTGCGGCACAAACCAATTTTTCTATGATTTGTTCAATCCTTTAATTGGAACCATAAGAACAGTTCCTGTTATGTCCATAATAATTATTGCAATCATGTGGTTTAAGGATACAAATGTTCCTATATTTGTTGCATTTCTCATGTGTTTTCCTATTATATGGATGAACACTGTAAGCGGTATTAAATCAACTGATCAAAATCTCTTGCAAATGTGTAAAATTTATAACATTAAAAAAACACGTATCATAACATCTGTCTATTTCTATTCTGCTCTACCATACATTAAAGCTGCAATGGTCTCTGCACTTGGCATAGGCTGGAAGGTTACATCTGCTGCCGAGGTATTAAGCCTCCCTAAATATTCCATAGGAAGCTACTTGTATGATTCAAAGGTTTACCTGGAAATACCTGATTTGTTTGCCTGGACAGCCATATTGATATCATTGAGCTATATATTCGAAGCAATGCTTAAAATACTTTTTAAAACGAGGAATTATGATTAGTCTTGTTAATGTAAATAAAAAATATGATGATTTAGAAATTCTAAAAAATTTCAATATTTCATTTGAAGAAAACAAAATTTCATGCTTGTTTGGGCCTTCAGGCGTAGGCAAGACAACAATCGTAAATATTGCTTCAAATCTGGTTCCTGTTGACGGCGGAAAAGTGACAGGTACAGAAGAGGCAGTTTATTCCTATGTCTTTCAGGAACCAAGGCTGCTTGAGTGGTACAGCGTTTATGATAACATTGATTTTGTGCTTAAAGATGTTTATGATGAAGAAAAAAGGGTAGATATTATTAATAACATTATCCATATGGTTGATTTAAATGGTTATGAAAATTACAAACCAAAGGCATTAAGCGGCGGAATGTGTCAAAGAGTTTCATTGGCAAGGGCATTTAGCTATCCTTCTAACTTTTTAATTTTAGATGAACCATTCAAAGGTCTTGATTTGAAATTAAAAAATGAGATGATTCAATTGTTCTTAAAGCTTTGGAATGAAAGCAAAAGAACTGTATTATTTATAACTCACGATGTGGATGAAGCTGTCACATTGTCAGACTTTATTTATATTATAAAAAACAGACCTGTTGAAATTATAGAAAAAATAAATATGGAAAACAAAGATAAGGAAGAAGCTAAAAATATACTTTTGACTCTTTAACTATATTTTTCTTGCAATTTTAACATTTTTATAATAATATATTAAACAAACATAAAAACACTTTTAAGAGTTAAACTAATGTGACTGAATCACTGTAAAAAATATAAATTTTTTTTATAGTGAGTTAAATAATTAATGGAGGATATAATGGAATTTAAATTAACAGAAACAGCAAAAGAAAAATTAAATGAATTTAAAAATAATGAGCAACCTATAAAATTAGCAATTACCGGCTATTCCTGATGTGGTGCCGAGTTAGGCATTGTTTCGGAGAAACAATCAGACAAGGATAAGATTTATAATGTTGAAGGATTTGATTTAATTGTTTCCGATGAATTAGAAGGAGCAATTAAAGGTGCTGAAATTGATTATCAAAACGGTGTATTCAGAAAAGGTTTTGTTGTTGAAGCAAAATTCAGTTAAGGAGCGCAAATTAATCCACAGCATCTATTAAAGATTATATAGAAAATAATCAATAAAAGAAAATAATTTAATGGAATTACTATATTCCAAAACACAAGGAGTATATATGAAATTTAGTATTACAGACAAAGCTAAAGAAAAATTGTCTTTAATGCAAAAAAATAATATACCTATAATGCTGTCCAAGTTTCCTGTTGGTTGAAGCGGTTTTATTTATAAAATTGCTTCGGTGGAGCAATCAGAAAAAGATACTGTATACAATGTGGACGGAATTGATATTATTGTGCAGGAAGAAGTAGAAAAAGAAATACAAGGAGCTAAAATTAATTACGGCGGTTTATTATTCAAGGATTTTATAGTAACACCAAAGTATTAGCATCAGGTGAGACATGTATAAATTATGGGCAAAAAAAATTAAAAAAAATAGTTTAATTAATTCTATTGTAGTTAAAAACAAAGAAGATATCAGTCTCGAAGAAAAAAGAGACAAATGCCTTAAAGAAATATGTCAGAAGCTTGATTTAAGTGTACCTATTTGGTTAAAAAAACATGATCTGGAGTTTTCACAGTTTAAATATGTAGTCTTTTATCCTCCGGATTTCGTTGATGAGGTTGATTTTGACAAATTAGAAGTAGAATTAATAGATGACGGTAAACCCGTATATTGATAAATAAGGGCTTTGCCCGTCATTCAACGGTTAATAATGAATGCAAAAGTCTGCCTAATGTGGCAGACTTTTTAAATTAAAATCTGTTGTAAAGAACTACAAGAAGCAAGAAGAACCAAAGCAGTGTATCCATATCTATATCGCAATCACTTTGGCAAACAATAGCTACTAACAATAAAAAGAAGAATAATAAAGATGAATCTACCCCACCAATACCCGCTAATCTGTCTCTGTCATGTATACATTTGTGTCTTCTTTCTTCACCTCTTCCTCCTATACTGCCTCTGTTTCTATCGCAATCACATTGAATATTGATATCTTCAATAGTTTCAATATTATCAGGTGCGCAACAATTTTCCATAATTACCTCCTTAACACAAAATTCATTTCATATTTATTATATTCATGAAAAGAATATATGTTAATTTATTATGCTTAAGTTTATTTTTTGATATTGTGCATAATCTAGAAAATTATTGAAACAATAACAATATATTTAATTTAAGGAGGATAAAAACCTATGGATAAATTTGCATTGGTGTTAGTCATTATAGGAGCTATTAACTGGGGACTGATTGCATTATTTCAGTTTGACTTAGTTGCTGCTATATTTGGAGGCCAAACAGCAATTTTCAGCCGCTTGGTGTATGGACTTGTAGGTTTAGCAGGTTTATACTGCATAACATTATTATTCAGTGAACGCGAAAGAATAGATTAATTTTACGCCTTAAAAGACAATCAGTCAGATTGTCTTTTTTATATATAAAAAAATATGCGGAGCACATATACCGCATATTTTTTTCCCGTTCAATGTTCAATGTTCATTGTTTATTGTTCATTGTTTATTGTTCATTGTTCATTGTTCATTGTTCTCATTCTCCAGCTATTGCCAGCCTTTTAATCTTTAGTGAAGGAGAGCCTATATATGCTTCTCCCGGTAGGCCAAACTTCAAATCAGAACCCACCTCTTCTATATTTTTTATCAATTCAAAGTAATTTCCTGCAACTGTAATTTGTTCTACAGGTCCAGCAACTTTTCCGTCCTTTATTTCATAGCCAAGGGCTGCCAGTGAAAAATCTCCTGAAATAGAGTTAAGTCCTGAATGAAGTCCTTGTAGCTCAGTAATCATTATGCCTCTTTCCATTTGAGATATAATTTCATCCAGAGTTTTTTCTCCCTTTTCAACATAGAAATTAGACGGTGCAATGTCTATTGATGCTTTGTATGAGCCCTTGCTAGCATTTCCTGTTGTTTCTATATTGTCCTTCTTGGCAGTTTTTAGGTTGTGGAAATAAGTTTTTAATACGCCTTTGTCAACAACCTTCTTATACTTGCATGCCACTCCTTCACCGTCAAAGGATTTTGATGCTAATCCCTCTTCCATAAATGGATCATCAATCAACGTGAATTTATCGCTGCCTATTTGTTGCTCCAGCTTGCCCTTTAAGAGCGAAAGATCCTTCTGCACGCTTTCTGCAGAGAATATGCCCGTGAATGACTCCAACAAATCAGCTGCGGCATTGTTTCTTATAACTACCGGATAATCTCCTGATTTAACTGATTTTGCTCCTAACAAGGATAGTGCCTCCTTGACAGCTTCCTCAGCAATTTCCCTGGGTTTAAATTTAGAAAAATCATTGCCGGTTCTGTACGCCATACCTGTCTTTATATCGTTATTTTCCTTGGCTACCACAACAATGTATGTATAGGCAATGTTGCTTTTGTCATGAAGGTAAAGTCCCTTGGTATTTGACATGACTGTTTCACCAAAGCCGTCTCCATATACGCATGTTTCAACTGACGTTATTCTTTTGTCTATTTTAAAGGCTCCTTCCTCTAATTGTTTCACAAAATTAATTTTTTCGGTTTCAGAAACTTCATTTAGTGCAGGATTGAAGGTATCAACCTTCTTGTATTCCTTTGAGCCTTCATAAATGAATTCTTCATCATCAGAATCAATAACAGTTGCATTTTCCAAAACATTTTTGACAAGTAAATCAATTGATGACTCATCTACCTTTTCTGTGTATGAATATCCCATTTTGCCCTTGTAATCGCCTCTCAAGGACAGACCTTCACTTTCAGAAAGGCTGTAGCCGTCAAGTTCCTTTTGAAATACCTTAAGTGAAAGACTGCTTCCTGCGGAGTAATAAACCTCCATATCTCCAAGCCCGGCTTGTTTTCCTTTTTGAAATATTTTTTCTACTAGTGGTTTTATATCCAATCTATTCACCTTCCCTTCCGCCTACTGTAATTTCAGAAACTCTTATCATAGGCTGCCCTACATTGGCTGGTATGCTTCCGCTTACAGAACCACACATGCCTTGGCTCTGCATAAGATTGTTGCCAACCATGTCAATTTTATTTAATATGTCAGTTCCTTTGCCAATTAAAGTTGCTCCTCTAACAGGCTCCTTGATTTTTCCGTTTTCTACTATGTATCCTTCCATTACTGAAAAGTTAAACTCTCCAGTGGCAGGATTTACAGACCCTCCGCCCATATGCTTTGCATATATTCCTTTTTCAGTATTTGCAATAATTTCTTCAGGTGTGGATGTACCATTATCAATAAATGTATTTGACATACGCGATGTTGGTGCATATCTATAGCCCTGACGTCTTGAAGAGCCTGTTATATCCATTTTCATTCTTCTGGCATTCAGCTTATCAATCATGTAACCTTTTAGAATTCCCTTTTCTATTAGAACATTTCTCTGAGACTTAGTTCCTTCATCATCAATATTAAATGAACCCCATTCTCCGGGAATAGATCCATCATCTATGGCAGTTACAAGAGGAGATGCTATTTGCTGACCAATCTTTCCTGAGAAAACCGAAAGACCCTTTGCAACTGATGTGGCCTCCAATCCATGACCACATGCTTCGTGGAATATAACTCCTCCAAATCCGTTGTCGATGATTACAGACATTTTTCCACTTGGACTGTATTTTGCATTAACCATTGTAACAGCAATTCTTGATGCTTCTGTTGCATAATGATTGACATCAAGATTTTCGAAAAATTCATATCCCTTGCTTGCACCGGGTCCAAAGAATCCGGACTGCATTTCTCCATTTTTGGATGCCACTGAGGAAATGCCAAGGCGGCAGCGAACTCTTGTATCTTCTCGCCATAATCCTTCTGTATTTGCCACCATAATATTTTGAGTGTAATCAGTATAATTTACTGTTACCTGAGTTATCAAATCGCTGTAATTGAAGGCAGTGTCATATGCTCTTCGCATAAGCTGCACCTTTCTTGTCTTCTCAATTGTATCCGGATTTATTAAAATGGTATTAATATTTTTTACATCTGTTTTTTCAAGGTTAAGTACAGACGCTGACTGCTTTCCTTCAATTGCTGCTGCAGCCTTTTTTGCAGTTTCTATCAAAGTATCGCGATCTGATTTGTTTGTATATGCATATACACTGTTAAAGCCTTTGAAAATTCTCACACCAACTCCATAATCTCTTCCGGACATGGTGCTTTCAACCTTGCCGCCAATCATAACAATGCCGTTGTTTGTTCTGTCTTCTACATATATTTCAGCAAAATCTCCGCCTGTTGACAACGCAGCATTCAATGTATCTTCGATTAATTGCTTGCTTAACACACAATCACTCCTATCTTTAAATAATTTATTAATATTTTACCATATTTTCCTTAAAGTATTAATAATTTTTAAATAAATAAAGGAAGAGATTCTTGAGCTATGCTCTCAGAATGACAGTATGGCGATGTAATCATGCATGACAATGTCGACATGTGCAATAGCGTCATTCTGAGCGTAAGCGAAGAATCTCCTATTTTTATAATTATTATACTAACTTAATTCTGTGGTAAACTTTCTTTCCTTTTTTAATTATTAATTTTCCTTCTTCAAAGTCATTTTCTGTAACTGTTGCATTTACGTCTTCCACAACCTTGTCATTTACAGCGACACCTGCTTGCTCAATCAGTCTTCTGCCTTCACTTTTTGTCTTGATTAAGTTTACCTTTACCATAAGTTCTATGACGGTCATGCCTTCTCCCAGCTCTTCCTTTGTAAGTTCTGTAGTAGGCATATTTTCTGAATCAACGCCTGCTCCAAACAATGCTCTTGCAGCCTCTTGAGCTTTTATGGCATCTTCTTCAGAATGGATAAGCTTTGTTATTTCAAATGCAAGAATTTCCTTTGCTTTGTTTATTTCTGAGCCTTCTAGTCTTCCAAGTCTTCTTACCTCATCCATAGGCAGGAATGTAAGCAGTGCAAGACATTTTTCAACATCAGCGTCATCTATGTTTCTCCAATACTGGTAGAAGTCATATGGAGATGTTTTATTCCTATCTAACCAAAGAGCTCCTTTTTCCGTCTTGCCCATTTTTTTACCTTCACTGTTTGTTAAAAGCGAAAATGTCATTCCATAAACCTGTTCATCAGCTTTTTTTCTTGTGAGTTCAATACCGCCTATGATGTTCGACCATTGGTCATTGCCGCCTAGCTGCATTTTGCATCCATACCTTTGATTCAATACATAAAAGTCATAGCTTTGCATAAGCATGTAGCCAAATTCAAAGAATGTAAGTCCTTGTTCCATTCTGTTTTTGTAGCAATCGGCAGCAAGCATTTTATTAACTGAAAAATGCACTCCTACTTCTCTCATAAAATCTAAATAGTTAAGAGGCAAAAGCCATTCGGAATTTCTTGGCATAAGAGCCTTATCGTCTGAAAAATCAAGAAATTTTTCAAATACCTTTTTGAAGTTTTCAGCATTTTGAGTTATGGTTTCAAATGTCATAATTGAACGCATTCCGGTTCTATCACTTGGGTCACCAATCATCGTGGTTCCATCCCCAAGAAGCGCTATAGGTCTGTGTCCATGCTTTTGCATTATTGACATAACCATTATTTGAATAAAATGGCCTATGTGTAAGCTATCAGCAGTTGGGTCAAATCCTATATAAAATGTTACAGATTCCTTACCCAACAACTCCCTTATTTCTTCCTCATGAGTGCACTGCTCTATATAGCCTCTTTCTTTTAATACATCAAATACATTTCTCTGTTCCATAATTTCCTCCCGTAAATATTATTTTATAACATTATTTTATATAATAAAAGGGCTATCTCATCCTAAAAGGACGAGATAACCCGTGGTACCACCTTAATTTGCAACTTTCATTGCCTCTGTCTGTTTTATCGGTCAGTATCCGCTGCAGTTTCCTGCAGTAACTCCAGAATTGTATTTCACATTTTGTACTGAAGGTCTTTCACCATCCGACCCACTCTCTTTTTTGTAACCAAAATGTTACTTAAGTTCTTTCATAGTTGTGATAATATAATATTATAATTGGAATGATAATATAAAACTCAAGCATTGTCAAGAAGTTATTCCATTAGCAAATTTTGGTAATAATGATTATTAATGTGAAAATTTTTATTTTCACTGCCAATATAATTAAATATTTCTTAAGTGTTTATGTATAATTACAAAAAATCTGTAATACTAATGTAATTATTTTTTTGTTTTTGAAAATTGTGTAATATTTTTGACACATTTAACAATTGGAGAAATTATTGTGGGTTTTATTCTCCATTTACTGGTGCTATAATTCTTGCATGACGGAAAACTCATTAACAAGTTCTAAAATTTCCAAAGAAGCAAGGGGTATCCTGCTTCTCAAAAATCTAAAGACTAAATAGGAGTAAGATTATGAAGAAAAAAGTATTAGCATTAACATTAACAGCAGCATTAGCGCTTTCATCAACATCAGCATTTGCTGCAACAACAAATTACACAAAAGCAAATTACAACGATATAAACATTTTAATTAATAAGTTTATAAGTAATTACGCTAATTCAGGTATTAATTACAAAGTAACTGTAAATGGAAAAACGGTTGACTTGAATTCAATTAATTGGAAAACATTATTAAATAATAATACAGCAAAGACTGTAGCACAAAAACCAGCTGCAACTCAACCAGTTGTACAAAAACCGGCTGTAACTCAACCGGCACCAGTGAAACCGGCTCCAGCGCCAGCTAAACCGGCTCCGGCGCCAGCTAAACCAGCTCCGGCACCTGCTCCGGCAAAACAAGCACCAGCTCCGGCACCAGTACCTGCTCCGGTAGAAAGTACTAACACAGCAGTTTCGTCATATGAACAAAAAGTAGTAGAACTTGTAAACGTTGAAAGAACAAAAGCAGGATTACCTGCACTTAAATTGGATACTGCAATGTCTGATATTGCAAGAATGAAATCAAAAGATATGGCAGACAACAACTACTTTGCACACCAATCACCAACATATGGCAGTGCCGGAGACATGCTTACTAAATTCGGAATCAGATGGTCAGCATGGGGTGAAAACTTAGCATCAGGTCAAAGAACTCCTGAAGCAGTAGTAACTGCTTGGATGAATTCATCAGGACACAGAGCTAACATCATGTCAACTAACTTCTCAAGAATAGGTGTTGGATACGTTACAAATGCAAACGGAACACCTTATTGGACACAAATGTTCGCAAATTAATAGGTAAGATTCTTCGGGCTGCGCACTCTGAATGGCAAGATTCAAATAACGGTAGGAAAACTACCGTTATTTTTTTGTGAATTTTAGGTAAATTTTAAGGTTCTTATGATAAATTAATATTCAGATTAGATTTTTAAACACATTTCTAACACATTTATTCTTTAGTATAAATTAACGGAAACTAACAATAAAAGGAAGGTATGTATGAAAAGCAAAAAAATATTATGGATAGTAATAGTTGCTGCTGTGTTAGCTGTTGCAGCTTATGGGGTTTATGCTACAATTGGCAATGATTCTCAGGATGCTAGCACAGAAATTCTTCAAAAAGAAATAGAGTACGCAGTAAAAAAAGAAAACATTTCAATTTCAGTTTCAGAAAATGGCAATGTTAACCCTGAAGACAAAAGAACTATTAAATCAGAAATTGATGGAACAGTAAACGAGATTTTTGTAACTGAAGGAGATTTAGTTGAAAAAGACCAGATTCTTGTATCGTTGCTGTCAGACAATTTAGACGACAGTAGCATAGAAATAAAAAACTTGAATTTAAATATTGAAAAAGCCCAAAAGGAGTTAAATGACTTATATGAAAATCAAATCGATTTGAACATTTATGCACCCGCTTCAGGTGTTGTATCTGATTTAGACATAGAAGTCGGTGACCCAGTAAGTACAAATTACAACATTGCAACAATTAAGGATACAGATAACTCATACATTGAGGCTTATTTTTCCGAAAGCCAATTCAACCAAATTTCAGTAGGCGATAGTGCCTCAATATTTATGACAATGTACTTTTCTACACAAACAGGAACTGTTACAGAAAAAAATTCTACTCCTGTTCAAATGGGCGGAGGTTCTTTTGGGTATGTAATAACAATCAAAATGAAAAATCCAGGAGGATTTAGTACGGGAGATACAGCTCAAGTTACAGTACAAAATGCATCAGGCTCCTATGCAGCAATGGAAAACGGAAAAATTGTTGAATCTGAAACAGAGGAAATAATGGCTAAAGTAAGTGGAAAAATAAAATCAGTTAATGCTGAAGATGGCAAGTATATCAACAAGGGCGACGTTATAGTCACAATAGAGGGAGATGATTTAAGCCTTCAAATAGCAGAACAAAAAAATGCAATAGAAAATTATCAAAATCAAATAGATGATTTAATAGAAGGAGATACAATTTATTCTCCTATAAAAGGAACTGTGCTTTCTATAAATGTAGATGATGAAGAGGTTGTTGACAGAACTACTGCATTGTTAACTGTTGCTTATTTAGAGGATATGGAAGTTGTTATATCAGTTGATGAACTTGATATTAATAAAGTAGAATTAGGACAAATTGCAAATGTAACAAGCGATGCATATACCAACGAAAAATTTACAGGAAAAGTATCTAAAATTTCAATGGAAGGGGTAAACCAAAGCGGTGTTACAACCTATGATGTAACAATTAAACTTGATGACAGAAAATCCCTTTTATCAGGAATGAATGTTGATGTTGAAATAATAGCTGAATCAAGAGAAAATGTAATAACCGTTCCCATAGATGCAGTTCAAAAGCTTCAAGGGGAATACTTTGTTCAAGTGAAGGATGCATCAGGAAACAAGACCGATGTTAATGTACAGCTTGGTCTTGCAACAAAAGACAAGGTTGAAATCACTTCGGGGCTAAAAGAAGGCGATGTGGTTATTTATAGTGCAATTCAATCACCAAGTTCTGCCTCTGATAAAGGAACACCATCTATAAGAGTACCTGGCATGGGAGGTGGAGGAAACCGTCCGCCATCAGGAGGTAACTAATGATAAATTTAAAAAATATTACTAAGACATATGATATGGGTTCTGTGCAGGTACAGGTGTTGAGAGGAATCACACTGGATGTTAAAGAAGGTGAATTCTTGTCTATAATTGGACCTTCAGGCTCAGGAAAATCCACCCTCATGAACATGATTGGCTGTCTTGATGTGCCAACTACAGGAGAATATTATTTAGATGGCAAAGAAATCAGCACCTACAACGAAAAACAACTATCTAAAATAAGAAATCAAAAAATAGGGTTCATTTTTCAAAAATTTAACCTATTACCTAAACTTTCTGCCCTGGAAAATGTGGAGCTTCCATTGATTTACAGAGGTATGAACCAAAAAGAAAGAATGAAAAAAAGCATTGAGGCTTTAGAAAAGGTTGGTTTAAGCGACAGAATGAGTCACAACCCAACAGAGCTGTCCGGCGGTCAGCAGCAGCGTGTTGCCATAGCAAGGGCATTGGCAGGGGATCCTCCTGTCCTTCTTGCTGATGAACCAACAGGAAATTTGGATTCTAAATCCGGAAGCGACGTCATGGGTTTAATACATGAGCTTAGCAAAGAAGGAAAAACAATTGTACTTATAACTCACGACATAGATGTTGCAAATGAAGCGCATAGAATAGTTACAATAAAGGATGGGTTGCTCATTCATAATAATTAAAAAAGAAAGGAAGTTGCAATGAATATAGCTAATATAACCAAAATGGCCTTTCAGTCTATATTTTCCAACAAGATGAGAACTTTTCTTACGATGCTTGGAATAATAATAGGAGTGTTTGCTGTGGTTGTTCTTATAGCCTTAGGAGAAGGAGCGACATCAGGCGTAACTGAAAGTATATCCAGCATGGGCTCAAACATTATAAGCGTCAATATATTTGACAGAAAGAAATCAATAAACATTAAGGATATAAATGAGTTTTCCAAACTTGAAGGTGTAAAAAATGTCACTCCGGTCTACAACACTTCTGCAACTGTAAAATACGATTTGGAAACAACTGATGTTTCTATTACCGGTGGAAATGAAAACTACATGGAAATAAATAACTATGATGTAAAGTCAGGCAGAGCAATAACACCTGTTGATGTTGACTATAGAAATAAAATTGCAGTACTAGGCAGCACAACAGCAGGAGATTTGTTTGGAAAGGACAATCCTTTAAACAAGGATATATCTGTTGATGGTGAAAAATACACAGTTGTAGGAATTCTAAATGAAAAGGAAAGCTCCATATCAGGAGACAGCAATGATGTAGTATTAATACCTATTACTTCCTTAATGAGACAATACAACACCGATCAAATAAAATCAATTACAATTCAAGCGAGTTCAGCTGAAGAATCTACAATGGCAAAACAAAATTCAGAAAACTTTTTAAAAAATTATTTTGAAATTAGTGCCGAAGATGATCCTGATGACTCTTATAGAGTTTTCTCTCAAGATGAAATGCTTGATACATTAAATACTGTAACAGGCATGCTTACTGCAATGCTTGGAGGCATAGCAGGAATATCATTATTGGTCGGGGGCATAGGCATAATGAATATAATGCTTGTAACTGTTACTGAAAGGACAAGAGAAATCGGTGTAAGAAAGGCAATAGGAGCCGGAAGATCTAACATAATGATTCAATTTTTGATTGAATCATCTGTAATGAGCGGAGTTGGTGGAGTCATAGGTGTAGTACTTGGAGTTACTGTTTCCTATATTGCAAGTAACTTTATGAACATAACATACACTGTTAACATACCGGTTATTTTAGGAGCCTTTGTGTTTTCTCTGGCAGTGGGAGTATTCTTTGGATTATACCCTGCAAATAAAGCTTCAAAGCTAAAACCGGTTGATGCTTTACGATATGAATAAAAAAATTGGAGATATTGCATCTCCAATTTTTTATTTTTAGTTATTTTACTTCCAAAACAGCTCCTCTATTCCCTGAAGTGACCAAAGCTGCATATCTTGCTAGATAGCCTGTTGTGATACTTGTTTTTAAAACAACAGAAAAATAAAACTTTTCTATTGTTTTAAAAATTCTTAGCAGTGGCATAATTTTTAAAAATCTATTGATTACTTATTTTTTTTAAGCTATAATAATCTTTGCAAATTAAATATTAAATGCATCAATATAATATGGATAATAGGGTTCCAAAGTTTCTACCAAACTACCGTAAATTGTTTGACTATTGAGTAAGTTTAGTTTCCTGTATATGATGCGAATAGATTCTATTCGCTATTTTATTGCCCCTTTTTGGCATATTTGCGTATAATTTGGAAATATTAAACTGATGATAATATTTGCATATTTTTTTAGGAAAATGGGAGGAAAAATGGAAAACTTTTTTAAACTTAAGGAAAACAACACCAATATTTCAACAGAAATTATGGCCGGTTTTACCACCTTTTTTGCAATGTCTTATATAATATTTGTTAACCCGGCAATTTTATCAGCAACAGGTATGCCTTCACAGGCTGTATTCTTAGCAACAATTATTGCAGCGGTTATAGGAACTCTTGTAATGGGTTTGTTTGCAAATGTACCCTACGCACAAGCTCCTGGAATGGGACTTAATGCATTTTTTACATATACAGTGGTCTTTGCTCTTGGCTTCACATGGGAGCAAGCTCTGGCACTTGTATTTATCTGCGGTTTAGTAAACATATTTATCACAATCACCAAAATAAGAAAAAGCATAATAAAAGCAATACCTGAAAGCTTACAGAATGCCATAAGCGGTGGTATCGGAATTTTCATTGCCTACATCGGTATTAAGGGAGCAAATATCATTCAATTTACTTCAGAGGGTTACAATATACTTTCAATTAACAATCAGCCCTTTGCTGCAGATGGCACATACCAAAATATTTTTTCAGTTGTAACAAACGGAGGAATCATACCTGCACTTGTAGACTTTACTAATCACGGCACACAGTTGGCACTAGTTGGACTTGTATTGTTGGTTGTGCTCTTGGTATTAAAAGTTAAAGGAGCAGTCCTAATAAGTATTATAGCTACAACAATTATTGGCGTGCCATTTGGAGTCGTAGATGTTTCTCAAATATCTTTAAGTTCAGGGGGATTAGGAACAGCTTTTGCTGACTTAGGAATAACATTCGGTGCTGCCTTTGGTCCAAATGGCATGCAGTCTTTGTTTGCAGACCCTTCTCGTATTCCCCTTGTTTTGATGACCATATTTGCATTCTCTTTGTCAGATACTTTTGATACAATAGGAACATTTATAGGAACTGGCAGAAGAAGCGGAATATTCAGCGAAGAAGATCAAAAATCTCTGGAAACCAGCACAGGCTTCAAATCTAAAATGGACAAAGCATTATTTGCAGATGCTATAGCAACATCAATTGGAGCTATAGTCGGTACCTCAAATACAACTACTTATGTTGAAAGTGCTGCAGGTATTGGTTCTGGTGGACGTACAGGCTTGACAAGTGTTGTTACAGCTATATTGTTCCTAGCTTGTATATTAATAGCGCCAATAGCAGGAATTGTACCAGCTGCAGCAACTTCTCCTGTATTAATAATAGTAGGTGTTATGATGATGTCATCATTTACTAAAATAGATTGGGAAGACTTAGATGAGGCAATACCTGCATTCTTTTCTTCAGTTTTCATGGGATTAGGTTACAGCATTTCTTATGGTATTGCAGCTGGTTTCATTTTCTACTGCATAATTAAAGCTTGCAAAGGTCAATTTAAGGATGTTCACCCAATATTATTTGTTTCAACTATATTATTCGTGTTAAACTTCGTAGTGTTGGCTATCATACAGTAAGATATATTAAAATATATAGAATTCAGGAAAACCTGAATTCTTTTTTTATTATGTTTTGAACCTCAAACCAAATTACTTGCAATATTTTCTATTTAGCGACAGTCTTTGCATATAAATATCTTGCATTTCATGAATTAATTCGTGTTTAAATTGCAAATGAAATTGTTTTCCTGTAATATTATTTATATTTTTTGCATTTTGTTGTTTACAAGTTGCATTTCAAATGATATAATAAGGTATCAAATGAACAATGGAGGTACGATTATGAATACAGCAGTGAAAGATATAAGAGATGTAGTTGCAAAAATGACCTTTAAAAAATGTGGTACAATAACATGCATATATAATGTTGACAGTAAATGCAGCCAAAAGGAATGTGAATTGCACGAAAGAGGATTAAGACAAGAAGAAGACTAATTGAATAAGGGTGTTATCATGGATAGTGAAAATCACACACAATAAAAGCGGAAGTCTTAGGTTGATACTTCCGCTTTTATCATTTTATGCAGTTATTTCCTCTGTTTGAATGATGTTCAAATGTTTTAATGCTTCAATAGCGTCCCAGAATATTAAATCATTTTCTATAATATCTGTCATCCCAGAACGATCAAACATTTCCTTCACATTTGGTTGGATTCCGCAGAATAAAACATTGGTTTCATTTTTAAGAATTTTTCTTACAACATCCTTAAACTCACTAACTGCAGATTCATCTATCGTTGTTACTGCCCTCATTGATATGATTATGTTGTCTGTACCTGCTATGTGGTCAGTAAGCTGTTTAAGTTTATCTCGTGTAATGAAAAACAAAGGTCCGGTCAAATATACTATTTTTGTGCTTGAGTGATCTGCTGCGAAGTCATGGCCCTTAATTCTTTTTAAGTCCACTGGGCTAACATCAATCTTCAAATTGGTGTCCTTTATTATAAATATCATCATACCAGAGAAAACACCAATTAAAATGGCTATCGTCATGTCAAACATAACTGTAGCAATCATTGTTATTGTGAATTCCACCATTGCCGGTCCAAACTTCTTGCCGAATATAAACTTTATTTCATTCCATTCATTCATGCGCCATGCTGTAACCATCAATACTCCTGCAAGAGCTGACATTGGTATCTTTGAAATAAATTTACCTAAAAACAACATAGAAAACATAAGTCCCAAGGATTGAACTATTGAAACCAATCGTGTGTGTCCACCTGATTTAAGCGCTACGCTGGTTCGTGCAAGCACTGCTGATGCAGGTATTCCTCCAAAGAAAGGTATTATCATATTTCCCAAACCTTGCGCAACTAGCTCTCTGTCGGAATTAAGAGGCTGGTTTTTTATTTTTCCTGCTGATGCCCCGCAAAGAAGACTTTCAATCATGCACAATATGGCAATGCTTAATGCAGGACTTAAAGAACCCAATAACTTACCTAATGATATGGAGCTTAGAGCCAATCTGCTGTCAAGAAAAATAGTTCCCGGAATTTCACCAACAAGCTTTACTGGAAAATGAACAATCCAATTAAATGCCGTTGCAATAACCAAGCCTGCTAATGATGAGGGAAATTTTGCATTCCACTTTTTAGGCCAAAAAATCATTATGGCCATGACAATTAAACCTATTAACACAGCATACAGATTAAGATTAAAACCCAATTCTTTATAAGACAATATTTTTTCTACATTGGTTTTACCGCTGGATATTGTTCCAAAGAAGTTGTCTATCTGTCCCATGGCAATTATCAATGCAATACCTGATGTGAAGCCTGTTATAACAGGTGACGGAATAAATGAAACAAGTTTTCCAAAATGAAATGCTGCGGCAATAAGCAATAGTATTCCAGATAAAAATCCTGTAATTAAAATACCATCTGTGCCATTAGCTGAATATACAGAAGCCAATATGGCTATCATTGTACCTGTAGGTCCCGAAACTTGGTAAGAAGCACCAGCCAATCCCCCCATAACCAAGCCTGCAATTATTGCAGAAATTATTCCTGATGGAGCTCCTGCTCCTGAGCTTACTCCAAATGCAAGTGCAAGAGGAAGTGCTACAGCGGTAACGGTAAGACCTGCCATTACGTCACCTGAGAATTTTCTGCTGTTGTAACCCAAGAATTCAAATCTCAAGTCACGAAAATACTGTTTAACCATTTCTATCTCCAAATATGAATTATAAATTTATTAATACTATTGAATAATATCACAAACATAAACAGCGTACAATAAATGATTTCGTCGGCAAACATTTCCAAAAAAAAATTTGGGGACATTCCTTTTGCCCGCATAGACTCTCTCTAGCGTAAAGGTGTGTCCCCATACCTCTAAATTATTTTATCTCTTGTAATATCGCTTAAGTTCTTGCAGCCTGACATAATCATTACATCTCTTAGCTCTGCACCTATTTTTTCAGTGTATAATTCAACACCCTCTGCTCCGCCTCCAAATGCTGCTATAACATAAGGTCTTCCAATTAATACTGCATCAGCTCCTAAAGCAATTGCTTTAAACACATCTGAACCTGAACGAATTCCACCGTCAACAAATATTTTTAATTTATCCCCAACTGCAGCTCTTATTTCAGGAAGCATTGCACATGTTGCTGGAGCATGTTCAAGAACTCTTCCGCCGTGTGATGAAACAACTATACCATAAGCTCCTGCCTCTAAAGCTTTTTTAGCCCCTTCAGCAGTCATTACACCTTTTACTAGAAATGGAACCTTTGTAGCAGAGGTAATTTCTGAAAGCTCCTTTACGCTTTTAGCTGACACAGGCTTTCCTGCTAACGCTAAGTTAATTAATCCTGCTGAATCAATATCCATAGCAAATGCCATTGCGTTTGCTTCTTCTAACAATCTTAATTTTTCAAAAACCTTTTCATTCTTCCAAGGCTTTAATGTTGGTACTGCTGCTCCATTAACCTTCTTAATTACAGGAAGGCTGTCCAAGAAAAAGCTATCATTAGCACCATCGCCTGTAAATGCCGCTGTTCCTGCTTTATTAGCTCCAAATACAACTGCTTCGTCATATTCAGTTTCAGTAATCGCTCCATTGTAATTCAAGTTCATACCGCCTATTGGTGCAACAAAAAATGGATATTTAAATGTTTTTCCAAACATTGATATAGAGGTATCTTGTCCTTCATTTTCATAAATCGTATCAAGCTTGATTTTCACTGAAGCTAAAAAATCAATACAAACCTTAAATGCAGCACCGCTGCCCTTTCCGCCTGTTCCAGGAATTTCCCCCTTGCAAACAATTCCATTACATTCTTTGCACACCCTGCATTGGGGTGCCATCTTTTCTCTTGCTCTTTCCAATAATTCTTGATAAGTCATTTTAGTCTCCCTAATTTTTAGGGGACGGTTCTTTTTATTTTTTATTTGATTGAAAACGAAAAGAACCGTCCCTTTTATTTTTTTACTTATTTTTATTTTTTATTTGTTCAAGTCTTTCAATAACCTTACCCATCATGGATTGATATTTCTCAAGCTTTTCTTTTTCTTCGTTTACTACACTATCAGGTGCCTTGCTCATAAACTTCTCATTGCTAAGCTTTCCTTTAACTCTTTGCAGCTCGCCTTCAAGTCTAGCTTTTTCTTTTTCAAGTCTTTCTATTTCTTTTTCATAGTCGATTAAATCTGACAATGGAAGATAAATTTCAGTGCCATCAATTACAGATGAAGCTGTATCTTCACCTATTAAATTTTTATTGTCTACAATTTTAACTTCTGTTATATTTGCTAATGTAGCAAAATGCTGCGCACCAGACTGAATATAATCCCCTATTTTTTCCTTGTTAGGTATGAAAATCGCTCTTGCTTTTCTTGAAGGTGCAACATTCATTTCAGCTCTTGTATTACGTATGCTTCTTACAGCTTCCATTATGAATTCCATGGATTCTTCCGCTTCTGGGAAGTTCTCTTCTTCATTATACAACGGCCACTGTGCTCTTACAAGCCTTGTTGTTGTATTTGGAAGGTATGACCATATTTCTTCTGTTATGAAAGGCATAAATGGATGCAACAGCTTCAGCATGTCTTTTAAAACCTTTATTAATACAAACCTTGCTGTATCCTTACTTAGTCCTTCCTCGCCATACAATCTTGGCTTAACTATTTCAATATACCAATCACAATATTCATTCCATATGAAATCATAAACTCTTTGTGCTGCAAGACCTAATTCAAATTTATCAAGGTTTTCTTTTACTTCCTTAGCTGCCTTGTTAATTCTTGAAATAATCCATTTGTCTTCAGTAGTGTAATTTTTCTTTGCAGTTTCTTCGTCTAGCAATTCACCTTCTATATTCATAAGAACAAATCTAGACGCATTCCATAATTTATTGGCAAAATTACGGCTTGATTCAAGTTTGTCGTTGTTAAAGCGAGTATCATTTCCAGGTGAAATTCCAGTCATGAGCATGAATCTTAATGCATCTGCACCAAACTGATCTATTACTTCAAGAGGGTCAATACCGTTTCCTAATGATTTGCTCATTTTTCTTCCTTCAGCATCTCTTACCAATCCATGAATGAATACATGTTTGAATGGTGATTCGCCCGTTGCTTCTAAAGCAGAAAATACCATACGAACAACCCAGAAGAATATTATATCATAGCCTGTTACCAATACATCAGTTGGATAGAAATATTTCAAATCCTCAGTTTCATTTGGCCATCCCAAGGTAGAAAACGGCCATAAGCCTGAAGAGAACCAAGTATCTAAAACATCTTCATCCTGCTTAATATTAGTACTTCCGCATTTAGTACATTTTTCAGGGGCTTCCTTTGCAACCATTATTTCGCCGCATTCCTGGCAATAATAAGCAGGAATTCTGTGACCCCACCAAAGCTGTCTTGATATGCACCAGTCTCTTATGTTTTCAAGCCAGTGAGTATATATTTTAGTAAATCTCTCTGGAACAAACTCAACTTGTTTTTCTATACTTGCTTTTAATGCTGGCTCAGCAAGAGGCTTCATTTCAACAAACCATTGATCAGATACTCTAGGCTCGATGATGTTGTGGCATCTATAGCATGTTCCAACGTTGTGGTCAGTTTTTTCTATTTTTAATATATAGCCATTGTCCTCCAAGTCCTTAACAAAGGCTTTTCTGCATTCGTAACGGTCCATACCATTGTATTTGCCTGCTTCTTGATTCATTGTGCCATTTTCGTTCATGCAGTTGATTTGCTCTAAGTTATGGCGAAGTCCTATTTCAAAGTCATTAGGGTCATGGCACGGTGTTATCTTTAATGCTCCTGTTCCCTTTTCCATATCAGGATATTCATCACCTATTATAGGTATTTCTCTTCCTACTAATGGAACAATTACTTTTCTTCCTATTAAATGCTTGTATCTTTCATCATTTGGATGTGCAGCTATGGCAACATCACCAAACATTGTTTCAGGTCTTGTAGTTGCAACAACGAAATATTCTTCTTGGTTATCAACATAAGGATATTTTACATAGTAATAATTTCCTGGTGTATCTTCATATTCAACCTCTGCATCTGAAAGCGTTGTGTGACAGTCTGGACACCAGTTGATGATTCTGTTTCCTCTATAAATAAGTCCTTTATTGTAAAGATTTATGAAAAATTCTTTTACCGCTTCGTTGCAGCCTTCATCCATTGTAAATCTTTCTCTTGACCAGTCACATGAATTTCCAAGTTTCTTAACCTGTTCAACTATTCTTCCGCCGTATTCTTCCTTCCACTTCCATGCTCTTTTCAGGAATTCGTCTCTGCCTAAATCTTCCTTCGTCTTTCCTTCTTCTTTTTTGATTTTTTCAACTACCTTAACCTCTGTTGCAATGCTTGCATGGTCAGAGCCCGGCAGCCATAGTGCCTCGTATCCTTCCATCCTCTTCCATCTTGTCAATACATCCTGCAATGTCATATCAAGTGCATGACCCATGTGAAGCTGTCCGGTAATATTTGGAGGGGGCATCACAATTGTAAAGGGCTTTTTATCCTTGTTTACTTCAGCTTTAAAGCATTGTTCATACATCCATGCTTTATAGATTTTTTCTTCAAATTCCTTGGGATTATACTTGCTAGGTATATTATTCATATTATCATTCCTTTCTATATATTGGGAACATTCCTTCAAACCAACCCCATCAGCTAGCCCTATTGTGTGTCCCCATTCCTTTAAAAAATAAAAGCGGGTTCTCTTCCTCTAAAAGGACGAGAAAACCCGCGGTACCACCTAATTTCCATTACTGGCTCTTCATTATTATAACGGACACACCGTTTAATCCTACTTATATTTCAGATTAAATGCTCCAAAGCTACCTTCAACACATATTGCCCTATGAAGTCTCTCAACCGGTGGACTTCACTCTCTGTGAGGTTTATGTACCTACTCCTCTTTTTCATTGCATAGAATATTTAATTACTTACCATATTATTAAAAGATTAGATTATTGTCAATATTTTTTTAATATATTTTTTTAAGTTCCAAATCAATAACTAATATTGAACAAGCACAAGAAAATATTCACATAAATATTAGGTATTCTTAATTTGTATCATTTATAACCAACATAAAAAAGTATCCGATATTTTTTCTTATCGAATACTTCATAATACTATGTCTGTAAATTTAAAATTAATATAATTTTATCTTAAAATCATTATTTGAAATTTTGATTTTTTTCATATGCAATTAAAATACAACCTAATTCTGATTCTATTTGGTTTATTTTTTTCTGTTGTTCGCTTGATAAATCCGCTATTTTAAAATCAACTGACTTATTTTCCATTTTCTTTTACCTCCTTTGTATTTAGTATGTTGTATTTTTTTAAATTCATACTAATACAAAAGTGAGACATTAATGGAAAAATGGAAAAATTTCTACTCAAATATTTAACTATATTATCCTCTTCATCGTTTTACAGTGTTGTTTATACATTGTTTCTCATATCTTTATTTGCCTTTCGGTCCATTTTAATGCCTCTACAGTTGATTTTTCTAATTTGTAATTATTTCATTTAATCTATCCACAAACAAATTAATAGCCTCCTTGTTTTCACCAAGACCTGTATAAAACATTTTTACATCTATTCCGTTTGCAATAATTTTAGACTTTATTGAATTTTCATTATCTGAACCAATATCATTTAAAGTATGATCTCCTGATACTATTAATAATGGATACAAATATATTCTTTTGTATTTCTTTACTTTTAATTTATCTATTATAACATCTATGTATGGACTTCCTTCAATGTTAACTATATAAAGGTTAGTTATATCCTTTCTCAATAGCTTTTCAATTTTATCATAATGTTTATGTGATCCGTGCTCTGTTCCATGTCCAACTAAAACAACAGCCTCATCATTCTTTAAGTCGGTGTTAACATATGACTTTATAACGTTAACTTCTTGTTCTCCCATATATTCATCTAAAAATGTTCTTGATGTTTTTAACACTTCGAAATCATTTTTAAATTCATTAACTGCAATCAAAATTTTCTCATACTCATATCCAGGTATTACGTGATTAACAGATATATATACATGAGTATATTTATTTTCTTTCAACTTTTTAAGACAGCTTTTCATATTATCAATGTCCAAGTTTTCTTCCTGTTTCATCTTTTTTCTTATAATTTCTGATGTAAAAACCCTAAAGCAGTCAATGTCTTTATATGTATTTCTTATAGCATTTTCGATGGTTTCAATATATTTTTCTCTCGAAGTTTTTATTGAACATCCAAAGCTTGCAACAACTATTGCCTTTTTCATATTTCCTCCTGAAAACTAATTATTTTAACTATGCTGTTATTTTTTTAGGAATAAAATATGGACAGTTATTTATTTTATCTTCATATATATCTGCATCTATTTTAAAAATATCTTTTAGCAGTTCCTTGCTCACTATTTGACAAGGCTCTCCATATTCATAAAGCTCCCCTTTATTGATGACCAGCAACTTATTTGAATACCTAGCTGCTTGATTTAAATCGTGCAACACCATTACAATGGTTATACCCAGTGTTTTATTCAATTCATTAATCAGCTCCAACGTTTCCAGCTGATAACAAATATCTAGAAAAGTTGTGGGTTCATCAAGCAACAATACCTTCGGTTTTTGTGCCAAAGACATGGCAAGCCAAGCTCTTTGTCTTTCACCTCCTGATAAGGTAAGAACATATCTGTCCTTCATTTCAAGCAGTCCTGTTTTTTCCAATGCCCATTCAATAATTTCCTTGTCTTCCTTGCTCAGTCTTCTTCCAAATTTAATGTGGGGAAAGCGCCCAAATGATACCAGCTCCTCAATAGAGATATCTGAAGATACACCCTTTACCTGAGGCAAGATAGCAAGATTTCTTGCGATTTCTTTTGTGTTCATTTCATTTATGTTAACTCTATCCAGATAGATGTTTCCACTTGTGGGTTTTAAATAGCGGCTTACAGTTTTAATAAGTGTGGATTTACCTGAACCGTTTGGACCTATTATGGATGCAAGTTGACCTGTTTCAATATTAAAACTAATATCATTAAGTATCTTTTTATCACCATAATTTACATTCAAGCCTTCAACTTTTATTTCCATACTGTTATTCCTTCTTCCTTCTTAATAGATACAAGAAAAATGGTGCTCCCAAGGCTGACATTATAATTCCAACAGGTATTTCATTAGGAGCAAATAAGACTCTTGCCAGAGTATCACATAGAACAACAACTGCTGATCCTGTAAAAATGGTTGCAGGAAGCAGGTATCTGTAATCCGAACCAATAAATTGCCTTGTAATATGTGGAACTATCAAACCTACAAAGCCAAGTAAACCAACCACACTGACAGCTGCTCCAGCTAGGAGAGATGAAATAATAATGAAAAAAAACCTAATTGATTCAACATTTAAGCCTAGACCATTCGCCACCTCATCACCAAGCATCAGTATATTTAATTTATTTGTAACAAGTAAAAGAAGCAACACACCTATTATTGCATAAGGAAATATCATGCTTACATGCTTCCAGTTTGTAGATGATAGACCACCTACCATAAATCCTATGACTCCAGAAACCTTGTCTGGATAAAAAGTCATGATAGCATTGTTTCCAGCTCCTAGTAAAGATGAAATTGCTACACCTGCCAAAATGAGTCTTGTAGGTACCACACCTTCCTTCCATGCTAAAAAATATATAAAAAGTGTCGCAAAAAGCGCTCCAGAAAAAGCTCCTAATGGAGCCAGAAAGTAGTAATCTGGAAATATAATCAATATAACCAAAGTCATAAGACCAGCACCAGAAGAAACTCCGATTATGTTTGGACTAGCAAGCGGATTTCGCATTACTCCTTGAAGTATGCAGCCTGACAATGCGAGGCATGTTCCCACCAATGATGCTGTGATAGTTCTAGGTAATCTTACATTCCAAATTATCTGATAGTTTACTGTTGCTTCTTCAAAGAATATGGCACTTATAATCTCTGCAGGTGATATTTTTACAGCCCCATTCATCATGCTTATAAAAAAACATATAATTGAAAAATATATACATATAAGTAAAATTGCACTTTTTTTAATTTCGTTTTTTTTATTGTGGTCAGCCATGCTTAATTCCTACCAGCCTTTACTTAGCATTTAGAGATTCTCAAATGAAGAATCTCTGTTGTAATTTTTAATATTCTCCAAACACTTCCGGATAGATCATTTTAGCTAAGCCTTCATATGCTTCAGGATATCTGTCATTAGGCTTATACAAATACAAGTCCTTTGAGAGAACAATGTATTTATCTTCTTTAACAGCTGTAAGAGATGCCCATGCAGGATTGTCTAAAGCATCTGATTTTAATCTTTCAGTAATTTTCTCCAAATCGCTTCCCATTGTTTGAACAAAAATGAAATCCGGATCATCCTTTAATATTTTTTCTATACTAAATGTCTTTGTATCCGCTCCTATGTCAACGGAATCAGATATGTTGACCACATTTAAATCCTTTAACATTTCACCAACCATGGTGTTTGAGTCTCTTACAGTGACACTTTTAGCTGTAGCAAATATTACAACTGCTTTATAATTTTTGTCTTTAGGTGCTTTCGAAACTATTTCATCAACTTTTCTTTGTATATCATTTATATGGTTTTCATACAAGTCTTCTCTTTCAGTAATAGTTGTAAACAATCTAACTGTTTTATAATAGTCTTCCAGAAGGTCAATATCTATATCAATTACTTGTATGTCATTTTGCTTTAAAGTCGATATCATTTCTCTTTGTGCAGAATAATTGCTTGTTAAAATAACTAAATCAGGTTGCAAAGCCAATATTTTTTCTAGACTTGGTGCAACCATTGCACCCACAACTTCTGCAGACACAGCATTTTCAATTACTTTATCTTCAGATTCTTCAACCCTTCCAACAACAGTTCCGCCTGCTTGATCCCATATTTCCAAAAGTGAATTCTGTAATACAACTACTCTTTGAGGATTCTTTTTTATTGTTATCATTTCTCCAGACTCATCTATGTACAACACATCTTCTTCATTAATTGTTACTCCATAATTTGCTTCGGATTCTTCAGTTTTTCCACTTTCTTCTGAAGAATAATTTTCCGCTACAGGTTGTTCATTTTTTTTGTCAACTTCCTTGCTGCATCCTACAAAAAGCAAAGCAACCATCAAAACTGTTATCATCTTTAAAATATTTAATTTTTTCATTTTTTTCTCCGTGAATTAATATTTATTTTCATAGCCTCTTTTAGTTATTATTTTGTTATTTTTAATATAAGTTGAGCTGTTGCCCACAATGACTATACTTAACATATCAACTGATTCATAATTAATTGTATCTATTGTGCAAATTTGAATTTGCTGATTTTCTCTTTGTACATTTTTTACTATGCCAACTGGCGTAGAACCAGACTTATATCTTTTCATTATTTCAAAAGCATTTTTTAAATAATCTGGTCTTCCCTTGCTTCGAGGATTATATATACATATGACAAAGTCACCATCAGATGCTAGATCCACCCTTTTATATATTAAATCTATAGGTGTTAATATATCGCTTAAACTTATGTGACAAAAATCATGCATAAGCGGTGCACCTAGGACTGCAGCAGCGGCTGTTGATGCTGTAACCCCTACGATTATCCTAACCTCTTCATTCTCTGACAACTCTAAAACCAGACCTGCCATACCATATACCCCTGCATCTCCTGAACTTATAACTGCAACTGTCTTACCCGTCTTTGAGATTTCAATGGCTTTTTTCACTCTATCTATTTCCTGTTTCATACCGTTTGCAATTACTTGCTTTTCTTTAATTAAATCTCTAACTAAATCAATATATGTCTTGTAGCCAACAATTACATCTGATTTTTCAATTGCATGCAATGCTTCATACGTCATTGTTTCCTGACTCCCTGGACCTATGCCTACTACGTAAATCATGTTAACTCCCATCTTTTATTTATTAATATGGTGGTGAAATAAGAAACATCAGATTTTTTAATATCTTTAATATTCTCATATATTATTTCTCCATTCTTTGACGAATTGCTTACAACTAAAGAATGGTTTTGAAGATTTTCCTCAAGAAGCATTCCTATAACTTCATCAAAGTTATTGTAAACCTTCATTAAAACAATAGAGTTTTCATTTTTGATATAGTTTCTAAGTTTATCAATTCCCATAGTAGCTGGTAAGATAATTAAAGGATCTTCTCCCTCTACTAATGGAAAGTTATTATTGGAGGCAATATCCAAAAATGATGCTATGCCAGGTATTGTTGTTATCTTAATCTTATCCTTCAAAATTTTTAAGAGATAAATGTAGGTACTGTAAACCATAGGGTCTCCAATAGTTATAAAACCTACATTTTTACCTACTGATACGTCTTGAATTATTTCAGAAGCTATTTCATTCCAAGCTTGTTGAAGTTCTTCTGAATTGTAATTCATTGGAAAGTGCCTAGCTTTAATTACTGTTTTTTCATTTATATAATCCTTTACAATACTATGGGCACTGCTATAATTCTCTGTTTTTTTCGCTGTTGGCACATACAAAATATCCAATGCACCTATTACATCAATTGCCTTTTTCGTAACTGTTTGGTTATTTCCTACACCTACTCCGATACTGTAGAACATAATTTCTCCTTTAATAATTTATTATATGTTGTACAATAAAGCATTACATATGGCCGCAGCAATATTGCTACCACCCTTTCTGCCTTTTGCAACAATGTATTCCACTTCTTCTAAACTCATTATCAATTCCTTTGCTTCAACTACATTTACAAACCCAACAGGAACTCCGATAATAACATCTGGCTTAAATATTCCTGCCTTTATCATTTCATACAGCTTTATTAATGCTGTAGGAGCATTACCAATGGCAAAAATTATTGGTCCTTGTATCCTGGATGCTCTCTCCATAGAAACAGCTGCTCTTGTTTCGCCTCGCTCTATGGCTTCTTTAGCCACATCTTCATCCGCCATAAAACAATGTATATTCACTCCATATTTTGCAGCTGATTTTTTATTTATTCCTGAATATGCCATGTTTGTATCAGTTACTATAGTTGCTCCATTCTTTAAAACTTCCTTGGCTTTTTTTACAGCATTTTTTGAAAAACACATATTATTTAAATAATCAAAATCTGCTGATGTATGTATGACTCTTTTTACTATAGGCTCTATCTCTTTTTCAAGCTGAATTACTCCCATTTCTTCCTGTATTATTTCAAAGCTTCTTTTTTCAATATTATGTGGTTCTATAAATTTAATATTTTCCACCCTTTCCTCCTATAAAGACAGCGGAAATGTCCCCGTGTCCCGACCCGTTCCGAGTCCTTGTTTATTTCAAAATTTGACTTCATAATTATCTATGGCTGCTGCTACTGTAACCGAATTAACAACTGCTTTACTTATTACTAATCTTTTTGATTTGCTGCCCATAATTGCAGCTCTTTCACATACAGTATCTACTCCAGCAATTTTTTTTACAAAATCAGAATTTGAAAACTGTCCCTGTATTTTGCTAAGTTCATCCTTTGAAAATGTATGATATGGAACTTTAAAAACCTCAGCTGTCCTCTTGATACCTTCTTCTTCCTTTTTTAAATCAATTGAATTAATAGAACTAATGGCAAAATGTGAGATATTGTTCCTATTTAAAACTTCCCTTATAGCTGTATAAACATCATTAAAGTCTGTTCCTTTTCTGCAACCTACACCTACAGATACAATCCTTGGAATTAAATTCAATGTGTTTTTAAAAGAAGATTTATTAGAATCTAGGCTTATGCATATTCCAATTTCTTTTTCAGCTAAATCAATTTCTAAGGGTAAGTCTCCATTCACCTTATAATCAGATTCAAAGCCTATCTTTTTATTGTCCAATATATCTGCAGCAATATCTCTGGCTCTTTTTAAACTCATTATGTGAAGATTGCTGTTATGTGCCCATTCATCAACTGCAAATTTACCATTTACGTCCGTTGCCGTAGTAATAATAGGATTACCTCCTACAATCTCTGCAATTTTCAATGTAAGCTTGTTAGCACCGCCTATATGCCCGCTTAAAAGAGAGAGCACGTTAATGCCTCTTTCATCCATGCATATGACAGCAGGATCATTAGTCTTGTTTCTTACAAAAGGAGCTATAGCTCTTACCGCTATGCCTGCAGAGCCGACAAATATTATACTGTCTGCATTTTTAAATGACATTTCTGTAGACTTGTACAAATTTTCTTCACGTAACTTAACAAGCTTTGCAGCTCCCACATATCTTTCAGGAACAAAAGCACTAACTTCATGTTCACTTAAGTTTTCAATTAACTTATCGCATAACTTAGCACCATTGCCTGAAAATGCATATATGTCAATTTTCACATAGTACACCGCTTCCTTTTCCACTGATTATATAAATTGGATTCTGACCCATCATAAGGTCATATTTACCTGCTTTTTTAGATTTAGCCACTGAAACACTTACAATTTCCACATCTTCAAACTTATACTTTTCCATACAGTTTATTGCTTCATTTAAGCTTTGTAGTGTAATTGTGTTAATAACAACATTAACCTGGTGATTCTTTTTTAAAACAGCATTAATTATGTCATCCATGTTTCCGCTGCTTCCTCCAATAAAGCATGCATCTGGTCTTGGAAGTTCTTCTATTGCTTCAGGGGCTGTGCCCTTTATAATTTCAACATTGTAAGTTTTAAACTTCTTTATATTTTTTTCTATTAAAGTTACTGCTTCCAATTCTTTTTCTATAGCATACAACGTTCCATTATATAATTTTAAAGCTGCTTCAATTGATACAGAACCTGTTCCTGCACCTATATCATAGACTGTATAATCACTTTTTAAACGAAGCTTTCCAATACTTACAGTTCTTACTTCACTTTTAGTCATGGGAGCTTTGCCTGTTATAAACTCTTCATCTTTTATTGAGCGATATCCTTCATTCAAAGATATGAAATCATCATTATGTACAATCATAACAGCAAGACCTTCAAATTTCATTGTAGCAATTGCTGATGCATAATCCTCAACTATTCTTTCATTATCATAGGATAAGTTTTCTCCAACACTGACCTTTAAGTGACCTAATCCCTTACTTGTGAGAATTTCACATATAAATTGGGGACTAAAATCATTGGAAGTAAGAATAAATGTTTTTTTATTGAAAATAACATTGGATATAATATTCAGATTTCTCCCATGAGCACTGACATATTTTATATTGTCCCAGGACAAATTTAATTTTGATGCAAAATATTGAATTGAACTGACTGCTGGAATATTTTCAACCTTAATTTCCTCTTTTTCTACCAAAAGTTCGGTAATCCTCTTAGATAAACTATAAAAACCGGAATCTCCGGAAACAAGGATTCCATAAGCTTTATAGTCTCCCTGATTTATATATTCACATATATCTTCTGCATTTGAACTTTCATAAATATGTTTATTCAAATCATGAAAATCTTTAAGCATTCTCTTAGCACCTATTAAACACTCACAAGATTCTATTGTCTCTGATGCTTTACTATGAATGTAGTTTAAATTCCCAATACCCAATCCAATAATAGAAACCTTCTTCATACATTACCTCTTATTAGTTGTTTGAATTTTTCCAGTGTAATACCTTCTTCTTCAGGTTTTTTCAATACAATGCATTTTGAATTTGTTTTAATACATGCATTAACTTTTTCATTAAAGCCTCCAGATGCCGCGCTTTCCTTAGTTATAAGAAATTTAGCACCAATGTGATTTATCATTGCAATATTAAGTTCTACACTGAAAGGGCCTTGCATACATATTACATTTTTGTTGGAATAACCAAGCTCTATAGTTCTTTTTAATGAACTTTCCATAGGAAGAATCCTCACAAATATTCTTTCCTCATAATTTGTAACATCTGTAAATTTATCTAAATCCTTGCTGCCTGTAGTTAGCAATATATTTCCTTCAGTATGGTTCAAATAATTTATGATATCTTCTATACGGTCAAAGTATATGCAGTATTCATTTTTATCTGTTTCTCTTACAATTCTGTTATATTTTATATTGCAGCATTCTGCCGCTTCCTTGGCATTCGTTGAAACAATTTTTGCAAAAGGGTGAGTTGCATCAATAACACAGTCAAAGTTGATTTTTTGAAATAATTCAATCATTTGTTCTTTGTCCAACCTTTTTAGATGAACCATTACATTATTTAGCTCTTTAACAAACTGTTCGCCATATTCAGTGGCTAGATATAAATCAACCTTTATATCAGAAGCACTGAGAAATTCAGTGAGCAAGCGCCCTTCTGTTGTTCCTCCAAAAATACACACATGCATTATTTAATCCCCTCTCTGAACTCATGTGTAAATTTTGGGTTGTACAATTCGCTTCTTTCATAATCATTCCCAAGAAAGTTTCCAACCAAAATTAGTGCTGTCTTAGTTATATTGTTATCCTTCATTGTTTGAGGCAGACTTTCAATTGTACATCTGAATATTTTTTCATCAGGCCATGTTGCTTTGTAAACAACTGCAACAGGCGTTTCCTTTTCATAGCCCCCTGCTATTAATTCATTTGACAATTCTTCTGTTAATCCTGAGCTTAAAAACAAAACCATAGTAGACTTGTGTGCTGCAAATGAGCGTATGCTTTCTCTTTCAGGAACAGGAGTCCTTCCTTCCATTCGAGTTATAATTACAGATTGACTCACATTTGGCAATGTATATTCAGCATTTAATGATGCTGCAGCGCCACAAAAGGAACTTACACCTGGCACCACATCGTATTGTATATTCATCGATTTTAAAATATCCATTTGTTCTCTAATTGCACCGTATATGCTTGAATCACCTGTATGAAGTCTGACTGTGACCCTATTATCCGTCTCAGCTTTTTTTACAACCTCTATAACATCTTCTAAAGTCATATGAGCGCTGTTGTGAATTTCTGCCCCTTCCTTTGCATATCTTAACAGTTCTTTATTCACCAGAGAACCAGCATATATTATTACATCCGCTTCAGATAAATATTTACATCCTCTCATTGTTATCAAATCCGCTGCCCCCGGACCAGCTCCTACAAAATGCACCATTTCAGCCTCCTGTTTAATTTAAAATTCCGCAATTATTTGAGTAAATAATCAATTTAGTTTTAATTCTGTTTTCCACTCTTTTATTAATATAAAAAAAAGCTCTTTCACTAATTTTTTGCATAACCTTTTTAAGTAATTTTTCCCTTTTTAATATATCCAATGCTTGTTCTGTTGCAACACAAGACAGTATCTCTTCGACAACACGGTTACCTGCTCCATAAAGTCCCGCATAGCAAGCAAACATCTCCATCCTGAAATCTCCAGTATGAGAATGGGTGTTCATCATACCTCCAGCTACCTTCACCATCTTTCCAATATGTCCTACAATTAATATTTCCTTATAATCAAGCTCCAAAGCAAAGTCCAGAACTTCACCTAAATAATTACTGAATTTCAGACTATTTTCACCTCGTATTCCAAGCGTACTGTCTATAAATTTCTCTGCATAGTTGCCTGGAAATGCCAACAGTGTATTGTAACCTCTTTCCTTTATAACCTGCATTTCAACCTTTAAACTATCAATTAGAGCCTTTTCGCTCATAGGTTCCACAATGCCTGTAGTTCCTATGATTGATAAACCTCCAACAATACCAAGTTGAGGATTAAATGTTTTTTTTGCAATCTCTTCTCCTTCAGGTACAGAAATTACAATGTTCACCCCTCCGTTGTAACCATACTCATTACATATCCTTCGAACATTTTCAGTTATCATTTTTCTTGGTACTGAATTTATAGCCGGTTCGCCGACAGGACAATCCAAACCCTTTTGAGTAACACGTCCTACTCCTATTCCTCCATCAATATGGATTTCTCCTGAATCATCAAGACTTACATCTGCATATATTAAAATTCCGTTTGTTGAGTCTGGATCATCTCCACTGTCTTTTTGAACGCAGCATCTTACTCCATGTATATTAAAAGATGGTTCTTTAATATCAAGGATTAGGATTTCGCCTCTTGGCAATCTTACTGAAACACTTTCAACAGTCTTACCGGTAAATATCATCAAAGCACCAGCTGCTGCAGCTGCTGTTGCGCAGGTACCTGTAGTAAAACCGCATCTTAATTTTTTTCCGTTTTTAAGCACAAATTTTTCCATAAAAACCCCACAAAAAAAATAAAAAAACTTCCGTACATTAACGGAAGTTTAAATAACTTATAATTTTATAACAAAATTAATTATTTTAGATAATCCTCCCGAAAATCTATAAACACACATATCCTGGCAGGTCTCCTGACTTTCGGTTCATCTAATGCTCACCTTCCCATGCATTGCACAGTGGTATCGAGCATCATCACCTTTCACAGTAGCGGGGGCTGTAACAGCTTTTACTGTTTTCCCTTTTAAAACATTATGTTACCAAAATATTCAATATTCAATTCGCCCTAATTATATAATTGACTTTTTAATTTGTCAACAAATAAATAATTAATGATTGTTTCCAATAATATCATAAATTTTATCCATATCAATTGATTTTCTTACACATTCAGCCAAAATATCATATTGGCTTTCCTTGTATTTTATAATATCAAATTCTTCAAGTTCATTCATTATAACGCCTTTTTGCTCAGCCAATATTTTTATAATATTGTTTGCTACTTCACTATTATCAAAAAAACCGTGAATGTAGCTGCCTGCAACATTGCCTTGTACACAACCGTCAATTTTGCCATTCACTGTATTCATTGGTATGCCATCAATAATTACTGAATCACCCATATGAATTTCATAACCTTTTATTTCAGTCCCGGATAGCATTTCATAAAATCCCGTCAATTTATTAATTTTGCCGCTTGCCTGGACAGTAGTCTTTTCTTTGAAAAATGTTGTCTTAGTTTTTAATAGTCCCAGCCCTTGAATGCTTCCTCCGCCTTCCACATTGTCAGGGTCGTTTATTTCTTCCCCAAGCATTTGATAACCACCACAAATACCAAAGACAGCCTTCCCATCATTAGCATGTTTTTTTATTTTAATTTCTAGACCAGATTGACGAATCCATTTTAAGTCATCTATGGTACTTTTTGTTCCAGGTATAATTATCATATCAGGTTCACCTAAATCCTTAACTGATGTGACATACCTTACAGAAACTCCCTTAATCAATGAAAAAACATTAAAGTCAGTGAAATTTGACAATCTAGGTAACCTTATTACTGCAATATCAATAAGATTTTGTTGTACACTATTTTCTAAACGTTCAGAAAGACTATCTTCATCGTCTATATCTACTTTTAAATAAGGAACTACTCCCAGTGTATTTACATTCGTTATATCACGAAGCATATCCAGTCCCGGAGTAAGTAAATTTACATCTCCTCTGAATTTATTAATAACAAAGCCCTTTACCCTTGCTTTTTCTGCTTCATTAAATAAAAGCATTGTTCCAGCAAGAGAAGCAAACACTCCTCCACGATCAATATCTCCTACGATAATTACAGGAGCATCAGCCATTTCTGCCATTCCCATATTTACAATGTCTTGTTCTCTTAAGTTAATTTCCGCTGGGCTGCCAGCCCCTTCAATTACTATGATGTCATACTCTTTTGACAGTGAATTATATGCTGATAAAATATGTGGAACCATTTCCTTTTTATACTCATAGTATTCTCCCGCTGTCATATCCCTGAAAACCTTGCCGTTTAAAACAATTTGACATCCCTTTTCTCCTGTAGGTTTTAAAAGTATGGGATTCATTCTAACATCAGGTTCAATTCCTGCAGCTTCAGCCTGCATTACCTGTGCTCTTCCCATTTCATACCCATCTTTTGTTATATATGAATTCAAAGCCATATTTTGAGACTTAAAAGGAGCAGTCTTAAATCCATCCTGCTTGAGTATTCTGCAAAGTGCTGCAGTAATTAAGCTCTTTCCGGCATTTGAGTTTGTCCCTTGAACCATAATTGCTTTCGCCATTTTATTTATCCTCTCATAATTAATTACTGACTATAAAATCAACAGGACCCTTTGCATGTTTACCTGTTATTGAACTTGTCTGGTGGTCAGCTACAATGATTATCTTTGCATTATACTTAGCTTCTTCATATATATGGGCTAAAAATTCTTTGTCTATTCTTTCAATAAATTTAATTTTTTCCGATAAATTTCTTCTGTGTGAGGCTTCATCTGTTCCGTTTATATGAACTATCACTACGTCATGTGACTTAAGCTCAGATAAAGCAGTCTCTGCCTTTTCTCTTAAGTCTGTGTCTACATCCCCGGTTGAATTTTTAAGAAGAGGAACGTTCATTTTCATGGTCTTTGCTATACCCTTGACTATTTCTGCGTTGCATATGCAAGAGCATGTTTTATTGTGCAATTCTTTAAACGTAGGCAATTTCACCGATTCAGATATCCCCCAAGGATAAAACATGTATTCCTCATTGTTGACCTTAAATATATTATCTTTAGTAAATTCATATAATATATTTATGCTTCTTATATTTTCAAGCATTGCGTCAACTGTCTCTCCCATATTTTCATGGGGAGGCATATCATTTAATTTAAAATTGATTTTATTTTTATTAACAGCTAAAATATTCCTGTAGCCGCTGATATTATAAAATTTCATACCTTCAAATATTTTAACATTTAGAGCTGCGGATTCCATTTCGGATTTTGCAAGTCCCATTCCATTAAATGAAAGCAACCTGCCATTTTTTATGCTTACCAGATTGCACCTCAGTGCAGCTTCAAATTCTTCAATCCTTATATCTGCAGCTAAAGCTTCTAAATACGCTCTATTTGGGGGTATTAGCTTTTCATTGACACCAAGAATTGTAAGAATACAATTTAAGCTGTCCGGTTTTTTGTCTGTAGGATAAAATGTAGTATTTTTGTGTTCACCCCGTATTACAATTTTATCTAATACAGGCGTGCAGGCATATTCTAAAGGAGTCTTATTGCCTAATTCAAATATTTTATCTTCACTTGCCCCATCTAATATAATTAATATTGTTTTCATTAATCCATTATTTCCTTTAATTTATCAATAAACAATTGGTTTTCTTCTTTGGATTTAACAGCAATTCTATAATATTTGTCATTAAGATTTATATAGTTAGAACAGCTCCTGATTAAAATTCCTCTTTTTAGCATTTCCTCTTTTAAATTTATATCTTTAATTTTAAAAAATATGTAATTTGCATACGAATCATATGTCTTGATATTAAGCTTGTTCATTTCATCAATTAAATAATTTCTTTGATTTTTTATATACAAAATAGATCTATTTATATATTCCTTTTCTTTAGTTGCTGCAACTCCAGCTGCCTGCGCTATTGTTGAAACATTCCAAGGAGATCCTGAAAATTTAAGTCCTTTGATAATATCAGCATTTGACGATATGCAATACCCTAATCTAATACCTGGTATGGCGAAAATCTTTGTAAAGGCCTTTAATATAATCAAGTTATCGTATTTTTCAACAAACTCCATAACACTGAGCATTTCACTTTGTTCAACGAAATCCATAAAGCATTCATCAATAACTGCAACTGCTCCTACTTTTTTACAGTTGTATATTATTTGTTCTAGTAATTTTTTTTCAGTTATCTGCCCTGTTGGATTGTTAGGATTGCATATAAATACAATATTTATATCTTCATTTATGTTCTTCAATATCTTCTCTGTAATTTTAAACCCATTTTCCGCATAAAGGTTAAAATAATTTATATTTGCATCTACAGCCTTCAGTGCTTGCTCATATTCGCTGAATGTTGGAGCTGTAACAAGTCCATTTTTAGGCTTTAAATAAACTGCAATTCTAAAAATCGCTTCAGCAGCTCCATTTGAAACGAAAATCCAATCCTCAGGAACATTTTCATATGTAGATAACGAATTAATTAATTCCCTTGAGTTTATATCAGGATATCTGTTTGAGAATTTTATAGATTCAATAGCTGCTTTTTCAACACCCTGGGGAATCCCCAAAGGATTTATATTTGAGGAAAAATCAATAATTTCATTAGCACTGATACCTGATTGTTTTGAAGCTGTATATATATCCGCACCGTGAGATTTTATATTCATTAAACTGCTCCTAAATTAACCATAAAATAAAAATACCACCAAAGAAGCATATAAGTGATGTAGTAAACATCAATTTATTTGCTCTTTTTATATCTTCTGCCTCAACCTCTCTAGTGTCGTCTCCAATAGTTGGCTTATTCACCAAAACACCACCATAGTAATTATTGCCCCCAAGAATAATATTTAATGCACCGGCACACACTGACTCGGTTTGAGCCGAATTAGGGCTTTTATGGTTGTATCTGTCTCTTTTGAAAATTTTATAAGCATTTTTATAATCCATTTTTAAAACAAATGACGCTGCAATCATCAGATAAGCTGAAATTCTTGAAGGTATGTAGTTGAATGCATCATCAGCCCTTGCTGAAAATCTGCCAAAGTTAACATATTTAACATTTTTGTAACCCACCATAGAATCTAATGTATTAATTGCCTTGTACATAAATCCAAGAGGTGCTCCGCCTATAATTATAAATATCATCGGAGCAATAACTCCATCAGATGTATTTTCTGCAACTGTTTCAACTGCTGCCTTAGCTATTGAAGAAGTATTTAGTTTTTCAACATCTCGACCAACTATGTATGATAAAAACTGTCTTGCCTCACTGATGTTATTATTTTTAAGAGCATAATAAACCTTCATGCTCTCATCTCTTAAACTTCTGGTTGCTAAAATATAATAGCACATAATGCCTTCTAAAATCACTTCAAAGACTATATTAATGTTGAGTGCAGCTATTAAAATTAAAGCCGGGACAAAATATGACAATCCCACAACAACAAACCATAAAACAGCTCCATATATTCTTTCATCTTTCTCGCTCTTGCATTTTACTCTGAGCTTATTCTCTACATTTTCTATTAATTTTCCAATAAGCCTTACGGGATGAGGAAAATTTTGTGGATCACCTAATATTAAATCAAATATATAACCTAAAATTAATGCTGTCATAACTGCACGTCCTAATAAAAAGTTATGCAAATTATATATTAATAAAATAGCAATGTCAAATCAGAATAATTTATATTTTACCTAGAGACATTTTAAAATTTTTACAACTTCATTGACAACATTAATTGTTTGTAATATACTTTAATTAATTAAACATCTTCGATATTGGTGCACATTTGTGATAATAGGGAATTAGGTTAAAAAATCCTAAACAGTCCTGCTGCCGTAATGAGAGAGCGATTTTTAAGGCTATGCCAACCACTGGATACTCTGGGAAGGTTAAAAATCTGCAATGACCTCTAAGTCGGAAAACCTGCCAGTATTATTTGCGTAAATACCGCAAATGCTGTATTCTTTTCAGGTAAAAAGGCTATAGCTAAATTGGAAAACTTGAATATTTTATTCAAAGCAATTTGTGGGCTTTACGTTTCGATTATTATAATTTTCGAGACGTTTTTTTATGCCTCTAACTTATTATTAGTTAAGGCGACGCAAGGTTTTTATTTCGACAGATGTTTGTAATAAACTTTAATCGGAGGAATAAAAATGAAACAGAAATTATCTTTAGCCGTGATAATGTTAATTATTATGGCGACACTTTCAGCTTGTACAGGAGAAAAACAAGAACCAGTACAACAACCACAACAGGAAACTGAACAAAATCAGCAACAAGTTAACTTACCAACTGAGGATAGAGCCGGTAATGATGTTACAATACCATCTGAAATAAACAAAATAATATCTATTTCACCGTCTAATACAGAAATGATAGTAGATTTGGGTTTTGGTGACAAACTTGTAGCAGTTGATAAATACTCAGAAGGAGTAGAAGGACTTCCTGAAAATTTACCACTCTTTGATTTAATGAACCCTGATGTTGAGAAGCTTGTTGCATTGGAACCAGACATAATTTATGCAACAGGAATGAGTATGTCTGATGGAAATGACCCCTTTAAGCCAATTAAGGATTTAGGTATAACTGTAGTCTATATTCCATCAAGTGACAGTATTGAAGGAATATATAAAGATATAATGTTTATTGCAGATTCTCTTCAAGTAAGCGAAAAAGGTCAAGAGATTGTTAATAACATGAAAATCCAAATAGATGAATTTAAAAAGCTAAGTTCAACTATTAATGATGATGATAAAAAAACAGTTTACTTTGAAATAGCAGGTGCACCGAACCTTTACAGTTTCGGAAAAGGTGTATTTTTAAATGAAATGATTGAACTTTTAGGAGCTGAAAACATACTGTCTGATCAAGAAAGCTGGTTGGCTGTATCAGATGAAGTTGTAGTTGCAGCAAACCCTGATATTATACTTACAAATGTTGATTATATCGAAAATGCAGTTGATGAAATTAAAAATCGTGCAGGATGGGAAAATGTAACTGCCATAAAAAACAATGATGTATACTATATTGACAGAGATGCAAGCTCATTATCAAACCATAATATTGTAAAGGCTTTAGATCAAATGGCAGAGGTAATTTATCCTGAAATATATAAAAAATGAGAACAAAATTTAAAATAATATTATCTTCTTTAATATGCATATTAGTTTTATTAATGGGTGTGGCTCTAGGCAGCATATATGTTCCATTGAGCGATATATTAAACATAATATCAAATAAGATTTTTTCTACGCCATTATCGTCTGATATTTCAAATGTCTCTATATCAATAGCATGGAATCTGAGACTTCCGCGGGCGTTGTTAGCATTCCTTGTTGGAGGAGCTTTGGCGGTAAGCGGCACTGTCATGCAATCAGTTCTTAAAAATCCTTTGGCATCATCCTATACCATGGGTATCTCATCAGGTGCTTCATTGGGAGCTGCCTTTATAATAGTAACAGGGTTTTCAATTCCATTCCTTGGAATGTTTACCTTGCCTTCTGCAGGTCTTTTATTCGGTCTTTTAACTGTTTTTTTAGCAGTTAAGTTTGCATCTAAAATGGATAAAAATCTAGAGAACAATACAATTATATTGGTAGGAATGGTTTTTTCATTGTTTGTGAATGCTATACTTACATTAGTTACTGCTATGGCAAAGGAACATGTTGAACAGCTTACATTCTGGCAAATGGGTTCCTTTGCTTTAAAGGACTGGTCAAGTGTAATAATTTTATTCCCCATTGTCTTGATTGGAGTATTAGTTATCAGATACTTCTCTAAAGAAATGGATATAATGACCTTCGGTGAGGAACAAGCATTTACAATGGGGGTTGATGTTTACAAAATTAAATGGATATTGCTATTCTTGTCTGCAGCACTTACAGGCAGCGCAATTTCATTTGTGGGAGTTATTGGTTTCATTGATTTAATAGCTCCTCATGTTGTTAGAAGAATTTTTGGATCCCAACATAAAATAGTAATTCCCATGTCTTGGATGTTTGGTGGTGCATTCATGGTAATATGTGATTTGGTAGCACGAACAATCGTAACACCATCAGAACTGCCGGTGGGAGCGGTAACAGCATTAGTAGGAGCGCCATTCTTTGCTTATGTATATTTTTCGAAACGAAAGGAATTATAAATGCTCACTTTAAAAAATGTATCTGCAGGATATAATGGTTTTGATGTTATATCAAATATTAACTTAAATGTTTCTGAGGGAGAAAATCTGTGCATTTTAGGTCCAAATGGCTGCGGAAAAACAACACTCATAAAAACAATTGCTGGAATTATTCCCCACAAGGGAGCTATTAAAATAGATGGAACAAGCATTTCAGCAATGAAAAGAACGGATGTAGCTAAAAAAATAGCAGTGATGAGTCAAATTTCCAACATTTATTTCTCCTATACAGTGTATGAAACTGTGCTATTAGGGCGTTACCTTCATATGAAAAACAGTGCATTTAAAGAACCTACCATAAAAGACAGAGATTATGCAGACAAATGCCTGAAAGCAGTTGATTTAACCAGCTTAAAAAACAAACAAATCAACACATTATCCGGTGGACAGCTTCAAAGAGTTTATTTGGCGAGAACATTGGCCCAAGAACCAAGCATAATACTCCTTGATGAACCTACCAACCATCTTGACTTAAAGAATCAAACAGAGCTCATTGAATTCCTAAAGGGTTGGTCCAAGGAAGAAGGTCACACGGTCATAGGTGTGCTTCATGATTTAAATTTGGCAATGAGGCTAGCAGACAATGTGTTGCTTTTGAATAATGGCAAAGTAGCTGCATATGGAAAGGCTGAAGATGTAGTTTCTTCAAAAATAATAAACGATGTATATGATATGGATGTTACCGGCTATATGGTGGACTCTCTAAAGCAGTGGGCAAGCTTTGATAATCAACCTGTCAAACTGCGAAAAATTAAATAGGTGATATGATGAAAGAGTATAAGGGTAAAAAATTTATAGCGTCTTACAGCGGAGGCAAAGACAGCACATTAGCAATTTATAGAGCAATTAAAGAAGGCATGAAGCCACTTGAGCTTGTGACAACCTACAATACCGACAGAAAACAATCCTGGTTCCATGGGATACCAAGAAATTTATTAAACAATATATCAAAGGAAATCAAAATACCAATCACTCTTATGGAAACAACTGGTGAGCAATATACTTCTAACTTTGAAGCTTATCTACGTGATGCAAAAGAAAAGGGTGCTGAAGTTTGTGTATTCGGAGATATCGATTTAGAAGAGCACCTTAAATGGTGTACTGACAGATGTTTAGCAGCAGGAATTGACGCATATTTTCCTCTATGGAAAGAATCAAGAGAAGATTTGGTTTATGAATTCATTGATTCAGGCTTTAAAACAATAATAACAGTTGTAGATACTTCAAGACTTGGACAAGAATTTGTAGGTAAAATTCTTACCAAAACAGTTGCTGTTGAAATTGAAAGCTTCGGAGCTGATATTTGTGGAGAAAACGGTGAATATCACACCTTTGCTTTTGATGGACCATTGTTTAATAATCCAGTTGAATTTACAACAGGTACTATTATAAATCATGATAAGTATGCAATAATGCCTATATTTTAGGCATTATTTTTTTTATATATTCTTTTTTTGGGTATAATAGAAAAAAATATACAAATAAGGAGATGCATATGAAAAAAATACTATTTATAATAATGATTTTAGCACTGCTTGTAACCTCATGTACCAAAGGAAATGTCGCAGAAGAACCTAATAATCCTAATGCATTGAATATTGAGGATTATTTTCCGTTAATCGAAAATACAAAATATACCTATAAAGGTGAAGGAAACGAATTTGCATCCTATACTGTATACATAGATTATTTAAACAATAATAGAATTCAAACAAGAACAAACAATGGTGGTTCTGAGCTTGTAAGGGTTTTGGAATTAAATGATAATCAACTAACAGAGCTATTTTCCAGAGGTGAAACATACTTTAGAGAAAACTTTACAGATGATGAATATTCCTCTGGCAAGGTACTTCTAAAAGAGCCTCTTGAAGAAGGAAACAGCTGGTCTTCTGGAGAAAATTTAAAAACTACCATTACAAGCATTAATAAGGAGATTGTAACACCTGAAGGAAATGTAGAAGCTATTGAAGTTACAACAGAAGGCCCACAAGGAACATCTATAGAATACTATGCTAAGGATAAAGGGCTTGTAAAGGTCATTAATAAAGGTGAAGGTTATGAAGTTACATCAACATTATCAAGTATTGAAAACAATGTGCCATTGATTCAAACGGTAACTTTGTTTTACCCTGATATAGATGGAATAAACTTGAGATCAGTGGAAGTACAGGTAAGCTTTAACACCAATGATGAACCTAAGGATATAATTGAGAAGACAGTAAAAGATTTGTCTGTTTATGAAATGATAAGTCCAAACACAAAAATTAATGAGCTTTATTTCGATAAAAATGATAACAGCGTACACATTGACCTATCCAAGGAATTTGTAGCAGAGATGAATGCAGGTGCTGGTTTCGAAGGAATGATTTTGAAAAGTCTAGCTAACACACTTGGCACATACTACGGCGTTCAAAACATTTATCTTACAATTGATAAAGGACCTTATGAATCAGGACACATTTTACTAAAGGAGGGTGAACCTCTTACTGTTGATTACAGCAATGTAATACCACAACAATAATTAATAGAAACAACGAGACTATATACTAACAGTCTCGTTGTTTATTATATTGCATATTCATTCAAGCAAATAATTTTGCCTTTTTTAATTTCTCTTGCAGGTATTCCCACCAAGGTTGAGTTCGGACTAGTATCATGAAGTACTACTGCATTTGCACCAACTTTTGTCCCTGATGCTATATAAATGTTGCCTAATATCTTAGCTGAGCTTCCTATAGTTACATTGTCCCCAACTGTAGGATGTCTTTTACCTTTTTCATTGCCTGTTCCGCCAAGCGTTGCCCCATGAAACATTGTAACGTTGTTGCCTACAACTGCTGTCTCACCTATAACAACACCCATGCCATGGTCAATGAAAAGGCCTTTTCCTATTGTTGCTCCCGGATGAATTTCTATTCCCGTCCAATGTCTTCCAATGTTAGAAATCCATCTTGCCAGGAAAAATCTCTTTTTCATATATAAACTGTGAGAAATCTTATAGGTAATTAATGCTTTAATGTGAGGATAAAGCAAAAATACTTCAAGTCTGTTTCTAGCTGCAGGATCTCTGTCAAATACTGAATCTATATCTTCAATTATCGATTTAATAAACTTAATCATAATATCATCCCTTCTAATAAGCAATTGATACCAATTGCTATTACCCTTATACCCATGTTAGTAATATTTAACCATTGACATATACTTTTCTCCGCCATCGGGTGATATGGTCAATATTTTCTTATTTTTTCCGTATTTTTCAGCTATTTTTCTTGCTGCTGCCACATTGGCTCCTGTGGATATTCCTACTAAAATACCAATCTTTGCAGATACCTCAACAGCAGTATCAATTGCTTCCTCATCTGTAACGGTGAATATCTCATCCACATTTTCTCCGCTGTAGGTATTTGGAATAAATCCTGCACCTATACCCTGTATTTTGTGAGGTGACGGGTTGTTTCCTGATATTACAGCTGACTTAGCTGGCTCAACACCTGCAATTACTATTTTTTTATTGAATTCCTTAAGTCGTTTTGCAACACCTGTAAGCGTACCACCGGTTCCTACAGCGGCAGTAAATATATCTAAATCGTTAAGCTGATGAATTATTTCCTGTCCTGTTGTTTCATAATGAATTATTGGGTTTGCAGGATTGTTGAATTGATCAGGCATGAAATTCTTCTTATCATCTTTTACTATTTCATTTGCTCTTTCAATTGCTCCAGCCATACCCCTTTGAGCTTCAGTCAATATTAAAGTAGCTCCATATGAAGAAATTATTGTTCTTCTTTCCTGGCTCATGGACTCAGGCATTGTTATAATTACCTTGTAGCCCTTTAATCTTCCTATAAGTGCCAGACCAATTCCTGTATTTCCGCTGGTTGGTTCAACTATTATACTATTCTTTTTTAATAATCCCTTGTTTTCTGCATCCAATATCATTCCTAACGCTGTTCTATCTTTGATGCTTCCTCCAGGATTAAACTTTTCCATTTTAATAAAAATATTTTCTCCTGGCAATTGAACTATAGGAGTGTTTCCGATTAAGTTTAAAGTTGTAAAATTGCTCATATTATCCCATCCTTTTGACCCCTAAACTAGAAAAAATATTTATAAAAACAAAAAACCCCTGTCTCATATAGAGACGGAGTATTATCCGCGGTTCCACTCTTTTTGGCATATTCTGCCCACCTTTTGCTAGCACCATCATGCTATTATATGATAACGGATATGCACCGCAGCAGCCTACTTTAATTAAAAATAATAATTTCGGTGCTGTACTCCAAAGGGCACTTCATATATACTTCCAATAAACATCCTTTCAGCCAAGGGATGCTCTCTCTGAAAATTCAATATATATTACTTTCCTTCTTCACTGTATTTCCTACTAATTTAGTTGGGTATGTTTTTTACTTATTATATTATAATCATATGAAAAATGCAACTGTTTTTTTAAAATTTTTTTTGTAATTTTTACCGCTGTTTTTTAATTTTTCTAATAAACAAAACCTTGCAATTTTTTGGATTGCAAGGTTTTATTGTCAATTTTTAGAAAGTGTATCCTATTCTGTAAATACCAAATTCATTATGGCCTAAGCTTTCAGCCTTAGTAAGTTCACCATTTGAAACTTCTATAATTTTATTAAATATTTCTTGACCTATATCATCAAGAGTTGCACCTTCAGTTATTATTTTACCAGCATTAATATCAATATTATCTATCATATTGTTATATGTGTTAGTATTTCCAGTTATTTTAATTACAGGTGCAATAGGGCATCCTGTTGGAGTTCCTCTTCCTGTTGTAAACACAACAATTTGTGCTCCACCCGCTACCATTCCAGTAATAGAATCTATATCTTCTCCCGGAGTATCCATGAAGTACAACCCTTTCTTATCATTTGGAACTAATTCAGCATATTCAAGCGCATTTACAAAATTATTTTCTGTTCCTGCCTTGTGCATGCAACCTAATGATTTTTCTTCAATAGTAGAAAGTCCGCCTTCTATGTTGCCTGGTGTTGGTTGCGTTCCTCTTAAATCTTCTCCCATGGCAATTGCTCTTTGTTCTACATCATTAACCATTCTCAGGAACTTTGCCTTTTTCTCTTCAGTGTCAAATCTTTCAACTAATAAATGTTCTGCACCGATAACTTCGGTAGTTTCGCTAAGAATACTGCTTCCCCCTGCTGCTATAAGCATATCTGAAGCTTTTCCAATGGCTGGATTTGATGCTATACCGCTTGTTGGGTCTGAACCGCCGCACTCTAATCCCAGAATTAATTCGCTTATATCAAACTCTTCTCTTTTTTGTTGAGATATTTTACGAGCCATCTCACCTAGTATTTCAACACCCTTTGTAATAGTCTTTAATGTTCCGCTATTTTTTTGTATTACTATACTTTCTACAGCCTTACCTGTTTTAGCTATTTCACTTGCTATTACTTGTGAGTTAATACCTTCGCATCCTAATGCAACTACAAGTACAGCACCTACATTAGGGTTTTGGCCAAAACCGATTAAAGTTCTTTCAGTTTGTCTGTAATCAACTCCAACCTGGCAGCAACCGTGCTGGTGGGGAATTGCCACAGCACCTGGTACAAGATTTGCTATTCTTACAGCAGTCTCACTGGCGCAGACTGACGCTGGTATAACTAATAAATGATTTCTGATACCAAAGGTACCATTTTCTCTTCTATATCCCATTAATTTCATTTCCGTATCCTCCTACTTTTTATCTCCGCGACCGCGAGCACTGTCTATATTGTGAACATGAACATAATCACCTTTGTTAATATCTTTCTTAGCTACACCAATAGCTTGATTATACTTAATCACAGAAGAACACTCTTTAATATTTTCAATAGCCATTTTATGGTATTGCGGGATATCTTCATTTACTATATATTTTTTACCTTCTACCGTAATTTCTTCACCTTTAATTAAAGCTCTAAGACAAGTAACAACATTATCTTTCTCAGATGTTTTTAAAACTGCATTCATTTCTTTCCTCCTATAGGGGTTGCCTAGCGACAATCCCAATTTATTATAATTTTTACCGCTGTTTTTTAATTTTTCTTATAAAGCTATAGGTTATTTTTGCAGTAAGCCCCCAGATTATATAATTCTTATATTTATAAAAATAAACAGGATACCTAATGCTTTCCCAATCATAATCCTTACCGTTGTTCACCATGTGGTAAGGGAAATCACTGTCTGCCTTAGGTAAATAATTCATAAAATATTTTTCAGGTTCATTTTCTATAAAATAAGACAATGGTACAAAAAATAATTCAGACACTTCATCTTTGTTAAAGTTAATTTTTTTTGCATCTGTATTATTTATATAGCCTAAAAAGGTGTAAACAAAAGAGCCGCTTTTGCTTGTGGCAAAGTCCAGCTCAGAAATTATTTCAATATTTGATTCCTTAATTCCTAGCTCCTCATGTGTTTCTCTTACTGCAGCAAACTCTGGACTTTCATATTCTTCAATTCTTCCTCCTGGAAATGAAATTTCTCCTGGCTGTCTGATAGATTTTGATCTGACTTCATATATTAAATTAAGCTCTCCACCAATTTCTATTAATGGCAGTAGCACCGAAAATCTTAAGTCATCGTCAATTGGCTTAGGCGATGCATTTTTCATAATGTTCTTAATCTCGCTTAAATTCATCTATTTAATAAACCTCATTAATCCAAATATTATGAATACCAATCCTGATATTATTTTTATTATATTAGAAGGAACAAGTTTAGTCAATGCTGCTCCAATAATTATTCCTACAAGACCTATTGCCAGCATACCGCTTACTGAGCCCCCAAGAACTAAAGCCGGATAATGTGCTTCCATAGCCAGCGTCATGGCTGTAAGCTGAGTTTTATCGCCCATTTCACCCAACAGAAATGTCATGGCTGTTGTAAGTACAGGTCCAAATTTAAAACTTCGTTTTTTTGTATCATCCTCCTCATAAACTATAGTCATAATACCGAAAACAATAAAAATAAAACCTGCAAATAGCTGAAGGAGTCTTCCTTCAATAACATTTGACAAACAGCACCCGATGATTACTGCAGCTCCATGATTTATTGTAACGCCGAGAAGGATGCCTAAAAGCATTTGTATTACAGTGTATTTTGCTGCCAGTGTCATAAGCATCAATTGTGTTTTGTCACCTACTTCAGCAACAAACACTAAAACAAATGCTTCTATAAACTCTCCAAACATAGTCTTCCTCCATACAAATATTTTACATAAATCTTCTTTTATTAAATTGAGTTATATATTATAATATTTGAGAGTACATATAAACAGAACATTAATTTATTGATTTTCAATGGAGGCTTTATGGATTTAAATATATTAATAACGACTGCACCTTTTGGAAACGGACATAAGATGGTTGCTACTGCACTGAAAAATGCATTTATTAACAAAGGCTACAACAATATATTCGTTGTTGACCTTTTTACAGAAGCACATCCGAAAATCACTGAAACAATAAAAAAGGCATATATTAAAAGCTATGATTTTGGTGAAGCATATTCTATTTTGTATTACGGTTCTGAAAAACTAACAGACAAAAAAGTAATTGAATTATATAGAAATTTTGGGCTAAAAAAATTAGCTGACATAGCAAGTGATTTTAAGCCGGATGTTATAATAAACACATTTCCTATATTGGCCTCATTAAAAATAAAAAATAAAGCCGGCGAAAATATACCAGTTTTTAACATAGTTACTGATTTTTATGTTCATAAGCTTTGGCTCAGTGAGGAAATTGACAAATTTTATATTGCTACTAATGAACTTCAGGAAGAGCTGAAAAAAATGAACATACCTGTTGAAAAAACTGTTGTTTCGGGAATACCTATAAGAGACGCATTCGAAGAAGCTGAAAGTATTTCTATGCTCTACAGAAAATATAACTTTAAAAGAGGCAAAAAAATTGTCCTTATTAACTCAGGAGCATTTGGAGTTTTTAAAGACATTAAAAATGTTTGCATGGAGCTCTGCAGAAATAAGATGATACAAGTAGCAGTAGTTTGCGGAAACAACAAGCTTCAAAAGATGAAGCTAGAATCGTTAGGTCTAAGAAACCTAAAGGTATTTGGATTTATTGAAAACATTGACGACCTGTACAAAATTGCATGCTGCATGATAACTAAATCAGGTGGCATTACATTAAGTGAAGCATTAGCTGTGCAGCTTCCTCTAGTCATAATAAAACCAGTACCTGGACAGGAAAAAGAAAATGCCTTATATTTTGAAAAAAAGGGTGCTGCCATTATTGCAAATAATTCATATCAAATTATTAACAGCACAATTGAGCTGATAAATAGTCCATCACTTTTAAATGCAATGAAAAAGAATATGAAAAAAATGTATAACAAATCCTCATCAATTAAAATTGTTGAAGATGTTGTGGAAAGCATAGAAAAATAACAAGGTTACGGCGTAACCTTAAGTTGATGACAAAATATATATTTGGACGTTGTCATTCTGAGACGTAGCCGAAGAATCTCATGTTTTCAACAGATTGAGATCCTTCACTATCGTTCAGGATGACAGCCTCGGGTTTATAGTCTGAGATTACGGCGATGCCGTAACCTTTATTTTAATTTTGAACTTATTAAATTTCCAAGACGCTCAGCGCCAACTCTTATTTTTTCGGGAGAAACTCCGCCAAAGCTGATTCTCATAGAATTATTGCCTTTTCCTCCTCTTTCAACATAAAAGCCTTCTCCTGCAACATATGCAACTTTAACTTTTGTTGTTGCTTCTAATAACAACTCCGTTGTATTAATTCCACCTGGCAACTCAACCCACATGAAAAGTCCTCCATCAGGAGTTGTTCTTTTGGTTCCTTCAGGAAAATATTTATCAATACATTCCATCATAACGTCTCTTCTTTCACGGTACAAATCACATATCATTTTATGATGTGCTGGATAGTAGCCTCTTTTGAAAAATTCAGCACATAAAATTTGAGGAAGCATAGAAGTATGTGAATTTGTAGCAGTCTTCACATCAAATAATTTATTTGAGACCTCATCATTTGCTACAATATATCCAAGTCTTGAACCTGCTGAAAATATTTTTGAAAAGCTATTGGCCATTATTGTGTGTCCTGTCGTATCAAAAGCCTTTATTGGAAGCAAGTCACTTCCACTATATCTTATATCACGATATGGATCATCCTCTAAAATTATGACATCATATTTACTGCCAAGCTCTGCTATCTTCTTTCTTCTTTCTAATGATAATGTAATACCTGTTGGATTTTGGAAGGTAGGAATAACATAAACCATTTTAGGACTATATTTTTTAATCTTAGCCTCTAAATCATCTGTGTCCATGCCATCCTTGTCCATTATTACAGGAACACATTTCGCCTGAAACATTTCAAATACTTCTATGGAATGCACAAAGCTTGGAGATTCTACCAATATAATATCCCCAGGGTTTATATAAAGCTGGCATAGCATGTTTATTGCTTCCATTCCACCGCTGGTTATGACTATGTTATCTGATGCAGCAGTTACCCCCTTAGGTGCCAGCAAATTGTTTACAACAACATCCCTGAGGTCTTTTATTCCAACAACTGGACCATACTGCAAAGCTTCAATACCTCTTTTTTCTGTACTCATAATATCATTGGTTATTTCACGGATTATATCTACAGGAAGTGCTTCCCTGGCTGGAGCTCCCCCTCCAAAAGAAATTATTTCAGGATCATTCATTGCTCCAAACAATTTTTTCACTACCTCTGCTGTATTTTCCACGCTTGTCATTCGTTCTGCAAATTTAGACATAGTATCCACCTTCAAATTTATATTTTAATACCTCATAATAATTTTATTAATTATTTAATTTATCATAATTTAGTATTAAAGTCTAGAAAACTTTGTATACTAATTTGTCTAAAGAAAAAATCCCTGATAAAACAATCAAGGATTCTTCCTTTATAAATTATTATTTTTTAGCTTTAGTTATATCATTTGCAATTTCTATAATCCAATCTCCGGTTGCCCAACAGCTTTTCTGTTTCCACATGAAATAAGTTTTCCCTGACATCAATATTGAATATTTCAGCTACTCTTCTTGCATACAAAAGGGGGATGTTATTATTCTCATTGGCTCTTTACATGCTTGCCTTTATGCTCTTATTGTCGATTCCTTTAGATATTTGTTAATTGCATAAATAAGTGATGGAATAAATATCAGTTGAATAATAATTCCAGGAAGCCCCGTTATTATTGCGCTCTTCACATACATAAATGGATTCATCTTTATACCGAATAATTGTACTAAAACAGCTACTGTAAACCCTGCAGCAATTCTTCCGGTTATCATTGAAATAATCAGAGACGGTATAGCTGATAAATTTAGCTTTCTTGTTAACAATGACGTAGCTAGTCCATAAGCTCCTAACTCAAATGCCATAATGATAGCCATTGGAAACATTACCGGCATGCCAGTCAATAAACCGCTAACAACTGGAGTTACAATTCCTAAAAGCAATGCAAAATAAGGCGATAGCAGTAAACCTCCTATTAATACCGGTATATGCATTGGCAATGCAATTGGGCCTGTCATACCAAACATATGGAATGCCATTGGCAAGATAATTCCCGATGCCAAAAGTAATCCACCTAATACTATTTCTTTTGTCGAAATTTTTTTATTCATTTTCTCCTCCTAAAAAAAGTAACCATGAATATTTACTCAACCTTCATGGTTATCTCTCATCTAATATTTTTTTTATTATATCTGTAAGATCGTTAAAAATTATTTTAAATTGTAGATTTTCTAATCCTACTATATCAATATTACATTTACTAACCGGAAGCAATATTTTCCTGGCATTGCAGCTTGCAATTGCTTCTGACATTTTTG
>JBFXKO010000014.1:0-78770 GCA_050173715.1 Sedimentibacter sp.
TACACTGTTTTTAAATTGATTATACTCATCTTCAGTAAGCTCAATTATATTTACTCCGTAGTCAGTAATAGCTTTTCTCCATGTTTCCTCCATAGATATTGCATAATCCTATGCAGCATCACAACCTACTTTAACACCTTCATCAAAAATTAGCTTTAAATCATCTGGAAAGCTGTTGTACAAATCTTTGTTTACTAACCATGTTTGTACCTGCTGTTGATGATTAGACATAGTTATATAATCCTGTTGCTCATAGAACTTCTGCGAGTATATAAGTTCTATAGGATTTTCTTGTGCATCAACGGTTCCTTGCTGCAATGCAGTATAAAGTTCGTTAAATGCAAATGGAGTTGGAGTTGCTCCCATAGCTTGGAAGCCAGCAATGTGATATTTGTTTTCCTGTGTTCTGAAAGTAAGACCTCCAAGGTCCGCCGGTACACGAATAGGCTTGTTAGAAGTGATTTCTCTAAAGCCATGTACGCTAAATCCAGCTAAATGAAAACCTACTTCATCATATTTTACAGACATAGTGTTGAAAAATTCCTTGTCATTTCTAAATTTGTTGATTGCATCATCTAAAGTCTGAAAATTGAAATACAAGTCATACACAATCGCATCATTTATAAAATTTGCTTGTACAGAATTCGCTAAACACATTTCTAATGTTCCAGACTGAACAGATTCAACTAGTTCTCTATCATTCCCTATTTGATTGCTTGGATAAACATTTACTGTAAATCTGCCATTTGATTCCTTTTCCATATACTCCTTCATTGCAAGTGCTCCGACTTGTTGCGCAGTTACCTCGCTACCGCCATGACCAAAATTAATAGTAAATTTTTCAAGATTTTCCCCGCTTGCAGTTCCGTTATTTTCATTGCTTGCTGGAGCATCTGTTTTACTGCTGCAACCTGGTAATATCAGCATTGCTATTAACGTAATGCAAAGTGTAATGAAGATTAATTTTTTGTTTTTCATAATTATTTCTCCTTTTTTTTATTTAAATATTTAGATTAAAAATTCTAAATTATTTCATCATATTAGGAAGCATCATGCTAACTTCTGGAATATATGTAATTAAAAGTAATGCAACTATAAACATTAATATAAATGGCAATGCTTTTTTTGCTATATTTAAAATTGGAATTCCAGATATTGATTGTGCTACAAATAAATTTGTTCCTATTGGTGGTGTTACAAAACCTATTGCTAGGTTAACAGACATCATAATACCAAAGTGTATCGGATCCATACCATACTGCGCAGTAATAGGTTGAAGAATTGGGGCTAAAATCAATATTGCTGGTACAGTATCCATAATCATTCCTACGAACAAAAGGAATACATTTATTGCTATGAAAACTAATATAGGTGAAGATATGTTGGAAGTAACCAGTAGAGCTACTTGCTGTGGCACATTCAACATTGTCAAGATTCTTCCAAATACAACACAAATTGATAAAATAAGCATAACAGGTGTTGCAGTTCTGGCTGTATCCACAAAAGTTTTTAGTAAATCCTTTAAAGAAAGTGAACGAAAAACAAACATACATACTAAAATGGCATAGTCTACAGACACAACAGCGGCTTCAGTAGGAGTAACTATACCTGTATATATTCCTCCGAGTATAATTACTGGGCATAGAAGTGCAAAAAAACTCCTTTTTAGAACACCGCTTAAACCCATCTCTTTCAATCTGTTTGAGTTTTCAATAATTCTTAACTGTGAGTTATCATGTCTTCCAAAGAAAAAAATAATATATGATATAAGACATAGAGCTATTAATATACCAGGTAAAAATCCTGCAATGAATAAATCACCAACTGATGTACCAGTAGCTAGTCCATATGTAATATAAGGTATACTTGGAGGTATAATTACACCTAAACCACCTGAAACTGCAATCATAGCCGTAACCCATACTTTATCATATCCCAAATTTACTAAAAGCGGAATACACATAGCACCTATTGCAGCGACTGTTGCTGGACCTGAACCTGATATTGCCCCATAAAATAAACAAGTAAGGACTACTGCTGTAGGCAAACCTGATGGTCTTTTACCAAAAAAATATGCAAAGAAATCAAATAATCTATCAGATATACCACCAACAGCCATAATATTTCCAGATAACATAAATAAAGGCACTGCTAGTAATACGTAAGAGTCCATTCCACTTACCATGTTCCTAAAGAAAAAAACCGAATCAGCAGCAAAGCTAGGATTTAAAATACCTACTGATAGTGAAGCCCATCCAACACTAATAGCAATTGGAATTCCAACAGCCATGAATGAAAAAAATATTAGAAAAACAACTCCAGCACTCATTTGTTATTCACTCCTTCTACTATTTCTTTTTTTCTATTAGAAAGTATTAAAAACCACTTTTCAGCCATTCTAAATATACTCAAAATTATTCCTATCATTAGAGACACATATATAAATAACATCGGAACATTTAAACCTGTTGAACGCTGCCCAGTTCTTATGAAAAATTTTAACACTTCTATTCCAGCTGGTACTAAATATACCAAAAATGCTGTTGTTACAATATCTTGTAAAATAGTTAATCCAGGTTTAAGCTTTGAAACGAAAGTTTCTAAAATGTCTACTCTAATGTGTGTTGAAGACTTTATTCCGTAACTGAACCCCATAAATACAAACCAGATAAACATATATCTTGTAAGTTCTTCAGTCCATACAAGAGGACTCCTAAGAACATAGCGGCAGAATACGTGTATAGTCATAAATGCTACTATTCCCATAAGAAAAACTGTTAATAGCAATTCTTCTATGTGTTTATCTAACCATAACAGTAACTTTTTCATATTATTCATTCCTTTCAATAATAATTTATAAACCTGACACTTCATTTTTTCTGCATTAATCTAAAACTTATATTTTATAATTTTTATATCTTACTAAACCTGATGCTAAAATTAAAGCACAAGCAACTCCTTCGAGAACTGGAATATCTAGTTGCTTTTCAATATATCTGTCAGCGTTTGCATAATTTGCACAACCTAAAACAATTGCATCGACTTCTCCCCTTTCAACTGCTTCTTTTGAAGCTTCTAATAAATCATCTTCATTATCACTTTTTGATACAACAACTAGTTTTAACAAGTCATTACAATGATATTTTCTAGCTAATGAAAATTTTTTTGAAATAGACTTTTTTGAGGGAGAAATTACTGCGAAACTATTGCCCATCATTGATGCTATTTTCATAGAAGCTTCTGCTATACCTACTACTGGCTTATTAGTTACCTCTCTAAGCACATCTAAATTAGGATCAGAGTGGCATGCAACAATAAATGCATCATATGTCTTTTCTCCTTGTCTTACAAATTCAATCATTTCAGGCGTAGTCCTTGCATAATCTTCATAAGAAGATATAAGTTTTGGCGCATTTTTAACATTTACACAATCTACTTCATATGCTCCATTTATTAGTTTATTTGCTTTCTCTAGAATTATTTTATTTGTTTCAATATCACTGTTAGGGTTAATAATTAAAATTCTCATATAATTTCTTCCTCTCTTTTTATTATTGATTAAGTTTAACCTTCTCCTCAAGCAATATAACTTACTAATTTAAATTTATATCCTCTATGATATATCTCTAATGATTTTGATTTCTTCAATGATCCAATTATATTAATAGCTTTTCGCATGCATTTCGAATATTGTTCATTGCTTTTTTTAAGTTGTCCATCGATGTTGCGTATGATATTCTGACTTCATAAGTTGCTCTTTTTCCAAAAGCAGTACCTGGCACTACAGCTACACCTGCTTTATTAAGCAGGTATTCTGCAAATTCTTCTCCAACTAATCCTGTACCCCTCACATCTACAAACATATAGAATGCTCCACCAGGTTTAACACATGAAAGACCCTTTATACTATTAATTTCGTTGTATACATAATCTCTTCTTATTCTAAATTCCTCTACCATATCCTCTAAAGGTTTCTGCGTACCTTCAATGGCTGCAACTCCGCCATATTGTACCATTGAACTTGCACTTGTTACTAAATACGAATGGATTTTTGCCATAGGTTGGATTAAATTTTCAGGTGCTGCCAAATATCCTAATCTCCAGCCAGTCATGGCATAAGCCTTAGCAAATCCATTTAATATAATGGTTCTTTCCCTCATATCTGGCAATGTAGCAATGCTATAATGCTTATTTCCATCGTATATTATCTTCTCATATATTTCGTCGGAGATTACTAGCAGGTCATGCTCCTTTGCCAATTTGGCTACATTTCTTAAAGATTCTTCAGTTAGAATGCTTCCTGTAGGATTACTTGGATCTAAAATTATTACTGCTTTAGTCTTGTCAGTTATCAAATTCTCTAGTTCAGTACTGTCAATTTGAAAACCATTTCCTGCAGTTAAAGAATAATAGACTGTTTTAGCCCCACTTAATGTTGTAATATGTCCATAATTAAGCCATGCAGGGTCTGGAACTAGAACTTCATCTTCTGGATTTAAAAATGCAGTTAAAGCTATGTATAATCCTTCAGATACACCCACAGTGCATATTATCTCTTCAGGATCATAAACTAGATTACTATCCTTCAACAGATTTTTGGATATTGCTTTTCTCAGTTCGAGGATTCCCTTATTCGGAGTATAATGCGTAGCTCCGTTTCTAGTAGCATTAAACATTGCTTCGCTTATATGTGTTGGGGTATCAAAATCAGGTTCACCTATACCTAAACTTATTATTTCTTCACCTTGAGATTTTAAAACATTTACACGATTAAAAATTTTTCTTATAGGTGAAAATGGAATATACTTTAATTTATCATTTGGTTTTATCATTTCATCCTCATCCTCATTTTCGATAATTTAATTATTATTGATTATATCTAGTATAAAGCGCATTAGCAATTGTCTGACTATTACAAAATGTGTTTTGTAATATCTCAAAATAGCATATTACCTAAAAATTTCGAACAAATAGATAACGGCTAAGAATTAACCTATAGCTTTGCTAAGTATTAATTCTTAATCCATAAATCCTTATAATATTATTCTGGTTGTTTTAATTGACTTAAAACCAATTTACCCCATCCTATTGTACCGCTGCTGATAGGGTCAACTACTCCATCCTGCATAACAACTTTCCCTCTTAAAATTGTATAATTTAGTTTACAGTTTAATTCCCATCCATCATATACTTTAGCAATTTCACGCGAATGAGAATAATTCTTTCTCCAATCTACAGTAGTCTTATCGCTCATATCAAATATTACTAAATCGCCATCAGCGCCAATCTGAATAGTACCTTTTTGAGGATATATATTAAATGCCTTTGCAGGATTTTCACAACAAAGCTCAATTACACGTTCAAGAGTAATTCCTCGTTCTCCCTTAGATACCTCATTTAGCAACAGTGGAAGACGTAAGTCTATCCCAATCATACCCGCTGGTGCTTTAAAAATATCTTCAAAACCTGTATCCTTTTCTTTAGGAAGGAATGGCCCATGATCACTGCCTATAAAATCAACTGTGCCATCTATAACATATTCCCATAATTTGTCCACTGTTTCTTTACTACGAAGAGGTGGATTACACTTTGCATATGGTCCATGTTTTATAAGCTCTTCTTCAGTAAGCAATAGATAATGCGGACATGTCTCTAAGAAGACCTTCTGATTTCTTTCTTTTGCCTCCTTAGCCATTTGCATAGCTTCAGGTGTTGAGATATGTGCTAATTCTAGCACACAACCAGTTTCCGCAGCAATAGTTATTAATTTTTGAACAGTTGTATATTCAGAAATGGGTGGTCGAGATGGGCAGTGATACTCTGCTCCAACCTTTCCCTCACTACGGAATTTTTTAATCAAACCCTTAATCATATCGTTATTCTCAGCATGTGATGCTAGCATTAGACCAGTCTTTGCAACCTCCTTCATCCCAACGTAGATTTCATAATCATTGGCCATGGTTAAGCCTTCGAATTCCTGGTCACGTCCCTCTGGAGCTTCATGTAAAAAAGTTTTATAAGCAACAATACCTTCCTTAGCTATCTTTGTTATTTCTTCAGGAAACTGTCCTCCTGCGGCGCCATAAAATGCATAGTCTACAACACCACCACGTTCACGAGCTATTTTTTTCCTATTATCTAAAATATCTTTTTTATATTGAGGCGGCATGGATATTGGGTGTTCAAGTATGGTAGTTGTTCCACCTGCAACAGCGGCCAGTGATTCTGTATAGAATGTTCCTCTCTCTGAATGACCTGGATCACGAAAATGTACATGTGTATCTATTCCACCTGGTATTACATACTTACCCTCCACATCAATTACTTCTTCTGCATCAGGCAAAAAACCACTTTCTGTTATCATAACAAATTTTTCATCTCTAATTCCAATATCAACTTTGCGAAACATACCATCAATATAGGCAAGTCCGTTAATTACAGCTAAATCTAATTTCATTTTGTAACTCCTCTCATTTATCACAAATTTTCACTTCTAAAACTTTTCCTCTAGTGTTTCCGAAAAAAAGGTTCCAATTTTTCTTTATCCATTGGCTTAGTAAATCTACTAACAACCAACATAACAATAGCGGATAAATAGTACATGGTAATGCTGAATAAATTCCATATGGTTGTCCTAATGCATACCACATTAGCCACTACAAACCCAAAAATCATTGATGATAGGGCACCAGCTGAAGTGATCTTTTTAATTAAACTAGGCGTTGCAACCATAATAATCCTCCTATTTAATTTTTGTAGTAGCTAGTATACACTCCGATTTTTAATTCCCCCTTTTTTCAAGTGTAAAGAAACTTTTGCAGATCAAATCGCCCCTTATCCATTTTTTTCCTGGGTTATCCTTTGTAGAGATCACTACTCCATATCTCTATCAACTCTAATAATAGAATCAAGTAGTACCTGAGCCCCTAAGCTAATATCATCCCATTTAGTAAACTCTTCAGGGCAGTGGCTTTTCCCACCTTTGCTTGGTATAAATATCATACCTGTAGGTATTTTATTTGCAATCTCCTTAGCGTCATGCCCAGCTCCACTGGCCATAACTTCATATTTTATGCCCTTATCTACACATACTTGTTCTATAAATTTAGTAATAACTTCATTTGTCCTGACAGGTGGTTTATCTATTAAGAATTCAAATATAAATTCATAATCCAAAATTGTCTTAGTGTAATCTTCTATCTTTTTAAACACTATCTCAATCTTTTCTTTTTCTAAATCTCTCATCTCTAGGACAAGTTCCACTTCTCCAGGAATTACATTTATTGATCCCGGATTAGCTTTTATAAACCCTATTGTTGATACAAAAGGATCTCCCATAGCTTTGGATATTTCATCAATTTTTAATATGAGTTTTGCCGCCATCGTAAGAGCATCTTTTCTAAGACTCATAGGAGTTGTACCTGCATGATTTGCCTCACCTTTTACAGTTATCTTATATCTTGTTATACCTGCTATTCCATTTACTACCCCTATAGGTATGTTCTTACTTTCAAGATTTCCGCCCTGCTCAATATGTAGCTCCAGAAACGCTTTTATTTCCTTTGGATCTTTAACAGATTCTTCAATATTCCTCAAAGTCATGTTATATTTAGCTAACTTTTCAAATAATCCTTCTTCATTTATATTTTGCCTGCCTACCATTACCCTGCTGCCAAAGGTTCCGCCCATTTCACTGCCTTCCTCTGCGTTAAATGCTACAATTTCTATTGGATGGTTTGTTATAATTTTATTTTCATTAAGTACATATATACATTCCAACGCAGATATTACACCAAGATTACCATCTAGCAATCCACCATTTTTAACAGTATCAAGATGTGAACCTATCATAATAGCCGGCAAGTCTTTTGAGCCTTTTCGTCTTCCAAATAGATTGCCAACCCTATCAACTTTCACATCTAATCCCTGCTCTTCCATTAATTCCTTTAACTCATTTAAAGCTTCAAAATACTCTTTACTATATGCTTCTCTAGTAATTCCACCTAGAGACGTTTTTCCTATTTCTCCAATATTAATAATATTTTCTTTGAGTCTGTTAGTATTTACTTTCATATTTAATTTCCTCTCATTTTTTGCCAACGTTTTCATCTTTTTTATAAGTATAACACAAAATAATTTATTTGAATAATGAATTAATTTGTTATATAATATGCACAAAATGGTGAAGTTGAGGTACACATATGAATTTCTTTGGTATTGAAGCATTTCTTACAATTATAGAGACCCAAAGTTTATCTAAAGCTGCAGAAAAACTATTTTTATCCCAGTCTACTATAACCCATCGCCTTAATTCATTAGAGGATGAGCTTGATGTAAAACTTGTTAAAAGGGGTCAGGGACAAAGATATATTACATTAACGGCAAAGGGAGAAGAATTTATTACAATAGCAAAACGCTGGATGTCCCTACAAAAGGATACGGACATTTGGAGGACTAATGAACCTAAGCTTACTTTGAGCATTGGTCTAGTTGACAGTTTAAGTTCTTATGTATTTCCTCCTCTCTTTAAAAATATAACAGAACTTGAAACTGAACTTTCTTTGAAAATTAGTTCACATTGGTCAATAACAATATGTAAACTTCTTGAGTCCTATGAAATAGATATAGGAATTGTTTCAAGATTAATAAAGTCTGAAAGTATAATAGCTGAGCCAATTTTTAATGAACAAATGGTTTTAGTAAGTAGTTCCTCATATTCAAATTTTGGAGATGTTGTTCATCCAAAAGAATTAGAAAAAAGAAAGGAATTAAAGCTAGATTGGGGCGAAAACTTTCAGCTATGGCATGACACCTGGTGGGATCCTTTGATTCCTATTGATATAATAGTCGATACATCTGGTTTAATATTTAATCTAATTGATATACCTGGTTCTTGGGCTATAGTTCCTTTATCAGTAGCTCATCATTTTGGAAATACTATGCCTATTAGAATATCCAAGTTGGTTGATCCTCCTCCAGAAAGGACTTTATATAAAATAAAAAATCGATTCACCAAACCAAGTCGTAGAGAATCCCTAAGAATATTCGAAGATTACCTACAGGACTTTATAAAGAATAATCCTTATTTAATAAATGTCATAAGTTAATTAGAAATAAATATAAAAACATTAAATTTATATAATATCTACTTGAATGTCCAGTTATAACACCTGGCAGAATCAACAAAACTTTCCTTACTATTCCGATGTTTATTAATGGGTGGTATACTAGATATCACTTTTAAAAACATCGGAATGCTAATTCTAAATCAATCAATACAATTAATTTGTCTTTGATAAGCTAGTTTTTCTGAAATGTTATTTGCAGTATCAATAACTATGCTTTTAATGGTTTCAATATAATCAGCAGTCATGTGCGTTGTTGGTCTTGATATGCTTATACCTGCAACATATTTACCTGAAAAGTCTTTTATTCCTACTGATAAACAGCGTGCCCCTAACTCGCATTCTTCATTATCTAATGCATACCCTTGTGCCTTTATTTTTTCAAGTTCTTTTAATAATTCTTCCTTAGATGTTATTGTATTTGGCATTAAAGATTTAAGTCCTTTAACTGCAATCATTTGATTGAGTTGTCTAGAATCATAATTTACGAGCATTAATTTACCTATGCCTGTACTATGAATAGGTGCAAGTTTTCCTATACGTTGTGTTATCCTCAGCATACCATCAGGTCCATCAATTACATAAATATATACAATTTCCATATCCTGTTCAATTGCTAAGCATACAGATTCATTGCATTTTCTTGATAATTCAACTAAGTATGGATGTGCAATGTCTCTAATACTAAACTATAAAATCCATGAAATCCTTTATTTAAGCAGATTTTATGGATTATTATTTTATACAACTGTCAAAGAAAAGATTATAATACAATTCATTTTTCAATCTATACATTTTATTATGATTTAAACAATTCCTCAAAATACCTTAATTACGCCAAATTGAATACCACCCTATGCAAATATTACCTTGAAAACAACTCCTAGGGAAATAAAAAACGCATCAATATTTAATTAAAAAATCATGAAACCCCTTGATTTCAACCTACTTCTTCTCTATCAACACAACACACTCAACTGTACTCTCTTTGTCCCAACTGATTTCACTCACTTCATTACCATTAAAAAAGACTGGAAATCTAAACTTTATGTTCTTTAAAATACGTCCATCTCCTAATTCTTCTGGATAAATTTCAACCTTTTCTACAAAACTACTTATAAACTCTTTTTTCTCCATATCTGTGAATTTATCATACAACTGGTCAAACATCCTTAAAATGTTGTAGATACTATCAGCGTTAATTTTATCTAACTTAACGTTCTGTATTCTTGTGTTAACTTCTTCCATCTCTATTTCAATAGAATCTATGCTCTCATAGAATTGATATAGATGTCTCTGCATATCCTCATATTTTCTATCATACAAAGAGTCCATGATATCTAGGGAATCAATTTGTTGTGCTAATTTGTTTTTTGCCACCTCTGCTTGACGATGTGATTTTTTTAGTTTTTCTAATTCTGATTCCAGTTCAGCCGTATCAATTTTTGAATTGATTTTATCTTTTATGGCTTTCTCAAACTTCTCATTCTGAACCAGCTTAGTGATAACCTCAGCAACAGCATCTTCTATTATAGCTTGACTCCACTGTTTTTTGTAATCACATACATGCCCATTTACACGCCTCCTATGTTTGCAAGCATAATAGAAGTAATCCCTATAATAAGTGCCGTCCTTCTTCTTTTTCCTATTCACATTACCATACATGGATGCCCCACAATTCGGACATTTCAGTATACCAGACAAAATATTTGCGTGATCTAAACTATACTTCTTCTCATACTTAAAACCAGTTATTTTACGCTTTTCTTGAGCTGCTTCCACATTTCTTCTGATACTATTGCCTCATGAATTCCGTCATAAACAGAAAACTCTTTCTGCTTTACAATATGGAATTGATTTCGTTCACCTTGTATTTTCTCATTTTTTCTTCTTCCATAGGCTAGTTTTCCACAATAAACAGGATTATCTAAAACAGCCTTTACAAAAGAAGCAGAAAAGGCGTCAAGCGTACCATTTTGACGTTTTTTCTTTTTATAACCGTTATTATTGAGATATGAGGCCACTGCATTTATACCCATATTTGTAGCAGTAAATTGCTCATAAATAACTTGTATAACTTTTACTTCATCCTCTGTTATTATCAGATCACCTTCTTTTAATTGATAACCATATGGAGCAAAGCCCCCATTCCATTTACCTTTCCTTGGTTTCTGCTTGCGTCCTTCCATCGTTTGGACTAAAATATTTTCACGCTCTATTTCTGCAACCGCAGACAAGACGGATATCATAAGCTTACCACTATCTTTACTACTATCAATACCATCTTCGGTACAAACCAGATTAACTCCATAGTCTTGCATAAGTTGTAAAGAACTCAAAACATCTGCGGCATTACGCCCAAACCTTGAAAGTTTGAAAACTAAAACAAAGTCAATTTTATCTTTTTCTTGCTCTATATCTGTAAACATTCTCAAGAAATTAGGTCGCCCTTCTAAGTTTTTACCTGAACCTGCGTCAGAATACTCACCCATAATAATCATTTCTTGATATTCTGCATATCTTTTTAATTTTTCCTTTTGGGCATCTAAACTGTATCCATCCGCTTGCATTTCTGTTAAAACCCTTGTATATATGTAACACCTCTTATTCATCTATATCCACTTCCTTTAAACAGTAATTCTCTGTCCCAACTATTATATCGGATTTTATTTGGAATTAATATATAATTTAAGAAGAACCCTAAAAGAGTTCTTTCTAAATTTATGATGCTATTTTATTTCTATTTTGTTCCGTTTCGTGACCGTATTTCTCTATCATTTCTCACCATAAAATCTACGCAACGCTCAAAAGGTGCATCTTTTTTTACTTTGAAATTATTTTGATTGGTTACTTCCATTTTTTTCATAGCGTATTCCTCCTTGAATTTTGGTTTACGCTATGTAATAAAAAGACGTTCTGACGCAAGCCTAAACACTAAACTCCCAATGATTAAGGTTCTTAGTACACGATTAGTTGACTAAATGAAATTCTGATACAACTCTCTAACCACCAAGACTCAAACAATCATGACCACCCGGCCAGCGCCTAAAGACGCTGGCTTTCACTTTGTTCAAGCCACATGTAAACGGCAAGTACTTTTCCATAAATATGGATTTTATTTTACCATTTACACCACATTGCCATTGCCTCTTTTGCCGCCCCTAAAGGGACGAATGTAATACCAGCCTACCCCTTAAAGGGGTCTTCATATTCTTTTACACTTAATTTATCAACCATAATATCGTGCTTTTCTTGGTCTTGTATGTATTTCCTAATGGATGCTTCATTAAGTCCTACGGTGCTTACATAATACCCTTCCGTCCAGAAGTGTCTATTGCCAAATTTGTACTTTAAATTTGCATGCTTATCAAATATCATTAACGCACTCTTTCCTTTAAGCTATCCCATGAAGCTTGAAACACTTTACTTTGGTGGTATACTTACTAGTATGTGTATATGATCCGGCATTAGATGCCTTCTATTATTTCTACACCCTTGTAATTGCATAACTGCCTTATGATATCTCGTATACTTTCTTTGTATTGATTGTAAATTATTTTTCGTCTATACTTTGGAGTGAACACGAATATGATATTTACACATCCATTTAGTGTGAGCTAAACTATATTCCTTTTTTGCCATTAAAGTCACCTTTCCTTTTGTTAATTTAGTAGCTTGAACAACTCTATTTTAACGGAAAGGCGACTTTTTTGTATAACATTTGACGCGCACCCGCATAGCGGGTGGTTTTTTATTTCGCATGGCTCATTTCTCTTCCGAGAAACTCGCTTCATGCTCAACAGGCTAAAGCTCATAAAAATCAAAAACAGGTGGCGAATTATCTCAAAAAAGATAATTGCCACCTGCTCTTGGTAGTTCAAGTTTTTAATTATGATCCGTTTGCCTCCACTTTACAGATACTAATTTGCTATTGAACATCATAAACACCTCAGGATATTTGAATATTTCCAGATACTTGCTGGCTAATTCATCTGTAAGACCTTCAAAATCTTCGCTATCAGGTCTCGCTAAGCAGATAAAGAAGGTACCGGCTATGATTTCATATAAATCTCTGTGGCGATGATGAAACTGACCAGCCATTGAATATCAAAAATATACACATTCAAACAAATAATTAACTAATTTAAAATGTTATGTAAACATTTTCCCTTATTATATCATATTTTGCATAAAATTGTATAAAAAATTATTGTATAAAAATTTTATTTCTGATAATTTGTGATAATGTTTTAGTATACGCCATTTGTTATAATCCAAAACATTAAAATTATAGTATAATAAAACCTCATGACAAAAGATGAGGTGAAAGAATCAGAGAGGTAACATTAGAAATTTCAGAATAAGAAAAATACATAACTATAAAAATTCATCAGGAAAATATTGGAATAATCAAAGAGCGGCCATTCTTGTAAATTTAGATATATATTGGAAGGTTGACCTGCCAGAAACATTGGGTTCAACACAGTAAACTTAAAAATGCCCGAATATGCTATTTAGTATAACAAGAGGACAGTTTTCACGAACTGTCCTCAAAATTTTATTTATTCAATACTTTTTTAAATGATTCAATTGATTGAACTCCGACTATGGAATATTTATCGTTTATAATAAATGTTGGTGTACTGTTTACTTCATATTGTACTGCTAAGCTTTTTGCTTGCATTAGATTGTTTTCGTATGAACCGTCTTCAATCTTTTCAATCATTTCATCTTTATTGAGACCAACACCTTCTGCCACTGATTTTAACAGTTCAATGTCACCAATATTTTTACCCTCGTAAAAATATAAATAAAACAGCTTATCATGGAATTCATGAAATTTTCCTTTTTCCTTAGCATATTCGCTTGCAAGAAGAGCTGAATGTGTATTTGATACTAAATCAACTCCGCTAAATTTAATGTTATATTTATTGCCATAATTATTTATGTTATTGAACATATCTGCAACTGACATTCCTGGGAAAAGCTCTGAAACCTTTCCGCCCTCTATGGGAATCTCAGGATGCAGCTCATATGGTACCCATTCATCCTCTATTTCAAATTCCTTTTTTAATTCATCGACAATACCTTTGCCTATATAACAAAATGGTCAAGCATAATCTGAAAAAATTATTATTTTATTTATCATTTTGATCTCCTTAATTGTGAATTTCTTATTATTGTTATACCCATAATAAAGTAAAATAAACCTGTATCTGTATAACTGTTATCTTTCTATATGCATAAATTATTTTATTGGCAGCTCAATTCTAATTGGTTTTTCCAAAAATATTTTTGGGGTTAAAGATCTCCGCAAAACAATTTTTCCGTTATGTGGGTATTTTACGTTAATTATTGTTTCCATTTGTGAATTGTAGGAAGAAGTACCCTCGCTGCCTAATGTGTAAATATTTCCATCTGTGTCTTTGTATTCTGAACTAAACATTCCAAAATTATCATCATTATTTATCTTAGTTGAAAATACCAATGTTGCAGTATCACCATGATAAATTACTTGATTAAGATTCATTCCTTCAATATTTGGAGTTATTGTTTTATTGTTTATATCAACAGTTATATATTCTTCATTTTTATCCAATAAACGAACTCCTTTAATTAAGAGCTCCTGCTCTTTAGGCTTGTCAAAATAGTTTGACTCAACAAATACACTCATCCATGTATTTTCAGTATCATAGGTTGCACTAAATCCATTACCGTTTATTTTTAAGATTTTATTATCATCCTGGATTATTTCTAATTCAAGTCCTTTAATAAAAGCTGAATTTTCTTCAGGAAAATAAAAACTTACTTCAGTTCCAGTTGGATATACTCTCATATCCTTTACTATTAATTTCTGCCCCATTATTGTATGTGATTCATTAATGTTATAAATTATTGGTTCTACAAAATCATTTAAATCTATATGATAATTAAATGTTCCTGCAGTTTCAAAGGTTGAATTGGATTTTATATCGTATGGATTATCTGATTTTATAGCTTCCTCTTCTTCTGACGCTAAAATATTTTCAATTTTAACTTCTACCTCAATATCTATTGACTTAGGCAGCTTACCTTCAGCAAAATGATAATCCTGCATAATAAATCCAAAGTTTTGTTCTCTTCCTTCCAATGACAAACCTGATGTTGAATAACCATATCCTTCAACTTTTTCACCAGTATCACTGTTTTTCATATTTTTCAAGAATATGTTGACCCATTGATTTTGTTCTTGTTTAAATTCTTCCGGCAATTGAAAAAATAAAACTAATTTCTTTTCATCTGCTATAACATAAGGAAGCAATAATCTGTTGTTTCCATCCCAAGCTACAAGGTTTACCTCCTGAACATATTCATTTTCTATAGCTTTACTTAAGCTTTTATCAAATTTAACATATTCAGCAAGATTACCAATCAAAGGTAATTCTGCAACTGCATTGGCAAAAGCAGTATTAGTATTAATAAGTATGATAAACAGTATTGAAGCAGCAAGTGCAGATAAAGAACTTACAAATGTTCTTCTTTTTCTTTTTTCTTTTATTAAACGCCTTTGAAATCTATCCTCTACTCCCAAAAGAGCTTCAGGATATTTTAATGATTCATTTATTATATCATTCCATTTTTCATTATTATCTGTCATGACTTACTCCTTTCTAATCCGAAACCTCAACTTTCAAGATTTCCAAAGCTTTTCTTGAACGTGTGGACACTGTTCCCTCAGGTATTTCCAATATTTCTGCAGTTTCAGATATGGTGTAACCTCCAAAATACCTTAGGACGATTACTTTTCTTAGGTCTTCTGGCAAATTATTTACTGCATATTTTAAATGCAATGAGTCTTCTTCAGAACTGTAAGATTCCTCTGGAAGAATCTCCATATTTAATTCCCGTTTACCATTTCTTAAAATTTTATAACATTCATTAATCAATATCCTCGTAACCCATGTCTTTAAATATTTTGGTTCTCTTAAGTCATGTCTATGCACATATCCTTGATAAACAGCTTCATCAACTGCATCCAACGCCTTAGTTTCGTCTCGAAGATAACCAAATGCAACTCTGTACAGCATTTCCTTATTTACTGTTATAAATGAGATGTATGCTTCTTTGTCTATTACTTCTTTTTTAAACATTGCAGTGTTACCTTCCTTTCTATATATTAGAGTAAGTAAAATGGTATTTTCATTTCATAAAAAAAATAATTTTATAAAATGTTATTTTATTTTACCATAAACATTTATTTAATAAATATTAATGGACGATCTTCTTTAGAATCGTCCAAATATCACAATTTCCTTTATGTATTATGGAAATATATGGTCTGTTTATTGAATGTATTTTTATATATTTTTTGAATAAATAGTTGCATTTTTTACTAAATTTATTTTTTGCTTATATTTAATGCTAATTTAACTTTTTTCATCATGTTAAAAACTGTCTATAATCCTATTATAATTTTTCTTCTTTTTTATCTCGAAGCATTAATTTGTTTACTGTTTCTTTAACGTCTGCGTTGTTTTCCAACACATCATACATTGCATCTACTATTGGCATTTCAACATCTAATTTTTTCTTAAGCTCATATGCAGCATAGGTTGTAGGAATTCCTTCCACTACCATTCCAACCTTTTTAATTGCTTCATCCTTTGTTAAACCCTGACCGATGAGATAACCTGCATTCCAGTTTCTTGAATGCTTGCTTGTGCAGGTTACTATTAAATCGCCTATGCCGGAAAGCCCATAGAATGTGTGCACATCCGCTCCCATAGCAATTCCAAGTCTTGCAATTTCAACAATACCTCTGTTCATTAAGGCAGCCTTGGCATTATCGCCGTAGCCAACACCGTCAGATATACCAGCTCCAAGGGCAATAATATTTTTTAATGCTCCTCCAATCTCTGCTCCTATAACATCATCATTTGTGTAAACTCTAAAGTATGTAGTCATAAAAACATCCTGAATTTCTTCAGCAACCTGCTTTTCGTCACTGGCTATGGTTATAGCAGTAGGCATGGAAAGTCCTACCTCCTCAGCATGTGATGGACCTGAAAGAGCTGCAAAGATGCAGTTATTGGTTTCTTCCTTTACAATGTCTGAAACTAAACACATTGTTCCTTTTTCTATCCCTTTTGAGGCATTTATTATAATTTTATTTGTCTTGTATTCATCTTTTATTTGTTTTAAGATGCTTCGTATCATTTGTGTCGGTGTAACAATCAACAAAATTTCGGCATCCTTTGCAGCCTCGTTAATATTTGATATAAATACAATATTTTCAGGAATTTTTACATTTGGAAGATACTTTTTATTCACTCTTTCAGTTGAGAGAGTTTTGCATTGCTCTTCGTCCCTCAGCCACACTGTAACTTTGTGCCCGTTTTCTGATAAGAGTTTTGCAAGTGCTGTTCCCCAGCTACCTCCGCCAAGCAATGTTATTCTTTTTTTCAACTCAACATCTCCTACAATTTATTTTCTTTGCCTTCTAAAAGTCGTTTTATATTTGATTTATGCCTATAGATGGACATGCTTGCAATAAAAATACAAAATATTAAAAGAGCAAAATCAAATGGTCTGACAAAAATTATTGCAACAACAGGTGCCAATGCCATCCCAAATATAGAACCAAGGGATACCATTCTGGTTATAATTATTATTATAACCCCAAGCACAACACATATTAATGTTAAATAAAGATTAACAAATATCATAACTCCAATTGTTGTAGCAACTCCCTTTCCACCTTTAAAATTCAAAAGTACCGGCCAATTGTGTCCTATTATGACCAACGCACCTGCTAAGTAAGCTCCATTTTGACCTCCTAATCTTCTTCCTAGTATAACTGCTATAACTCCTTTTAATACATCTCCGATGAAAACCATGACTCCGATTTTCTTTCCAAAGGTTCTGAGGGCATTTGTTGCTCCGGCACTGCCGCTACCATAATCTCTTACATCCTTTTTAGCAAATATCTTTCCTAAAATGTAAGCAAATGAAATGTTTCCTAAAAAATAAGATATAATTGCGATAATAATAAATTTCATAATAGCTCCTTTAAATATTATTAAATATGATTATTTCCCCAAAAGTTACTTTATGTCATTCTGAACGCAGTGAAGAATCTCCGAAACATTTAACCATGAGATTCTTCGCTAACGCTCAGAATGACAAATCATTAAAATTTCAACTTATTTGTTTTTATCATAATATAATTAAAGATTTTTTTCGTTTTTGCTTCTAAATTCTATGACTATAGGTGTTCCCTTGTATTCAAATGATTCTCGTATTTTGTTTTCTAAATATCTTTGATATGAAAAATGCACTATTTCACTGTCATTGACAAATATTAAAAACTTGGGAGGATTTACAGCTACCTGAGTTCCGTAATAAAGTTTAAGTCTTTTTCCTCTCACTGTTCTTGGTTGATTCATTAAAACAGCTTCAGTTATTATGTCATTTAAAACTCCCGTTGAAACTCTTAAATTTCTAAAGTTGTATATTTCATCTACCTCATCCAATATTTTGTTTACCCTTTGACCTGTCAAAGCTGATACGGTCAAAATTGGTGCATATGGTGCATAGGCAATAGCATCTTTTACTTCTTCTGTAAATGTTTTGAAAGTATTGTTGTCCTTTTCAACCAAATCCCATTTGTTTATAACAATGATCATTCCTTTATTGTTATCATGAGAATACCCTGCTATACGAATGTCCTGGTCAGTTACTCCCTTGTCAGCGTCAATAACCAAAATGCATATATCTGCTCTTTCTACAGCAGTAAAAGCTCTCAACACGCTGTACTTTTCAACAGTTTCTGATATCTTGCTCTTTTTTCTGATGCCGGCGGTATCTATTAATGTATACTTTTGTCCGTTTCTTTCAAATTTAGTGTCTATGGCATCTCTTGTTGTTCCCGGTATATCGCTTACAATAACTCTGTTTTCTCCGATAATTCTGTTAATGATAGAAGATTTTCCTGCGTTTGGTTTCCCTATTACAGCTATTTTAATGCTGTCATCATCTTCTTCAGTATCCATGAATTCATTGAATTTTGAAATAATTTCATCAAGAAGATCCCCTATTCCCAATGCTTCTGTTGAAGAAATGGAAAATGGCTCTCCTATTCCAAGATTATAAAATTCATAAATGTTGTTGTCATTTACGAATTTATCCATTTTATTAACGATTAATATAATTTCTTTTTTTGCTTTTCTGAGCATTTGAGAAACTTCCATATCAGCTGCTGTAACACCTTCCTTGCCGTCAACCATAAAAAGTATCACATCAGCCATCTCGATTGCTATTTCTGCCTGCACTCTCATTTGGGCAAAAATTGTATCTGTTGTGTTAAGCTCAATACCGCCTGTGTCAATCAATGTAAAGTGATTGTCCAGCCATTCGCATTCTGCGTAAATTCTGTCTCTTGTAACTCCTGGTGTATCTTCTGTTATAGAAATTCTTTTTCCTGCTATTCTGTTGAAAAGTGTAGACTTGCCCACATTTGGTCTGCCCACTATTGTTACTACTGGTCTTGCCATTTTTTCCTCCATATGTTACATTCGGGAGACGCTCCCCATTTGCTAACTAGCTATTTGTTATTAAATTCAGCAATGCTTCTCCGTCCACATCGCAAACTGTTACCTCTGTTTTCAATTCCTTTTCTAAATCCTCAATTGTCAAATCATCAAGCATCACATTGTTGTCGTTTATCATATTTCTCGGCAAAATAATATTTTTGTAATTTTTGTCCTTTAGCTGTTCAATAATATCCTTACCTGTTGTAAGTCCTGATACTGTAATTTTTTCACCGAAAAAATTATTGATTATTTTTACCACATTTATTTTCACAGGAATTTTATCCATTATTTTTTTAGCCAGCTCAATCATTAATTCATAGGCTGCAGCTCCTGTTATAAATGTAATTTCATCTGCAATAGATTTGCTCCCCGCGTATTCCTCCAGCAAATCTTCTACATGTTGTTTAAATAATCTACACATGCCTATGCCGTTTTCTAACTGATCGAAATCCTCATATTCCTCATAAGATGGAAAATCTGTTTCACTTGTTATATAAAATTCATCAGCTATAAAAATAAATCTTGTATCTAATTTCTTATACAGTTCATTCTGAAGCTCTGTCACCTGTCTTACTACCTCAGTTGCGCTTTCCTTGTCAAAAGGCTTAAGCTCTGCTAATCTGTCTCTGTATTTAGTAAGACCCACAGGCACAACTGCCACGCTTCTAAGTCCAGGATGTAAGCTTGACAGATCCCTTATAGTTTTTTCAAGCTGCTTACCATCATTCACGTCTCTTACCAGCACTATTTGACAGTCAACGGTTATTCCTGTGTCAATTAACATTTTTAGATATTCTAGTATATCTAAGTCCTTATTGTTGCCCATCATGTATTTTCTCAGCTCTGAATCGGTTGTATGTACAGATACCTTTATGGGGCTTATTTTATATTTTATTATTCTTTCAATTTCATCTTCCTTTAAATTTGTTAGGGTTATGAAATTGCCATAAAGAAATGATAATCTTGTGTCATCATCCTTTAAATAAAGAGTTTTTCGCATGCCTCTTGGCATTTGGTCAATAAAACAAAAAATACAATTATTAGAGCAGACTTTTATATTGTCCATGAGTGGATTTTCAAAAACAATTCCTATGTCCTCATCATATTCCTTTTCTATTTCCAATTCCCAAATTTCGCCGTCCTTTTTGCGAATCTCAAAAAAAACATTTTCATCAGATATTTGATACTTATAATCTATATAATCCTTAACGCTTGAGTTGTTTACTGAAAGCAGCACATCTCCGGGCTCTAGTTCCATTTCTTCTGCAATAGAGTTTTTTAATACCTTAACTATTATATTTTCCATATTTTTTACCTTTGCATTTACTTCACGGACATTATATCATAACTATTTAATTGACTGCAATGTATTTTTAAACAACCTTATTTGTCGAAAAGAAATATTGTTCATATACATGTTAAGCTTATATTTCCCTTTGTATTTTTATAATTTTTTGGTATAATATATTATCCTCCAGAATTTTCAAATTATTTCTGGCAATTAATACATAGAGGTGAAGCAATGAAATTTAATGAATATGAATACAAAAGACCTGATTTTGACAGCATAAAAAGCAAATATACTGAATTAATCAATGGGTTTAATAATTCCAAAAATGCTGATGAGCAGTATATATATGTTCAAAAAATCAATGAGCTTCAAAAGGAAACTGAAACCATGGCTCAGCTTGTAGCTATTAGAAATTCTATCAACACTGCTGATGAATTTTATGACACTGAAAATGAATACATTGATATGCTATCACCTAAACTTCACGGGTTGAGAGTTGAATTTTATAAAGCATTGTTAAATTCAAATTTCAAGGATGAATTAAAAGAGCTCGTTAAGCCTCAGCTTTTCACTATAGCTGAAATTGAAATTAAGACATTTTCAGAAGAAGTTATACCTCTTATGCAGGAAGAAAACAAGCTGGTAAGTGAATATTCCAAATTAGTTTCCTCAGCTCAAATTAATTATGACGGCATAATTTTAAATTTATCTCAATTACAGCCATACATGGAATCATTAGATCGCAATGTCAGAAAAAAAGCATATGAAAAATGGAGCAACTTCTTTCAAGAAAATGAATCTAAATTTGATAATATTTATGACAAAATGGTTAAAATCAGAAATGAAATAGCTTTTAAACTTGGATTTGAAAACTTTGTGGAACTTGGTTACTTAAGAATGGGAAGGTCAGATTACAATGCTGAGGATGTAAAAAAATTTAGAGAACACGTTTTAAAATACATAGTTCCAATTTCAAATGATTTAAGAGAGAAACAACGAACACGCATCGGTGTTGATGAATTAAAATATTATGATTTACCTTTAAACTTTATGACAGGAAATCCTACTCCAAAAGGAAATAAAGATTGGATAATGAATAAAGCCAAAAAAATGTATGAGGAGCTTTCTCCTGAAACCGGTGAATTCATAAATATCATGATAGAAAGAGATTTATTTGACCTTGAAACTAAGCCAAACAAGCAGGCAGGAGGATACTGCACATTCCTACACAGCTATAAATCACCGTTTATCTTTGCCAATTTTAATGGAACGCAGGATGATGTGACAGTTGTAACTCATGAAGCAGGTCACGCATTCCAGACATATCAGAGCAGATTCCTAGATGCTCCTGAATACTGCTTTCCCACATCTGAGGCTTGCGAAATTCATTCTATGGGCATGGAATTCATAACATGGCCATGGATGGAAATATTTTTTGAAGAAGATATAAATAAGTTTAAATTTTTCCATCTGGCTGATTCCTTAATGTTCATACCATATGGGGTTACGGTTGACGAATTTCAGCATATTGTGTATGAAAATCCTGACATGACTCCTGATGAAAGGAAGAAGGCATGGAGAGAAACAGAAAAGAAATATACACCTTACAAGAATTATGATGACAATGACTTTTTAAATAAAGGTACACTATGGTTTAAGCAAGGACACATTTTCTTTGATCCATTTTACTACATAGATTACACCTTGGCACAAATTTGTGCATATCAGTTTTGGATAAAATTCAATGAAGACAGAAAAAAAGCATGGGATGATTACATGAATATTTGCAAGGTTGGCGGAAGTCAGAGTTTTCTAGAAATTATTAAAACAGGTAGTTTAAAAAGCCCATTTGAAGAAGAAACTATCCTTAAAATAACTTCCCAAATTAAAAATTATTTAGATTCAATAGATGATACTAAACTATAAGCATTCTTCAAGTAACAGATGAAATAAATTGACTAATGACAAAAGATTATAATGTTACTAATTATTTAGTATTAAAAAAAGCCCTTCAAAGGCTTTTTTTAATTGTATTATTAATCCTGTTGAGGAGCTTCTACTGGACATACGCTAGCGCATGCTCCGCAATCAATACAAGTTGATGGGTCGATTTCGTATTTATCGTCACCAGCTGAAATAGCGCCTACTGGGCATTCTGGTTCGCATGCTCCACAGCTTATGCATGCATCTGTAATTTTGTAAGCCATTAATTTCACCTCCCCCAATATCATCAATTCACATTTTAACACTATTTGTCTATATTTAAAAGAACTTTTTATCAAAAAATAAATATTTTATTATCAAACAAATTATAAACCTGACTTTACGCCAGGTTATATTTTATAATTTTTTAATCTTCTAATTCCTTTAATTCTTCCAAATCTACATCCTCATGTTTTTGCTTTAAGACACCTTCTTCAACCACCTTGAGGTCAGAACCGTTTATTTCTTCAATTTCTACGGTTCCATCAGCTTTGTTTACATTTACCCTTGCTGTTTTAAACAAAGGATTGATATCTAATACTAATCCGGTCTTGTTTGTTCCAATTACTTGAACTCTGTCTCCCACATCCGGAAGTTCTTTAATATTTTCTTCATACACTTCATGCTCGTAATTTAAGCAGCACATGAGTCTAGAGCAGATACCTGAAATTTTGGCAGGATTTAATGATAATTTTTGTTCCTTTGCCATTTTGATTGAAACAGGATAAAACTCTCCTAAAAAAGATGAACAGCACATTGGTCTTCCACAGGGACCTAAACCCCCAATCATCTTAGCTTCGTCACGAACACCAATCTGTCTTAATTCTATTCTGGTTCTGAAAATGGAAGCTAAATCCTTTACAAGCTCTCTGAAATCAATTCTACCGTCTGCTGTAAAATAAAAAATAACTTTGTTGTTGTCAAATGTGTATTCTATATCAACTAGCTTCATTTCTAATCCATGCTCTTCAATTTTCTTCAAGCACATATCAAAAGCCACTTTTTCTTTTTCCTTATTTTCTTGATTGCATTTTATATCTTCTTCAGTTGCAAGTCTTAAAACCTTCTTCAAGGGTTGAACTATATCTTCTTCCTTTACCATTTTAGGACCTACAACAACCTGTCCGTATTCAATTCCTCTGATAGTTTCTACTATTACATAATCTCCGTCATTTATCCATTTCTTTTCAGGATCGAAATAGTATATCTTACCAGCCTTTTTAAATCTTACACCTACTACCTTTATCATTTAAAGACCTCCTGAATCTTTAAAAGCATATTATCTATTGCAAGCTTATAGTTAACATTGCTCTTTATATTATCGCTTGTATTTTGCATAAGCTCAATTATATTGCTGTTTTTTTTCATTAATTGGCTGTGTGTTATTGCAAGCTGTTTTAAATCTTTGTTTATTACTAATTCACACATATTTGTTTTAACAAACATTATGTCACGAATCCACATCATCATAATTTCGATGATTAAATCTATATTATCTTTATTTTCATCAAAGTAACTTTCTAATTCATAAATTATTTCTTGGTCTGAATTTATTATTTTGTCAAATAGTTTTATAATTTCTTTTCTTTTTTCCAGAATGTTGTCCTTTTCACTGATTATATTGACTGCTTTATTTAATATACCTTTTGAATATTCTGCAGCTAAATCTGATATTTCTTCTGTTGTGCTGTAGTTTTCTTTTAAATATTTCTTAATTGTTTCCTTGTTCACATTTCTAAATTTTATGGTCTGACATCTGGATACAATGGTAGAGAGCAATAAATTAGAATTTGTTGTTAAAAGAATAATTACAGAGTCTCCGGGAGGTTCTTCCAGCGTTTTTAAAAATGTGTTGGCTGCCTGTGGAGTCATTTCATGGGCAGCTTTTACAATATATACTTTTTTGCTAGATTCATATGGCTTCTTATATATTGATTCTATTAAATCATCTATTTCTTCTCTTTTTAAAGTTGTTTCATCATTGTTTATTATATGCAAATCCGGGTGGTTGTTGGAATTAATTTTAATGCAGCTTGAACAAATGTTGCAAGGATTTTGAGTGAAATTTTCACAAAACAAAGATTGGGCAAATATAAGAGCTAATTCATATTTGCCCATCCCATTAGGACCTTCAAAAATATAGCAGTGGGATATTTGATTGTTGTTTATTGATTTTATTAAGGATGCTTTTATTTCTTCCTGACCCGCAACCTGGCTGTACAACATTTTATCACCTAAATTTTCTCAAAACGTTCAACGTTTGTTACAAATACAACTGCCCCACCAACAGTAACTTCAATTGTTTGAGGTAAATACCCACCTACTGTGCTGAATGAACTAGGAGGTATAGCTGCCGTAATTTTCTTTTTTGTTTTGCAGATTTTTCTGATAATTTCAATTTCTTCATCCACCATTTCATCTTCAACCAATGAAATAATGGTTGTGTTTCCTGAACTTAGGAAGCCTCCTGTTGAAGACATTTTAGTCGAAGAAAATCCATTCTCTCTAAGAGCTGAGATTAGTTTGTTAGCATCATCATTTTGAACTATAGCAGTTATTGATTTCATAATATCCTCCTCTACAAGATTTAATTATTTTTATTATTTAATGAAATTTATATTGAATCAATTATTTTCTTGATATCGCTAAATATCTCATTAATTGTTCTTTCAGCATCTATCAGTTTAATTTCAGGGAAATATTTTATAAGTTTTTTATAGCCGTCATATACTTCCTGGTGAAATGAAACCTTTTCATTTTCCAATCTGTCTCCCCCGCCTACCAGCTTTCTTTTTAAAGCTTTCTCAGGGTTGACATCCAACATCAAAACCATGTCAGGTTTGAGACCTGCAATGGCAAAATCATTTATTTTTTTTACTTCCTCAACACCTAGGCCTCTGCCTATACCTTGATATACAAGACTGGAATAGACATATCTTTCGCAAATGACAATTTTGCCTTCATTTAGCCATGGCTTTATTTTTTCAGAAACAAGCTGTGCTCTAGCCGCAGCATAGAGCAAAGCTTCTGTTCTAAAGTCCATTTCCGTATTGTTATTGTCCAGAATAAGTGTTCTTATTTTTTCACCTATTTGGGTTCCGCCTGGTTCTCTGGCAAATTCAATAACTCTGCCTTTTCCCTTGTAGTATTCGCCAATTTTTTTAGCCATGGTACTTTTGCCGGAACCGTCCGGACCTTCTAATACTATGAAAATTCCTTTCATTTAACAACTCTCACTTGATTATTTTTGTTAACTCCATTGCAGTTTATGCTATTTTCCAACATAACCTTAACGTAATCTATTGTTTCCTGAATAATTATTTCACCAGGGCATACCAATGGTATTCCAGGTGGATATGGAATAATGAATTCAGCAGCAGTCCTGCCTATTGCATCATCCATATTGATTAATTCATTCTCCGCATAGAAAGCCTTTCGCATTTTTCTTTCATGCTGCAATTGTGGGAAAGGTTCTATTTGAACAATTTCTCTTTTTTCCTTGCTTTGACTTTCTTCTAAATAAATTTCTTTAACTGCATCGAATAATCTATTTATATCTTCAACTTCATCTGTAGCTGTAATATATCCTACAGTGTATTGTAAATCAGCAAATTCCATTTGAATTTTATATTTGTATCTTAAAATTTCCTGCAGCTCAGTTCCTGTGATACCCAGCTCGCTCATGCTAATTACAGCACGAGTTGCATCAAAATCATAGCATCCTTCACTTATAAGAAAATCATCTTCCAACACATTTATCCCCATATTTCTTAATTCAATGGTTCTTCTCTTAAACACTTCAATATTTCTTTTTAATCTTTCTTCCCCATTTTCATTCATCCAATGGACAGCATTTTCAATTGAAGCCATAAGAATATATGACGGAGAAGTAGTTTGAAGCATCCTTAGCATAGCTTCAATATTGCTTCTGTTAGGTCTATCTGAGCAAATATGCAAAATTGAACCTTGAGTCATACAAGGAAGAGTCTTGTGCGTGCTTTGTGTAACTATATCAGCCCCTGAGCTTTCTGCTGATGGTGGCAACAAGTCCTTGCAAAAATGAAGGTGTGAGCCATGAGCCTCATCAATCATAAGAATTTTATCATACTTATGAACTATTTCGGCAGCTTTCTTCACATCAAAGCAAATTCCGTAAAATGTCGGATAAGTTAATACAACCATCTTTACATCCGGATTGTCTATGAGCATTTGTTCAAGTTTTTCCAAGCTGATACTGAAGTTCAAACCATGCTTCTTGTTAAATTCTGGATATAAATAATATAGCTTTAAATCTCCTAATATACAAGCATTATAAACGGATTTGTGACAGTCTCTCTGCACAATTATCTTATCTCCGGGGTTAGTACACGCCATTATAGCCGATATAATGCCACAGGATGTCCCGTTAACGACCATGTACGATTTTTTAGCGCCATATGATTCAGCAATATAATTCATGGCATCTTTTAAAAAACCTGTAGGATAATGCAAATTGTCTGTACCTAGAGTTTCTGTAATGTCATAAAAATTTAGATTGTTTCCTATTTCGTCTAAAATACCATTTTTACCTTTATGACCAGGCATGTGAAAATTTGTATCTACTTCGCTTCGATACTGTTTAATCCCCGAAATAATATTAAGTTTCTTCATTGTTTATCTCCCGTTAAAATTATGATACTTAAATAAATTATAACCATTTGGTTAGAAATTTATTATTGTATATTGGGATTAGTGCTCATCTCCTTTTTTTATAATATTAAATTTTATGCAACTATTTAATTAAATTGCTGCTTCTTTTTCTAGAAATGCTTTTTGTGGTGTGAACTGTTTCTACAATTAATACAACCATTATTGATAATACCATGGCAACTATTGAAAAAAGAACAATGTATTCTATCCACATAATTTACCTCTGTTATAATATTTAATGAAATCTAGTTTAGTAAACTATTTCACATAATTATATTATATAACAGAGCCAATTTGTTGTCCAATAAAACTTCAGATAAGTATAATTTAGAAAATTTATAAATATTTTAATATTATGGTTGTAACCCATTAAGTATGATTTCTTTGATTTGTCATTCTGAACGTTAGCGAAGAATCTCATAATTTGAACGGTTTAGAGATTCCTCACTTTGTTCGGAATGACAAAAAAAAGCTTTTTGGGTTTTAATCATATTATTATCTAAATCAAAAGTTTTACTATCAAAATTGCTATAAATCCAGGTATTCCCAAAACTCCTAGCAATAATGCAGACACAACGTTCACTCCAATATGTACACCTGTATATTGACCAAAATAATTGAAAATTATTAAAAACAATGCACCTAAAAGCGAATTCAATACCAATCTGCCTAAAAATTTCAGTGGCTTGACAAAAATCCAGGATATCATAAATATCAACATGATGCCTGCTGAATATGCCAAAATAATTCCTATATCTGCTACACCCACAAGACAACCTCCTATATTCGTTTTCTAAATATTATGAAGTTGTCCCTGTTTTTATGCTTCATGATAACAAAACATACATTACATTACATTGAGAAGAATGTCAATAAAAAATTTATTTTAAACTCATTTTTTTTCGACCGTTTCAATATCCGCAACTGCTTTTGAACTTTCATTCTCACATTGTGCTGTAGTGATTTCGCTTAACTCTTTTTGTTCTGTATGGGGCTTCATAAGACCTACCAACACCTTTACCTCATCAGGAACCTTCAAATACTTGTTAACAAATATAGTAATCATAATACCTATGGTTGTATCAATAATTCTGTTAATGGTATAAAGTATATATCCTCCTTCATGCTCTTTAGATATTAAAATACTTAAATATACAACACAACATATTACAACGGACTGCTTAAATTTTAAAGAAACACATATTTCTATTAAAATAATTATGCCAAGTGGAATTATAAATAATAACAGCTTTTCATTTCCCAATTCTTTAACAGTAAATAATATTAAAACTCCTGCTATGCCGCCTATAATTGTTCCAAATACCCTTTCTCCTCCTTTTTTAAACGAGTCATCTATAGTATTTTGCATACAAATTATTGCTGCAATACAAGCATGAATTGCATTATCCCTGTTTATAAACTCAAAAATCAACAAACATAAAAAGACTGAAATGGATGTTTTAATATTACGCATTCCTATTTTAGGAAAATTCATAATCCCCTCCAAACAATTATATATTATTTTACCCCCAGAATTATGGATAAATCATTTAATGATTAAAAACCAAAAAGCCTTTTTTCGTCATTCCGAACAAAGTGAGGAATCTCTAAACCGTTCAAATTATGAGATTCTTCGCTAGCGCTCAGAATGACAAATCAAAGAAATTATACTTAATGGGTTATAACCATTTAATATTTTAAATTTACTTAAAAGCTTAAATGTATTATAATATAACTTGCAGAATTAATAAATAAATATTTAAGGAGAAAAATAATGGATAGATATGTGGGAACTATTGTAAGAGGTTTAAGAACTCCTATTATTATAAAGGGAGATAACATATCAGATATAGCTGTAGAAACAGTATTGAAATCATCCGAAGCTGAAGGATTTACATTAAGAGACAGAGACATAGCAGCAATTACCGAATCAGTGGTCGCAAGAGCACAAGGAAATTATGCAAGCATCGATGATATTGCATTTGATGTAAAGCAAAAATTTGAAAGCGATACTGTGGGACTTATATTTCCAATATTAAGCAGAAACAGATTTGCAATATGTCTCAAAGGTATTGCAAAATCATTTAAAAAAGTTTATCTCATGTTTAGTTATCCTTCGGACGAGGTAGGAAATTCATTCATTGATTATGATATGCTTGATGCTGCCGGAATTAATCCATGGACAGATACTCTTACTGAAGCTGAATTCAGAAGCAACTTTAATGATACATGTCATGTATTTACAGGAGTTGATTACATAGAATATTATTCTCAGTTAATTAAAGAAAGCGGCACTGAGGTTGAAGTAGTTTTTTCTAATAATCCTGCAAGCATATTAAAATATACTGATTGTGTTCTTACCTGCGACATACACACAAGACAAAGAAGCAAAAGATTATTAAAGGCTGCAGGAGCAAAAAAAGTATACGGATTAGATGACATTTTGACTTCTTCAGTCAATGGCAGTGGTTACAATCAAGACTACGGTCTCTTAGGCTCAAACAAATCAACAGAAAGCACTGTTAAATTGTTTCCTAGGAACTGCACTGAATTAGTTAATGACATTCAAGCGAAGTTAAAAGAAGCTACAGGAAAAAATATAGAAGTAATGGTATACGGAGATGGCGCATTCAAGGATCCTGTAGGTAAAATATGGGAGCTTGCCGACCCTGTTGTTTCTCCAGGATACACAAAAGGATTAATTGGAACTCCTAACGAATTGAAGCTTAAATATCTTGCAGATAATCAATTTGCTAATCTTAAGGGCGAGGAATTAAAAACTGCAATTACAAACTACATTGTTAATAAGAATAGCGATTTGAAAAACAGCATGGAATCACAAGGAACAACACCAAGAAGACTCACCGACTTAATTGGCTCACTATGTGATTTAACTTCAGGAAGTGGAGACAAAGGAACACCAATTATTTATATCCAAGGATATTTTGATAATTATTCAGTATAGCCAAAAGTAATTCAAAGTCCAGCTGGGGATGGTTCCAAAAAGGACCGTCCCCAGCTGGACTTTGTTTGTTATTTGAAACTAAATTGGCTTATTAAATCTTGTTTTGTATTCCATAGTTCAGCAGAAAGGTCAACATAGTAGCTGTGAGGATTTATAAATCTTTTTACTTCGCTCCATAAATTATCAACTTCATTTTTGCAATATGCTCTAATATCCTTCAAACTTGGGCTTTCGTATACACATTCACCATTTATGAAAATTGGAACCTGAAGATTTTTTGCATAAAAATTTGTAACCTTTTTCTTTTTCCAAACATGAATTTCATCAAAAATCGTATAAGGTATTGTATCGCCAATAATTTCATGGGACATTCCAACAACGTCTGCTATAGGATTATTTGTAGTTTTGTCGTAAAGTCTCCAAACCTTCTTATAGCCAGGGTTAGTTATTTTTTCTTCGTTTTCGGATATCTTTATCTTAGGAATTATTTTTCCATCCTTTTCAATGGCTACAAGCTTGTAAACACATCCAAACACAGGCTCTGATTTTGCTGTTATGAGTCTTTCACCTACTCCAAAAGAGTCAACCTTGGCTCCCTGATCCAATAAATCAGTAATAATAAATTCATCAAGACTGTTAGAAGCAACGATGCTGCAGTCTGTTAAGCCTACTTCATCTAACATTTCCCTGCATTTTTTGCTTAGGTATGCAATGTCTCCTGAGTCAATTCTGACACCCTTTAATCTCTTTCCCATTGGCTCTAGAATTTCTCTGGAAACCTTTATAGCATTTGGAATGCCGCTTTTTATTACGTTGTATGTGTCAATCAGCAATGTGCAGCCGTCTGGATAATTTTCAGCATACACCTTAAATGATTCAAATTCACTATCAAACATTTGCACCCATGAATGAGCCATAGTTCCAAGAGCTGGTACTCCGAACACTTCATCAGCCAAGGTTGTGGCAGTCCCAACAACTCCACCAATGTAAGCAGCCCTGCCTCCATATATAGCACCATCATAGCCTTGACTTCTTCTTGCTCCGAATTCCATTATAGGTCTTCCCTTAGAAGCTCTTACTATTCTGTTTGCCTTTGTTGCAATTAAGCTTTGATGATTAATAGTTAACAAGAGCATAGTTTCAATAAGCTGTGCATCAATTGTCTTAGCTCTTACGGTAAGCAAGGGTTCTCCCGGAAAAACAGGAGTACCTTCAGGAATTGCATAAATATCTCCTGAAAATTTAAAGCTTCTCAAATACTGCAAAAATTCTTCTTTGAATATTTTTTTACGCTGTAAATATTCAATATCTTCTTCAGTAAACTTTAATTGTTTTATATACTCTATTACCTGTTGTAATCCCGCAACAATGGAAAATCCTGCTCCATCAGGGTTTTTTCTGAAAAACACATCAAAATATACTATATCATCCTTCATTCCACTTGAAAAATATCCGTTTGCCATTGTCAGTTCATAGAAATCCATAAGCATGGATAATTTTCTGTCACCAAAATTATTGTAATGCATCATATTTCTCCTGCTAATTTATTTTTTCAACTATTTCGATTCCGCTGGTATGCATGTTGTACAAAGCAAACAGATTCATGAGATATCCGTCATGGGAACCTCCATCGTATGTTTCTACACAATTCTTTGGCACTATGACTCTTTTGTTTTTATTTTTTTCATTAAAGTACGATTTTAAGCTTAATGCAAACTGCAGAACGCAAATATCTGTGACACATCCAGTTATTATATAGTTATCTATTTCTTCTTCATGTTCTTTCAGCCAATCCTGAAATCCCTTGCTGTGAAATCCGTTTGTTGAGTTTTTTTCTACATAAAGAATATTTTCTGAATTTTCACTTTTTAACTCTGGAATAAGCTCTGCTTCATTTGTTCCTTTGACGCAATGTGAAGGGAAATACTTAAATTCCTGCGAATCCTTTTCATGATTGTCTAAAAAAAACAGCTTATTAAAGCCTTTTGTTTTTTCGTTAAGCTCTGCAATATTGTTAACTATTGCTACAACCCGTGGTGAAGACAATGCGCCAGAATATACAAAACCATTGACCATGTCCACAACAAATAAGACTGTCTTATTTTTATCCAATGAATTTAAGTCAATAGCCCTTCCCCTCAGCTCCTCTTCTATTCTTTCAACCGCTTTCATAAAACCATCCTTTGTAAAAATATTGTATAATAATTTTAATAATATTATAGTGTTTATTTTAAAGTTTGTCAAAATTAAATATAATTAGAACATTCTTTTGCATAACTATCTTAATAAAGTGTCTGGTAAAATAAAAACTGTGCCGAAGCACAGTTTTTATTTATATCAATTATTGTTTTTCTAAAACTGTCAAATCTCCCTGAATAGATTTAGTTGGGCATTTCTGAACGCATACCATACAATGTGTGCATTTTTCATAATCAACCTTTGCTAAATTATCAGTTACATGTATTGCATCAAAAGCACAATTCTTTTCACAGATTTTGCAGCCAATGCAGCCTACTGAACATACATCTTTAACAGCTTTACCAAAATCCTTGTTGTGGCATCCAACAATAACACTGTTTTTGTATGGAACAAATTCTATAACTGCCTTTGGACATTCTTCAATACATTTACCGCAGGAAGTACATTTTTCTTTATCTATAACAGCTAATCCATCAACTATTTCAATTGCATCAAAATCACATACAACTTGACAGTTTCCGAATCCTAAACATCCTCTGTCACATGATTTTGGTCCACTTTGAACTGCTGCTGCAGCTTTACAGTCTCTCACGCCATCATATTCATATTTCTTAGTTGCTACACTGTCACAGCCCTGACACATTACATGAGCAACCTTCTTTTCAGTTGTTTCTGCCGTAGTACCCATTAAAGCTGCTATTTGCTCATGACGTTCCTTGCTTGAAACCGGACACACGTTAGGAGCAGCTGCACCACTTGCAATTGCCTGAGCACAATCATCACAACCTACATAACCACATGCACCACAGTTTGCTCCAGGTAAAAGATTTCTTACTTCTATGACCTTTTGGTCCACTTCTACTGCGAATAATTTTGCAGCCACCGCCAATAATACCCCGCATACTATGCCGATACCACCGGTAATTGCTGCCGCATTAACTATAACCATCTTTTATACCTCCTATAATTGCAATCCTGAGAAACCAAGGAAAGCAATAGACATTAACCCTGCTGCAATTAATGAAATTGAAGAACCCTTCAGTGAATCAGGAATATCAGCGTTATCTACTTTGTCTCTAACACCTGCAAACAATACAATTGCCAGCAAGAAGCCAAAAGATGTAGCAACAGAGTTTATCATCGCTTCTATAAAATTGTAATCTTTTGTAATATTAATTATAGCAACTCCAAGCACTGCACAGTTTGTAGTTATTAAAGGAAGGTAAATACCCAATGCTTGATATAAGCCAGGAGCTGATTTCTTTAAGAACATTTCAACAAACTGCACCAATGCAGCTATAATTAATATGAATACTATTGTTTGCAGATATTCTAAACCTAAATTATCTAAAATAAGTTTTTGAATTATAAATGTTATAATTGAAGCCAGTGTTATAACAAATATTACGGCTATACCCATACCTGTTGCAGTATCAATTTTCTTTGATACTCCTAAGAATGGACAAATACCTAAAAACTGAGAAAATATTATATTATTTACAATAAATGATGTAATAAATAAACTAACTAATTCCATTTCTTACCTCCTATGCTTTCTTTCTTCTAGAAAGGTAATTTACAAGTCCTATTAATAAACCAAGGGCAATAAATGATCCTGGTGGTTGTACCATTATCATCATAGGCTCATATGCTTCCGGAAGAATACTAATTCCTAAAATTGTTCCGTTACCTAAGATTTCTCTAACAGAGCTTAAAACTACCATGGCAATTGTATATCCAACTCCCATTCCAAGACCGTCAATTATTGAATCGACAACTCCATTTTTAGAAGCAAAGGACTCAGCTCTAGCAAGTATTATACAGTTAACAACTATTAACGGTATAAATACACCAAGTGCTTGATACAGAGGGTAAGTATAAGCATGCATCAATAAATCTATAATTGTTGTAAATGCTGCTATGATTATTACAAATGCTGGTATACGAACCTCATCAGGTATAAATTTTCTTAAAAGAGAAATAACAATATTTGATCCTGTTAAAACTGCTATAACTGCAACACCCATACCAAAACCGTTAATAAGAGATGTAGTTATTGCAAGTGTAGCACACATTCCAACCTGTTGAGCGAAAATAGGATTCTCTTTTCCAATACCATTTTTAAATATTTCTAATTTATTCATGTCGACCTCCTATTTCAAATATTGACTATAAACTGATACTGCATTATTAACAGCACTAACAAATGAATTTGATGATTTTGTAACACCAGATATAGCATCAAATGCTGTTACTTCTGCACTGGCATCATCCCCAACAAACTGGCTCCAGAATTCAGGTTCTGTTGTTCTTGAACCTAGACCTGAAGTTTCACCATGTGCTATAACACTTAAGCCAGTTATTTTGCCATCTGGACCAATACCAATGTACAATTCCATATCTCCACCATAACCAGGTACAGTACTAAGTGTTTGTACAACATAACCAATAGCATTTCCTGAACCATCTACAGCAGTTAACAAGTCAACAAATTTTGCATTTTCAGCTTTTATTGATTCAACCAGAGCAGGGTCTTCGTATGGTACAAAAGTATCTGCTCCTGGAGCTACTGCTTCTATAACTTCAGGACTCATGCTTGCACTCAAATCATTTTGAGCAATTAAATCTTTTGTAGCGTCATTTAACCATGCCAATACACCAGCTGATACTGCTGATATAATAAATAAAACTCCTGCTAGTCTTATAAAATTATTTTTCATTATTTTTTACCTCCTGCTACTCCAAATACCTTTGGTTGAACATACAAATTTATCATTGGAGTAAGGATATTCATAAGAAGTATTGAATAAGATACACCTTCTGGATAACCGCCGACTTTTCTTATAAACATAGTCAGTATTCCGGCTCCTACTGCGTATATTACTTTGCCTTTATCTGTAACAGGGCTTGTTGCATAATCTGTTGCCATGAAGAAAGCTCCAAGCATTAATCCGCCGCCAAACAAGTGGTAAGGAAGTAAGCTTCCACCATCAAATACCAAGGCTATAACTGCTACTGTTCCAATATAGCAAGCAGGGATAATCCATTTAATTGTTCCTCTGTATATTAAATAAAGACCGCCTAATATAATTAAAATTGAAGAAGTTTCACCGATAACACCAGGAATGTTTCCCAGCATCATGTCCCACATTGTAGGAAGCTGTCCTGCAGCTCCGGCTTTTATAACTGTTAAAGGTGTTGCTGATGATACAGCATCTGTTACAGGGTCAATAAAGCCGCCTGCAACATGTGTAGACCATGATGCCATTAAAAATGCTCTTGCAGCTAATGCTGGATTTAAAAAGTTAAATCCGATACCGCCAAATATTTGTTTTACTATTGCAATTGCAAATGCTGAACCAATTACAGCTATCCACCATGGTGCTGTAGCCGGTAAATTAAAAGCCAATAACATACCCGTAACTACTGCACTTAAGTCAGTAACTGTTATAGGTCTGTTCATAAACTTTTGACAAGCAAATTCTGTTATTACTGCAGATGCTACAGAAGCCACCACTAATATTATTGAGCTTGTTCCAAAATAAAACACGCTTGCTACTAATGCCGGTAATAAAGCAATTATAACATCAAGCATTAACTTTTGAGTTGTTTCATCATGTCTAATATGAGGTGACGATGAAGCAATCAACTTATTTTCCATCTGTTTTTCCTCCTATTTAACCTTTTTGCGTCTAGCTAAAATTTCTTTTTTTGCAACACTTATTGTTTCCTTCAATGGTCTCTTAGAAGGACATACGAAAGAACAGCCTCCGCATTCTATACAATCTGCTGCATGGTATTCATCAGCAGCATCAAAATTCTTTTGTATTGCATATCTGCTGATTTTATATGGCATAAGCATAACTGGGCATGCTTCTAAGCATCTTCCGCACATAATGCAGTTTGATGGTTCTGGAAGATCTGCTTCTTTTTTAGTAAATGCCAGAAGTCCTGAAGTACCTTTTATAACAGGAATCTCATCAGTAAATTGAGCAAATCCCATCATTGGCCCACCGCATATAAGCTTTCCTGGCTCTTCCTTGTAACCTCCGCATTGTTCAAAAACATCTTTAAAAGATGTACCTATTCTAACATATAAGTTTTTAGGATTTTGAACTGCACTCCCTGATACTGTAACAACTCTTTGAATTAAAGGCATACCTGTTTTTATAATATTTCCTATTGCAGCAACGGTACCCACATTTTCAACAACACAGCCAACTTCCATAGGAAGTGCTCCTGAAGGAACTATTCTGCCAGTTATTGCATTTATTATTCTTTTTTCATCACCTTGAGGGTATTTTACTTCTAAAGGAGCTACCTCAATTCCTTCTTCATTTAAAACTGCCTTTTGCATAACTTCGATTGCATCTGGTTTGTTTTTTTCAATGCCTATATAGCATTTGTTAACTCCCAAGGCCTTCATGATTGCTTTTGCACCCAATAATACAAGCTCTGGCATTTCAAGCATTGTTCTGTGGTCACATGTTAAATATGGCTCACATTCTGCAGCATTAACCAATAATGTATCAATTGGCTTGTCCGGCGGAGGACTTAATTTAACGTGTGTAGGGAATGTTGCTCCTCCCATACCAGCCATACCGCCTTCTTTAATGATTGCTAAAATTTGTTCTTTTGTAAGATCTTCAATATTGCCTTTTGGTTGAACAGATTCATGAACTTCGAATTTTCCATCAGATTCAATAACAACACAATTAACCTTAGAACCGTTAGCTATATAGTGTTGTTCTATTTTCTTTACTGTTCCTGATACGCTTGAATGCACCGGTACAGACATAAAGGCTTTTGATTCGCCTATTTTTTGTCCAACTTTAACCGTTTGCCCTACTGCAACTAATGGGTCGCACGGTGCTCCTATATGCTGTGACATTGGGATAACAACAATTTTAGGATCAGCTGCATTTTCAATTGGCACATTTTGTGTTAGCGTCTTGTTAGTAGGTGGATGAACTCCGCCCTTAAATGTAAACAATTTTGTGCTCATAATTTCACCTCTTGATTTAATTGTATAGGATTTTTGGGGACGGTTCTTTTTGTTTTCAAATTTCGGAAACGAAAAGAACCGTCCCCAAAAATCCATAAAGTTATTTAATAATCAAACATATCGATTATAACAGATTATAAACAACTTTTAAACTCTTTTTTTAATATTTTTTATAATTTTATCATCTTTTTAATTTTATTACAATCTGTAGATTAGATTTCCATAAGATGGTTTGTTAAAAATTTGATATACTTCTTATATTTTCATTAACATAGTCTTTCAGCCATAGCAAGACTTCGCTGTCATTTATAGAGCCCCCATCAAGGACAACCTTTACTTCTTCAGTGTTTAAATTAAACTTACCCCCTCCAGAAACATGATTGTATAATAATTCACAATTATTCAAAGAGTTGATGATTGTCATAATTGTGTCACCCATATTTCCAAGAGGTGCTCTGTCTATATTATTTCTTTCAAAACAACATTCAATGGTTGTTCCTTCTCCAAGCTTTGAATTTATTCTTAAGTATCCGTTACATCTTTCACAATTTTCCTTAAGCATTGGAAGTCCAAGACCTATTGACCTTGTGGTCCTGGTAGTAAAAAAAGGATCAGTTGCCAGCTTTATAGTTTCATTGGACATACCGATTCCATTATCCTTAATTGTTATTTTTAAGAAATTGTCTATTATGTTGTCTTCAATAAATATTTCTATTAAAGTTGCTTTTGCTTTAACGCTGTTCATTACTATATCAAGAATGTGCATTGAAATTTCTTTCATGACTCCTCCATCAGATATTCGTAAATGTCCTCTATGCTGTTCAATTCAAAAAAATTACGTGCTTCAGAAATGTCTGTGAGCTGATGTGCGTCTGAATTTTTTAAGATTTTCAAATTTTTAATTAATTTACTATTTATATTATTATCATTGGAATTTATTTCTACAAAGTTCAATTTTAAATCATATGGTATAAATCCTAAAACCCCAAGAATGCTGTTTGACTTTTTATTAATGTGAGCCGGAACTGATATTCCTTCATATTCTAACGTCATAGAACATATTTCATTTAATGAAAACCCCGAAGCGTTTATAAGAAGCTTCTCTAAAACACCTGTTATTTCATCCTTGTTGTTATAAATATTTTGGTTTCCAAAAATAGAAGGATTATTTTTTATATCTGGCAGAGAATCATATATAACTGCACCAAATTTTAAGGCATTATTTAATTCCTTGAAATAGCAAAGCACATGAACCTCTTCTTTTGTGGTAACCTCAATGCCTGGGATTGCTTTAATATTTACATTTTCACACAATTCAATGATTGCAGGCAAATTTTTTGTAGTATTGTGGTCAGTTACCGAAATAATATTCAATCCCTTTATATATGACATATTTACAATATTGTTTGGTGTCATATCACTGTTGCCGCATGGAGACAGATCCGAATGAATGTGCATATCGTAAAAAAATTTCATTTTATTCCTAAATCATGAAGTCTGCATGCAACCTTATAAGCACTTTCATCAGTTCTTAAAACAGGGATGTTCAGTTCCTTCGCCTTATTCAATGTATCTTGTTCTACCTCCATGTCTTCAACTACAATAATGCAGGATAAATCCAAAAGCTCTGCAACGGCAACTATGTTAATATGAGTTTGAATTGTAATCCATGCAAAATTTTGCTTTGCTTTAGACATCACAATGCTCAAAAGGTCACCTATATAAACTCCTTCAACCATTATATCCTTCTTTGAATCAAATATGGGTTTTAGTTTTAGCTGTTCTGCAAATTCTGAAATAATCATATAATTAATTCCTCCTATTTATTTCTGTTAGCTCTCAAGACTACACAATCATTTAACGTTGATTCCTTGTTATACACATCTTCTGCATGCGCATAACATGTTGGAGCACCACATGAACCGCAATCAAGTCCTGGAAGCATATCATAAATTTCTTTGATTTTTTCACTTTTCTGGATTGCTTCTCTCATATTGAATTTGTTTGTTGATTCTTCTGACTTAAGACCAAATGCGAATATGCCTTTTTCATACATTTCATCAAATTGCTCTAAATCCTCGTTCAAATATTCATCCTTTGTATGGCTTAAAATATAATTGATGTTGCTTTCTGCAATAAATGGATTTAATACGTTGAAGGTTCCGCCCACACAGCCTTGCACACATGCCATTGTTTCAACATAATCAACATTTCTTAAATTTCCATTTTCAATTTCATCTAAAATTTGAATTATATTTTCCATGCCGTTTACTGCAATATAATTTGTAAGTCCCGCCGATTCAGATTGACCTCCCGAAACAGCCCACCTTGTTCCGTTAAGTGAAGGATATGAGCAAAGATTGTTATCCTCCTTTAATAGTTCTCTATATATTTCGCCGTATATTGTATTTAATGGAATTACCCAGTCGACGTATGGCTTGTAATCGCCAATTGGATCAGTAACTGCTAGTAGCTTGGCAGGACATGGTGAAATATAAAACACTCCGATATCATCATCCTTCAGGTTAAATTTCGCTCTAGCTTTTTCTCTCGCCATCATAGCTGCTATTACCATAGGTTCCTTTAAAAGAATCAAATGATTCATCAATGAAGGGTATCTGCTTTTTATCAATCTAATGGCGGCAGGACAATTAGTTGATATAAAAGGTCTTATATGTTTTTCTTCATCAATTTTTCTTTTTATTGCTTTTGCAACTATATCTGCTGCCCAGCTTGCATCATAAACATAATCAAAGCCAAGCTTCAATATAGAATTTCGTACCTTGCATATTTCTGTTCCTTTAGGAAACTGACCATATATGGGTGTGGATATAATTGCTATTTTATATTTGTATGAGGAATAATGCATTTCCTCGTACCATTCTATTGACTCGGGGGTATATGCTCCATAAGGACAAATTTTAATACATTCGCCGCAATGTATGCACTTGTCGCTATTAATAAAGGCTTTTCCGTCTATTAAACGTATAGCTTGTGTAGGACATCTTTTCATACAATTTGTACAACATTTACATTTATCACTATCAAACATAATTGAGAAATTCATAATATCCCCCCTACAAAAATACAGAAATTTTTATAACTGTTCCCTCACTGCTTGATTTAATATCAAAGTCGTCAGAGTATTTCTTCATGTTTGGCAGACCCATTCCTGCTCCAAAGCCAAGCTCTCTTACACTTTCAGAAGCAGTTGAGAATCCTTCTGTCAATGCCAAATCTATATCTTTTATGCCAGGACCCTTATCTTCTGATACAATAGTTATTTTATCCTCATATAAATCACAATGAAGATGTCCTCCAAATGAATGAATTACAATATTAATTTCAGCTTCATAAGATATAATTGCTATCCTTCTTATGACACCAGCTTCCAAGCCCATGGACTTCAATAGGTTCTTGATAGCACTAGAACCCTTGCCAGCTGCAAAAAAATCATTTGCAACAATATTAAAACTTAATCTTTTTAAAAAACCATCAGTCATCCGATTCTATTCCCTTCATGCCACTTAATACTAATAATCCACATGTCTTAAACATTGTATAATCAGTTGCAAGCACAGTCTTTGAATTTTCTTTGGCTAAATCCAATATTTCCTTGCAAGGTTTTTTTCCCCTCACAAACAAAACAGTATTCATATCCATCATTTCAGCAGTCCTTATTACCTGTGAATTATTAAGCCCTGTTACTAGCAATGATTCACTGTTGGCATAAGCCAGCACATCACTCATCAAATCACTTGCAAAACCATAATTAATATCAGTATATTCATTACTGAAATCAGTCAATATTTCAGCATGCAAAATTTCAGCTATTTCTTTTATTTTCATAATATCCCCCATTAAATGATTAAATCTTTAATAATTGAAGATATGCCGCCCACACGCACGTCAACTGAATCATCTTTATCGACTATTTTTACATATATGAGACTTTTCTCATTCATTGATTCGCCTTGAATAACTCTTGATTCTTGAGAGATCAATTTTTTGTTGTACAGCAGACTGCACAATGCTCCATTTGAAGTTCCAGTTGCGCACTCCTCATTTATTCCGACTCTTGGAGCGAAATTTCTGGCATAAATCTTCCCGTTTTCAACAGTATACACATGGTAACCAACAACATCCTTTTCTATGGATATATCATTGATCTCATTTAATTTTACATTCAAGCTGTTTAAAATATTCCTGGATTTAACCGGTACCATAATATCTTTTAATCCGGTGGATACTATTGTTGGAAAAATTTTGAAATCCATCAAACCAATATTGTTTTCACTTGTATTTAATGACTGGGCAATATTAATTAAATCTTGTCCTATAAGTTCATCAAAAATTTGAGGTTCCTGTTGTTGCATCATAACATAGTCCACTTTGCCATTAAATTTGACTTCAATTTCTAGTTTGCCAGCCTTTGTGTTTTGATAAACCTTTTTTATTTCATTAAAACCATTGATAATGTTTAGCAAGCCTAAATAGTAAAATGCTGCTATAGTAGCATGTCCGCACAAATCCACTTCACATACAGGGGTAAAAAAACTCACATCAAAATTCGCTTCGTCTTTCTGCAATATAAATGCTGTTTCAGATAAACCAATTTTTGCAGCTGTTTCTTGTTTTTTTTCATTTGATATTTGTTTGTCAAGCAAAATTACACCAGCGCCGTTTCCTCCTTTATCTTCATATGTAAAGGATTTCAAAATCGCACCTTGCATATTGCACCTCATTCAATTAAATTACATTAATTATAATCTAATAAGCTAATTTTTACAAGGATAATTAAAGCTTGTCAATATAATTATTTCCACATATTTACTTTATCATCCATATATTTCTTAAAAAATTTTTCTTTACAAATCTTCATCCATAACTTATAATAATAAAGCAGTTCGCGGTCGTGGCGGAACGGCAGACGCACTAGCTTGAGGGGCTAGCGAATGTATATTCGTGGGGGTTCAAATCCCCCCGACCGCATGGGCGGCTAAAGCCGCAGTGAACACGGAACAATGAACAATGAACAATGTACAGTAAAATAAGCTGGCCAATAAATTAGCCGCCTACTGTTCATTGTTCATTTTTCATTATTCATTTTTTATCTTTCATTTTTCATTGTTCATTAATTTTTATTCGCTAAAATTAAAATAGCGATTCTTTAAAATTTATTTAAAAGAATCGCCATTTTTTTTATTGCACTCTCACATATTGTCTGCTTACATACCCATCTATTCCGTTGTACATAATTCTATACCAGTCACCAACCTGTTCTGTTATTGTTAATGTAGCGCCATTTGGTGCCATTCCTATAACAGGTGCGTTTAGCGACGGACCGTTTCTTATGTTTAAATAACCACTTGTCAATGTTACTCTTCCTGTACGACCTGTTGCAGGCTGCTGTGGTTGTTGCTGGCTTGGCTGTTGCCCGCTGAAAAATTCATTTATTGAATCAGCAATAGCCTTTCCTATTGGATCAATATTGTTTTGTATCCAGTTTGCATCCTCAACATTGTCATGGAATGCAACTTCAATCAAAACTGAAGGTGCAGTTGTTCTTGATACTTCGCCTAGACTGGTTGTGGTAGTTGCAGTTACCTGGTTAGGAAGCGGATAAATTTCTTTAAAATTTTGAACCAATAATTCAGCCATTCTTTGTCCCTCGGTGCTTCCAGGATAATAAAATATTATTGTTCCTCTGTTTCTTCCTGCTTGTTCTTCTCCTGATGCATTTGAATGAATTGCTATATGAAAATCAACATTTTTTGAATTTGAATCTCTCAGTGAAGAACCAGCAGTCATTTCAGGCGTATTTCTGTAATAATCTATACCATATTGCTGTAGGTACGGAATTATTGCATCTGTAATTAAATTCATGAAATATTCTTCGCTTCCGGCACCTGTCACAAACATGTTGTATTCTTGCGTTGATGGACTTAAATATACTGTAGGCATTATAACCCTCCATTTCATTACTTCTTTTCTATTTCATTTTATGCTGCTTTGTACAATACTGTTCTTATTAATTTAATAATCACTTTATTGTAATTTTCACATATAATATAAAGGGGGTTATAACATTGAATAAACTTATTGAATTCATAATACAAAACATATACATACTCATTTTCATATTCTGTATGCTAGTTGCAGTATTATCGTTATAGATGTTAAAAAAAAGAATGGATAATAGTTTGTTCTATAATTAGGGCAAGCCGTGGTTTCCCACGGCTTGAGGCAAAAAATTTAAGAGGCATTTATAAATTTTCATTTACAAATGTAATACTATTATATCCTATTATTTGTTTTTTTCAATTATTTTTTTATTTTTTATTTTTTTGTATTTATTTAATTTTAAAATTCTTTTTAAATTTAATTAAATTATAATTTCTACTGATGCTTTTTTCAATCAAGTTCCTGTTTTCTTCTAAAATTCCTTTAAGGGCCATTAGAATCAACAAAAAATAAAGATAATTTTCATACATGTGTATAATTACCAAAAAACATACAATAAAAAAGGTGTTTGTCATTATCATGTACCTGCATACAGACTTTAAGTCTAAAAATATCTCCAACACTGATTTGCAGATATTTCCTCCATCTAAAGGCACAATAGGAATCATGTTGATGATTGAAAGGAATATATTTATATCTGCAAAATTACTATTGGAGGTATTTTTAAATATAAAATATAGCAAAAGATTGCAGGCAGGGCCTGATAAAAATAAAAATAATTTTTTAATTAAAGCAATGCTATCTAAATCAGTTCTCAGATTATAACCAAACAATGTTATTTTAAATTTGTCAAATTCAATTTTTAAAATTAAAGCAGCAATTATATGTGCAACCTCATGGGCTGACAATGCAATAATTATAAGCATTTACATATTATTCATTCATATCAAATAGCTTAGATGGATTTACAGATTCACCATTTTCCCAAACCTCTATGTGAAGAAACATGTTTTCTTCATTGAGAGCCCCTATAATATCTCCCTTTGAAACCTTATCCCCTTCACCTACGAATGCTTCATTAATTTTTCCATATATTATTGTCTTGTTGTCTTCTTCAATGACTACATAATTTGAAAGTTTTTCATTATTGCCTATTTGAGTAACTTTGCCGTCAGATATTGACCTTACTGATTGAGTGTTTGATATAATATCTAAGCCATGATTGTAATATGATGATTCTCCGCTATTATTAATACCATATTTTAAATGTATCCTTCCGTTAACAGGAGCTGCATATTCAGGTCCATCCTTGGACAAAAATGGTATCTTGTTTTTTATGCTGGTCATAAAATCAATAACGGAACTTCCAACATCATCTGTTTCTATATTATTACTCATTGTTTCATCAGCAGCATTTAAAAATTGTTTGGATAAATCAGAATCCAACTGCTTGGTAATTATTACAGCAGCCACCAATACAATACTGAAAATAACCTGAAATGCTAATTTTTTGTTTAATTGATCTTTTCTTTTTATATTGATTTTTTTTCTTGTTATTTTATTCATTTAACCCACCCCTTCCATATATTTTATTAATATGCAACAAGCTTTATTACAAAATCTTAAGTTCTTAAGCAAATTATTTAGACAATCCTTGTAACAAGTAAATTCTTGAAATATACTTCTTAAATAAAAAAACTTACACTATAAAAACTGTGTAAGTTTTTTTGATTTAATAATTTTTATAATTTTATTGCTACAATTAAATTTTGCTTGTTAAGCTTTCTATAACCTTGTTGAAGGAGTTATCTTCTCCTTTAAACAGAAAATCATAATCAGCATTAATATATTTTAAGTTTTCTTCTATTATTAAATCCATGTTCAACTCAGTCATTTTTTGAATATCCCTTGTATTCATCATTGCTCCATTTTTTGCTTTCTTTTTGTTGTATTTGTTTAACACTGCAAAAATACTTTCAACATTATATTTTCGAGCAATATTTTTATCAGAATTTATTTCCTTGATGCATGAAAAATCATTGTTGTTTACCGAAACTATTACATTAGTAAGTTTAAAATCAATGTATGAGTTGGATACCTTGTCAACATCTGCAATTATTATATCGTAATCTTTAATTGTATTACTAAACAATTTAGAAAATTCTTCCATTTTTATTTCATTTAATTTACCTGCAATCCTTGGGCATGGAAGCAATGATAAGCTTTCATTTATTTCAATTATTGCCTGGTCTAAAGAGCAGGTTGTGTCTAATACATCCTTAATGTCATATATAATGTCTTCATTAACATTTAAATACTCAGACATTTTCTTTTTTCCAGATGATAAGTCCACAAGAAGTACTTTCTTCCCTTCCTTAGCAAGCATCATTCCTGATTTAATACAAATAATTGTTTTTCCAATATCACTTTTTTGTGATCCTACCAATACTACCTTTCCCATAAAAACCTCCTTGGAACAATTTTGACCCTTATTGTAACGGTGCTGAGCCATTATACAGCTTCAAATATTCACCAATTACTTCTCTTACTATAGGAATCGGATAACGACCAGAACCTCCCTCGAACAACAAGCATGCAACTGCAATTTGAGGGTCATCGTATGGCGCAAAGGCAACATACCATGCAAAGTCGTCATAAGGCTTGCCTGTGTCTGGATTTGTTCCTTGATTTTGAGCTGTTCCGGTCTTGCTTCCCACAACTGTGGGGAATTTTGAATATGGCTTTGCGCTGTCATCCAAGGATACCAGTTTCATACCTTCCTTTACAACATCCAAATAACTATAATCAGAAAGATTGACTCTTTGTGCTTCTCTAGTCGGTACATAATCTGTTTTATTTCCATCATAGGTTTTAATTTCCTTAACAACGCTTATGTTGTGTCTATAACCGCCATTTGCAATGGTAGCAACATAATTTGCCATCTGCATTGTCGTATAAGCATTATTTCCCTGTCCTATGCTTATATTAAGATTGTCACCAACATTCCATACAGCCTGATTCAAGTAGGTATATTTTATAATATCAACTAATGGAACATTGTAATCATTCATTTTCTCTGGATCCAACCTTAATGCCTCAAGCCCCTCATAAACCTCGCCTCTTGTCAATGGCTCATCTCTGTCCACCCAGCTTACAATTTCCTCCACAATTTCATTTTTCATTCCGGCATCTATCTTATAACCATTTTCTAAATATTTTTCTATATTAGCTTCTAGAAACATTCTTAAATAAACTCTTATGTTTATTTTTTTGCCGTCAATGCTTGGAACTCCTCCTGAAGTTTCCTGGGGAATATCAATTTCAATTCCGGTTTTAGAATTAAGTCCAAAATTTTCAGCCATGCTAATGATATCTTCGGCTCCAACTTTAACAGTGTGAGGTTGATGTGTTGCAAGATTTTCTCCCAGCACTGTAGTGTAATAATAGAAATTGCATGAATTCATAATTGCTTCATACATTGTCTGACTGCCGTGAGCTCCTCCAAACATATTGTAAATCCAGCAGCTAAAATGTCTGTCACCTACTTCCATGGTACCAGCGCAGTAAACAGTAGTGTTTGGGTTAACTCCCTTTTCCAATGCAGCCAAGGATGTTATCATTTTAAAGGTTGAGCCCGGCTGTATTGCAGAAAGCATTGCAATATTGTATAGAGGTCTTGGCGACAGAGGATTCTTGGAGTCACTTAAAAGGCTGTTCCAGTCCTGCTGTGAAATACCTGTAGCAAACAAATTTAAATCATATGAAGGATAGTTTGCCATTGCCAGGACTTCTCCAGTTTTTACATCCAATGCAACCAACGCTCCTGATTTTGCATTTTCATATTTATCAACAAATTTAAAGTCTCCCCATTCACTTTCAAATGTTCCGCCAACTTGTATTTGCTCAAGACCCTTTTTAAGAGCTTCCTCTGCTGTCTTCTGAAGCCTTGAATCTAATGTAAGGTATAAATTATCACCTGGAACTGGTGCCTGACTTGAAACTGATCTTATGGTTTTTCCTACATTGTTGACTTCAACTGTCTTGTTTCCCTTTTCTCCCCTTAAGTAGTCCTCAAATTTTTCTTCTAAACCCGTCTTGCCAATTATATCATCAGGACTGTAGCCCTTTTCAACCACGTAATCCTGAACCTCGTAATCCTGTGCGATTTTTCCCAGGTAGCCGATTGCATGAGCAGCTGTTTCATTTTGTGGATAATATCTTAAAGGCTCTATTTCTACATTGATGCCATTGAGCTCATGGGAACGCTCTGAAATCATAGCAACGGATTTTTCTGATATGCTGTAGCATACATCCACAGGATGATATGAAAGAAAACTTGTTTTGTTGTATCTTTCCCTTATTACCATCATGTTACGCATTTCATAGTCATTTATATCAGGGCTTATTTCCAGTGTTTCTCGAAGTTTTAAGAACACATCTGCTGCAGAATAATTCAAATTGCCTTCTTCGCCATCTGTTTCAATGTTTCTCTCAATCCACATCCTTTTGTCTCTAATAGGAGTGTATTCCCATTCAGAAATAGAAATAGATGGATTTTCATGCTTTAATAATTCTATTTGGGAATAATACTTTATATTATCATCTGTTATTAAATTTTGTAAAACTTCGATATTTTTAAATGACAGCTGTTTAATAAAGCTGTATGGTTCTGTGTCTAGCTCCATATTATGCTGACTTAAATATTTTTGTATGATATCAGCATCGGTGTATTCAAATGAACCTGTTTCTTCATTTTCAGTAAACTTAACTGGTAAATCCGGATATATTTCCTTCAATTTTTCCAACAAAATTGCACCAGGCATAACTTTACCTGTTTCTGATTTATATACAGTCTGAAGAAGACTGTCTAATGAATACTTCATTGTTAATAATATAAAGTCATCCTTGGCTGATGTTGTTTCTGTAATTTCCTCATGATTTGCATTTAAGCTTCTTTTGGTATTTTTAAAATAATCATCCTGTACAAAAGAATATTCAACCAATTTAATGTTTGTATTAATACCCTTTAGAACAATAAATTCATAGGAATGTTTTCTTATTTTGGAATTAGAAAATAAGGAGGTCAAGTATTTGTTATTTTTTATTAACAACTGACTGATTACCTGTTCCGGTGATAAGTTTTCATCTAATTCGTTATCCTTGAGCCATTTCTTTATTGGATCTTCTTCTGTTTCTATAATGTCATCATTGTTCTCTTTTTGTTGATTTAACTGAGTATCTTCTATAGGTTGTTCAATATCCTCATTATTTTCTATTTCCTCATTTCCCTCGCCCTTTAAAATAGAAAACACAAACACATCATTTTCTATCTTTACCGGCACCTCTATATCTCTTAAAATTGTATTTAAAACTTTTTCCTTTGGACTGAATGCTTCATTGTAAATTGTTGTCTTATAATTTAACCACTGCGTAATGTTATCCTTTACTGCTTGAATTACCTTTTCCTCTGCTGTAACATAGGACACTGTTTCTCCTGAATCGGTTGAAGCATTAGGATTCTCCTGATTTTCAGGAATAATATATGGGGATTCCAGGCTTTCATCTATATAGTCGAAGGTATCAAGTTTTATAGGAAATTCATCTATTGGTTTTTCTCCGTTCTTATCTAGTATGGAGGATAAAATATATGATATTTCATTGAAATTTTTACTATCAATTTCATCTGTATACATTTGTACAGTAAAGCTTGATACATTGTCTGCTAATAGAACTCCGTTTCTGTCAAGAATTTTCCCTCGAGGAGCTTTAACAGGTATATCCTTGATTTTTTTAATATCCGCAATTTCCCTGTATTCCTGACCTTCTACAATGGTTAAAACAGCCATCCTGAATCCCAAAACACACAGCATAAATACTATTATCATATATAAAATATTGTATCTATTTTTAAAAAACTTTTGTACACTCAAAAATTCCACCTCTTGCTATTTAATATTGAATCTTTCGAATATTAAGATTATAAATTTAAGAACAAAAATAGTCAGCACAGTATTGAAAACAATCTCAACAAGAATGCTGCTAAAAATGCTTACTGCATTTTCTACCCTATATCTTAAGAAAAATAATATTATATATAAAAGAAAATGCATTACAGCTGTAGACAAAGCTGTCACAGTTGTATATGCAACATAATTTTCCCTTATCATATCCTCGCTGTATGTTCCGATTATTGATCCAATTAAAAAATATATAAGGGTGTAGACACCAAACACATCATAAATCATGGTATCATACATAAGACCTGCTATAATTCCCAGTATTCCTCCTGTTATTCCATCTGTCATCAATGAAAATATCACTATCAAAATCAATGGAAGGTTTGGCACAGTACCTAATATATTAAAAAAATTAAAAAAGGATGTCTGAATAATAAAACTTACAACAATAATAGCAGCCATTAAACTAAATTTTTTCATTTAATTACTACCTTTCACCGTTATCTGTCGACCATAAGAACATATACCCTGCTTAGTTTTGTAAATTCTACCGATGGCCTTACAACAATTCTCTGAGTTGATGCATCAGTTGTGGGAACAACCTCTTGAACATCACCTATATAAAGGTCTGGAATGTAAATTTCACCGATGCCTGATGTAACTAATGAATCACCAGCATTTGCTACTGCCTTGGAGTTAAAAAAGTATCCGGTTATAGTGCCATCTATGCTGCCTTGCATTATTCCGCTTTCATCGGAGTCAATGTCTCTGAAGCTTATTTTACAATTTTCATCTAAAATTGTAATAACCTTTGACCAGTTTGAGGATGTTTCCGTCACTACTCCAACAAGACCTATCTGCACAACTCCCTTATCCGTTTCAACTGCGTTGATTACAATGTCATTTTTCTTTAAACCGTCCTTTTCGCCCTTGTCTATGGTAAGTCTTGAGAACCAGTTTGAATCGTCAAGTGCAATCACTTGTCCTATTACGTGGTTAAAGTCCAGATTCTTTTTCATTTCATATTCAGCTTCTAATGCATCAGATTTATTTACAATGTTTTCTAAAACTCTAACCTGCTCTTGAAGCTCATGCACCGAATCTGTCAGCATGTTGTTTTCTTCACGCATTCTTACAATATCCTGCACTGAATAAAATGAATTTGTAACGGTCTGTCCAGTGTTAAAGGCAATTTTTTGGAAGCCTGCAACCACGCTTCCAAAAAAACCAAGATTCATTCCATCAATTCTTCCAATGGAAGATAAACCGATTAAAATAATCAAAATAAAAATTGTAATCACAAATAATAATCTTTTATAAAATTTTTTTATAAAATTCATTTAATCACCACTATAAAGCTTCACATATTTTGCCTGCTCCTAAAGCAACACTGTTTAACGGGTTGTCTGCAATGAATACCTTTAAACCAGTTTCTTTTTCAATATAAATATCCAATCCCTTTAAAAGCGCTCCTCCGCCAGACAAAAAAATTCCATTAGAATAAATGTCTGAAGATAGCTCTGGAGGAGTTTTTTCTAAAACTCTTTTTATTGCATTAACAATATTATTTACTGTTTCTATGATAGCTTCTCTTATTTCGTCACTGGTAACCTTAATATTTAAAGGAAGTCCTGATACAATATCCCGTCCTCTGATTTCCATTTCCTGCTGAAAGGCCTTTGTTTCTTTTTTATTTCCACTTTCTTCTTGACCTTCAACATTATGATTCATGCTGTAATACTTCTTACTTGCATTTCCCAATGTCATTTTAATTTTTTCAGCAGTAACCAAACCTATTTCCATTTTATATTTGAGCTTGATGTACTCCTTGATATTGACATCCATGTCATCTCCTGCAATGCGTAAGGAATCAGAGACAACTATGCCTCCCAATGAAATAACTGCTATTTCTGTGGTTCCTCCGCCTATGTCAATAATCATGTTGCCCATCGGTTGGTCAACATTTAGTCCTGCACCAATAGCTGCAGCCATAGGCTCCTCAACCAACTTAACCTTTTTTGCTCCTGCATCATATGCAACCTCTTCCACTGCTCTTCTTTCTATGGAAGTGACGCCCACTGGCACACATATTACTATATTGGATTTTATAAATCTTTTTTTGTTCAATGCCTTATTTATAAAATACTTAATCATTGCACGTGTTATTTCAAAATCTGCTATAACACCGTTTTGCAAAGGTCTTATGGCATTGATTGATTTTGGTGTTCTGTCAAGCATAGCCTTTGCAGCAATACCCACTGCACAAACCTCATTTGAATTTGTTTTTATTGCAACAACAGAAGGCTCATTTACTATTATACCCTTATTGTTGACATATACTAATGTGTTTGATGTTCCTAAGTCAATCCCTATTTTTTGTGTAAATATATCAAAGAATCCCATGCTATTATCCTTTCAGTTTTTAAAGTAAACCTTCCTCCTTGAAGCTGTAAAACACACCATCGCCGATTATTATGTGATCTAAAACCTTTATTCCTAATATCTTCCCGCATTCATCAAGTCTGTTTGTCAAAACAATATCTTCATGGCTGGGTTCTGATTCTCCGCTGGGGTGATTATGTACAAGAATTATTGAGGAGGCCGTATTAACAACAGCTTCAGAAAACACTTCTCTTGGATGAACAATGGATGAGTTTAGACTTCCAACAGATATTTCAGAAACCTTTTTTATGTTGTTTTTGGTATCTAATAAAATAATTTTAAAATATTCTTTACTGTAATACCTCATTTCCTCCATCAAAACCATTGCTGCATCGCTTGGTGAGGAAATTTTAATTTTTTCCATTTTTAATGTGCTTATTCTTTTGCTTATTTCTGCAACAGCCATGAGCTGTGCTGCCTTTACATCGTTTATTCCCTTGAATGATTTAAATTTTTCAACTGTTCCTTCTGCTATATTTCTAAGTCCTTTTTCATCCTGACTCAATATGCGCTGTGCAAGCTTTACTACATTTTCGTCCTTGCTTCCTGTCCTTAATATTACTGCAATGAGTTCTGAGTTAGACAAGTTATTAGCTCCATACTTAAGCAATTTTTCCTGAGGTCTGTCATCCACAGGTATTGATTTTATGGTATAATTATTATTGTCCATTTTAACCTCCAATATGCAATATTTAAGACTTTATAGCTTAAAGCAAATTATGAGAAAAATGTTTTGTCAACAAATTATTAAGTTTTGTAAGAGGCAGTCCTTTTACATTGTTGTAGCAGCCATTGATTTTCTTAACCAAAAGTTCTCCGTATCCTTGGATGCCGTATGCGCCGGCTTTATCTTTGTATTCACCGGTTTCTAAGTATTTTCTGATAAAGTCATCTGACAATTCGTTAAACTCTACTAATGTTTCTTCAAAATCCACAACCTTTTTTTTATCTTCGTTGTCTATTATACAAATTCCTGTAAAAACTGAATGCTCTTTTCCTGACAACGCTTTTAGCATTTCAAAGCCTTCATTGTAATCTTTTGGCTTTCCCATTATTTTGTCCATATAGACAACAGTGTCAGCAGCAATTATTATTCCTTTTGATTCACATGAATCTGCTACTTTCAACGCCTTTTCCAACGCAATTTTCATTACTGAAGTTTGGGGCAGGTCATTATCATCCATAGATTCCTCTGTGTCCGGAGCATATATTATTATATCCTTAACATATTTTTTGAGCATTTCAATTCGCCTTGGAGATTGTGATGCCAGTATTATATTTTTCATGATTCATCCTTTAAAGTTTCTTATAAGCTACTATTGCAATTAAAATGCCTACTATTCCAGCTACTGTAAGATTTGCGTTAAATCCGAAGGTAACAGAAAATATGCTTAAATCTAGAGTTGCAGGTCCAAAGCCTATTGATTCCCCGTAATTTAAAATAGGAAAGTACCCTGAAAGCGCCTTGCCCAGTATTGTCCCAATTATGACCGATGAAAGCAAGAGTAAAACTAAATATATGGAATTCCCGCCTTTTCTCATATTAAACCTCTCTTCTTAGTCTTAATAATGTTTTATTTAAGTTTTCAGTTACAAATATGGATGAATATCCAACAAAGCAACCGGTAAAAATGCTTACAAAGGATAAAATAGGCAGGTAATAATATAAATTAAAGGTTCCAAACAATACTGCCGCCACTGAAATTTGTGAAGCATTGTGGGTCATAGCTCCCAATACGCTGATTCCTATCAAGCTGAATTTTTTAAAGTATTTTAATCCAACGCTCATTACGATTGTGCTCATTATACCGCTCACTATGCTGTAAATGAAGGTTATAGGATTTGTTGCAACAAGCATCAGCAAAATGCATCTTATTACAACAACCAGCAAAGCGTCCTTAAATCCAAACACTACTATCACTGATAATGTCACAATATTAGATAAACCAAGCTTTGCTCCCGGAGCGATGTAAGGAAGAGGAATCATTCCTTCAATTATGCTTACAATTAAAGCTCCTGCTGTTAAAAGCGATAAAAAAATATATCTTTGTAATTTATTCATAATGTTCTATCCAATCTATTCATCTTTTCTGCTATTTTACAATAATGTCTATTTCATCTTCTGACTCTTGGTTATCCTTGATTTGAACCATGAGCTTGTTGGGCAGACATACAATTATTTCACCGTCCTGGCTTATTTTGCCTTGATTCAAACAAATTTTGTCGGGACATGTGGCTTCATGAATCCATACCTTTCCATTCTCAATGTGGACTGTATTGTAACGTCCAGAGCCTATATCTACTGTAAATTCTGTCTCGTAATTATCAGTAAGCGTATATTCACCTATCAATTTATTTTCTGAATAGACATATGCAATATTTTGACCCTTGTCTACTGCATTAAAGCTGCCATAAATCAATATTAAAGCATTTACTGCAATTATTACTATTATTAAAGCAATATCATATTTGTTAATTTTATTTCTCATAATGTTCCTTTTCATGTTTTATAGATTATTAATTTTATCACCTATTTAACATTATTTCAAGATTGTATATTTATTTTATATTCTTTTTTCTCCTTGTTTCTCTAAAATTTTTATTTTAAAAAAATATTATGAATTTTCAAATATAATACATATTAGTAATTGTTATTTTGTATAAAAATGTTAAAATAAATTACATAATATTATTCTTAAAAATACAATACTAATTCGAGGTGAGCTGATTGTTAATATATAGAATTTCTCAGGATAGTCTTATTGAATCAAAATTTGATGAATTTACAAAGGATAAGGAAAATAAATACTGGCTCATGATGACTCCTGATGAGCTAGATGAAAATAATGATTTTTTTCACTTCAGCTATCAGACTATTTATGACTGCATACACAAAGAAGATACTCCAAAGTTTGATATTTATGAAAATTACAGCTTTGGAATACTAAATATAATTGGATCCGGCGAAAGTTTATTTTCTGTAACTGAATTGAACTTCTATATAACTAAAAACTATTTGATATTTGTTTCTAAAAATTATTTGGATATATACAGGGAAATTCAAGTTGACATTCATTTAAAAGGCAATCTTAGAATTAGTACGGATAAAATTTTGTATAATTTAATTGACAAGATGACAATAAAGGATTACAACAAGCTTTCAAATTTGGAATCTGAAATTTCAGATGTGGAGGAGGATGTCTTAAAGGGCAAAATAAAGGATTATTCCAAAGACATAGTCTTGTTAAAAAATAAACTACTGTTTTTAAAAAAGCACTATGAACCTCTCTTGGACATTGTCGAAGACTTAACAGAAAACGAAAATCAAATCCTTGACGCTGCTTCCATTACATATTTTGTAATTTTGTTTAACAGAATTGAGCGCCTCAACAGAAAGGTTGGTAATCTCCGCGATTACGTGACTCAAATAAGGGAATCTTACCAAGCACAACTTGATATTAATTTAAATAACACCATGAAGTTATTTACAGTGCTTACTGCTGTTTTTTCTCCTCTGACTCTCAGAGTGGGCTGGTATGGAATGAATTTTCCCACTATGCCGGAATTTCATTGGAAATATGGATATTTGTTTGTAATTATTTTAAGCCTGTCGGTTTTAATTTAGTGTCTTTGGATTTTCAAGAAAAAGAAGTTGTGGTAAAAAAATGCAATACGTATGGGAACTCTGGGGACGGACCTTAGAGTGGAAATAACTTCTCCACTCTAAGGTCCGTCCCCAGAGTTCCTGCTTACTTTTCAATTACCATAAAATCCGTAACAATCCTTGTAAGCTTGTTGTTTTTATCAAAACCGCAATAGGTTGGAAAGGTTCCTTCATTCCAGCCGGTTGCAAAAATTATAATATTGGCTCCGGTTTTTTCATTTATAACTATGTCTGCACAGGAGCATTCGTTAGCTCTTACTGCATTCCTGACATCTTTTTCATATTTGTCGAGCTCTGCCTCGCTCATGACATCCATTTTTTCCATAACAGATTCATCCATGAAGCATCCAAGCCCATTTTCAACTTCATAGCCCATAAACTCATCATGTGCAAATCCTTTTGCTGATTCACCCTTCAATAAAGCCATTTCCCATTTCTCAGGTTCATTATCATTAAATTTCAATTCCGCTGCAACAGTCTGCTTCTTTCTGTTTTCAGTCTTTCCAACATATATGTACACATCATATGTTCCAGGCTTAACATGCTCTGAATAGCTTTCGTCATCATACATCAAAATAGGATCTGTAGCAATTATTCTGCCTGTTGGCAGCTTTAATTTTCCTGCTTCGATTTTTTCTATCTGCATTCTTCCAAATTCAGTATCAATCATTTTTGTATTGCCGTTTGTAATATTAAGCACATCATAATTTATATACATATTATGCTCCTTTAATTATTTTTTTCTTTCATCGAGGATTTTCTTCAATTCATCCATGAAAGTGTTAATATCTTTAAACTTTCTATAAACAGAAGCAAATCTTACGTATGCAACATCATCTACTGTTTGAAGCTCGTTCATAACCAATTCTCCGATGACTTCAGTGGACACTTCATTTTGAAATGTGTTTAACAGCTGTTTTTCAACTTTGTCTGCAATGCCCTCTATTTGTTTAAGGCTTACGGAACGTTTATCGCAAGCTCTTATGAGTCCGTTAATAATTTTATCCCTATTGTAGCCCTGTCTTGTGCCATCTCTTTTAATAACAACAATTTGTGTTTCCTCAATTTTTTCATAGGTTGTAAATCGATGGCCGCATTCCATGCATTCCCTGCGCCGTCTTATTTTAAAACCGTCGTCGGTAGGCCTTGTGTCAACAACCTTGCTTTCAGAATAATTGCATTTTGGGCATTTCATAATAATTTTCTCCTTTTATTGATTTTACTAAAAATTTAACATAAAGTAAACAAAATTATTATTTTAAATTGTCCATGAACTTTTGTTCATCAATTATGAATCTTTCATGAGTTCCTTCACCGATTTTCTTATCCTCATCAAATGCTTCTACCCTGAAGACAAGTCTTTTTCTGTCTATTTCTATTAATTCTGCATCTGCCCACACCCTTTTTCCAATGGCTGTTGCGCTTATATGCCTTATGTTTACGCTGATGCCAACTGTAGAATAGCCTTTTGGCAGATAATTTTTCAAAGCATTCATTGAAGCCGCCTCCATTAGGCCTATCATCATTGGTGTAGCAAACACTTCTGCAGCTCCGCTGCCAAAAACTTTAGCTGTATCATTCATTGTAACTGTTTTTTCTTCTCTGTGTTTTAATCCAGTATTTAAATTTAATTCCATAATCTCCATCCTTTACTATTTTACCAAGCTTTGGCTTTATTATACAAATTTTCATTTGATCTATTCATTTGTTACCCCAAAAAGTCTGTTTATGTCATTCTGAACTAAGTGAAGAATCTCCGAATTGCTCAAAACATGAGATTCTTCGCTGACGCTCAGAATGACAAGCAAAGAAATTATACTTAATGGTTCATAATCATTATATAATATATTTATGAAAATTAAAAGAGGTTTTGAAATTCAAAACCTCTAATTGTTATTGCCTTTTTAATGCTTCCACCGGCGGTAAATTTGATGCGTTGATTGCAGGATATACTCCAAACAACAATCCTGATGATAAAGCAACAAATACTGCAATTCTTATTGAATCAAGACTCACTACTGCTGAAAGACCATATTTTGAAACTATGGTAACTGCCCATGAGCCAAGGATAATTCCAACAACACATCCTATTATACTCACATAGACTGCTTCAAGCAAAAATTGTATAAGTAAGTCCTCTTTTTTTGCTCCTAATGCTCTTCTTACGCCTATTTCACCGGTTCTTTCGGTTACAGCCACAAGCATTATGTTCATAATTCCAATGCCGCCTACCAAAAGTGACACCGCTGCAATTCCTCCCAACAGCACGGTCATTATACGGTTTGCCTGGTCTGCTTCCTTTACCAGATTGTTTAATGAGGTTATTGTTAAAGGCTCTTCTCCCTTTTTGAACACATTTTCATCTTCTCCGAGAACACCTAATTCAGGTACAGGCTCAGCTACAGGTTCTTCTACAGGAACTTCAACAGACGCTCCTTCTTCAGTTGGAGCTCCTTCACCCTGTCCGTTATCTGGTGTTACATTGTTTCCTAAACCAACCTTGCGCTTGTAAATTCTTCCAAGCTGCACCATTGCCAGCTCTGCATCCTCAGCATTGTCTGATTTTGCCCATATTTCTAATATTTCTTTTGTCTTGGTAATCTGCATTGCAGATGTGTATGGAATTACTATTTTATCATCTATACCGTCGCCCTTTCCTTCTCCTTTTTGGGAAAGAACCCCCACTATGCGATAATTTATGCCATTTATTTTTAATGATTGCCCAACAGGGCTTCTACCATTTAACAAATTGTTTGCTACGTTGTAGCCTAATACTGCAACAGGTGATCTTTGTTTAACATGAAGAGATGTAAAGAAGTTTCCAGCCATAACAGCATGATCCTTTATTTCAGGATAATTCTGGTTTACACCAACAATATTCATTTCGCTTTCATCTCTTCTCCATCTTATGGGAGTATCCTCTGTATATACAACAGGTGTGGCATATTGAACGCCTGAAACCCTGTCTGGCATCATTTCAGCTTCCTCAGCTTCAAATATTACATTTTCAGCATTAGATTTTATTACGATGACATTTTCGCCGAGACTTTCAAATTGAGAAACAATTGATCTTCTTGCCCCTTCACCGATGCCCATGAGACTTACAACAGCTGCAACTCCTATTGAAATTCCAAGCACAGTAAGAAATGTTCTCAGCAAATTAGACGTTATTCCGTCAAATGCCATCATGGCTGAAAATTTCAATCTTACAAGAGAAGATGAAATTTTTCCTTTATCTTGCATTATAATCACTCCTTAATTGTTTGTACTTGGCAACAGAGAGTCATTTTCAGGCACTGTCTGACTTGGCATTAAATCCTTTGTACTTCCTGTAACTACAAGCTGACCTTCTTCCAAGCCACTTAACACTTCAACAAACATGTCGTTCATTAAGCCCACTTCTATATCAACAACTGTTGCTTCTCCTGCTTCATTTAATATTTCAACCTTTTGCTTACCATCTTCTTCAAAAACTGCTTCTATAGGAACTAACAATGTATCTGTTGATTCTCCTGAGTTAACAAAACAGTTGGTGTTCATTCCTGGTCTCAAGCCTTCTCTTCCTTCAACTCTTATTTGAACATTGTAAACGGTCTTGCCGTCCCTATCTGTATATTGGTCAAATCTCATTACAGTACCTTCAAATTCTTCTCCGGGAAGAGCATCAACAGTTACAGTTACTGGAGCATCCTGTCTTATGTATAAAACATCTAAATCGCTTACATTTGTATATATAAACATCTCATCAGTATTGTACATATCCATGAGCTGCGATTCCCATCGATCGCTGGAATCTGATACCTTTATAGTATCACCTACATTGTACATTACATATGAAACCATTCCGTCAGAAGGTGCAGTCACCATCAATTTTGTTGTAAGATCTGAAACTTTATCAATTTTTTCATATATATCGTCTATATCATCGTATAATTTCTTAATGTCATCCACATCTTTTTGAATTATTTCTGTTACATCATTACCTGCAATACGCAATAAAATATCTCCTACTTCAACAAATTCATTAGCATTTACATAAACTTCTGCAGCAACTACATTTGAGTCTTCACCAACAGGAGGTCTATCTAAAGTAACCTTCTTTTCATTTACAAATGAATCTACAGTACCATTGTAGGAAAATGCAGTAGCAGGCATGCCGTTGTACTCAGTGTAAATGGATGCAATCATTCCAGGCTGAACAAGACCGGGATTGTCTGCTTCTATTACTCCGTTGTGCACATATGTCATTCCATCAGAATTGGGAACAGCAGTAGCATTTATTTTCTTTATTGTTCCTGCATAGAATCCGTCAAACGCTGTTTGTGATCCTCCTTTTTCCAACACTCTTCTGTACTGCATCAATACTTTCTGTCCTACTTTCAAGCTTTCATATTCATAAGTGTTAACTTTAAAATCTATTTTCACTTTGCTGTCGTCAACTATAGTAGCTATATTAAAGTCATCTACTCTATCACCTTCTACTACATTAAGTTCGGTTAGTCGTCCCCTGATAGGTGCTGAAAATACTATTCCATCATATGGATTTACTTGATTTATATCTACAATATCTTGATTTAACATACTTTCCAAATCTTTAATTTTGTCCTCAATTTCTAAATTTTTATCCTGCACGCTTTCTGTTAAGTCTTCTAAAATTTCTCCTAAGTTATTTGCTGATAAGCGCACTAAATTATCGCCCTCTTTAATCATTTGATTTGGCTCAACAAACACTTCTTCAACTGTGTATTCAACAGAGAGAGGATTACCATTAGAATCAGTAATTCCTTCAGGCCTTGGAGCTGTAATAGAACCGCCCCAGTTTCCGTTAAGCTGCCCTGATATATTAACACCTTGTACAATGTCTCCTTTTTCTACTGTCTTTGTAGAATATCTAGGTCCTGTTGAAACTTGACTGGCATCAGGTACTAACTGCTTTGCGGTTAAATAACCTCCAACAAATACTATTGCTAAAACAACTACTATAGAAATTACCTTTTTATACATTTACCTTACCTCCACTGCTTTCATCTGATACTATTTCTCCATCTACCAATCTGATAATTCTGCTGCCATATTTGGCAATTTCTTCTTCATGTGTTACTTGAACAATTGTTATAGATTTTTTTTGATTTAGTGTAACAAATAACTCCATTATTAAATCTCCGGTCTTTGTGTCTAAGGCTCCTGTTGGCTCATCCGCCAAAATTATAGAAGGATTGCCCACCAAGGCTCTTGCTATGGCAACTCTTTGCTGCTGACCACCGGACATTTGTGAAGGCAAATGATGCATTCTATCCTTTAAGCCAACCTGCTCCAATGCACTTTCAGCAAGTTCATGCCTTGATTTTGCATTCATTCCTCTGTAAATAAGGGGTATCTCAACATTTTTTATTGCATTCATTCTGGGCAATAAATGAAAATTTTGAAAAACAAAGCCAATGAACATGTTTCTTACTTCTGACATTTTCGAATCGCTCAATTTATCCACCAAAGTTCCTGACAGCTCATATGTACCTCCTGTTGCATGGTCCAGACACCCAATGACATTTAACAAAGTGGATTTACCTGAACCAGAAGGACCCATTATTGATACAAATTCCTTTTCCTTAATTAAAAATGATACATACTTTAATGCTTCAACCTGTATTTGACCAGATTTATAAAGCTTGGAGATATTCTCCATTTTTATGATTTCCATATAACACCTCTTTAAAAAGAACCATTCATTTCTTTAGACGTAAATAAAGAATAAAAAGTTCTAGTATTTGATTACTTTTTAAAAATTTTCGTGACAGTGGGGACGGTTCTTAACTGTCACATAAAATGTGACAGTTAAGAACCGTCCCCACTGTCACAATTTATTTTATTACATCTATGTATATTGCATCAATCCAAACCTTGTTTTTTCCTTCATACTCTATGTATATATTCAATGAATCTGCATCTGTCACATTTATTGGAACCGTAAACTGAGACCATATATCGTCGTATATTTGAGTTGATGTATGAAAATTAGATGTTAAAGCACCATCCTTGTATGCCTCCAACACTATTTGAGCAGACAAATCGCTTTCTGATTTCATTTTGGCTGCTATTTCAATTTGCTTTTTTAGCATATAGTTAAATTTTTCATCCTTAAAATCAACTGCAGCAAACAATGCCTTGTAATTTCCATCATTATCATTGACTGCAACCAAGGAATTCTTACCCTCAACGTAAATGTCATTGTCTATTGCTGTTTTGTTGCCTGTATATCCAATATTGTTTAAGAGTTCATCATTAAAAAACATTTCTGTTGAATCGGAAATTTGAGGATTTTGTACTTCTGTTTCTTCTGATGGATCTTCAGATGGTGGCATCTGCTCAGAATTTTCATTTTGAGGATTTTTTTGTACATTGTCTGAGTTGGCTTGTTCGCCGCTAAATTTCTTTATCAGTTTATTTCCAAGCAAAAGCACAACCACAACAATTATAATTGAAACCGCAGCTCTTATGATTTCTTTCTTGGTAAAAAAACTTTTTATCTGGTTTGATTTTGAAGGATTATTGTCATTAACAAATATATCGAAAACCGGTGAATCATCCTCCGAATAAATATCTGCTGCAGCTTCCTTGTAATTGTCCATTGTTTCCATTTTATCTTTGTTAACTTTATTATCTTTATTAACTTTATTAAGATCCAAATCATTTTTTTCTGTATCTTTATTGATGCTTTGACCGGATTTTTCACTGATTAAGTCAAGTCCAAAAATCATAGCATATATAGGTGAATCTTTCATTTCAACAAGTACATCATTTGGAAAAATGTATTCTCTGGTGAGGCATCTGACAATAATTTTTAAAATATCAGGCGGTATAGAATCAGAAATATTGTAATCGATTATTTCCGAGCCTGCAAATATGAAATGAATTATATTTCCAAGCCTTTTAAAGGTTTCATTGTCAGCTATGTCATATTCCTGTTCAAAAATCAGATTGCAGTCCACAACAACATTGTTGTCTGCATCAACATACAGCCTGTCTATATCAAGAATTTTCTGCTGAACAACATCTGTCATATTAAAAATATTCTGAGAAAGATTAATAACACTTTCTGATAATTTAAATTGTTGCTTTAATTTAAGACTACCTGTTAAGCATTCTCTTAATCCTCTGTAATCAGATTTTAAGGGCTTTGTATATATGTATATTCGGTCTTCCGTGTTGTAGCATTCCAATATATTAGATGAAACCTTGTTTAATTCTTCCAGGTTTATGAGATTAATAACCTTCTGACTGGTTATTATATTGCTGTAAAATATGTCGCCAGTATCATTATCCTTGCATTCCAACACCCTTTGGAATACATTTTCAAATATAGTGCGGATAATTTTATAATTATTGTTCATATGCCGCCCTCCTTATATAGTAATCCAATTATATATTATCAATAATTTCGACAAAATGAAAGATATTTTTAATATTTTTTTAACATTTTGCATTAATTTAGAAATAATTAAATTGTTTAATATGGAGAAAAAACTGTTTTAAAAAAAATGAGAATAAACTATTGTTCATCCTCATGTATTTCATATTCTACATTTTCAATAATATTTTCTTTTTCATTGCTTCCATGCTCATTTTTATCATTGTTTCCGTAATACTTTTTTGTCTTGCTGCTTACAACACTTAACAAATAGAAAAGCATGACAGCATCATCAATGATACTGAATCCTAAAATAGGGGCTGGTATTAAGTCTGCAGGGCTTATTATATAAATCAAAGGCAGTATAATCCACCATTTTTCTTTAAGTGGTATACTTTTGTCAAACAAAAACTTGAATATTAAATAAAATCTGCTCATATTAAATTAAATTCACTGTCCGGAAGCTTTTTTTGTAGTTTTGTCACAAAACTACTTGTATTATCCTTGCTTCTGGAATTTCCACAAACAATGTGTGTAATCATCATCTCATCAGCAAATTCAACAATAGTTTTTAAAACATCCTTTGATCTTTTAACAGTTAATTCTGCTCCCACATCCTTTGTGATTCTAAACAAATATTCTAATGCATCTCCATCACTGAAATTTTCTAAAAACTTGTCATTTTCATTTACAACATGCAACACATATAAATTTCCTGACTGCTCTTTAGATAACTCTGCGCCTTGGCGAATGAGCTTTTCACATGTTTTTTGTTGTGTAACACATACCAATACATTTTTATGCATCGTTATTTCTCCTTAAGATGGCGGGAATATGTGGGAATTGAACCCACCCAGGACGGATTAACGCCCCGCGACTGATTTTGAAGACCAGGAGGCACACCAGCACCTATCTATCCCCATCGGAATCAATGATAACATAATAACAAAATAATTTCAAGCTTATTTTGCATTAACATTTCATAATCTAATGGTACTAAAACTTGCTTAATGTTTTCTTTAGTAAATAAAAAAATAGCTGTTGCAATATCTTCAGCCATTTTTAATGAAAGTATCAAAATTCTTTTTTAATGCATAGTTCTAAAATAATAACCCACGCCCCACTTTGTGAGTATATATTCATAATTTTTATTTTTGTTTTCTATTTTTTCCCTGAGTCTTCTCACATGTACATCAACGGTTCTTAAATCTCCGAAATATTCATATCCCCATATGACTTCCAAAAGCTCCTCTCTTGAAAATACCTTTCCGGGATTGGTTGCAAGCAGAAGAAGAAGGTCAAATTCCTTTGCAGTAAGATTAATATCCTGACCATGCAAACTTACCTTTCTGCCCAAGGCATTGATAACAAAATCATCTACCACAATTGATTGTTCATTTGGTCTTTGAGTTACTCCCTTGGTTCTTCTGAGTATTGCTTTTAATCTTGCCTTTAATTCCAATATGTTAAAAGGTTTTGTAACATAATCGTCTGCGCCATATTCAAGGCTTAGTATTTTATTCATGTCTTCATTGCTTGCAGTGAGAATAAGAAGCGGAACATTTGATATTTCTCTGATTCTTTGACAAACTTCAAGTCCATCTAAATCAGGCAAAATCAAATCCAAAATCACAATGTCAAATTCATTTAACGAAATTTTTCTTAATGCTTCGCTGCCTTCAAGAGCTGAGTCAACTTCATAACCGTCCTGCTCCAAGCTATACTTAAGCCCTTTAATCAATAAAAGCTCGTCATCTACTAATAACACCTTCATTTGTTACGCTCCCTAAATTATTTTGTTACAAAAATTAAACTTTTACTAATCTTACATTGGATTGCAAAAATTGTCAAGAAAAATCTTAATCTTGGAATGATTCGGATTGAGCAGTTTAAAACAAAATCCTGTCATTTTCAACCCTTTTGGTAACCCTTTGCATATCAAAGTGCTCAAGCAGAGCTATGGCGTTTTTGCGATTTGTATTCAAAATATCTCTATATTCAGCAGCAGTAATTTTTGAATTTTTCTTTATATATTCTATCAATAATTCTCTTGCTTCATTGTAAATCTCTTCAGTAGTAATGCCAACTTCAGCAATTTTAATAAGCATCTTATTGTCTATCATAAGAGAAATTATCTCTTCTGCCTTTTCAAAACTTAACTTAGATATTAATTCTTCAAGCTTTACAAAATCAAATTTGCCTTCTTTTAAAATACTTAAAATAATTTGTTCGTATTTTTTGTAAACATCATCATATTGAATCTGGAAATATGGAAGCGAAATAAATTCTCCTTCTTGCTTCATGAGACCTTTTTGGACAAAGGATTCAACCGCTAAATCAAATACACTCTGCTTCATCTTTGGTAAAAATCTGCTTTTTATTTCGGATTTTTTGGCTCCCTTTGAATATATGTTTTTTTGATGATAATTATAAAGGTACTTTTCAATAGCTTCCTCTATTTCTCTTTCAAAGCTCTTGTGCCACAAATATTTGTCATTTTTCAGGCTGAAGGTTGTTATTTTTTCTTCTTCCTCTAATATTTCTGCACTATTTTTTATTTCTTCCTCTGATAGAGCTGTTATTTTTGCTATTTCTGCTACGGTAGGCACATTTTTAGAATTTTCTCGAATAATTTTTTCTATTACATCTGTGCTGCTGCCCTTTTCCTTAACCTTAAGCTCTTCAATAAGCTTTTCGTCAAATCTTTTCTTTTTAAGAGGCACAGGCTCTATTATTTCTCCTCCTCCTACTGTTTCCATGGGAGAATAAAATCTAACTATGAATTTGTCTTTTCTTCTTACTGCAATTTCTTCCTCCAGCCTTAGCTGAGCATAGCAGCTTTCCCCAGGAGAAAGTTCATCCCTATCAAGCAACACAACTCTGCAAAGAACTTCTGAGGTGCCTGTGTACAGGTGGAGCCTTGAACGGTTCTCCACAATACGCCTTGAATTTTTAAGCAAATTTAATTTAACATCAAGCATCATTGTATTTTTCATAGAATTTACCGGCGCAATTACACAGCCTCTGTAAATATCTGATTTTTTAATATTTGACAAATTTATTGCTGTTCTTTGTCCTGCATATGCCTTTTCTGCATCCTGAGAGTGAACTTGAATATTGCGAATTTTACTGATTTTGTTAACAGGATATATTTCAACCTCATCACCCTTTTTAAGGGTACCAGATATCAATGTACCGGTTATAACCGTTCCAAATCCGGTAATAGAAAAAGCCCTGTCAATTGGCAGTCTTGGTATTGTGTTTATGTCTCTTTCTTCAACCTCAGTCTCTGATTGCTTTACTATTATATTTATCAAATTGTCAAGACCGTATCCTGTTTTTGATGAAACTTCAACCATAGGTGCATTTTCTAAAAAAGTTTCCTTCAAGCTCTCTCCTATGTCATCTTTAACCAATTCAAGCCATTCAGGGTCTATTAAATCATACTTTGTCAGTACAACAATTCCTTTTTTAACTCCAAGAAGATTAAGAATGTTTAAATGTTCAATTGTTTGAGGCATCATTCCTTCATCGGCAGCAATTACAAGAAGTACAAGATCCATTCCTATAACTCCTGCCAGCATGTTTTTGATAAACTTCTCGTGTCCGGGTACATCAATTATTCCTGCCTTGTTCCCATCAGGCAGGTCAAAATATGTAAAGCCCAAATCAATTGTAATTCCTCTTCTTTTTTCTTCTTCCCATCTGTCTGTGTCTCTTCCTGTCAATGCTTTTATGAGAGTGGTCTTGCCATGGTCAATATGTCCCGCTGTGCCGATTATTAAATTTTTCATGGATTCTCCTTAACTAGAATGTTCTTGAATGCTTTAAATATTATTTCATCTTCTCCTTGAAGCACTGTTCTTAAATCTATGAGAAAATAATCATTGACAACTCTTCCAATAACAGGAGTTCCCAAATGTCTCAGCTCTTTTTCTAGTGCGGCAGTGGACATGGTTAACGGTTTGAACATCAAGGCAATGCTATCAATTCTTTCTAATGGAAGAGAGCCTCCGCCAATTTGTGATTCACAATCATCAATTTTAATTTCGCATTTTGTGCCTATTTCATGATAAAGATTGTTGTACAAAAGCTCTGCTTGTTTTTTTAACTCCTCACAGCTCTTATTGATTAGCTTTAATACAGGGATATCTTTCACCGCATTATCTTCGTCCATATAATCATGAAAGACACATTCCAGGGCTATGGCTGTAAACTTATCTATTCTTAAGGCACGTGTCAATGGGTGCTTTTTAATCTTTTCTATCAAGGACTTTTTTCCTACAATAATACCTGCCTGAGGTCCTCCTAAAAGCTTATCGCCGCTAAAGCATACTATGTCAGCTCCAGCCTTGATGGATGCTTGAACGGTTGGCTCATAATCCAAGCCGTACTTTCTTAAATCCACCAGCACGCCGCTTCCAATATCCTCTATGACAGGTATATTATGCTTGTGAGCAAGCTCTGTTAGTTCTTCAACTGAAACTGATTCAGTGAAGCCTACAATTTTATAATTGCTTGTATGCACCTTTAATAGAGCAGCAGTATTCTCATTTATTTGACTTTCATAATCATACAAATGAGTTTTGTTTGTTGTTCCAACCTCTATGAGTTTAACTCCACTTTGAGCCATTACGTCAGGAATCCTGAAGGATCCTCCAATTTCAACTAACTCTCCTCTTGATACCACAACTTCTTTTTCCTTTGCCAGAGCTGAAAGAATCAACAAGACTGCTGCTGCGTTATTGTTAACAGCCATGGCTGCTTCAGCACCGGTTATTTTTGTTATTATTTTTTCAAAGTGAGAGTATCTTGAACCTCTCTCTCCTAATTCCAAATCATATTCTAAATTTGAATATCCGGTTACAAGATACTTAACTCTTTCTGCTGTTTCTTCTGAAATAACAGATCTTCCAAGATTTGTATGCAGTATGGTTCCGGTACCATTTACAACTCGTTTCATATGAAATAAAGAGAAGCTTTCTACTTCTTTTTTTATATCATGTGTTATGCTTTCAATTTTATTTATAATATCAGTTTCGCAATCTGATTCATTTATAAATTCTCTTAAGTCTTCCGTAACCTTTCTTACAGATTCCAAGATTAAATCTCTATTTGTACTTGAGCAAAGAATTTTTATAACCTCTGTTTCCATAAGATTATCAACCTTTGGAATCAATCTGTAAAACTTGTTTTTTTCCATTACTTTCTCCCTTGTTTAAGGATTTTAATTTATTATTATGTATTTGTCCTGCTTTTCTGTAACTCTGCCTATCAAGGCAAATTCTGTATCCAAACTTTCCTTTAATCTAATTAAAATTTCATCTGCATAGCTTTCATTTACAGCAAACAAAAGTCCTCCAGAAGTTTGGGGATCAAATGCAAAATCTAAATACTCCTCATCAATTTTTTCAGCTTTTACTTTTTCATTGAAATACTTTCTATTCTTGTAAGAACCATCAGGCACAAGACCAGTCATGGCATATTCAAAAACATCTCTTATGGCTGGAACTTTTTTAATATCTATTTCAAATGTTACGTTGCTTGCTTCAGCCATCTCTACTGAATGCCCTGCTAATCCAAATCCTGTTATGTCTGTACAACAGCTTATAGGATAGTGTTCAATAACTCTTTTTGCATTTTTATTTAAAGAAGTCATTACGTGGACTGCTGCATTTTCTGCTTCCTTTGAACACATGCCTGCCTTGTACGCAGTATTAATAATGCCAGTTCCTATTGGTTTTGTTAAAATAAGCACATCACCGGGAATTGCTCCGTAATTTTTCAATACCTTATGAGGCTCAATAAAACCCATAACACACATTCCGTACTTTGGTTCATCATCCTGCACTGAATGTCCTCCTGCTATTGTTGCACCTGCCTCCATTACCTTTGAAGCTCCTCCCTTTAATATTTCAGCCATCACATCAGGGCTTAAACAGTTGGGAAATCCTATAATATTTAAAGCAAGGGCAGGCTCTCCTCCCATTGCATAAATGTCGCTTAAAGAATTTGCTGCAGCTATTTGTCCAAATGTATAAGGATCATCAACCACAGGTGTAAAAAAGTCCACCGTCTGAATCATGCAAAGATCGTCATTTATTTTATACACACATGCATCATCTGATGTTTCCAAGCCCACTATTAATTTGTCATTTTTAAATTTTGGCAGCTTGCTCAAAACTTGAGCAAGGGTCTCAGGACCTATTTTAGCTGCTCAGCCAGATGAGCTAGTCATCTGGGTTAGTTTTATATCTTTAATATCCATACTCACCTCGTCAATTTTTTTATTTAATTTGCACCAATTGTAATCAAGTCTTTGATTTTTTCGAAGGTTTTGTCTCCTATACCCTCGATATTTTTAATTTCCTCAACCGAACCAAAGGATTTATTGTTTCTATAATCAATGATTCTTTCTGCATACACTTCTCCGATTCCAGGCAATGACATCAAATCATTGATTGATGCTGTATTTATGTTAATTAAATTGCTGTCCTCTGATATATTTTCTGCTTCATCTAAAGATAATATGTATATTTTCTCTCCGTCAGTTAAAACTCTTGCTTTGTTGAGATTTTTAGTGTAGGCATTCTCATTAAGTCCTCCTGCCATATTTATGGCATCAATCACTCTATCTCCATTGCCAAGTTCATATACTCCAGGTTTATTAACTGCTCCGTCTATATCGACATAAATGCTTTTATTAGGAATATTTTCTTCTTCTGTCTCTTCTTGTGCAATCTTGTTGTCCTCTTCATAATTTTCAAAACCGGTAAATACCATCTCATCTCTCTTGTCGGAAAGTTTAATCCCCATAGCAGTCATAATTAATAATGCAACGATTAAAACAACCGCAAGTCCATTTTTGTATACACGATTGTTCATAGAACCCCCATATTTGCAATATTAGACATACATCACATACATTATACATTATTTTCTAGAAAAATCAAAAATTTTTAATTACAAAATACTTGTTTTCTGCTATACTATTATTTGATTTGTAGTAAAAGGAGTTCACAGATGATTAAAAAAGTAATTGCGTGTATATTGTTATTTTCTGTTTTAATAATGAATACCAGCAACGTATACGCTGAACCAAGTTTATTATGTGATTCGGCAGTGCTCATAGATGCAAATACCGGAACAATAATTTCTGAAAAGAATGCAGATCAAAAGATGTATCCTGCCAGTCTTACAAAAATAATGACAGCAATCCTTGCTATTGAAATGGGAGATTTATCTGATGTTATTAAGGTGGATGACGATACTCCATATGAAATATCCGGCAGCCATATTGCTTTAGAGCCGGGAGAAATTTTAATATTGAAGGACATGCTTTATGCATTGATGCTACCCTCTGCTAATGATGCTGCATTAGCTATAGCAAAGCATTACGGTGGAAGCGAAGCTGAATTTGTCAAACTGATGAATAATAAAGCTAAAGAGCTTGGTGCTCTTAACACGAATTTTGTAAATCCACACGGACTTCATGATGATAATCATTATACTACGGCTGCAGATTTGGCGTTAATAACCAAGTATGCAATGAAAAATGAAACCTTCAGAAAAATTGTACAGACTGATAGATATGAAATAAAACCAACCAATAAAAAGTCAGAAACAAGATACTTTACAAATTTAAATAAGCTGGTTTACAATTCAAGCTACAATCAAATTTTAGTTGATGGCGCATACATAAACCCAGAATATGAATATGCAACAGGAGTTAAAACAGGATATACTCCTGAAGCAGGCAACACATTGGTTGCAAGTGCTGAAAAAAACAACACACAATTAATTGCAGTCATAATGAACGGTGTATCTCTTGAAATGTATCAGGATGCACACAACTTGTTTAATTATGGCTTTGAAGAATATGAAAGCGCTACATTGATAAACAAAAATACCTTTGTTCAAAATATAAAAGTTCAAAACGGTGACAGCAAAGAAATTTCAGCAATTACAGAAAATGAATTTAAAGCTTTCATAAAAAAAGACTCAGCAAACAATATAGAGTCTCATGTAGTAATAAATGAAGTCATGTTGCCTTTGGAAAAAAATGATGTAGTGGGTAAAATTGAATACATCTCTGAAGGCAAGGTTATAGGCACGGTTAATTTAATTACTCCAACAAGCGTTAAAAACATAAACACTGATAATTCTAGCAATGGAATATTAGCAGCAATAGTAAAATTTATCGGATATATTGTCCTCTTTGGAGCCATAGCATTATTCTTATTAAAAATTTACAATGATATAAGAATAAGAATTAATAAAAAAAGAAGAAGAAAAAAATTTAACAATTAGGGTGACACTAAAAATAGTGACAAGGGGACGGTGACAAGGGGACGGGGTTGCTGTCACCTCATGGTGACAGTAACCCCGTCCCCTTGTCACTCCGTCCCCTTGTCACTCCTTGTCACTTTGGTTATATAACTGCTATTGCGTCTATTTCTACGTTGGCATCCTTTGGAAGTCTTGCAACCTCCACGCATACTCTTGCAGGCTTTGTTTCGCCGAAAACTTCTGCATACATTTCGTTGATTAATCCAAATTGGTTCATATCCTTTATGAATACAGTACATTTAACTACATCCCTTAAAGAAGCTCCCGCCTGTTCTAATATTGCCTTCACATTCATTAAAGAAATTTTAGTTTCTTCCTTGATATCTCCACCCTTGTAAAGTTCTCCTGTTGCAGGATTAATAGGCAGCTGGCCTGAAACATATATAGTATTTCCAGCCTTTATTCCTTGCGAATAAGGTCCAACCGCTGCCGGTGCGTTGTTTGTTTGTACAACTGTATTTGACATAATACCCTCCTATTTCCAATTTTTTATTCCATATTGTTCAACTTCTATAGAATTATTATCATACCACAGAGATTCCAAATCATAAATCTCTCTTTCATCTCTGTGAAAAATATGAACAATTATGTTGTCAGTTTCTAATAAAATCCATCTTCCTGTGTTAAAGCCTTCCTGATAGTAAAAATCTATTCCTTCCTCGGAACCCTTTTTTATAACCTCATCAGCAATGGCAACTGTCTGTCTTTCATTGTTGCCGCTGCATATTATAAAGTAATCAGTTATAGAACTGGTTTTAGATACATTTAACACCGTAAAATTATAAGCCTTTTTGTTATCGCAAGCTTTGAGTATTATCTCTATATTTTTATGGTCTTTTTTCATTTTACCTCCTTTAAAAATTCTAGCGTTTTTATTGATTCATTGTCAAGCTCTAAATTTCGCATTTTAACATATTCAATAGTGCGTTCCAGTGACATTATTATTGCATCGTCAATATTTTCATAAGCAGCTTTTCTAAGAGAGTCAACTCCGTCATATTTTCTTCTTGGTTCAATTTTATCTGCTATAAATATTATTTTGCCCAACAAAGTCATATTTTCTCTGCCTGTTGTATGGTACATTATGGCATCAAGTATTTCTATATCCTGTATATTGAAAATTTCTTTGGCAAGCTGTGCTCCAAGCTTTGAATGAGTGAGATTATCCTTGCCCTTTTTCATTTTTCCACAGTCATGAAGAAGCCCTGCAATTTTAGCCTTTCCTGTGTCTAAACCATAATGAAGTGCTAGTTTTTCAGCTTCCTCCATAGTGCTTAAGCAGTGAAGATATGAACCGGGATTTAACTCTTTAAGCTTTATCTTCATTTCATTAAACTTTAATTTATTTAAATCCATTATTTCACCTGTATAAATTGTTTTTTATTATGTATTGCTCCACAGATTCAGGCAATAAATATTTTGCAGATACTCCTCTTTTTAATCTGTCTCGTATATCTGTAGAGGAAATTTGAAGCATAGGAACCTGCAGAAGCTCTATGCGGGCATTTAAATCTTTTCTTATTTCATCTATTTTAAATTCAGCATTTTCCTTGCTTATTCCTGGTCTTGATACAGCAATAAACTTGCAAAGCTTTAAAAGTTCCTTTGGCTCATGCCAATTAGGAAGTTCAATAATTGCATCAGTTCCCGTTATAAAATAAAATTCCGTATCTGGAAATATGGCATGAAGTTCCTTCAGTGTATTTAATGTATAGCTTTTGCTGTCATTTTTTATTTCTAAATCTGAAACAGCAAATTTATTGTTTGACATGGTAGCTACGCTAGTCATAAAATATCTGTCCCAGGAGCTTGTTATCATTCCTATTTTATGTGGCGGATTGCCTGCCGGAACAAAAATTATCTTGTCTAAGTTATAAATATTTAAAACCTCATTAGCAACAACCAGATGTCCTAAATGGATGGGGTCAAAGGTGCCTCCCATGATTCCGACTCTTTTTTTTGTCATTTTGAGCTCCTGTTTTTATATGTTGCATAAGCAACTGAGATTATACCAATAAATGCATGCAATGTCAAACTTTCTACATGGACGTCTAGCATTAATAGTTTGCCTAATGAAACTCCCAATATTCCTGCAAAAATAAAAGGAAAGTATTTTTTTACCCTGCTGTTTTTAATTATATTTATTCTTTCAATTAAACTTTCTTTTCCTTCATAGTAGCCCTGCATAAATCCTGAATATGAAATTATAAGTATTGTAAAAGCAAGCGCCGCTATTGGAATCAGAGACAAAGTAAAGCTATTGTCCAAACACAGCATCAATGACATAGAAATAAACAACGGAGTCAATACAACCTGTGTATATGAATCTCCTAGCCCTGCTGCTATACCCATCATTCCTTTCTTTATAAATAAAATGTTATTCTCATTTGTAACTTCAAGCTTCTCCTCCAAGGAAATAATGTGTCCATGGATGGGAGTACCCATGTTCGGCTCTGTATTGAAATGTTCACTGTGCTTGTGTACTGCAAGAGCAATGTCTTCAGGACTTTCATATAGCTTTTTAAAAATATTTTTCATGCTGTGTGCAAAAGCCATTCCCTGAAGTCTTTCATAGCTGTAGCAGGAATGAGAAAAATTCATCCAGATAAACCATGAATACATTAAATCCTTTTTGTTTATTTTACCTTCATTGTCTGTCTTACTGTAATTATTAAACAATAATTTTTTATTTGCTAATATTGAAACAATAATCCCTGCAGCTATAAAAACAATGTATGACTTCGGATTGATTATGAATGTAAGGATAAGTGCAACAATAAAAATTAAGGTGCTTTTTTTATTGTTTAATTTATAAATAATATTCCATGTTGCAACAAATACAAGGAAAAGACCAATAAAGAACAAACTTTCTTTAATGCTCACTATAAAATCATAGAATAAAATCATAATAAACACTGCTGCAAGAATAACAGCTGTGCTCATAAAGTACAAGATAAGCTGAGGAAAAAGTCCATCATAAATGCTGATATCGGGATATCTTTTTTCTATTCCTCTCTTTGCCATTTCATATTTATTTTCATATATTTTTACAAAAACAGAATTAATGTTTAATCTGTATTTCCAGATTAAAATTCCCAAAAAACCAAAAGGATATGCTGAAGCTGCTGCTTCTATTGGCGACAGCTTGAGTAAACTTGCTGCAATTGCCGCAATTATTGCTGTCAAGCATTGATCTCCCTTAAAGGAGCCGCCAGTAGACACAAAGTCAATGTATATGATATTTACAACTGCTCCTGCTGTCATGCCAACAAACGGGTCTTTAAGTATAAGACCTGTCAAGAAGCCCGCAATTACAGGCCTGTAAACGGTATAATAGCCTACGCCTAATGAAAGAGCTGTACTGCTTGCCCAAAAATATAACAAACTTAATAAAAAATAATGAATAATATTCATTTTTTTAATCCAGTGTCAATGCTTTATCATTTGGAAGCATCTTAATTTCAACTTCTGAATGCTTTCTTGCTTCTTTTAGCATGCTAAGCTCATCATCACTTAAATAAACAGAATTATAATATTTTTTTCTTTCAGCACTGCTGCCTAAATTTCCTACATTGATTTTATTTAACTTTATATTTTGCTCAAGCAGTTTTTTTATGTATGTTATATTTTTTAAGAGTATAAGTATTTTTGTTCCTTCATCTTTTTCATTTAAATAAGCTGCTGCTTGGTTGAAATTAAAAACATGCACCCTCACATTTTCAGGAGCAGCATTTTCAATCAATAATTTCATAAAATCATCATTTGCATATTCATCATCTATGATTATAACTTCATCAGCTTTAAGATAAGGTATCCAGGAAACTACAACCTGCCCGTGCATGAACCTGTCATCAATCCTGGTTAATACGATATTTTTCATCTTTCCTCCGTTAGTCTGCTAAGAACTTCTCATTAACAAACACTATGCTTTTCTTTCCATTTTTAATAATTTTCTCTGCTATTTCTCCAAGGTTATACGCATCCCTGTTTACAGCTATATCTATAAACAAAGGAAAATTTATTCCTGTAATATGATAAAAACTATTATTTTTCATTGCTCTTGATACTGCATTAAAAGGGCTTCCGCCATACATATCTGTAAATACAATGAGATCATTTTTAGCCAGCCTTTCAACTGCTTCCTCAACCTTGCCTAACAAAAGTTCAAAGCTATCTCCTTGCTGAAACGATATGGCTTCTGCATCCTCAATAGGACCAATTATCAATTCTGAACTTTTTAATAATTCCTTTCCGAAATTACCGTGTGTTACAAGTAAAATATTTATCATAATATACTCCTTTGTTTTATTTGCATACCAAATAATATAACTAAATTAAATGTCCCCCGCCTCTATAGGCGGCGAGCGCCACTGAATGAAGGGCAAAGCCCTTATTGAACATTATACCATATAATTTTTCTTGAATATAGTTAAATTTGATCTTTTGTCCAGCCGTTTTTTGTTAGTATGCTCATATAGCTAAATTCCATTGCCTTAAGCAGTTCATTCATTTCGTTGAACTTGCAGTCAATTCCTTCTCTTGTATGAGCGTCTGAGTTTATAATAACAGGAATATTTCTTTCCTTAATCATTTTTAGTATAAATGTTGAAGGGTATTGTTCAAAGGTATAACCCCTTGCTATACCGCCAGTGTTTATTTCTATAATAGATTTTGTGTTTTTAATAATATCTAGACATTTTTCTACACTATATTTGTACCACTCTTCATTTTCATCAAAAAGAACATTGTTTTTATTGTTCTTTTTGATCAAATCAAGATGACCAATTATAGGAGGATGAAAATTATGAGCCATTTCTGAAATAGTTTTATAATAAGCTTCAACTGCATTTCTCACATTTCCATTAAAGCTTTCATTTATGCCTTGGATTAGCTCTTCAGTGTTATAATCAACAGTCCACATTGTTTTGTTTTTTAACATGCCCAGATAATGAACTGAGCCTATATAATAATCCAATCTTTTTATTAATTTTTGTGTAAATTCATCAAATCCTATTTCCGGAATATAATCAAGTTCCATTCCCAAGAAAACCTGTATTTCATTTTTATATTTTTTCTTTAGGAACAGTACCTCATCAATATATTCTTCAACCTTTTCTTTTTTAATATTCCAGTCTGTCTCAAAAGGAACAGGACCATGGGTTGATATGCCAATAGAATGAAACTTGCATTCTATTGCTGACAGTATCATTTCCTCTGTCTTGCATTTGCCGTCGCAATAATCAGTATGAGTATGTAAATTTGTTTTGTACATCATTAATCTCCAATATTATTCAATAAATATATTGTAATAGATGTCAATAAATTAGTAAAGAAAGAATTCTTAAATTAATTCACCGATTGATGTCTTATTACGTATATTAATAGTAGAAATTTTTTAAAAATATAATATTGGAGGATTATATGAGTTATTCAAATTATAGAAATATGCCCCATTATGATTCAATGCCGTTCAATTGCAATCAACAAAATTTCCCCGGCATGACATTTGGAAATCCTGTACCCTACATGGCAGGAACTATGCCAAGCATGCCAAACATTCCAATGAATGGTAGAATGCCATTTATACCTGATTCTGAAATGCCTGATGGCGATATGCCTGCTTTGCCAAGAATGCCTGAAACTATGCCATATATGCCGGAAGATGGCAATATTTATCCTGGAATACCGGGATTTCCTCAAATGCCTGGTTTTCCTGGAATACCGGGAATGCCGGGAATGCCTGCTACACCTGGTATGATGCCTGGTATGCCTAGTATGCCTGGAATGCAGCCTATGCCTGGAATGCCTGGAATGCAGCCTATGCCTGGAATGCCTGCTCCGGGTACTCAAAGACCTACTATGCCACCTATGCCTGGCATGCCTTCTGCACCAACTATGCCTACTCCTGGAACTCAAAGGCCTGTTACTCAACCAGGAACACCTACTCCGACACCTCCGGGTACCACTGCTCCGACTGCTCCGGGTACTCAAAGACCTACTATGCCGCCTATGCCTGGCATGCCGCAAAATGGTATGCCTCCTATGACTTGCGAACAGCTAATGGAAATGATGAGACGTATGAATTGCAATATGAATATGAATATGAACAATAACAATACAAATACAAACACTGGTAATAATAACACTCAAAACAGAACTGTTAGATAAAAACTTAGCATAGGGCTGTTGCGTTAGTGATTTAGTATCGTGTCATTCTGTGGAGATCCTTCGCTGACTCTCAGGATGACATGAATATGCTAAACGCAACAGCCCCATTTATCAATAATGTTCAGTTTTGACGAGTCGAATTTTATCACATTTTATATATTTCCAAAAAAATAAAAAAATATTTCTTAATGTTCCAATTAATTAATAAAGTGTACATACAGTTTTTTTGGGTCTTCTGCATATAATGTATAATTCCGGGGGTGGTTTTTTGATAGAAAATATATTGCAACTGTTGTTTCCGTTGTCTATTTTTATTTTTGGATACATAACCAATGGCAGTTCATTTCCACAGCCTTTAGCGAAGGAAGAAGAAGCTGAACTTATAGTTAAGTCAAAGGAAGGTGATTTAGAAGCTAGAAACATGCTCATAGAGAGAAACCTCAGATTGGTTGCTCATGTTATTAAAAAATACAAGACAGTGGGAATCGATCAGGAGGACCTGATTTCAATAGGAACCATAGGCTTAATAAAGGCTGTTTCTACATTTGACTGTTCCAAAGGCATACGGCTCGCTACATATGCTGCCAAGTGCATCGACAATGAAGTGCTTATGACAATCAGAAGTGATAAAAAGCTTAAAAAGGAAGTTTCACTTCAAGGACCGTTAGGAACTGACAAGGAAGGCAATAATATTTATCTAATTGATATTATCAGGTATGAGGGAGAAGAAATTGTCGGGAGACTTGATAAAGAAGAAAAAATAAAAGCATTGGATGATATTCTTGACAAAACCCTTCAGAAAAGAGAAAAGACAATAATTGAAATGCGCTACGGTATCAGAAACAATGAGCATAAAACTCAAAGGGAAATAGCAAAGCTTTTAGGCATTTCACGCTCCTATGTATCAAGAATCGAAAAAAAGGCATTAAAGAAGTTATATGATGCACTTGTATCAAATGTTGGCAATTAATACATAACCCAGACAGGGGGACG